>CAVEAL010000009.1:0-86158 GCA_963613665.1 bacterium | reverse complement strand
CTACCCGCAAAGACAGAGGCACAATTCTTTCCGACGAAGCCTTTGCTTCAAGGAGGGAGACTGCGCCCTCTGTCTGCCGTCCTTATTATCTCATCTGGCTGATGAAACAACAAGTGGGTTTTTTGCGGTTTACCATCTCTGTTAAACCGTAACTACATTATACGAGGAGGGAGTAAACGAAGAAAGTGAAAAAGGGAAAGTAAAACGAACCACCGGCATGGGCGCCCAGTAATTGGTACCCATGCCGGTAATTATGTTGATAGGAGATGGATTATGAAATTATCGGGACAATTCAAGAACAGAACCTCACGAAATGTCTAAATGATATGATATATAAAAAACTAAATAGTTTAACCACATGTGATTACTTGCTTAACGAAAAATATGGTCCAAACCCTTCGTAATAAAAGGAAACCTTATTCTTCGGGAAAGCGTCCAAGTACCGTTTTGATGGCAATAAATCTTTCAAATTATTAGCAACTAAGTCTGGATTGCTATTCGGTGTCAAAATGACATCAATCTTTGCGGAACTGGTTACATTCTTTTGTAGCATGTAACGGAACTCAAAATCGGCAATTGGCAGGGAATAGCCAACAAAAATGATATGTGTAGCATCACGTAGCTCTTGTGCTGCACTTGACCACAAATTTGTATATAACTGATTTGAAAGAGATTTCATCATTGTAGGTGTTATTAATTCCGGTTGCATTGACGCGCCATGAGCTGTTTTTTCTTGTCCGCAGACAGGACACTTTTCTGTGCGATTATCCTCAAATAAAGAAGTTGCTGCATGTTTTTTTTCAAAAATAGAAATCGAACCGCAATTCAAACAACGAAGCCAGTTTGCGGAACCGTGAATTTTGAGAAGTAGTAAATCGTAGTTTTTGGCTGTGTGTTTAATAGAATCGGAAGTATAGGGTTGTAAAAATCCATAACTATAATCAACAGAATATTTGTTGCAATAGCTTTCAATTAAAGTGTCCCAATTGGTTGTAATTATTGTTGGTGGTTCAATTGTTCGGCGCTTTTTGAGATAACCAAAGAATGCTTGATAATCTTTATGCGCAAAATCGTGTTCAAGGACGCTTTTAGAAAAATAATAGATAAACAAGCGCATAATAGAATAACGAATTTTATCCATTTGAGCATATGTATAACCATGTAGATGCTCTCGCACAATTATTGACTTATCAAATGCGGTAAATACATCCTCAAGATTAACATTAATTTTTTCGTCTTGAATTGCCTTTCGAATATTCTCGCGAATAGAATATACTTCTGAATAGTAATTGCTCACATGCTTACTATGAGCGGCTTCATCCGAAAAGATACTGTTTAATGTTTTGGATGTTTCTTCTGACCACAATGATTTGAAGTCAATTTCTTGTGCACCAAAGAATGTTCTATATGCCAAATCTTTATCCACCAATTTTTGATACTTCACACGGTATTCAGTATAGTCTTTCTTTGCGTAATTATCTAAAAGAAATAGACCAACGGTGATAAACGCATCAAGAAAAGTCATACTCTCTTCAGGCATTTTTCCAGTTAAAAAATCCATTTCCGGAACTTCTGCCATTCTATCAATAATTCTGCTTTGAATTGGCAGTTTTGCAGGGGCAGAAAAACCTGCCCCTGCAATAATGACTCGCTTAATTCGTTTATTTGCCATAAATCTCGCACCATTTATTTATATGACCAGCAAGTTTGGGTTGATATTGGGCATAGCAACTTTTCAAGTTATCTAAAACTGTTGATAAATCTTCATTATCAATATAGTTCCATTCAAAAACTTTACAGTTCAAGAAATGAATTGCAGCAATGAGAGTTGCATCAGTAGTTGGGCGGTTTTTAGTTAGAATCCCATTCCTTGTTTTTACTGTGTAAGGGATAGAATCGTTATACGTAGAAAAACCATTTATATCATCTCTTATAATTTCATGACAAATACCACAATTGCAAATATCCCTGTAATAGTCAAGTGCATGTTCTTTTTCGCTTTTGCTTGCGCTAAAATAACCGTGCTCTGACAAAATACGAGCAACATCATCAAACCTCATTCGGCAATGTGTCGGAAGAAAATAGTATTTGTTTACAGGCATACCACCACCCACAGGTGTGATTGCACGATATTCACCATACCCTACAGACTGAGCAACACCGTACAAACGAGCAGGGCTGTTTGTATTGCATAAAATTATAGATTCATAACCACCATATGCCATGATAGGCTTTTTTTCAATATTATTCAATGCTTTGAGTAGCTTGGAAAACAATTCATTATACATTACCTTAGCTTCAAAGGCATTGAAATCATCAAGCCAAATAAAGATATATTCGTAGCCTGCAAGATCATATGTGGACGCGACCATTTCAATAAATTCTTCAGAAAGTACATCCTTTTCAAGGACTAATTGAGCAGCAATTTCTTCCTTTTTTTGTTGCTCGTTGAGGGCAATTGTATTCTCTAAGCAGACTCTGTTATAATGTAACCACATTTGCTTTTCTGAATAAGAATCTTCGGATTTTATCATAAAATATGGAGCAATGACAAGTTTGGGACGAGGGCCCATATTAGCGAATTTCAAATACTTATCATACTCTTTTTGCACAATAAATGTGTTTACAAATTCTGTTTGAAAAGCATACACGCACTCTACTAATGCATCAAGGTTTTGGGCAATGAGTTCAGGTTCGGGCTTTTGGTGTAATTTAAGAATCTTGTCAGCGAGAGCAGCAGGCATTTTTTCTAAATATTTTGTTACCGATTTTTTTGTTGCCGGAATGTGAGTTTTTTTATTTTCGGTAGTATACGCAGACAACTCTTGTTGGAAAATATGAGTCTGCGGATCAATAATATATCTCCGGCTATGCATTGAAATCAAATCGGCGACTGAGGCGCCGCTATAGGCAACTATTGTTGCGTTAAAAATTGCCGCGTCAAAGAAATCTTTGAACTGTACGAAAGCTTTTTTATCAGTGCCCGTATTATATCTAAGAATTTTTAGATGTTGTTGCTTCATCTCTCTTAGCCTCCAAATAGTTGACAATACGGCAACGTTCTTTTTCCCAAACATCAGCAGTCTTTGAAGCTTCGACTTCTATGAAGAATTCATTGAGTTCTGTATCATAGAAAATAAGTCCCACGCCATTCGATATACATGTATCACTAATTTTGCTTGCTGAAGAATTTGTTTTTGGCTTGGGTAAACAAATATATAGATAATCAAAGCAAAGTCCTACGCTTTGAGCCTGTTGTATTGCTCGCTTCCAATCATGCAATTTAAATTCTATCGCAAAAATTTCCGCATTTTGTTTTTCTTGTATTACTAAATCAACAGAACGACAAAAAACAGGTACTTCTATATAGACGTCGATATCATCTCTATTACCTATATTTTTTATAAAGCGAGATCTCAATTCAGCTTCTGAAAAAGTATATATACTCATTTCCCCAATACCTCATCTTTAATAAGAGAGTTTTCTGTCATCTCAGGGTATTTAGTGTACACATACCTTAAAATCATTTTTGGAGATGTATGAACTATTCTTTGCTTGTAGGTCGTTAAAACAGTTAACTGATCATTTGTTAGTTGCGGTATTATTTCACTCTCAACATACTTCTTTCCGAGATTCAAAAGCTTATATTGCATAAACTTTCCGTCCTGATTACTTGAATACTGACACGAACCTTCAGAAAATTCAGTTTCAAATGCACTTTCTTCCCAATCATCAACTTCAGACATTTCTTCAGTTGCATATAGATTTTTGACCTTGATAAATCCTATGCTTTGAAATAGTTCTACCTGCTCATAAACATCCTTGGAAAATGGACCGTAATTGTATGCCGAAAACTTAGGAAGATCTTCATCGCAAATGGAACCCCCTTTCTTTTTAAGGACGGGAGCAATTTCCATATTAAATAAAAACATCATTTTTATAATTCTGATTGCGCCATTAATTGCGCTACAATTATCTAAATATAGCAATAGGAGAAGATAATCTGCACCAGTCATTTGGCTCTGCTTCGACATGAAGCTATGCCTCCCTTCGCCGGCCACTTTTTATATAAATATATGTTGCCTACAACATAACAAAGCCGTGTGAAGTCACACGGCAATCTCATAGACAAGACATTTAAGACTTGCCGTTAGTATATTATACGCTCTTTTTGCAAGGTTTTCAACATAGCTCTGCAAAATATAAAGGCAAAAGTAATTAACTGCCCTTTTAAGAAGCTTGAAATATATAGGAGATCAACCGTAAGTTTTATAATTCCTATCAAATTTTACGCCGCAATAGACAAAGAATAAGAAAAATCCCACTGAAATCAACGATTTCAGTGGGATTTTGGTCCGAGTAATGCGGCTCGAACGCACGGCCTCCTAGTCCCAAACTTATCAGGAATACTTTTTTTGCTCATTTATAGCGCTTTTTAGCACTTTTCAATTTGTTTTACTTACTCTTTAGCGCTCTTATCTCCGCTGTTTCCGGGTACTCCAACGCCGTATGTGGTAATCTATGTGGTCAAAAACGCTTCCCGCCCGGTTTTCGGTGAAGGTTCACCGATGCCGAACGGGAAGCGTTTTGCGTTTCGGGTGAACTGTATTGTAACTCTGGACAGGCAGTTATGCAAGTTGTTTCTGCGTGGGTGGCAACTCGGCAGCTGCGGCGCTATAAACAAAGAATAGGCGAGAAGATAGGCAAAGGTACTTTTCTTGCTCCCTGAGTATAAATCCCTTAATACAGGCATAATAGTAAGGGATTTAAGGCACAACCCATTGACTATTCCCTTATTTTATATTATTATTTAAGGGAAAGCGAATGGAGGTGAGGGGATGAGAACCTTCAATTACTCCGCAATCAAGGAGCAAAAGTGGGACTCGGATGTTCTTGGTCTGATTGCGGCCATATATAAGGAAGCCGGAAAGCAGGAGCTATATTTGAAGCAGCGCCCGGAGGAACTCGAAAAACTTGTGGAAATCGCCAAAATACAGAGCACCGAGGCATCGAATGCCATTGAGGGCATCGTTACCACGAGTACCCGAATCCGGCAGCTTGTCGAAGAGAAAACCACGCCGAGGAACCGTGACGAGCAGGAGATTGCCGGATACCGTGATGTGCTGAGCATCATTCACGAGAGCTTTGATGCGATACCAATTACGCAGAACTACATCCTGCAGCTTCACAAAATCCTGTACAGCCATATGAACAACCCGCTTGCGGGCCGCACAAAAAGCGTGCAGAATTATATCACTGCCACCTATCCGGACGGTCATGTGGAAACGCTGTTCACGCCGCTCGCCCCTTATGAAACGCCGGAAGCGCTGGACAGAATCTGCGAGGAATACAACCGTGTGATTGGGAATATGGAGTTGGAGCCGTTGATTGCAATCCCGGTTTTCATCCATGACTTTCTGTGCATCCACCCCTTCAATGACGGAAACGGAAGAATGAGCCGCTTGCTCACGACGCTGCTTCTGTACCGAAACGGCTTTTATGTCGGCAAGTATATCTCCCTTGAAGCCAAAATCGCCAAAAACAAGGATCTGTACTACGATGCGCTTGCACAGGCGCAAACCGGCTGGCACGAAGGCACCGAGGATGTAGTACCCTTTATCAAATATCTGCTTGGAACAATACTTGCGGCCTATAAAGACTTCGAGGATCGCGTGGCGCTTGTGGAAACCAAGCTGCCTGCATTGGAAATGGTGCGCAGAGCAAGCAAGAATAGAATCGGGCGATTCAATAAGCAGGATATCCGGGAGCTTTGCCCGACGCTCAGCGACAGTTCCATAGAGGGGGCCCTGCGCAAGCTGGTCGCAGCCGGAGAACTGAAAAAAGAAGGGAAAGGGAAAAACACCTGCTATTTCAGGCTGAATTAGATTCCCTTCAATACGAGCGACTTTTTAGAGGGCCGCGCCTGTTCATACGAGCAGGTGTGGCCCTTTTAGTCGCTTTATGGAAGTTGGCGCACAGTTCAAGGGTTGAGCCGCTATAAACAAGGAATACACCCAAAGTCTCCTGCCGGAACGCACACTCGCCTTACCCGAAGAAATACTGCTTCATATCTGAGACACCGCCGTCCTTATCGCAGAACCACTCGTAATCAGAATGACAGTTTGGGCAGCGGGCAATTACATCAAATCTGCCTGGTGAATGCTGGTTGTCGGCAATGCTCATGATCTCCAAGGGCTTCCCGCAAGCTGGACAAGGTCTGATCTTCCTTACCTCACAAGTGGCACGCTCTCTCTGCTCTGTTTCAAGTGCATCTAAAAGGCTCTGCCAAAGATTCGGATTCGGCTTGTGTTCTGCGTAGTCTTTAAGATACCGCTGAATATCATCGGCAGCCAACGCAAGAAACTTATCGTCCAGAAACCGAATGTGGCGCTTAATATAATTGAAAACTACTGCGGGCATATATGTGTTTCTGCCCATCACATACCGCATTGCCGACAGCAGAATCAAACGAAAGTCTGAATCGCAGACCGGCGCGAGCAGGTCCTGAGGGAACAGCAGGAACTCCATACCATTATTCATGCATACGCGCAGCGGCCGCTGTTCTTCCGTTACCAGATTCAGTAGACTGTTAGCTTGATCCTTCAGTTCATCAATAGTGATTGATTCGTAGTTCTGAAACGGGCTTGCTTCATAATTCATCATTTGACCTCCAATCAGTTTGTCCTCACGATGAGGTGTTGGCATTGTAGCTCTGACTGCCCGGAGGTTCAACCGTTTCTTTTGCAGCTCGAAAAGAAATCCAATAGGGCCGGAATTCGTGCGGATTTATCATTTTCTTGCTTTTCCTGCCCAAATGTGCTATCATTATAAACAACGCTGTCAAGTGTTGGAATAGGCCTTGGCAGTATGGCTGCAATAGACCAAATGCTCTGCCAAGCGGCAGAGCATTTTTTGTATATCGGTACGGAGGAGATATTTTATGTCTGTGAGTTATAAAAAACTCTGGAAGCTACTCATCGATAAAGACATGAAGAAAAAAGACCTGTGTGAAAAAGCAGGTATCAGCCCAGCTTCCGTCACCAAAATGGGGCGGAATGGGCATGTCACCACGGAGATACTCGTGAAGATTTGCGCAGCGCTGGATTGCCGGATAGAGGATATCGTGGAGATCGTGCCGGATGAAAAAATATAGTGCAAATGAAGAAACGAGGTGTTGACTTGTGCAGGCAGTAAGCAATACTGGCCGTAGCGGTGTCTTGGTTTTAAAAGTCGATGAAGATGATGTGAATACTGTATTAATGAATACGGATATCGAAAACGACGGCTCTCTTAAATACGCATATGACAATTTTGCGGATGCTTTTTCAGAAAATATCTTGGAGTATGCGTTTGCCTACGCTGATATACCCAGAAATCAAATTACGAAAAAACAGAGAGAAGCTGCACAGAGTCTACTTAAGTTACATGAGATTGAAAAACTTAGATATTATCTTGAACACGATGTGCCGGAAGAAGATTGGGAACCAGCATTTTTACGGTGGTACGAGAAAAAGGGAGTATTGGGAGAAATTGTACTACACATGTTTTTAAAGGAATTCAAGAACACGATTCCGCTTATCTCAAAAATGTATTTTAAGGATTCCTTTTCTCAAGAAGCAAAAGGGTTCGATGCTGTTCATGTTAGTCAGGACAGCTTGACATTGTGGTTGGGTGAAACCAAGTTTTACAAAGCGTGGAAGACCAAGGGGGTCGTAAAAGGGGGTATTGATGAGTTGGTTGAAGACTTAAAGAAACATATAACTAAAGATTATCTCAGTGAACAGTATGTGATAATAAAACGTGGCCTAGAAACTCAATTGGAACACCCTCAAAGGGAAGAGTGGATTGAGAAATTAAGCAGACCTATTCTACTAAAAGATGTGTTTCAATACATTCGCATCCCGCTTTTATGCATTTATGAAGATGATATCGCATTGGACTACCTAAAGGCAATCGACGATGCGGTCAAGGATGCGGGTATCGTTTCCCATACAGCGACACTTCGAGATTATTATAATTCAATTAATACATTTCCTTATCGTGAACAGGTTCAAACGGTACTAATTCTTATGCCGATTGAAGCAAAGAAGAAGTTAGTAAAATGTATGCTGGAGAAAATTTGGCATATGCAAAACATCTAACAGGAGGCGTCTATGGATTTCTTTCAGCAAATTGACAATATTGCTTTGTTAGAGCCTGCTGCACACTTTGAATTGTTTCGCTCTATCTCTAATGCTTTGAATTCAAAGGATTCTGGTATTCAGGCAGTTGGAAGAAACCACCTAATAAAGGTTATTGATGTATGGGAAGATGTCCCCTCTACGCTAAAACCTATGTGGGAAGATTTGATTGAGGCAGTTGGATTTTACCCCTATATTGAAAAGTATAAAATGACCTTAACTGACCTTGACGCACGGATACGTCAGGAATACCATAGGTCAGAATATATCTTTGATAAAACCCTGCACAGTAAACAAAAAGAACTGTCCGATTTGATTCTTTCTAAACAAAATGTTGTTGTGAGTGCACCTACGAGTTTCGGGAAAAGCCTGTTAATTGAAGAAATTGTTGCCAGCGGCATATACACAAATATTGTTATTATTCAGCCCACACTGGCGCTACTCGACGAAACTCGAATCAAGTTGAAACGATATTTTGATCAATACAAAGTAATTGTTAGGACATCGCAAAGCGCTTCCACTGAAAAAGGTAATATCTTTTTGCTTACAGCAGAGCGAGTATTGGAATATCCTGATATGCCAGACATCGAACTGCTTATCATTGATGAGTTTTATAAGCTCAGCAAGCAAAGAGAAGACAACAGAGCAAATATACTGAATATAGCATTTCTTCGGCTAATGAAGAATCCGTCCTGCCGGTTTTATTTGTTGGGTCCCAATATTGATAATATTTCACCTGGGTTCTTAGAGAAATACAATGCTGTTTTTTATAAAACCGACTACTCGTTGGTCTATACTGAAACAGAGAATCTCTATGATACTGTAAAGAAAAAGCCAGGCGGCAAGGTGTCATATGAGGACATTTTTGCGGTATTAGATGCGACTGAAGATCAATCTTTGATTTTTTGCTCGTCTCCCTCAACTGCTCGAAAGTTGGCTTTTGCCTATAGTAATCATTTAGAAGCACAAGGAAACAAGCAAAATACAGATATTCCTTTAATTCAATGGATTAATGAAAACCTCGGTGTTGAGTGGTCCCTGGCGCACTGTCTTTCTAACGGAATAGGAATTCATGATGGTTCCATGCCGAAGCATATTACAGTATCGACAATTAAGTATTTTAACGATCAAAAGCTTAAATTCCTGTTTTGTACCAATACCATCATTGAGGGGGTCAATACTTCTGCGAAAAATGTGATTTATTATGATAGTAAGATTGGTACACGTGATGTTGATTATTTTGATTATGCCAATATTCGAGGACGAGCCGGACGTTTGATGGAACACTGCGTCGGTCGAGTAATAAATCTCAAAAAACCGCCTCAGGCAAAGGAAATGTCTGTTGATATTCCGGCATATACCCAAAATCCAATTGATGACGAAGTGCTGGTGAATATCGAAAAAGCTGAAGTTAAACCATTTAATATGGAGCGGTATCAACGTTTTGAAAATTTGCCTGAAGAATTGAAGATCATTTTAAAGCGCAATGCTGTGTCAATAAAAGACCAGCTCGAGTTATTGCCAATTATTCGTGCAATGCTGATTGATCCTCATCGTAGAGGTGATATAGTTTGGAGTGAATTGCGAGACAGAAATCTGTACAACCATCTCTGTATTATTTTTGACTTAGTAAAAGACCGTTTTGTTGAAGGAAACGATAAAAATGTGCTTATCTCCACAAAATGGATGGCAACTCAAACGGTAAGCTATATCTACAACAAAAATATCCGTCAGATGATCGTTGAACGCGTTGCTTATCGCGCCAAAGAGTATCTCAAGAAAAATGTACCAAATTCTGCAGATATGCATTTTTCGTTGCAACAATTCATGGTGGAGTATCCTGAAATGGCTCGGCAATTTGCAGACGAGGCAGTCGAAACTATATTCAAGTTTCAGAAAAATTGGCTACAATACAAAATTCCTAAGTGGCTGAATGTTGTTGATTCTCTTCAGAAGTATATTGCGGCTGAGTTATGTATGGAAGCTGGTGACTATTCATTTATTGCTGAAGCAATCGAAAATGAGTTTACTGCCGCTAACATTCAAATTTTGACTGAATTTGGCATACCAAGCTCTGCAATTAGAAAGATACTTGATCGATATGGGCATCATCTAAAAGGGTTGACAGAAGACCAAGTAGTTGCTGCTATTATACGAAACCGGGAATTGATAAATCGATGCCTATCAGTTTATGAAATCGAAGCGTTAGAAAGGTGCTTGTAAGATTTGCGGTAATTTGATTCTAAGGGAGAAAGTGTATGAATGGTAACGCACAAAAACTAATCAAATACTTAGATGGCGCTTCTAAACGATTTATCATTCCGGTATACCAACGGAATTATGATTGGAAAATGGAACACTGCAAGCAGCTCTATGACGATCTGGTAAAGGTCATCCGGCAGAATCGAAAGAGCCATTTCTTTGGGAGCATCGTCTCTGTCCAAAGCGAATCAGGCACAATGGAGGAGTTTCTTATCATTGATGGTCAACAGCGCCTGACTACCATATCTTTGCTTCTTTTGGCTATTTATCATTTGCTTTC
Source organism: bacterium (assembly GCA_963613665.1). Lineage (GTDB taxonomy): Bacteria > Bacillota > Clostridia > Oscillospirales > Oscillospiraceae > F23-B02. The sequence goes on along the minus strand of CAVEAL010000009.1, from coordinate 75,436 downwards.
ATCTGGGAAAATGGTATCTCGTGATCATCAACTCACGGACAAAATCCTCAAAAAATATCTGATCGATGAATATGAGCCAGAAGAAAAACGCATTAAATTGAAGCCTATTAAAAATGATCAGAAGGCATTCGGTATTCTCTTTGACCAAGATGAAGAATATATCCCGGACTCTAATCTTACGATAAATTATCGATATTTTTACGACCGTATTCAACACGGCGAATTAGATATTGACGAGCTATTTGATGCTATCTGCAAGTTGGAGATCATTAACATATCGCTTAACCATGAGGATAATCCACAGCTTATCTTTGAGAGCTTAAACTCCACGGGACTTAACCTTAGCGAAGGCGATAAGATACGCAATTACATCTTGATGGGACTTCCAAATGATCAGCAAACGAAGTTCTATGAAAAATACTGGAATCGCATTGAAAGCTATACCGACTATGATGTTAGTTCCTTTGTTCGTGACTACTTAAGCATCAAACAGCAGAGCACCCCTAATATGAATAGTGTCTACCCAACATTTAAGAAATATGTCGAGGTTGCAGGGGTGGCGGATATTGAACCTTTGCTTAAAGATTTACTCGAGTATGCAAAGCGATACGCATTTCTCATTAAAGGCGGTCATTCTGACGAGCGGCTCAATAGTTGTATCTATCGTCTCAATCGACTGTCCACATCGGTCACACGTCCGTTTTTGCTGGAAGTAATTCGCCTTAGCGAAAGTGGTGCTTTGACCGCCGATGAGCTAATTGAAGTATTCTATTTCACAGAAAGCTACTTGTTCCGCCGAGCTATTTGCGACTTGCCCACCAATGCGTTGAATAAAATCTTTCTTCTGCTTCATCGTGAAATCATTCGGTTTGATGGAGATGAACGCCATTATGTTGAGAAGTTCAAATATGCACTTCTCAGCAAGAGAGAACGTACTCGGTTTCCCTCTGATGAGGAGTTCGCAGAGTGTATGTCTACGCGCAATATCTATGGGATGAATCCCAAAAACAAGCTGTACCTCTTTGAGCGTTTGGAGAATTCAGAGACCAGCGAGACCAAAGATGTTTGGGGCCACTTGGATCGTGGAGAGTACTCTATTGAGCACATTATGCCACAGCATCTTACTGCCGCATGGATAGTGAGCCTTGGGGATAATTATGAAGCGATTCACACAAATTGGCTCCACCGTTTGGCAAATCTAACCCTAACTGCGTATAACCCGCGCTATTCCAATAGCCCGTTTGCAGAGAAGCGCGATATGCCTCATGGCTTTAAAGATTCTGGCCTTAGAATCAATCAGTGGGTCGGCCAGAAGGAACAGTGGGGTTTGCCTGAACTTGAGGAACGTGACCAGCTCCTAAAAAATACGGTTATCGGAATTTGGCCCTATCCCACATCAAATTACCACCCTCAGAAAAAGCAGATGGATGCTATCGCTTTGGATGAAGATGTCATTCTCACGGGGCGCGTTCTCTCCAAGTATAGTTTCAAGGGTGCCGAACAGCCGGTGGCAAGCTGGGCAGATATGTATCAGCAAGTCATCACAATGCTTCATTCTGAGAATAAGGCCGTCTTGACAAAACTGGCGGTATCGCAAGACCCCGCAGTAGATTTGTCGCTACATTTCAGTATGAGCCCGACATCTTTTAATTCCTGCCGGCAAATCGATACAGATCTGTATGTGTGGACGGGAACTGATACACAGTACAAAATCAATAATCTGCGAAAGATATTCGCTGTATTTGATGTTCCCGAGAGTGAGCTCGTATTTTACCTTAAAGATGAAGATAATTCTGAGACAGTTGCTGGAAATCGCTATGAAATCCGCAAAAAATATTGGGAATACACACTTCCGCAGCTCAAAAATGCTTTTAGCGAAAATGGACTTTTCGGAAATGTGAACCCTGTAACGAGTAACTGGATTGCCGGTTTTGTAGGTATTCCTGGTATCCATATCGACTGTGTTGCAAACTTCGATAAATCCCGTGTCGAACTCTATTTGGGCATGGCATCAAAAGAGAAAAACAAGGAACTATTTGATTTCCTGTTTGCCCGGAAAGATAATATTGAGAAAGTTATAGGAACAAAATTGATTTGGAGCCGCATGGATGACAATAAGGCAAGCAAGATACATACTTTTTTGCCCGGCGTTGATATTTCTAATGATATTGATTGGCCTCGTATGGCAAAATTCCATGTAGATGCCAGCAAAAAATTATATCTTGCCGTTAAAGAGCATTTAGAGCAGTATTTTCACATTTCACTTTAATGTGAAAATACGAATCTATAGTGCGACGTCCATTACAGTAGGATGCTTTAAAGCGTTATAAAAAATCAGGAGGAATCAATATGGCACGAGCCACCAATAAAACGAAAAAAGAGATTTCTATGGAAGAAGCTCTATGGAAGTCAGCAGATAAGCTCCGTGGCTCTGTCGAGCCGGCAGAATACAAACACGTTGTACTTAGCCTCTTCTTCTTGAAGTTTGCCAGCGATAAGTTTGAAACACAAAGGAAAGCCATTGCTGAAAAATACGGTGAAAAGTTTGTTGACAATGTTGCCTTCTACACGAAGGACAATGTGTTCTTCCTGCCAGAGATCAGCCGTTGGTCTTTCATCATGGAGAATGCGAAGCAGGATGATATTGCACTGAAAATTGACACCGCTCTCTACACGATTGAGAAAGCGAACCCCGCGTTGAAAGGCGCACTTCCTGATAACTACTATTCACGGCTTCACATCGACACGGCAAAGCTCGCATCGCTGCTGGATGAGGTTGATAAGATCAACACCGGCGATAAAGAAAATGACATTATCGGACGAGTCTACGAATACTTCCTGAGCAAGTTTGCACTTGCGGAAGGCAAAGGAAAGGGCGAGTTCTATACGCCTAAGTGCATTGTCAATCTGATTGCAGAAATGATCGAGCCGTATGACGGGATTCTCTATGACCCTTGCTGCGGCTCTGGCGGTATGTTCGTGCAGTCAATGAAGTTCGTGGAGGCACATCACGGCAACAAGAAGAAGGTCTCTATCTATGGTCAGGAATATACAAACACGACGTACAAGCTGTGCAAAATGAATCTGGCTATTCGCGGAATTTCTGCAAACCTCGGAGAAATGGCAGCGAACACATTCACCAATGACCAGCACAAGGACCTCAAGGCAGATTATATTATGGCAAACCCACCATTTAATCAGAAAGAATGGCGTGGTGATAATGAGCTGATTGATGATCCTCGCTGGGATGGCTATGAAGTTCCGCCCACGAGTAACGCAAACTATGGCTGGATTCTGAATATCGTTTCCAAGCTATCCCAGAACGGCGTTGCCGGTTTCCTGCTTGCAAACGGCGCACTGTCTGACGATGGCACAGAGCTGAAAATCCGCCGTCAGCTCATCGAAAACAATCTCGTCGAAGCAATCATCATCCTTCCCCGCAACCTCTTCTACACCACCGACATCAGTGTTACGCTTTGGATTTTGAACAAGAATAAAAAAGCTCGTGTGGTTGAAGAAAACGGAGAGGTAAAACGCTTCCGCAACCGTGAGCGCGAGATCCTTTTCATGGACTTGCGGCAAATGGGAAGCCCCTATGAAAAGAAGTATATTGAGCTGACAGAAGAAGACCGTGCAAAAGTCACGAGCGTCTATCACGCATGGCAGCAGGAAGGCTATGAAGAAACTTATCAGAATGTGCCTGAGTTTTGTTACAGCGCATCCTTCGATGAGGTTGCAGAGAAGGGCTTTACTCTTGTTCCGAGCCGTTACATTGAGTTTGTAAACCGCGATGAGAACATCGACTTTGATACGAAAATGAAGACGCTGCAAAGTGAGCTTCGTGATCTGCTCGTCGCAGAAGAAAAGTCGAAAGAAGACCTGTTGACCGTGTTTAAGGAACTGGGCTATGAAATCGAATTATGAACCTCTTAGTAAACATATTCAGCTTGTTGATTATCGGAACTCCGAGGAAGTCACCAGCACTGTTCTTGGCATAAGCATCGACAAAGAGTTTATGCCTTCCGTCGCAAATGTAATTGGCACAGATTTGAGCCGGTATAAGCTAATCAGCAAGGGACTGTTTGCCTGTAACCCAATGCACGTTGGGCGCGATGAACGTCTTCCGATTGCGCTCTATGAGAAAGACAGCCCCGCAATAGTTTCTCCGGCGTATTTCATGTTTAAGATTATTGACCGCGATGTCTTAAATGAAGAGTATTTGATGATGTGGTTTCGCAGACCGGAGTTTGATCGCGAGTGCTGGTTCATGACGGACGGCAGTGTTCGAGGCGGAATTACATGGGATGATCTTTGCCGTATAAAGCTCCCTGTTCCCTCCTACGCGAGACAATGTGAAATCGTCGAGTCCTACCGTGCAATCACCGACCGCATTGCTTTGAAGAGAGCGGAAAATGATAATTTAGCGGCTTAATGACCTCAATATTACTTCTGCTACCAATGTAAGTCTCATAATCTCTGCATTATTTGACTGAATGGCACTCCGAATCTTCCTACTTTTGTTGACATAGGCTTTCAAGGCAAGTTCAGGCGGGACTTTCAACTTCAAATTTGAAAGAGCGGCAATAGTTAATGCTGTTTGAGTTGAGCCTATGCAAATTCCGTCCAGTTCTCGCTTGAATAGAGATGTTTGCATATAGTCATATATGTAGTAATTGATTCCAGATTTCCGAAAGTCTTTCAGCCAAATTATGTTTCCATCTTTGAAATAAAACCCAGCATTCTCGACGAGATAGCTGTTTCCGATTGTTCCCACAGCGGTAATCAATATATCTCCACAAGTAGGAACACCGTAGCTTTTCTTGAGTAATTCATAGTGTTCGTTGCTTATAAATAATGGATCACTGATTGGCTCACCATTTCGCCTTTGGGTAATTTCTTTTCCACGATAAAACGGAACTCCAGTAACAACATAGTCATCTGCAAAGACTCTTTTACTTGATGCAAGCGAACACAATTCTCTAAAAGGTAGCGCCGCGTTGTCGTCAACTGTTTGATACAAGCTGTCAAAAACCGCACTTAGTACTGTAGATAAATTATCATTTACAGGAGGAATGATCACAATGAAATGCACCAACTGCGGGAATGATAATCCTGCTACCCTCTGGGATGAGGGAGACACAATTTACTGCTCAGTGTGTACTCACAGAACGCGGAAAACTGACTTTGAAGACGATTCGGTTCAATGTCCATACTGCCACCGCCTGAGAGATAAAAAGGCGATGTATTGAAGATATTGCAATTCCTCTGATTGGACACCAAGTAGTCCGGCAGAGTTTGCCGAAATTGATAAGATATTAAAGGACATGGGCTATTAGAAATTGAAATACTCTCACCAGTGGCGAGAGTTTACCCTAAGAACTGCCACTGATTGTCGTTCTCTGAGAATATTCAAAGGAGACACGACAATGAAAGAACAACTAATTCAAGAAGTGCAGCGTCAGATGCTTCCGTATCTGAACAACGCGCAGTTAAAACAGCTTCAAGGCGTCCTTGAAGGGGTGCTGAGTAGTGTGGAATTGAGCCACAGCGTGGGCATAGTAGACAGCGCAAAGGTTGATACGGTTGCCTGTTTCATCAACGCAAAACGCATTGAAGGCTGCTCAGAAAAAACCTTGAGCTATTACCGTCAGACCATTGTGTCAATGCTATCCGGCATTGACAAAGAGCCACAAGAGATCGTAACTGAGGACTTGCGAAAGTACCTAACAGAGTATCAGGCAAACCGTAAGTCAAGCAAGGTCACGATAGATAATATCCGCCGCATCCTGTCCAGCTACTTTTCGTGGCTTGAGGATGAGGACTACATCGTGAAAAGTCCGGTACGCCGGATTCACAAAGTAAAAACGGCAAAAGTGATCAAGGAAACCTATACCGACGAGGCATTGGAAATCATGCGGGACAACTGCTGCAATGTCCGCGATCTTGCGATGATAGACCTTCTTGCATCCTCAGGAATGCGTGTTGGTGAGATGGTTGCTCTTAACCGCGATGACATCAACTTCAATGAACGGGAATGCGTTGTTTTCGGTAAAGGAAGCAAAGAGAGGATCGTCTATTTCGATGCCAGGACGAAAATCCATCTGCAAAACTATCTGGAAAACCGTACAGACGCCTGTTCAGCGTTGTTCGTCTCCTTGACTTCGCCGCATGACCGTTTGCAGATCGGCGGCGTAGAAAGACGGCTTCGAGAACTGGGAGAAAGGCTGAATCTGCCTCGTGTTCATCCGCATAAGTTCCGAAGAACATTGGCAACATCCGCCATAGACAAAGGAATGCCCATAGAGCAAGTCCAGCAGCTCTTAGGGCATCAGAAAATTGATACGACCATGCACTATGCTATGGTCAAACAGCAAAACGTCAAGCTGGCACACAGAAAATACATAGGGTGAGGTGTCACAATGAAAGAAGGATATAGGCTGCTTGGAGACTTCATTCGTCAAGTCGATGTCAGGAACACAGACGGAAAAGAGGAAAACCTTTTAGGTGTTTCCGTCCAAAAGATGTTCATTCCCTCCATTGCAAACACGGTTGGTACAGACTTTACGAAATACAAGGTAGTCAAACGGGGGCAGTTTACCTACATTCCAGATACTTCTCGGCGTGGAGACAAAATTGGTATTGCTCTTCTAACGGATTGTGATGAGGGGCTTGTCAGCAATATCTATACCGTTTTTGAAGTGAAGGATGAAAACGAGCTACTGCCCGAGTACCTAATGCTCTGGTTCAGCAGACCGGAGTTTGATCGCTACGCACGTTTTAAGTCTCACGGTAGCGTCCGGGAAATCATGGACTGGGATGAAATGTGCAAAGTGGAGCTGCCCGTTCCCTCCATTGACAAGCAACGTAGCATTGTGAAGGCATACAAAACCATCACGGAGCGCATTGAGCTAAAGCGGCGGATAAATGATAATTTAGAAGCGACTATCCAAGCGGCTTTTGATAAGGCATTTCACGATGCCGGAGTTAATCTCCCGGAGACAATTATTAAGCAGAACAAAGTCCCTCAAGGTTGGACAGACGCGACGGTTGGTGACTTTGCATCTGTTCAAACAGGACCATTTGGTAGCCAGCTTCACAACGAAGACTATGTAGAGTCAGGTACTCCAATTATTACGGTCGAACACATGGATGGGAAATACATTGCCCACAGGAACCTTCCACTTGTCTCACAAGATGATGTTGATCGTCTACGAAAATATGATCTTCACACCGGAGATATTGTTTTTAGTCGCGTTGGTTCTGTAGATCGAGCAGTTATAGTTTCACCACACGAAAATGGTTGGCTATTTTCAGGGCGGTGTCTTCGTGTTAGACCATACGATCCAGACACCGGCAGTTACTTTTTATGGTGGTTCAACCAACCTGTAATCCGTCAGCTTGTCACTGCTTCCGCAGTAGGCGCAACCATGCCATCAATAAACACAAGTATTCTGAATAGTATTAGGATTGTTTTCCCACCGAAGGACATTGAGACGCAATTCTGCAAAATAGCGGATGGCTTTATTGAGATTATTGCAACCAACCTTGAGGAAATCCGTAAACTCAACGATGCCTGCGAATATATTCAACTGTCTCTAAGCCGCTAAATTATCATTTACAGGAGAACGATTATGGATAAGATGAATCTATACAAGTGCGCACAAGCTCTATCCGTGAAGTGGAAATCGTTCTTTGGCTTGGGAACAGAGTATGTTGGTTATTTCAAGTGGGAAATGGCTTGGGCATTGATGGGTTACTACCGTTATGCACTTCCGGGAGAATGGGCTGACAGCGCAAGTCCCACAGTCATTCATAAGTCCATCTGCGACAGCATTGAATTGATAAATGCCGACTTAGACTGTGCGCATAAGTTGCCGGAGCTTTGGCTCAACAAGGAGCAGGTCTCTGTCCTTCCTGCTTTGGTGAGCGTCTTAGACCAATATGAAGAAGATATAATTGATGCTTCAAACGCGGAATGGGAGGAATGGATTGATTTTCTCAAATCCAAGTGTACCGATACGCGGAAAAAAAGACGATACAGTTAGGGGGAAAAGAAAATGGCGAACTTCAATGAGCATTCTCTTGAAATGTCCATCATGGAGCTATTTCAGGACGAAGGATATATCTATTTGAATGGTGAGCAGATCCACCGTGAACGCTCTGAGGTTCTGCTTATCGACGATCTGCGGAAGCACCTCCTGAACAGATATGCCTCAGAGGGACTTACCCCAAGCGAAGTTGATAGCATTATCCTTCGCCTGAGGTCTATTTCCGGCACGATCTACGAAGCAAACAAAGCAGTCTGCAAAATGGTTTGTGACGGCTTCATCTTCAACCGCGAAGATCACACAAAGAAAGACCTTTACATTGAGTTGATTGACTTTGATGAGCCAGAGAAAAACGTGTTCAAGATCGTCAACCAATTTGAAATTGAAGGCATCAACAACCAGCTACGCATACCGGACGGGATTGTATTCATCAACGGCATTCCAGTTGTTGTGCTTGAGTTCAAGAGCGCAGTCAAAGAAAACACAACGATCATGGACGCCTATACTCAGCTCACCGTGCGTTATCGCCGTGATATTCCTGAACTCTTCAAGTATAACGCCTTCATCGTCATAAGCGATGGTGCAAACAATAAATACGGCTCCTTCTTCTCACCGTATGACTTCTTCTATGCGTGGAGAAAGATTGAGGCTGATGATAAGGAATTGGACGGCATCAATTCCCTTGTAACTATGGTGAGCGGGCTGTTCCGAAAGGAACGCCTCTTAGCGGTTATCAAGGATTTTGTCTATTTCCCTGATAGCTCGGATAAAGACATCAAGATCGTTTGCCGCTATCCGCAGTATTTTGCTGCGGTCAAGCTATTTGAGAATATTAAGGCACATCTCAGACCGGAGGGGGACGGTAAAGGCGGCACATACTTCGGCGCGACAGGCTGCGGAAAAAGCTATACTATGCTCTTCCTCACAAGAATGCTTATGAAGAGTACCTTCTTCCATAGCCCTACAATCCTGATTATTACCGACCGAACTGATTTGGATGACCAGCTCTCGAAACAGTTTGTAGCATCCAAAAAGTACATTGGTGACGAAACCGTTGTGAGCATTGACTCCCGCGAAAAACTGCGTCAGGAACTTCAAGGCAGAACAAGCGGCGGCGTGTACATGACCACCATCCAGAAGTTTACCGAGGATTTGGAGCTTCTGACGGATAGGGCAAATGTAATCTGTATATCCGATGAGGCGCACCGTAGCCAGATAAACCTTGATCAGAAAGTCAAGGTCACTGCTGAAGGTGTAGAGCGAACCTATGGATTTGCAAAATACCTGCATGACTCTCTCCCAAACGCAACCTATGTCGGTTTTACCGGTACGCCCGTAGATGGCACGATTGAAGTCTTCGGTCCGGTTGTCGATGCCTATACAATGACAGAGGCGGTCAAAGACGGTATCACAGTCAATCTTGTCTACGACGGACGCGCTGCACGGGTCACGCTTGATCAGGCAAAGGTTCGAGAAATTGAAGATTATTATGACCGTTGTGCTGTTGAAGGCGCAAATGAGCATCAGATTGAGGAAAGCCAGAAAGCGGTTGCTCATATTGATGCGATCATCGGTGATCCTGACCGACTTCATGCGGTTGCAGAAGACTTCATTAACCACTATGAGACCCGCGTTGCCGAAGGAGCTACCGTTGCAGGAAAAGCAATGTTTGTCTGCTCCAATCGCAAAATAGCATACGCCTTTTATCAGATCATTGTCGGGATGAGACCGGAATGGGCAGAGAAAAAGGTCTGCCCTGACGGGGTTGAGTTGACAGAAAAAGAGAAAAAGGAACTCAAACCGATTGAGAAGATCAAGCTCATCATGACACGAAATAAAGATGATGAGCCTGAGCTTTATGAAATGCTGGGAACGAAGGATGATCGCAAGGAGTTTGACCGTCAATTTAAGAATGTAAAATCCAACTTCAAAATTGCAATTGTCGTTGATATGTGGCTGACCGGCTTTGATGTACCGGCACTTGACACAATTTACATCGACAAGCCAATCCAGCAGCATACCCTTATTCAGACGATCTCCCGCGTCAACCGCGTCTATACCGGCAAGGACAAGGGCTTAATTGTGGACTATATCGGTATCAAGAAAAACATGAATCTCGCCCTAAAGAAGTACACCAACTTTGAGAGCGATGAGTTTGAAGGTGTCGAACAGTCTGTCACGATTGTCAAGGACCAGCTTGATGTTTTGGCGCAGATGTTCCACAATTTCAATAGCACGGATTACTTCAATGGCTCACCGAAAGAGCAGCTTGCTTGTCTCAATCGTGCTGTTGAGTATGTCCAGCTCACGGAAGATTTGGAAACGCGCTTTATGGCTGCGGTTAAGCGCATGAAGCAAGCGTTCAATCTATGCAGCTCCAGTGACGCAATTTCTGATAAAGAGAAGGACTATCTGCACTTCTACTGTGCTGTGCGTTCGATTCTTTTCAAACTCACAAAGGGTGATGCCCCTGACATTTCACAAATGAATGCCCGCGTCCGTGAGCTGCTTGAAGGTGCAATTCAATCGGATGGAATAGAGGAACTGTTTGAAACTGGAAAGCATATCTCTGTTGACATTTTCAGTGACGAGTATCTGGATAAGATCAATGCAATTCAGCTTCCAAACACGAAGATAAAGGTATTGCAGCGGCTTCTTTCTCAAGCGATTGATGAGTATAAAAAAGTCAACCGCATTATGGGCATGGAGTTCTCGGACCGTCTCAAACGTGTTGTTGATGAGTACAATAATCGCCGTCGTGATGAGGCTTTCGCTAACGAAGTCCTTGACGATGTGGCGGAGCAGCTTGCGAAGCTCCTTGAAGAACTCAAGATGGAAAAAGACTCCTTCAAGGGCATGGGAATTGACTATGAGGAAAAAGCCTTTTATGACATTCTCAAAGCAGTAGCAAAAAAGTACGAGTTTGAGTACCCGGACGATAAGATGATTGAACTCTCTAAGAGGATTAAGATTATTGTCGATGACAAAGCTAAGTACACCGACTGGTCTACACGCGATGATATTAAGGCAAATCTGCAAGTTGACCTCATTTTGCTATTAGACGAGTTTGATTATCCGCCTGTTACTATTGATGATGTTTATAAGGAGGTTCTGGAACAAGCTGAGAACTTCAAAAAGTATGCGGGTTGAAACTGATTTCTAAAGTGTGAAAGCCGTCCTGACTTTTAGGTCAGGACGGCTTTCACAGCGGATTCACTTGATAGACACAAAATTGGACGTGGGGTAAAATTTGCAGTTTCCCATTGCATTCGCTTCCCATTCATGTTATCATAATAGCGCTAAATTGTTGGACTGTCCTGAACTTTAATCGTTCGTAGCATGAGAGTACGAATCATATTGAACGGCAGAGACATAGACAATTTTGCAGACAAATGAGTAAATCCTCGAAACTATCGATTCCAATCAAATTCTCATTATGGAATTGAGAAAGCAGTTTGCTGGTTGACTGTCGTTGTCCCCCTGTTGTTTCGATGCTTTGCACCACAAAATCGAACCGAAGAAAGTGTTCTTTCATCGGCTTTGTTTTGTTGCGTGCAAAGCGGTCTTCCGGATGATCGCAGTCCACGCACGAAGCAAAGTGCGTGGACTTTTTTCGGCTCAGAAAGGAGGCCAATTATGGGAAAGGTATCAGGAAAAACACATACCAAAGAACAACTGGATCACTGGGCAAATCTGCATAATCCCAATAACAAGGCATATCGAGCTGACGCTGACAATCGTGCCAATCAGATGAATCCAAACCACAGAACGCACCAGAAAACTCACAATGCAAACCGCAGAAACAAAGCACATTGGATGCCCCTGTGGGCACCGGACTATCCGGAATACGATGATTAAAAATTAGAGGTGTACGGTATGTCAAAGCACTTTTTCGACTACGATGACGGTGACTTCGCCGTGAGCATTTCTGACAGCATGGCGATGGACTCCAATGGGGATCTCATGATGCGCATGGGCGATCACATGGCGATGGATATGGACACCGGCGATATTCACATGATCTCGTCGTGGCCTGATGATGACGAGTAAATCATAGGAAGCAGCTCAGCGGCTGCGCCGCCATAGACAAGGAAAATATTTTCAATATTCAGACAGAAGAAACAGCGGGACAGGCCGTAAAGGCTTGCCCCGCTGTCTGTATCCTATGGCAGATATTCTTCCGTGACCCGATACCGGCTGATGCCGAAGGCATTGCTCCGCTCCACGATCTCCGCCGGGATCTTGGGCAGATACTTCTTGCTAAAGCTGGTGTCCCCGAAATAGGCGTCAAAGTTTGCCACCGGCAGGACCACCCATTCGCAATCATCCTGTCGGTTGGCGAGGTAATAGCGGATCAGCGTACAGACAACCTCGGATGGAATTTCCTTCGGAAATGCCGATTTCACTTTCTCTGTCAGTTCAGGCGGCAGCTCCGGCCCCTCTCTGCGCAGCGGGCCAAACTCCAGCGCGTCGGCAAGGACATCATCAAAGCGCAGCGTCCAGGCACCCTTGGTTTGGGGCGCAAAAATTGGGATCTGGTACTGCATGACTTTGCTTCGCCATGCGGCGGCAAACTTTGACTGAATGACCTCCGCATACTTGAGCGAGGTGCTGCGCACCTTTTCCGGGTGCGTCAGTATGAAGTCTGCGGCGCGGAGGACATGGCGGAGGAACCAGCCGGTCCCGTCCGCATCCACCAGCTCCGGGAACTCCGCATGCAGCTCCGAAAAGTCCGTTTGGAGTTGCCATTCTTTGTCCGGCGCACGCTTCCCATCCTCCGGTACACTGCACCAGGCGCAGAGCGCACGGCGGGCATAGTCGATCCGACTATGCGGATCACCCAAAATGACTGCGCCGTCTTTACCGTGGAACAGATACCCGCGGGCCAGAACGGTCAAGATCCGAGCCATCCCCTCAAACTCCAGAATCGTGGCAAAGGTGAATCGGCCCAGCCATGTCGTATCGCTCTTCTTGCTGGCGGTATAGGAAACCGTTCCGGTATACGCGCAGAATTCCTCCCATTCGTTAATCATCCCGCACCTCCAGAACATTTTTCTCGATGTGCTCCGGCAGCAGATCCCACAGCAGGTCACGCCTGCCGAGGGCTACCACATAGCGCACAGCCAAAGTCGGTCTTACAATGGCGGTCAGAAGCTCCCGGCACTTGGTCGTCACTGCGTCACGATAGCTCCGAGAGACGGACTTGTCCGCAAAGGCCCTCATCATGGCGGTGAAGGCTTTCGAGTCGCTTTCGCGGAACAGCTGCTTTTTCTCCCTGCCGGTGTTCTCGTCCTCCATATCACAGACGATGTCTCCGAGGATGCGGTAGCCGCCGAAGCGGAAATCGGTCAGCAGATTGTATATATCTTCAAACTCCGGCAGCCATTCCCGCAGGAAACGCTCCCGTGCATCCTCGTCCATGAGGTGCCAAGCCTGCTCCCGAATGGCCTGCCGCAGAGCAGATACCTTTTCCAGCGGCAGACTGCCGAACAGGGCGTATAGCTCGTCTGAATCGTATGCATCCTCCTGCCCTCTGGCATACAGAATGCGCTCCACATCGCTCTTCCGCTTTTTCTCCTTCACCGGAACGCAGCAGGCCCGGATGCGTGAGAGGCAGGCGTCATAATCCCGCAGCAGCGCATCCACTGCCGCCAGCGTATCGGAGTTCAGCTGTTCCTTCCAGTCCGGCTGCCGGGCGAAGGAAAACAACTCCTCGTCTTTGGCGGGCCTTGCCTTGATGCGCGGCGTGTTCTTTTTCAGCTGTTGTGCCAGATAAGGCAGGCGCTCCACATTGGAGTCCACCTTGCTCCAATCCACCTTCTTGAAAAACGCCTTTACCTTGGCCGCATGGGTTGGCTCATACCAGGCACGCCGGGTCTCCATTTCCTCTACCAGCGTTTTATATTTGAGGAAGTCGCTGCGCTTGACGGTCTTATGGGCCAGGTACTCATCCAGATCAGGGCGGATGCCGCTCTTGGCTGAGTCGATCTCCAGTCCGGTGAGGATGGCCAATGTCTCCGTCTCCTCCCGGCAGCGCTCCCGCTCCTCAGCATCGGAGTTTTCGTTGTAGGCAATGATGCTGCGGTCCAGCGCGGCATTACAAATTTGACCGACGCGGGAGGAGAAGGTGCTGCGGACCGTTTCAAAGCGGGCCTCCCAGTCATCGGTATTGCGGATCTGTGGCTGGGCTGTGGGGATCATCAGCAGCGGCAGGTTGTGCGACCGGGAAAATACGCTCCGCGGCCGCGGAGGATCATGATGGATGTTTCGCTCCACGCATTCGTTCAAAATGGGATCGCTGATCGTCTTGATCATGTCGCCGTCGTAGTCGGCTCCGCCCAAACGCTCTGCGGCGAGTGAAGTGTAACCAACCATAACAACATCCGTCAGATGGCTGAGATATTGATCGTATAGGTTTTTTCTGTCTTCAAGAGGATAAAGCTGTATCTCTTCATTCCGGGCAATGTGCGGATTGCGCAGTAGTGTGCAGACATGACCGGATTGGTAAGCCGCGCCCGGAGCAAAGAAATTCTGATGGTTTAACTCCTGCACCCAGCGAAAATCGATAAAGTCGTTCGTCTTTTTGCTTGCCCCGGCTCTTGTAACGGGCAGGCAGTTCAGAAAATCCAGCAGATCCCCGGAGAGATACCGATTGTCTCCCGCTACGATCAACCGGCCGACGGCGTACTGCTCCACGATTTTATCGGCTTCATCCTCCAGTCGCTTGGCATAGACCGGTTCGTTGATGAGGCGCGGATTCTTTTTTAGCACGGCGGCAAGGATATGGTCCTTGCCCTGATGCCGTTCCCACCAACTGACCCGTTCAAACTTCTCCAGAAAATAATTCTGCCGAAACGATTCATCGGCGCAGAAGCTGTAATACGCCAGCTCCGTCTGCTTGGTGAGCCAATTTCGCGGGTCTTCCTCCGGGCTGTGATCCCAGCCGTCCGGCAGATCGGCGGGGCGGAACTCATCCGCCTTGAGAGACACCGTATTCAAAAACTGATAGTTCAGTTCTGTCGTCCGCTCCGGCTTTTCCTTGCTGACATTTGTGATATACAGCGCATGGCGGTACTTGCGGAACACCGCCCAGTAGTCTTCCCAGCTCATGCCGCTCCCGTTCAGCCAGCCGCAGCCCTTGAACATACTCTTCGTGAGGATGATATCGACCTTCTGAATCGGATGCTGCACGCCCCACAGATCGGTGATGGTGTCTGCGCCGCTGCGGTCAAGATAATCCTTGAAGTCCACCTCGTGCAGCATGCCCTTCACATACGGCATACGGATCTGAAACGAGGTATGGACTTTCTTCCCGCACAGCTTCTCGTCAACAAGGCGGGCATATTGTTTGGAGATCAGCCCCTCGCCGTCGAAGTAGGTGACCTCGACATCGGCCATCATCTCCACCCGGTGATATTTGCGGGTGCTGGTCTGCGTCCCGTCGTCCTCCACCGTGATCACCTCTGTGGGCGGGGGCGTTCGTACCGGATTGTCAACGACCACCACCCGGTGGGGCCGGTCAATGCCGATGCCGTCAATGCGGATGCCGTCAATGCGGATGCCGCTGGACAGCATCAGGCCGTTGTAGGCGTAGAGCTTGCTGAGCTGACAGTCTCCGATAGTCATATCCATCATGATGCGGCGGCGCACGGCATCGTAAAAATCCTCTCGGATGAAGGACAGCCGCGCCTGCCGGCTCATGCTGCCCGAACGCTCAAAGGCGAGGTAGCGATGCGGGCCGGAGCCAAAATCAAGGCTCACGCCCTCGGGATGGAACAGGGCCTTGGTCTTCTCCTGCCGGATCAGGTGCTTTTTTCTGGCAGCGCTCCGGTCGAAGATGCCGGAGAAGTCCATATAGAAAATGATGCCCGAGAGGTCAGTCACCATCTGCCTGCCGGGTGCTCCGGTGAAGGTGTCGCCGTGCAGCACGCACATGATCTGATAGAATAGTGCGTTATCGTCCTGCTCGTGAGGTGCGGAAAGTGATTTGCATTTCTCTGTCTCAGCGGCGCTGAGACGGAAGGTGTATGCACCGTCCTGCTCTCTGCCGTAACTGATCACGGTTCTGGCGGACAGTTCATAGATTCTGTATTTTACCAGCGGCATCGGCTCACCTCCTGATGCTTCTATTCTATCATGAGGTTCCAAATTTGCAATATGGATACTGCTCCCACTTTTTCAGTGGGAGCTTTTTGCTTGCAACTCTCAACAAAAAATTATAAAGGAGGAATCCAATGCAAGAATCCACATTCACCAACTATGACCAGCTGCCGCTGTTTCTCAATGCGAACACGGTGGCGCAGGTGCTGGGCGTGTCCATCTCCAGCGCCTACGAACTCATGCACGAAGATGGCTTCCCCGCGCTGCGGATCGGCAGCCGCATCGTGGTACCCAAAGAAAAGTTCCGCCAATGGGTAGATGCGCAGACAGGAGGTGACGCCTGATGTATCAGCGCTGGCCCAAGCGGGATCCGAACAAGCACTACTACCTTGTCCCAAACGAAGTCTTCAATCTTGGTCTCAGTTCTCATGAGATCGCCGTCTACAATTACCTTCTCCGCTGCGAGGATCGCAGGACCTACCAGTGCCATCCCAGCTACCGCACCATCGGTCGGGCGGTGCAGCTGAGTGAAAACACTGTGCGAAAGTATGTGGCCGGTCTGGAGGAGAAGGGCCTCATCCGTACCGAACCCAGCACCATCACCACGAAGGACGGCCGCGTGCGCAATGGCAGTCTTATCTACACCATTTGTCCTATTCAGGAGGCGTTGGAGCTGAACTATCAGCGGCAGTTCCTGCGGGCGGAGCGTGACATGGAGCGGGCAAAGGCAGAGAAACGGCTGGCCGAATTGAGTCGGCAAAACAAGAAGGAGGAAAGCGCATGATGCAGCAGATTGCAAACTTTATCGTAGACCATGACCCGATGATGGTTCTCCGTCGCACGCACGATACGGTGCGCTACATCCGGTGGGCATGGAACAAGGATCATGCTCACCCCATCGACGAAGAAGAGCTTCGCCTGTTCCTCTGCGATGAACACCACGGCAACCTGACCGATGAGCAAAAAGCCTTCGCCCGTCAGGGCCGGGACAAGATGCGAAGTGTCTACAGCACTGCGGTGCTCCGCATGCTGCTATGCAACGAAATGATATGCTGCGGCATAATGCCGGATGTCAGTACCTACCGCAGCGTGTTCTGCCCGGAAGGAGGTGATGCACCATGGATGCTTGACCGGGCAGGATGACTGCCTTTTCCGCAAAGCGCCGCAGAGCGGCTGAAGTGCGCGTCAGCGCCGAAAATTCTCGCTTCGAGAATGACAAGTTTCGCCTTCGTGGTACGGAACGGGGCGATTGCCCCGTTCCGACCCCTTCGGCAAGCGGGCTAAGCCCGCACCCCTATCAACACAAAGAAAAATGAATTTAAAGGAGATAAAGATTATGACGAAGAACACCTATAATCCCTATGAAATTATGATGGACAAGTACGATAAGGAAGAGATGCTCAGCGATGTACGGGAAGCCATGTTCTATCTACTCGGCGCGGATGTCTCCTGTGAAGAGTTGGATCACTTTTTCACCGGCAAGGGCAAAGCCGTACTGCCTGGCTGTGCGGAGTGGCAGCAGTGCTTTGCGGTCGAGAAGATGCTGGAGTTCTATTATATGCATGTGCGGGACGAGACTCTGGCTAAGCAGATCGAGACGATGACTATGCTGGCAAGCAGAGGTAACGAGCACCATGGCTAAGAATCAATTTATCCGCGCCCGCGTTGCCGGGTGGGAAAAGGACTGCATCCGCCGTAAGGCGGATGCAGCGCATATGACCGAAAGTGAGTTTGTGCGCCGGGCGGCTATGGATCGGGAAGTCACTGTCATTGAAGGTATGGATGAGTTCCTGCGGGAGTTGCGCTATCAGGGAAATAACCTGAACCAGCTCACGGTCATGGCTCGGCAAGGGCGTATCACGCAGGTGAACTATGAACCCTTTACGGAGGTGTACCGGAACGCATGGCAAACATTAAATTCATTGCTGTCTCACGCAGTCTGAGCGGTATCCTGGACTATGTTACCAACCGTGAGAAAACGGTGGAGCGTCTCATCTCCGGCGTCAATTGTGTGGCCCAAACAGCTCAGGATGAATTTGAAGCTGTAAAGAAACAGTTCCGCAAAACAGATGGCCGTAGCTATTATCACATCGTCCAAGCCTTCGCCCCGGATGATCCGCTGGATTTTGATACAGCGCATGAGATCGGATTGAAGTTTGCGGAATACTTCAAGGGCTACCAGTGCGTGGTGGTCACGCATATGAATACGGCGCACATCCACAATCACATCATCATGAACTCGGTAAACTTTGAAAACGGCCAGAAATTTCATCAGAGCGCCCGGGAGATGCAGCAGGCCAAGGAATACAGCAACCAGCTCTGCCGAGAGTACGGCTTGTCCTTCACCGAGAGCAAGGCAGATCCGTTCCGTATTCCTGCTTGGAAGAAACGGCTGTGCCGTACCATTAAGGAAGCTATGGAGAACTGTGTTACCCGTGAGGAGTTCATCGCATTCATGGCAGAGTACGGCTACAAGGTGCGATGGGAGCCGAATCAAAAATACATCACCTACACCACACCGGAGAATGTCCGATGCAGAGACAATAAACTCTTCGACCAGACGCTTCTGCGCAACAGCATGGAAGCCTACTTCGATATGGGCGGCTGTGAGTATCTGGAAAGCCGCATCGATGCCACCGAGTACGGTGAACTCCTGCCTACGGTGGACGATGCCGTCTGCGGTTTGATTTCTATTTTGGATGCGCTGAACACCGGCGACAATGATCGTTTCCATCTGGAAACGCTGCATCACAGCAAGCAGGAGATCCTGCGCATTCTGGAACGCGGCGGTAAGATTGACCGCACGGTGGAATACGCCGTAGATGACGAAGAGGAAGAATACGAGCAGTACCATGGCTTTTCTATGCGGATGTAGTGGCAAACCATTTCAAAGTTCTGATAGCTATTTCCGCAAAAGTGTGGTAGTTGTTTGTGTTGCAAAAAGAAAATGAATTCAAAGGAAGTGAAATACATGGCAAAACGAAGACCGGCCGGTGACGGCATGGTGCGCAAGCGGGACGATGGACGCTGGGAGGGCCGCATCGTCATCGGCCACAAGGAAAATGGCGAACCGCTGTTCCGCCATGTCTACGCCAAGACGCAAAAGGCACTGCTGGACAAGCTCCACCAGAACATCGAGTGCTACCGTGATGTGGAGCTGACCGAGGACAGCCGCATGACGCTGGGCGAGTGGCTGGACCGCTGGCTCACGGAGTACAAGGCGGGCACGGTGCGCCCCGACACACTCAAAAGCTATCGCTGCTACATCGAATACTACATCAAACCGCAGCTGGGCGACAAGCAGATCTCCCTCATCTCTCAGCAGGACATCCAGCGGATGTACCGCCGCCTGAAAACGGAGGGGCGCATCCACGAGCATCCCGAGATGGATCATCAGCTCTCTGACTCCATGGTTCGCCACATCCACTCCACGCTCCACGCCGCACTGAAGGACGCGGTGCAGGCGCACGTCATTCCCCGGAATCCCACCGAGGGGACGACCGCACCAAAGCCTAACTACAAGCCCAAGCGCATCCTCACCCGTGCGGAGTTGGATGCCTTCCTCACAGTAGTAGAGCAGGATGAGGTGTGGCGTGACTTCTTCCAAACGGAGCTGATGACCGGCCTGCGCCGCGGCGAGATCTGCGGTCTGCAATGGAACGACTTCGACGAGGATGCCGGTACACTAAAGGTGTGCCGTACCCTTCACGGTCAGCGGAAGGGGGCGTACACCATCGGGGAGACGAAGACCAATCAGGGCATGCGCACCATCATCCTGCCGCACAGTGTAGTCGATATCCTGCGGCGGCGCAAGGCGGACGCCATCGGGCCGTGGATATTCCCTGATCCGGTGAGGCCGGAGGATCCCGTCAACCCCGGCAGCGCCTACATCCATATGAAAACCCTGCTCCAACACGCAGGACTGCCCAGCATCCGCTTCCGCGATCTGCGTCACACCTTCGCCACCCACGCCCTCACCAGCGGCGTGGACGCCAAAACGCTGTCAGGAATTCTGGGACATACCAATGCCAGCTTCACGCTGGATACCTACACCCATGTCACATCGGATATGCAGAAGCAAGCCTCTGGCATCGTGGGCGGCTTCATGGAGGACATCTTCGGAAAGGAGTTGAAACCGTGGCAAGAAAGCGAAAAGCCGGAGACGGAACAGTAAGACAACGAAAGGACGGGCGCTGGGAGGGACGCATCGTCATCGGTTACGATGACAACGGCTATCCCAAGACGAAAAATGTCCTTGCCAAAACCAAGAAGGAGTGCGTCGAGAAGCTTCAAACACTCAAAGAGAAATGCGGCGGGCTGAAGCCGGAGAAGGTGCGGTCCGAGATGCCCTTCGGGGACTGGCTGACATACTGGTACGAGAATCACTCCAAGCCCAAGATCCGCCCTACTACGCAGGAGACCTACGAGAGCCGCATCCGCCTGCATATCATCCCGGAGATCGGCAGCATCCCTTTGAACAAGCTGACGCAGAATGACCTGCAGCAGTTCTATGGTCGGCTCAAGAAAAATGGCCGGAAGCGCTTCACCGACAAGTACGGCGAAGGGCTGTCCGACCGAATGGTGCGCATGTGTCACGCCACCTGCCGCTCCGCGTTGGAGAAGGCGGTGCAGGATGGACTGATCCGTGTAAACCCGGCCATCGGCTGTAAGCTGCCGCCGAAAAAGGCAAGGGAGATGCAGGTGCTGACGCGGGAGGAGCTTCAACGGTTTCTCATTCAGGCGAAGTTCGAGGGGTACTATGAAGTATTCCTTCTGGACTTGGCAACTGGCTTGCGCCGGGGCGAGCTGATGGCGCTACAGTGGGATGACATGAACTTCAAAACCGGCGTGCTGAATGTGAATAAGCAGGTCTACGATGTGCGCGGCCAGCTTCAAATCAGCACACCCAAGACGAAGAATTCCGTCCGCAAGATCGTCCTGCCGCCCGCCGTGGTGGCAGTGCTGCAGGAGTACAAAAAGACGGTGGACTCCCGCTGGATGTTTCCGTCCCCTGTGAAGGAAGACTGTCCCATTACGCCCGGCGTGGTGCGGCGTAGACTGCAACTCATCTTAGAACACGCAGGCTGTAAGCATGTGAGGTTCCACGACCTTCGCCATACTTTCGCAACGCTGGCGCTGGAAAACGGTATGGATGTGAAAACGCTCTCCGCCATGCTGGGCCATGTGTCGGCGGCCACCACACTGGACATCTATACCCACATCACCGACGATATGCGGCTCACAGCCGCTGCCAACATTGACCGTGGCATCGGCAAAGCAGCGCCGCA
Source organism: bacterium (assembly GCA_963613665.1). Lineage (GTDB taxonomy): Bacteria > Bacillota > Clostridia > Oscillospirales > Oscillospiraceae > F23-B02. The sequence continues at coordinate 54,000 of CAVEAL010000009.1, read as the reverse complement.
GGAGGACGCTTCGCGGCCGGGACAGGAAACTGCCCCGGCCCAGGCGGAAAAGCCGAGTATGACCGATTTCAAGCCCTATGTGGGCCGCAAACGCAAGTCCGGCACCGGCTGTGTCACCGAGATCAACGACCACCTCTTCGAGGGACGCTACTCCCCCAAATGGCCCGACGGCAAAAAGCACGCCCGCAATGTCTACGCACACACCCGCGAGGAATGCGAGGAAAAGCTGAAGGTGCTCATCGTGGAGATGAAGGCAGAGATTGCGGAAGCGCAACGGCTGAAAGATTTGGGCGAAGGCGATGGGCGACCACTGGAGGAGAAGAAAGGTAAACGGAGGAAGAAGGGAAAGTAAAAAGAATCACCGACAGGAATACTGGATAATCAGTATTTCTGCCGGTGATTTCACTTTTTCTATTTTTGCCTATACCTATACCAAGGTTCTTTTCATATAAACAGTGTATATCTTTCAGTGCACATTGAAAATGGTCGATAAAAGGCGTATAATTTTCAATATAGAGCAACTTTAATCTGCCGTATATTTTTATTCTATGCTGTTTTATGGGAGCTTTTAATATGAGTTTCATTAGCAATGATTATATTAATTCGATTGAAAGAGGATATGGGGATAGTGATAAAAAGCTGTGCCATGAGTGCATTGGAAATAAATCATTAAAAGAATATATAAAGGCAAATGGATATGTTTGTACATGTGATTATTGTGGACAAAGAAGAAAAGCCGTTAATCTTGATTCGTTCATGGTAATAATTATGAGCGGGGTTAATTTTTTGTACACTCATGCTGTCAATGAATTGCCGTGTGATTCTGGGGAATATATCGGAAAAACATATACAACAGCTCAACTGATTTTCGAGGAATTGCGCGATGAGATAGATGCTCAAGATGAGCGAATACTAAAAGATATTGTAGAAATTATGTATGATGATATTTGGTGTGACGCCGACCCATTTTCTGATCGAGAAGAGGATGTTGCCTATTATGATTGGCAGTCTTTTTGTAAGATGGTAAAAGAAAAGGTGCGATATGTTTTTTACCGAGCTACACCTGATACCAGTTTTAATGAAGATCCAACCACCATTTTAGACACACTTGCTTATTATGCCGAGCGAGTAAGGCTTGACCGAAGAATTGATAAAAACACGAAGATGTATAGATGTCGGACACATGAAAATGACGAATGGCGAACTGCATACGCCGATTTTGCTCCGCCACCTCCTCGGGTGGCAACATCCGGGAGAATGAATGCGGCTGGAATAAATGTGCTATATCTGACACTGGATCCCAATACAGCTCTTTGCGAAACAAGAACAAGTGGCAGAGATTATGCAACAATTGCTTCGTTTCGAGTTACGGAGTCAATACGGGTATTGGATTTGACAAAAATTAAGAAGATGTCAATACCGAGCATTTTTGATGAAGATAATCGACATAATCGCTCTCCGGTCATGTTCTTGCAGAAATTTGCGGAAAATATATCGCAACCTCGGAGTAACAAAAATATAGATATTGAATATGTTCCAACTCAAATAGTAACTGAATTCTTTCGCTATGTAAAAACAAGCCGATCTAATGGTTATGCAGGCATACTATACGAAAGCACGCAAAATCCAGGTGGGGAATGCTTGGCGCTATTCCTTACAAGAGATGAAGTCTTAAACCACAAATATGGAATTCACATTATTTCAAAAGCGACTACTTACCACAAAAAAGAGTATGTAACTGTAGACAACAATAGTACCCTTATTGCCAAGGGGAAAATACATATAGACTCCTTAGCAAATGAAAAGGTGAGCGAATTAGTAAAAAACAGAAAATTCCAAAGGAAACAATAGAGAGTATTGTTAAGAGATCGGAACAAAAATGAGCTGATTATTTTGGGATTCTTTCATTTCATTAGTTGTCTGGGTTGTCAAATACCGTCGTTAATGAATCTCACCGCCTGCGCCGCAATAGACAAAGAACAAGAAAATCCCTCTGAAATCAACGATTTCAGAGGGATTTTGGTCCGAGTAGTGCGGCTCGAACGCACGGTCTCCTGGTCCCAAACCAGGCGCGATACCAACTTCGCTATACCCGGATATTCAATTTCTGCCATTATACCACGGCGGGGGAGAAAATCAAAGATTTTTCTGTCTGTGGTCATTTATGTGGTCAAAGCCGCTTTCGTGTCACTTTCAGCAATTAGAGAAAATCCTGTAAACGCAGGCGTCGCAAGGCTTTGCGGCGTTTCACCTCGCCCTATCCCGGATACCGCCACGGCACACCCAAAGCAGGCGCGCTACCAGCTGCGCTACACCCGGATATGCGGCAAGTGCTATTATACCGCACACGCGGCACGAGCGCAAGCGTTAATTTGTCAGCTTCCGTGAGCGAAACAGGCAAGATGAGCTTAACGTAACGGCGCACGCAGAATTTTGCACTAATATCGCACAATGTCGCACGGCCCCGCACAATCCTGCGGGGCTGGAACATATACGCTCATTCGATGCCGGACGCCTGCAATATATGCAAAGGTCAGCCCAAATGCGCCGGCGAATATCTTTAAGTTCTTTTTACAAAAGGCTGCTTTCGGATTTGATAAACGGGGCATATTCTGAGGATGTACCCGAAAATCAACAAAAAAAGAAAGGAGCTTTTTGAATGAAAAAGCTTATAAGCATTGTCCTCGCGGCGCTGATGGCGCTTACGCTGTTTGCAGCCTGCGGCAAGACAAACACCGACACACCCGAAAACACCGACTCCGCCGCACTCAGCGGCACCGTCAGCACCGACGGCTCGACCTCGATGGAAGAGGTCATCATGTCTCTGGCAGAGTCGTTCCAGAACGAAAACTCCGGCGTTACCGTAGGCTACAACCCCACCGGCTCGGGCTCCGGCATCACCGCCGTGAGCGAAGGCCGCTGCGACATCGGCCTCTCCTCCCGCGCACTCAAGGACGACGAGAAGGCAGCCGGTCTTAAAGAGACCGTCCTCGCGCTCGACGGCATCGCCATCATCGTAAACCCCGAAAACAAGGTCACCGACCTCACGCTTGAGCAGCTCGCAAAGATCTACACCGGCGAGATCACCAACTGGAAGGATGTCGGCGGCGACGACGCAGAGATCGTCCTCATAGGCCGCGAGGCAGGAAGCGGCACACGCGACGGCTTCGAGAGCATCACCGGCACGGCAGACAGCTGCAAGTACCGTCAGGAACTCACCTCCACCGGCGACGTTATCACCACCGTTGCAGGCAACCCCAACGCCATCGGCTACGCGTCCCTTGCCTCCGTCAAGGACACCGTCAAGGCGCTCTCCGTCGGCGGCGTGGCACCCTCCGAAGCTACCGTGTCCGACGGCAGCTACGAGGTACAGCGCCCCTTCGTCCTCGTAACGAAGGAAGGCACCGAGCTCTCCGCAGCAGCGCAGGCCTTCTTCGACTACGCAACCAGCAAGGACGCAGCTGAGGTCATCACCGCAGCAGGTGCAGTACCCATAGCAAAGTAAGCAAAACAGACAAATTAAACGGCGGTCTCTCCGGAGACCGCCATATTAGAATTTATGAAGACGAAAACAAAAAAGAAAATAAAAAATCTGATAGAAATAATCGTCCACGCCGTGTTCCTCATCCTCGGACTCGTGACGGTGGCCGCGGTGCTGATGATAACGGTCTACCTCATCGTCTCCGGCATACCGGCCATACGCGAGATCGGGCTCGGAGACTTCCTGTTCGGGAAAAAATGGGCCTCGACCGCCGCAGAGCCGAGCTACGGCATCCTGCCCTTTATCCTCACGAGCATTTACGGCACGGCGGGCGCTATCTGCCTCGGCGTTCCTGTGGGCTTCATGGCCTCGGTGTATCTTGCGAAAATGGCGCGGCCGCGCGTGCGTGCGGTCGTCGTCGAGGCGGTGTCGCTGCTGGCGGGCATCCCCTCGGTCGTGTACGGCCTCGTGGGCATGATGGTGCTCGTACCCGGCATACGCAAGCTCTTTAACGTACCCGACGGCGCGAGCCTGCTTGCCGCAATAATCGTGCTTGCGATCATGATCCTGCCGTCTATCATCAAGGTCTCGATGACCTCGCTGGAGGCGGTTCCCAAGGAGTACGAGGACGCTTCCCTCGCCCTCGGCGCAACGCCGACGGAGACCTACTTCCGCGTCTCCGTTCCGGCTGCAAAGAGCGGCATTGCGGCGGCGGTCGTGCTCGGCGTGGGCAGAGCGATAGGCGAGGCGATGGCCGTCATGATGGTGTCCGGCAACGCGGCGAACATGCCGGAACTTTTCCAGAGCGTAAGGTTTCTGACCACCGCGGTCGCAAGCGAAATGGGCTATTCCTCGGGACTCCAGCGTCAGGCGCTTTTCTCCATCGCGCTGGTTCTGTTCCTGTTTATAATGCTCATCAACGCAACGCTCAATTTCCTTTTGAAGAGGGATAAGTCGAATGGATAGCAAAAACGTAAAAGCAAGGCGCAGAGCCTACGAACTCGTAATGCGCTCTCTTGCCGGACTGTGCGCCCTCCTTACGTCGGCGCTGGTGCTGTTTTTAATAGCCTATGTCCTCATAAAGGGCATACCGAACATATCGTGGGAGTTTCTCTCCACCAAGCCGAGCTACCTTGCCGGTACGGTCGGCATACTGCCGGATATACTAAACACGCTGTACATCGTCCTCGGCACGCTCGTGTGGGTGCTGCCGCTGGGCGTGGGCGCGGCCATTTACCTCACGGAGTATGCGAAAAATCACCGCATCGTCGCCGCGATAGAATACGCCGCCGAGACGCTCTCGGGTATTCCGAGCATTATATACGGCCTTGTCGGCATGCTGTTTTTCTGCGAATTTCTCGGCTACCAGACCTCGCTTCGCGCAGGCGCCATGACGCTTGTCATCATGAACCTGCCGACGGTCATGCGCACGACTCAGGAGAGCCTCAAGACCGTTCCGCAGAGCCTGCGCGAGGGTGCCTTCGGCCTCGGAGCGGGCAAGTGGCGCGTCATACGCACCGTCGTTTTCCCCGGCTGCATCGACGGCGTTATAACCGGCTGCATCCTCGCTGTGGGGCGCATCCTCGGCGAGTCGGCGGCGCTGCTGTTCACGGCGGGCTTTGCGCATAATATCTACAGCCTGTTCCCCGACGGCCTTTCTCACGCGGGCGCGACGCTCACGGTAGCGCTTTACGTCTACGCCAAGGAGCGGGGCGAGTTCGGCATAGCCTTCGCCATCGCCGCCATACTCATGGCGCTGACGGTCATCATCAACCTTACCTCAACACTCATCGGCAAACATTATCGGAAGAGGAGAAGCATATGAGCAGCATCATAAGCGTAAACGACCTGTGCCTGTGGTACGGACAGACGCAGGCGCTTAAAAACATAAATATGGAGATCCCCGAAAAGAGCATAACCGCGCTCATCGGCCCCTCCGGCTGCGGAAAATCGACGTTTTTAAAGACGCTCGACCGCATGAACGACCTCGTGCCCGGCGTTAAGATAACGGGCGGGGTGAAGTACAAGGACAGAGACATCTACGCCCCCGGCACGGACGTGAACGAGCTGCGCCGCTGCGTGGGCATGGTGTTCCAGAAGCCCAATCCCTTTCCCATGAGCATTTACGACAACGTCGCCTACGGCCCGCGCACTCACGGCATACGCAAAAAGTCGGAGCTTGACGAGATAGTCGAGCGCTCGCTGCGCGGCGCCGCCATCTGGGACGAGGCAAAGGACAGGCTCAGGAGCTCGGCCCTCGGCCTTTCGGGCGGTCAGCAGCAGCGCCTGTGCATAGCGCGTGCCCTCGCCGTCGAGCCGGAGGTGCTGCTCATGGACGAGCCGACGAGCGCGCTCGACCCCATATCCACCTCGAAGATAGAGGAGCTTGCCGCGGAGCTGAAGAAAAACTACACGATCGTCATCGTGACGCACAACATGCAGCAGGCGCTGCGCATTTCCGACAGCACCGCGTTTTTCCTGCTCGGCGAGCTCGTGGAGTACGACAACACCGAAAGACTGTTCTCCGTGCCGTCGGATAAGCGCACCGAGGACTATATAACTGGGAGGTTCGGCTGATGAGAAGCAAATTCGACGCCCAGCTCGCGGAGCTCGGCGAAAAGCTCACGCTCATGGGAGCGATGTGCGAGGAGGCGATAGCGAACTCGGCAAAGGCGCTGCTTTGCGGCGACTGCGAGCTTGCCGCAAAGCTTGCCCCGCTCGATCTTGAGATAGACCGGTACGAGCGCGATATAGAGGCGCTGTGCCTGCGGCTTTTATTGCAGCAGCAGCCGGTCGCGCGCGATCTGCGGCAGATATCGGCGGCGCTTAAAATGATAACCGACCTTGAACGCATCGGCGATCAGGCCTCGGATATCGCCGAGATCATACCGCATCTGGGCGGCCGCACGGGCAGCGAGTGCCTGGCCATGCGCCCCATGGCCGAGGCCGCAATCGGCATGGTCACCGACAGCATCGACGCGTATATAAAGCGCGATGTTGCCCTTGCAAAAAGCGTTATCGGGCACGATGACGTCGTTGACGACTGCTTTTTGAGCGTCAGGACCGCACTTATCGACATGATACGCGCCGAGCACGGCGACGCGGAATACGCCCTCGACCTTCTCATGATAGCAAAGTACTTCGAGCGTATCGGCGACCACGCGACGAACGTCGCCGAGTGGGTGGAGTTTTCCGTCACCGGCGTTCACAAGTCAAACGAGATATGAAAAGATCCCGTCCGGCAGGACGGGATCTTTCCGGCTTGTCAAAAAAGTCCCTCAAGGGACTTTTTTGACTGCGCTTTTCCGCCGAGCATTTTGAAAACGTTCAAAATGCTATTACCGAAATCCTTGAAATTTCAAGGATTTCGACGGCAGCCCTTTGCGTTTAAGACACTGCGCGGGGGAAAAGGTTCCGCATTTTTATACGATCTTTTCCGTTGAAAATTCGCTCTCCAGAACGGCCAGAGGAGTTCGGCCGCACATGTTGAGCGTCCATATGCTTATGCCGGCAAGGCCGTATTCGCGCACAAGTCCGAGCCGCGCACGGATGCTGCGGGCATCCTCGAACCAGACCTCGTGAAGCACGCCGGCGGGGTCGGTGTAGTTGAAATGCGGTGCCTGAGACGCCGCGTCAAAGCGTATCTGTGCGGAGACGGATGCTGCCAGATCCGCTGCCGCCGCGCTTGATATCACCCGCGCCGCCTGCCCCTGCTTCCACGGCAGCCGCCAGTCGTAGCCGTAGCACGAAAAGCCGAGCAGTATCTTCGACGGCGGTATTTTAGTCACCGCGTAGTCGAGCACCCTGCGCATCTCGCCGACCGGCGAGACGGCCCGCGGCGCGGAGTATGCGTAGCCCCAGTCGTAGGTCATGACGACGACCCTGTCGCACAGGCGCCCCCGGACGGCGTAATCGTGCGCGGCGTACAGAACGCCGCAGCGGCCGTCGGAGGTCCTGGGCGCGGCAGAGGCAAAAAACATATGGCCCTGCGCGTGCAGAGCTTCGGACATGCGCTCTAAAAACGCAGCGCAGCCCTCGCGGTCGTAGGGCTGGATGTATTCGAAATTGAGGTTCACGCCGCAGTATCCGCGGCTTTTGAGCAGGGCGAGAGTGTTTTCGATAAGTGCATCCCGTGCCGCCGTGTCCGCAAAAACGCCGTGGGCGATATCGCTTGAAAAGCCGCCGCTTGCGCCTATGTTCGTAAGCGTCAGGAGCGGTGCGCAGCCCGCGTCCCACGCGGCGCTTATCATCTGCGCGTCGTCAATGGGTGCAACAAGCCCGTTTTCGTCCGTGCGGTACGAAAACGGGCACAGATAGCTCAGAAACGGCAGCGCGGCATCGAGCCGACGTGCGCTCATGCCGGGATGTGCGCAGCCGCAGACCTCCGTTTCTGCCGCAGGATGCGTATTGTCCGGAATGATTATCGACTGACCGACGCTCAGCCGTGCGGGGTCGCCGAGCTCGTTGAGCCCGGCAAGAGTCTTGACGTCCGTGCCGCCTGCCCGAGCGATGGAATACAGGCTGTCTCCGCGGCGGACGATGTGGATCTTCATACCATCACCTCTGTAAACGGTATGAAGCGGCGAAAAAAATATGCCGCCGCGCGTCAGCGGACGCTGAAAACAATGCCGCAGTCGCGGACGTATTCGTTGAATTTTTCGGTGATATAGACCTGCGCGTCGAGACCGCGGCCGGACTTCACGAGCGAAACGATGTGCTCACTCTGCTCTATGAGGCCCTCGAGCCCCCAGTGTCCGGCGCAGTGCCGCCAGAGCCCCTGCGATATCTCGGCAAAGGAGTTCATCAGCAGTATAAACACCTCGTTGCCGCTTAATTTGCAGATGAGATAGTGAAAATCCTTGGTCATCGCGCCGAGCTCGTCCGCGCCGAGTCCCTGCCCGCGCACGGCCTTGAAGCGCTCTATATATTCCTCAAGAACACGGATATCCTCATCGGTGTGCGAGGCCGCAAGGCGTATGAGTGCGCCGCCCTCGACGGCGTTTCGCGTCTCGACCAGCGCGACGACGCGCTCGCGGGTCATCAGCCGCTCGCCCGAGCGCAGTATCTCGTGCAGCGTTTCATAGTTGCCGCTTGCTATGTAGTCGGCGACATAGGTCCCGTGGCGCGGAACGATATTGAGAAAGCCAGTGCGCTCAAGGTCCTTTATCGCAAGGTGGACGGCAGACTGGTTTATCCCCGTGCGTCCGGCAAGCTCACGCTCACTCGGCAGCTTCTGCCCCGGAGTGAGCTCGCCCGTGAGTATCTTCGATTTTATATCTTCAAAAAAGCATTCCTTCGCCGAGGGAATGCTTATCTTTTCAAACGCCATGATCATTACCGCCCGTTCCGTTCTGTGATTGGCCAATCGCAATCACAGAAATATTATGCAGTATATCAGCGCCGCTGTCAAGATTTTTAACTGCCTGTACCGCCGTTCTTTATTGACATAAAAATATCCATGTGGTAATATTTCTTCGTGATTATTCACGGATTTTGGAAGGATCGCACAGCGGACATTCAATAACGCAGAAAGAGGATACGCATATGAAAGATCTAAAGCAGCTCATCTATTTTGAAAACCTGCTTCAGGACGCGAACAACGAGCTGGTAAAGCAGGCGTCGGCGGAGGGGAAAAAGGCGCTGGGCTACACCTGCTATTTCGTCCCCGAGGTACTGCTCAACCTCGGCGGCTGCTTCTCGGTGCGCCTGCGCGCCCCGGGAACGACCAACACCGATATCGGTACATACTATATGACAAACAAGACCTGCCCCTTCACGCGCAGCGTGCTTGAGCGCAGCATGGAGGGCGGCTACAACTTCCTGTCGGCCATGTTCTCATCCGAGACCTGCCAGATGATGCACCGTGCGCATGAGTATTTTGACATCATGGGGCTCGTAAAGGAGCAGAACCCGAAGTTTTTCATGAGCATGATGGACGTGCCCTTTGTCACGACAAAGGCCGCCTACGAGCACTACGAGGATCAGCTCCGCAGGTATATCCTCGAGCCGCTGGAGCGTGTATACGGCGTTGATGTCTCCGACGAGGCGATAAGAAAGGCGATAGAGGAGCACAACGAGATCTGCCGCATCATCACCGCGCTCGGCGACCTGCGAAAGCTCCCCAATCCGCCGATCACGAGCTACGAGTTCCACGTCATCCAGCTCGTTTCCGAGTGCTGCCCGCAGTATCTTATAAAGGACAAGCTCGAGGCGACGCTCAAAGAGGTCAAAAAGCGCAAGGTCGATCCCAAGCCGAACTACCGCGCACGAATAGTTGTCACCGGCTCCGAGGTCGATGATCCGGCGTTCACAAAGCTTTTGGAAGACTGCGGCGCATATGTCGCGGCAGACCGCTACTGCTACGGCTCGCTGCCCGGCAGGGAGGAGATCGAGATAAAGGACGGCGAGAGCGCTCTGACCGCCGTCGCGCGGCATTATCTCTCCACAAGCGAATGCCCGCGCTTCATGAACAAGGAAAAGCAGCTTCAGCGCCGCAGCTATCTTAAGCAGCTCGTGCGTGACTACAACGCCGACGGCATACTGTACCTGCAGATGAAGTTCTGCGAATTCTGGAGCTACGAGCGCGTCATGGGCGTGCACGACATGAACGAGGTCGAGGGCATACCCTGCATCGGCGTCGAGAAGGAATACACGATGGCATCGGCAGGCCAGCTGCGCACACGCTTTCAGGCCTTTGTCGAGAGCATCGAGATAAAGAAGATCCAGGGAGGTAAAATGTAATGGCAAACGAGGCAAAACGCTTTTACAAGGGCAGCGGCATCGCAAAGCACCGCGAGTGGCGCGGCCTGAAGGACACCTTCTATGATTATACCCAGTGGGCCATAAATCTCGGCATACTGGTGCAGTTTGCCGCAAAATCCCCCGTGCGCATAGTCAGGGGCCTGTTCGAGTACCGCTGGTTCGGCGGCTATATAGGCGCACTGCACATGGTCGATAAATGCACCGCCGGTATGCGCGGCCCCGCGCTGCGCGTTTCGCACACGCAGATGCACGCCATCATGAAGGGCACGACCGGCATGCTCGCCGACAGCATGAAGGGCGACCGCCGCTTCGGCGATACGAAGGCCGCCGATAAATTCGTCATGCTCGAGCAGACCATGTGCCCCGAGATCGTCGCGGGCTTCCCGAACCTCAAGGCTCTGCCGCTCGAGGTCCTGCAGGGACTTCTGGGCACTTATATGGATCAGAACCTCGCCCCGTTTTACATGGATATCATGGAAAACGTCGGCCTTCCCGCCGACTCCTGCCGTCTGAGCGCGAACGCCGCCGGCGTTGCGATAAACGACGATTACCCGCAGATCGGAGCCTGCCTTATAACCAACAACATGCCCTGCGACTCCTCGACCATGAACAGCCAGCTTATAGAGCGCCGCATCACCATTCCCACAACCGTAGCGGGCATACCCATGCGCTGGGAGGATGAGGCCACCGACAAATACGCCCTCGCGCAGATGAAGGAGACCATAAAATTCATCGAGGACACGACAGGCGAAAAGTTCGACGAGGAGGCTTTCTTCAGGATCATAAAGCAGCACAATAAAGAGGTGCGCAATGAGTTCGAGGTATGGGATATTGCGAAGACGAAGTACACCGCCTTCGGCAACGTCATTTCGCCGCTGTTCCACGCCTTCTACTTCACCTTCTCCGGCGGCAGCATCCCGTACATCGACACGACCGCGAAGAAGGCGCTCCGGATCGCCGAAAAGGCTTATAAAAACAAGGTCGTCAGCTATGATAAGGCGCGCCACCGCATGATAACCTGGGGCGGCCCGGGCTGCTACTACGTTGACTTCAACACCTGGGCTTACAATTGCTGGGGCGTTCTCGTCGCCGCGCAGATGGACATGTTCTCCGGCAACGTCATCATCCCCGAGGATGACCTCGACGCGGCGCTCATCGGCATCGCGCACAACTACGAGCGCGGCGTCATGCGCCGCCACCTCACCGGCGGATATCAGCATCTGCTCGAGGTCTGGGATGAGGCGGAGAAGTTCAACTGCGATATCGTGCTCGTTTACGACGACATTACCTGCAAGGGCGCGATGGGCCTGGCAGGCGTCGTGAACGATCAGGCCAAGGACAAGAACAAGCACCTCGTCTGGGTGCAGAACGATATGTTCGACCACCGCACCGTGAGCCGCAACGAGATGCGCAGACAGTTCTCCGAGTACATGAGCGCCGTGCTTCAGGAGGAGCCCCTCGACGCGAGCCTCGTGGATTTTGACGATTATGAAGGATGGTAACGGATATGAAAAAGAAACTGCTTATCGCCGCACTGAGCATCGTTCCCGCAAGCATGCTCATCTACTGGTTCAACCTCGACAACAAGCTGCTCTATTACGGCGTCCGCCCCCTGCTCAACAAGGTCTATAACGCACAGAAGCGCGACGTGAAGCTTTAGAGGCGCATTGAGGCTGTACCTATACGGAGACTGCGGCAGCCCGGTATCTAAACATTGGAGGAAACTACGGCGTTTCGCACCCCGTGAGATTGTGCTGATATTGTGCTGATTTAGTGCAAAATTTTGCCTGCACCCTTGGTTTCTCCCTTGATGGGAAGCTGTCAGCCGAAGGCTGACTGAAGAGGTGTAAAAAACCAAAGCCACGAAAAAAGACAGTGCAGATTTTACTCTGCACTGTCTTTTTGCGTCTGATATTAAATTTGATAACACCTCATCCGTCGGCTGCCGCATCGTATCGATACGGTTTTTGCGGTGTCCCGACCGGAAGCTGCGGTAAAAACCGTGACAGAGGAAGGCAGGGGTGCACTCGCGGGAGGCGAAACGCCGCAGTTTATGCCGCCGTCCCGATACCGGGTTCACGCAACAAACGTATAGGTACAGCGTCAATGCGCCGAAAGAACGGATGTGGGGTTTGCGTCTGCGGCCATGTCGGGACTGCCATCAAGGTCGTTCGTGACGACGAAGGCCGCGGCGGCCGCGACTAGCAGCGCAAACACCGCAATGAGCGCCGCCTTCACCTTTTTCGAGCGCAGGAAGCCGAGTCTCGGCCCGTGTGCCTGCGTGCTTTCTTTTTTTGCTTCGCTTTTTTCCGGCTCCGCCGCGAGCTTGGCATCGGGCAGCGCGGCTCTTGCGCGCGCCGTCAGGCTGTCCATCCGGCTCTCGACCGCGCGGCTGCGCTCGATGAGCTTCTTTCCGGTCAGCGCATCGCGGTTAAACGGCTCCTCGGCCAGTATTTCGTCAAACAGGGCCTCGGCCTCGCCGCTCATGCCCTCGGTCAGCAGATGGTACGCCTCGTCCATCTTCCGCTTGTGCCGGCGCTCATCCGGCGCACGCTCAAGCAGCTCTTCAAGGATAGTTTTGTCTTCCATCGCCGATCGCTCCCTTCGTTTATAGACAATTATTTTATCATTGTCCGGCGCGGCGGTCAATCGTCAAGGCAAAGAATCTTGAATTTTTTGCGCAGCTGTATTAAAATCAGGGCGGAGGGACGACTATGAAAAAGCTTGCTGTTTTTGATCTTGACGGAACGCTGCTGTATACGCTTGAGGATCTGCACGCCTCGACGAATTTCGCGCTCTCATCCGAGGGACTGCCCGAGCGCAGTCTCGACGAGGTGCGGCGCTTTGTCGGCAACGGCATACGGAAGCTCATCGAGCGCGCCGTGCCGCCCGATACGCCGCCCGAGCAGCTCGATCGCGTATTTGAGACCTTCAGACGCCACTATTCGGCAAACTGCATGGTGCTGACGCGCCCGTACCCCGGCATACCCGAAGCACTCGCGGAGCTCAGGGCGCGGGGATTTAAGCTCGGCGTCGTGTCGAACAAGACCGACGCACCGGCCAAGGCGCTCATCGCGCACTATTTCCCCGACACCTTCGACAGCGTCGTCGGCGAGCGCGAGTCCGTGCGCAAAAAGCCCGCTCCCGACAGCGTTTTTGAAACGCTGCGCAGCCTCGGCTGCACGGCGGAGGACGCTGTGTACATCGGCGACTCGGACGTTGACGGACAGACCGCCGCAAACTCCGGCTGTGACTGCGTGCTCGTATCATGGGGCTTCCGCAGCCGCGAAACGCTCGAGCGCTTCGGCTGCCCGATAGCCGACGATACCACCGAACTTCTCGGAATACTGACGGAGGCGGAAAAATGAAGATAAACAGGCCTCTTTCCGCCGCGCTTGCGGCCGCCGGTCTGGGCTACGCGATCGGCAACATAAACCCCGCCTATGTCATGGGCCTGCGCAGGGGCTACGATATACGCAAGAAGGGCTCGGGCAATGCCGGAGCGACCAATCTTATGATACTCGAGGGCAAGAAGGCCGGCGCATTCGTCATGTGCTTTGATATCAGCAAGGCCGCGGTGAGCGTGGGGCTTGCGCGCAGGCTGTTTCCGCACAGCAGCCTCGCCGGTGAAGCGGCCGGAACGGCATGCATCCTCGGACATATGTACCCGGCGCTGATGCGTTTTCGCGGCGGCAAGGGGCTTGCCTGCCTCGGCGGCGTGATCCTCGCCTTCGGCGTGAACGATTTTCTCGCAACGCTGTTTCTCGAGTCGATACTGCTCATGGCGACGCGCTACCTCTGCCTTGTGCCGATCACCGGTGCGGTGTTTTACCCCGTCTATCACGGCATCGAGCGCGGCGACTGGCGCGCTGCCGCCATCCTCGGGCTCGTTACCCTGCCCATGCTCTCCAAGCACGTTGAGAACCTGCGCCGCATAAAGGAGGGCAAGGAGCTCAAGCTCGATTTCCTCTGGGACCGCGACGGCGAGCTCGACCGCATCGGTTTTTTGGAAGAGGATTGATTTTCAGGCGCATTAAGGCTGTGCCTATACGGAGCTTACAGCTGCGGCATCGATATTGCCGGAAAAATAAGAACGCCTTCCCCTCAAGAAAAAGACAAGGGATGCAGACGGAAATTTGCACTAAATCAGCACAATCTCGCGGGGCGCGAAACGCTATGGTTTATACCGACGTTTCGATACCGGGCACCGGCAGTATGCGTATTGGTACAGCCTCAAAGCGCCTCTAAAAATGCGCCTCTAAAAATGCGCCGTAAAAAAAGGATGTTATACAATGGTCAAGGAATTACTCTGGTTATTTTTCATATACGGCTTTGCCGGCTGGTGCGTGGAGGTCATATTCCACGCGGCGAACAAGGGTGTGTTCATAAACCGCGGCTTTCTGATCGGACCGATCTGCCCGATCTACGGCTACGGCCTCATCGCGGTGATACTGGCGCTCACGCCGATAAAGGACAACGTGCTTCTGGTGTACATCGGCAGTGCGGTCATATGCTCGGTGTTCGAGCTGATCGTCGGCTGGGCGGCGGAAAAATTCATGCATACGCGCCTGTGGGACTACAGCGACAACGCCTTCAACATCGGCGGCTATGTCTGCCTTAAATTCTCGCTGCTGTGGGGCGTGGGCTGCATCTGCATCATGTACATTTTCCACCCGATGGCGATGAAGCTCGTGTACCTCATCGAGGCGATACCGCGAACGCATGGCAATGTGCTGCTGTGCATATTCTCTGCGATGTTCCTCGCCGATCTCGGTATCACCGGCTTCAACGCGCTCAAGCTTGATGCGCACATGCGTGCCATCGACGAGGTCGCAAAGGCGCTTGAACGCGTGTCCTACGGCATCGGCGACGGCCTGACCGACGGCACGCTCAAGGTGCAGGAGCGCCGTGAGGACGCACAGCAGGATGCCGCCGAGCTGCGCGAGCGGCTCAGGGAGCGCCGCGACGACGCTCAGCAGGACGCGGCTCAGCTGCGCGCAAGGCTCAAGAGTCTGCTCGAGGAGCGCAACATCGTTCACAGCCATCTGCTCAAGGCCTTCCCGCGCCTGCGCCAGACCGAGTACCGCTCCGCCTTCGAACGCATCCAGGCCCACCGCCGCAAGTAGTTTTAGCGGCGCACTAACTCCCTGCCTATACGTTTGTTGCGGGTGCCCGGTATCGAAACAGTGGAATAAACAAAAGCATTTCGCGCTTTTTTGAGGCGATTTGAAACCGTATCTATACGTTTATTGCGGGTGCCCGGTATCGAAACAACGGAGGAAGCAAAAATGTTTCGCGTAATGCAAGTACGCAGTAATGTTAAGCATCTTGCCTTCCCCCCTGTCACGGTTTTTGCCGCAGCTTCCGGTCGGGGACACCGCAAAAACGTATAGGTATTGCGCGGCAGCGCCTCCAAAAAGCCTTTCCCTTGAGTGGAAGGTGGATAGCGAGCAAGCGAGCCGGATGAGGTGTTATCAAATTTAATATCAGATATCAAAAAGACAGTGCAGACTATGATCTGCACTGTCTTTTTTCATAGCTTCGGTTTTTTTACACCTCTTCAGTCAGCCTTCGGCTGACAGCTTCCCCTCAAGGGGAAGACACGGGCGCAGACAAAATTTTGCACTAAATCGGCACAATCTCACGGGGTGCGAAACGCCGTAGTTTCCTCCAATGTTTCGATACCGGGCTGACGCAATAAGCGTATAAGTACAGCCCGAATGCGCCTCTAATAAAGCGCCGCTAAAAGCTCGGCGATCTGGACGGCGTTGGTGGCGGCGCCCTTGCGGACCTGATCGCCGCAGCACCAGATATTCAGGCCGCGCTCGTCGGTGAGGTCCTCGCGGATGCGTCCGACGAAAACGAGATCCTGATCCGAGGTATCCAGCGGCATGGGATATTGCAGGGCGCCGAGGTCGTCAACAAGCTTGACGCCGGGCGCGGCGGCGATGACCTCGCGTGCGCGCTCGACGGAGATCTTCTCCTTGGTTTTCAGGCATATCGAGACGCTGTGGCTGCGCACGACGGGCACGCGCACGCAGGTGCAGCTGACCTTGAGCTCCGGCAGATGCATGATGCGGCGGCCTTCGTTCTGAAGCTTCATCTCTTCGGAGGTGTATCCGGCAAACTGCTCGCCGCCGATCTGCGGAATGACGTTGTAGGCTATCTGATAGGCAAAGACCTTCGGCTCGAAACTCTCGCCCTTTGCAAGGGCCTCGACTTCGCCGAAGAGCTCCTTCGGACCCGCCGCGCCCGCGCCGGATACCGCCTGATAGGACGAGACGACCATGCTCTCGATGGGCGAGACCGCGTTGAGCGCGTTGACGGCGGTGCAGGAGATGACTGTGGTGCAGTTGGGGTTTGAGATAACGCCCTTGTGTTTTTTGACGTCCTCGGGGTTTATCTCGGGCACGACGAGGGGCACGTCGGGGCAGAGGCGGAAGGCGCTGGAGTTGTCGATAAACACCGCGCCCGATGCCTTTATATCCTCGACAAAGCGCTCTGCAATGTCGTTTTCGGCGGCGCCGAGGATGATATCGAGACCCTCGAAGTTTTCTCTGCACGCCTCGACGACCGTGTGACCGTCTATGACCTTGCCTGCGGAATTTCTGCTCGCCAGAAGTCTGAGCTCACCGACGGGGAAGCTGCGCTCTGCGAGTATCTTCATCATTTCCTGACCTACGGCGCCCGTTGCGCCGAGTATGCCAACGTTGTATTTTTTCATTGTATTTACCTCACTTTACGAAACTGTTATATAGTACGCGCACGCAGCTTTCAAAATCATCGTTATTTACGCCGACGATGATGTTCAGCTCGTCCGGACCCTGCGATATCATGCGGATGTTGATGCCGGCCTTGCCGAGTGCGGCGAAGATGCGCCCCGAGGTGCCGGGCTGGAAGGCCATCTGACGGCCGACCGCCGCGACGACGGATATGCCGCCGGTGATCTGGATGTTGTCGGGGCTGAGACTGTCGCGTATCTCGCCGACGATGGAGTAGATGCGGTCCTTTGCCTTGTCGGCCGACACGACGAAGGAAACACTGTCGATGCCCGAGGGAGTGTACTCCACGCACACGCCGTGCTTTTCAAAGACCTCCAGCATCTGCCGCAGCGAGCCCATCTGCGAGCTCATCCCGGCCTTGGACACGGTGATTATCGAAAAATTCTTGCGCCCTGCGATGCCGGTTATGAAGCGGTCGCTGACCTGCTCGTCGGGGAAGCGCTCCATGATGAGCGTTCCGGGGTGGTCGGGGGCGTTTGTATTGCGGATATTCAGCGGAATGTTCTTCTCCCGGACGGGGAACACCGCACCCTCGTGCAGCACCTGCGCGCCCATGTAGCTGAGCTCGCGCAGCTCGTTGTAGGTGATGCGTTCTATCGCGTCGGGGTCATCGACGATGCGGGGGTCGGCCATTAGTATGCCGGAAACATCCGTCCAGTTTTCGTACACGTCCGCATCCAGAGCTGCCGCCGCAAGGGCGCCGGTCACGTCGCTGCCGCCGCGTGAGAGAACTCTTATGCTGCCGTCGGGCATGCTGCCGTAAAAGCCCGGTATGACGACCCTGCGTCCGGCGGCGAGACGCTCGAGCTCCGCGTAGGAGCGCTCCTTGTCGATCGTGCCGTCAAAGGAAAAATGCAGCCACAGCTCCGCGTCGAGGAAGTCGTAGCCGAGGTAATCGGCCATCAAAAGCGCCGAGAAATATTCGCCGCGCGAGACGAGCTTATCCTTGGATATGCCGGTCTCGATCTCCTCGCGCAGTGCCTTGAGCAGCGCGTCGATATCCACGCCCAGCCCGAGCTCCGCGCATATCCCGCGGTAGCGCTCGGCTATCATTTCAAACACGGGATCGCAGCTCACGCCGTATTTTTTGTGCGCATGGCAGAGATACAGCAGGTCGGTCAGCTTGTGATCGTCGCCGTACCTTTTTCCCGCGGCGGAGACGACGAGGACCTTTCGCGCGGGGTCCGCTTCAATGATGGATCTTACTTTTCTGAACTGTCCGGCGTCCGCCATGGACGAGCCGCCGAATTTTGCTACCTTCAACATTATATTATATGAGCCCGGCTATGAACACTCCGGGGTCTGCCTCCTTTGCCTTTGCTGCCCATTCGTGCATTTTCGCAACGGGAACGGGCATCGTTATGATGCCGTCGCCGCACTTTTCGCTCTCGACCGAGGCGAGGAACCCGTCGCTGCCGGAAAAGCGCACATAGTAGCGGTGCGATGCTGCGCCGTTGTCGACCGGCACGTCGCGCACGAGCGAGGTGTAAAACTCTTTCACGCCGCCCATTATATCCATGCAGTCGGCTACCGCGTTGTACGCGGTGGGATAGCGCCCCGCGCCCTGACCGTAGAAGCTCTCCTTGCCGGTGAGCTCGGTGACGAAGGAGATGACGTTGCGGTTTGTCGAGACC
The DNA here is from genome assembly GCA_963613665.1 of bacterium. Taxonomy (GTDB): domain Bacteria; phylum Bacillota; class Clostridia; order Oscillospirales; family Oscillospiraceae; genus F23-B02. The sequence continues at coordinate 35,341 of CAVEAL010000009.1, read as the reverse complement.
GCGGCCTCGAGCTCGCCCACGGGCACGAAGCATGGCTCAACATAGCAGCTGACCGAGCCCGATGCGCTCTTTTCGCCGAAGGCGAGCATCTTGCAGATGCGCTCGCGGCTCTCGGCGGCGGCAATATCGCAGGCGAGTATGCTGCGGATGCCGAACACCGGCACGTCGTCCTCGGATAGGCAGGCGTCAAAGGCTACATTCGCGGAGATGACCGCCTTGCGCTGGATATCCAGACCGTCGATATCGGCCGAGGGGTCGGCCTCGGCATAGCCGAGCCTCTGCGCCTCGGCAAGCACCTCGGAAAAGTCCGAGCCGTTTGTGTGCATGGCGTCGAGGATGAAGTTTGTCGTTCCGTTCATAATGCCGCAGAACGACTGGACGGCATCGAGCCTCTTTACCCGCTCGAGGTTCACCAGCCACGGAATACCTCCGCCGACGGCAGGTGTGCAGCGGAAAGCGACGCCCTTCTCGGCCGCCAGCTCAACCAGCTCCTTATAATAATGTGCGGCAAGGTGCTTGTTTGCCGTCACGACGTTTTTCCCTGCGCGCAGCGCCGCCGAAACGTATTCAAGCGCGGGAGACAGACCGCCCATGACCTCGACGACGGTGTCTACCTCTTCGTCGTTCAAAATAATTCCTATATCCTTCACGGCTCTTTCGCCGAGCTCGGGCTTATCGCGCCTGACAAGAACGTATTTCACCGAAATATCCGCGCGCTTGTCCGCTATCTCGAGAACTCCGCCGCCGACTACTCCGCAGCCCAAAAGTGCAATCTTCATATCCTTACCGCCTTTGTGTGTCTTTCTCTCAAAAACATTTGTTTTTGACGTGAGAACAATATAACATGCGCGGCGGCAATATGCAAGACTTTTCTTCAAAAGCCATGTAAAAAAGTCACAAGAAGCGCGGTGCAAAACAGGGCACAATGCCGAAAATGCATTATCCGCGCATAAAAATGCACGGAGCGAACCGGAATTTCTGCACCTATATATAGTCCGAAATTGCAAAATCGACGGCAGATATTGCAAAAGTGGGCAAAAACGGGACGAAAACAAACTAACATGCTAAATTATTTGCAAATTCCGAATGCACAAGTTTCATTTTTGGGCTTGAAAAGCCCCGCACAAGGGTGTATAATGCATGAGTAATGAATTTTTTCGGATAACATTATTCAAAACGCAAAATTCACAACAAACAGGAGGAAAAGAAACATGAAAAGAATAATAGCTATGCTTCTGGCTGTTATGATGGTCTTCGCCCTGTGTGCCTGCGGCAGCGACAGCGGCGACGACACCGCAAAGGACGAGGGCAAGGTCAGCCTCGACTTCGTCACCGGCGGCGACCAGGGCACCTACTACGGCTTCGGCACCGTTCTGGCTCAGCAGGTCTCCGATAAGACCTCCACGAGCGTCACCGCTCTTACGAGCTCCGGTTCGCAGGCAAACGTCGAGGATATCGCCGCCGGCAACGCTCAGCTCGGCTTCGTGCAGTCCGACGTTATGAGCTATGCCTACAACGGCGAAAAGCTCTTCACCGAGAAGGTCACCGACTTCTCCGTCGTCGCCGCTCTGTACATGGAGCAGGTCCAGATTGTAACCCTCGACTCGAGCATCAAGTCCGTTGCCGATCTCAAGGGCAAGACCGTTTCCATCGGCGCAAAGGGCTCGGGCGTTTACTTCAACGCACTTGACGTTCTCGGCGAGTACGGCCTTTCCGAGAGCGATATAAAGGCTGAGTACCTCAACTTCGGCGACTCGGCAGACAGCCTCAAGGACGGCAAGATCGACGCGGCATTCGTCGTCGCCGGCGCTCCCACTCCCGCCGTTCAGGACCTCGGCACCGGCAGGCAGGTCTACCTCGTCTCCATCGACAGCGAGCACATGGCAAACCTCATAAAGAACTGCCCCTACTACAAGGAGTACACCATCTCCAAGGACGTTTACAATACTCCCGAGGATATCACCACCGTCGCCGTCGCAGCCGTCGTCATCGCAAGGAACGACGTTTCCGACGCAGCCATCTACAACTTCGTGTCCGCAATCTTCGACAATATCAATGATATCGGTCACGCGAAGAAGTCCGAGCTGAGCCTCGAGTTCGCGTCCTCCATCAGCGATATTCCCTATCATCCCGGCGCTGCAAAGTACTTTGCCGAGAAGGGCATCACCGTTGACACCGCCGCATAACTTTAACGGCATCTTAACGGAAATACCAACATTATCAATGACTACGGTGCATTTCTGCCCCGTAGTCATTGCGGTAAATGCATTACAACAAAGCCCCGGCGGCCGAGAGGAGACCTCCGGGTGAAAGGATCGTTTTCATATGTCCCAGTCCAAGAAAAAAGACACCGCCGCGCAGAAGCCTGAGATCGACACCTCCGCAGCGGATCTGGGGGAGACCGTTTCCATCGAAGAGGTGGAGGAGGTCATGAAGAAGTATGACAAGGAGTCGAACATCCGAATATGGACGGGCACTCCGCAGCTGGTCATACGCATCATCATGGCGCTGTTTTCCCTTTACTGCATATACTCCACCCTGTGGAGCAACGCATCGCTCGAGATACGTCTTATGATATTCCTCGGCTGCGTCACCATCATGGGCTATCTGTACTACCCCATGAGCAAGCACCACGTCCGTGAAAACTACATGCCCTGGTACGACTGGGTGATCATGATAGTGGGCGCGGCCTGCTTCTTCTACTACGGCTTCGGCTACAAGTCCATAATCGAAGTGCTCACGAGCGCCTCGAAGATGACGCCGGAGTTCACCGTCATCGGCATCATCGGCATACTCTGTATGATGGAGCTGTGCCGCCGCTGCGTCGGCGTTCCCATTCTCTGCGTCGCGGGCGCTCTGCTGATCTATACCTTCTGGAACATGCTCGGCAAGGGCATGGATATCCAGACCGTGTTCTCCAGAGTCACCTATACCCTGTTCTACAGCACCGGCGGCGTTATCGGCACCCCGATAAACGTCTGCGCGAAGTTCATCGTCGTATTTATCGTATTCGGCGCCTTCCTTGAGCGCACCGGCATCGCCCAGTTCTTCATCGACCTTGCAAACAAGGCCTGCGGCTCGGCGGCCGGCGGTCCTGCGAAGGTCGCGGTCGTGTCCTCGGCTCTGTGCGGCATGGTCTCCGGCTCTTCTGTCGGCAACACCGTCACCACGGGCTCGGTCACGATCCCCATGATGAAGAAAACCGGCTATAAGCCCGAGTTTGCAGGCGCCGTCGAGGCTGCGGCCTCCACCGGCGGCCAGATCATGCCCCCCATCATGGGTGCGGCGGCCTTCCTCATGGCAGAGTACGTCAACCTGCCGTACAGCACGATAGCGGTCAAGGCCATCCTGCCCGCCTTCCTGTACTTTGCCGGTATCTTCATCGCAGTCCACCTCGAGGCCAAGAAGCTCGGTCTGAAGGGCATTCCGCGCAGCGAAATGGTCCCCGGCAAGCAGCTCGTATCGAAGATATATCTGCTGCTGCCCATCGTGCTGCTCATCGTTCTGGTCAGCTTCAACCTCTACACCATGCAGTTTGCGGCTGCTCTGTCCATCGTCGCAGCGATCCTCGTCGGCCTTATAAACAAGGACAGCAAGCTGAATTTTGCAAAGATCGTCGAGGCTCTTGAAGCCGGCGGCAAGGGCACCATCACCGTCGCCGTCGCCTGCTCGATGGCCGGCGTCATCGCGGGCTGCATCACCGTAACGGGTCTTGCGTCCAAGCTCATCGCTGCCATCGTCGCCCTGTCGGGTGACACCCTGATCATCGGCCTGTTCCTGACCATGATCTGCTGCATCATCCTCGGCATGGGCGTTCCGACCACCGCAAACTACTGCATCATGGCCGCCACCTGCGCGCCGATCCTCGAACAGCTCGGCGTTAAAACCGTCGCAGCGCACTTCTTCGTGTTCTACTTCGGCATCGTCGCCGACATCACCCCGCCCGTTGCCCTCGCGGCCTACGCCGGCAGCGCTATCGCAAAGTCAAACCCCATGAAGACGGGCATCAATGCAACAAAGCTCGCCATCGCGGCCTTCATCGTCCCCTACGTCTTCGCCTACAGCCCCTCAATGCTCTTCATCGACGTCAACAGCTGGATCGATGTTGTCTCCATCTGCGTGAGCGCAATGTTCGGCATCTACGGCGTCGCGGCGGGCCTCAACGGCTTCGTAAGGCGCGAGCTCAACTGGTTTGTCCGCATCCTGTTCTTCGTCGGCGGTCTGGGACTTATCATTCCCGGCTGGAAGACCGACCTCGTCGGCCTCGTCCTCATCGGCGGCCTGACCGCTTACGAGTTCATCAAGGCAAAGAACGAGCAGAACGCAGCCATGGCATAATCGTCACAAATATACCTGAAAAGACAGTGCAGATCATAGTCTGCACTGTCTTTTTTCGTAGCTTCTGTTTTTACACCTCTTCACCTTCCCCTCAAGGGGAAGGCTTTTTAGAGGCGATGCCGCGCAGTACCGATACGGTTTTTGCGATGCACCCGACCGGAAGCTGCGGTAAAAACCGTGACAGAGGAAGGCAGGGGTGCACTCGCGGGAGGCGAAACGCCGTAGTTTATGCCGCTGTCCCGATACCGGGTTCACGCAATAAACGTATAGGTACGGTTTCAAATCGCCTCAAAAAAGCGCGAAACGTTTTTGTTTCCTCCGTCGTTTCGATACCGTGCACCTGCAATATCCGTATAGGCAGGGAGTTAATGCGCCTCTGAAAATGCGCCTCCGAAAATGCGCCTCCGAAATCAAGGAAGAGCGTATTTTTCGGAGTAGCGGCGGTACTGCTCGCCGAACTCGGGAATATCGACGCGCTCATGCTGGGTCTCGTGGACGCTCAGGGTGTGCTTTTTCATGTCGAGCACGCACAGTGCGACATTGGAGCAGTGGTCGGACGCGCGCTCAAAGTTCGTCAGAAGATCTGACCACACAAAGCCCGCCTCGATGCTGCACTCGCCCTTTTTCATGCGCAGAATATGCCGCGTGCGCAGCTGGTTTTTAAGGTCATCCACAACCTGCTCGAGCGGCTCGACGCTCTTGGCGGCCTGCACGTCGTTGCCGGCAAAGGCCTTGACCGCAAGGTCAAGCACCTCGCTGACGGCGGCGGTCATGACAGACAGCTCGTACTTGGCTGCCTGCGAGAACTCGAGCTTCTTGTCGTGCAGCTCCTCGGCCGACTCGATGATGTTCACCGCGTGGTCGCCGATGCGCTCAAAATCGCCGATGAGCTTGAGCAGCTCCGTGACCTCCTCGCTGTCGCCGTCGCTCAGCGGCTCCGCGCCGAGCCTGAGCAGGTATGTGCCGAGCATATCCTCGTACTTGTCGGTCTTGTCCTCGGCCTCGCGCACCTCCTGTGCGGCGGCGGAGTCGAAGTCCAGGACGCAGCCCGCGGCCTTTTTCATCGCGCCCGCGGCGAGGGATGCCATGTCGCCGGTCACAACGCTGCACTGCTCAAGCGCGAGCGGCGGAGTGGCCAGCAGGCGCTCGTCGAGCGTGACGTCGTCCTTTTCCTTTTTGCCGTCCGGCACGATGCGTACGGCGAGCTTCTCAAGCAGTGCAGACTGCGGGAGCAGAAGCGCGGTGCAGGCAATGTTGAAGGCCGAGTGCACGATCGCAATGCCGTACATCGTCGCGCTCTCTCCGAGTATAGCGGGGGCAGCGACGGCGCGAACGATGCAGAAAACGCTCAGCCACACGACGGTGCCGATGACGTTGAACGACAGGTGGACGATTGCGGCGCGGCGTGCGTTGCGGCTCGTTCCGACCGAGGAGAGCAGCGCCGTGACGCAGGTGCCGATGTTCTGACCCATGATGATGGGTATCGCGGCGGCGTAGCTGACCTGACCGGACAGCGCCAGCGCCTGGAGTATGCCGACTGAGGCGGAGCTCGACTGGATGATGCCAGTCAGCACGGCGCCCGCCAGGACGCCCAGCAGTGGGTTGGTGAAGGCGATGAACATCTCGCGGAATGCGGGGATGTCGCCCAGCCCGGACACCGAGCCGGACATCGTATCCATGCCGAACATGAGCGTGGCAAAGCCGAGCAGCACCATGCCGGTATCGTTTTTGCGGCTGTCCTTGCTGAACATGTACATTATAATACCGATAAGCGCCAGCACCGGCGTGAACGACGTGGGCTTTAAAAGCTGCACCCAAAGCGCGTCGCCGCTGATGCCGCCGAGGCTCAGCAGCCATGCAGTGACGGTCGTGCCGATGTTCGCGCCCATAATGACGCCGATGGCCTGCCTCAGAGTCATGAGCCCCGAGTTTACGAAGCCGACTACCATGACGGTCGTGGCCGATGAGCTCTGAATTATGGATGTTATCACAAGGCCGGTCAGAAAGCCCGTCAGGGGCCTGCCGGTCATTTTGCTGAGTGTTGTGCGCAGACGGCTTCCGGCGCGGCGCTCGAGCGCCTGACCCATCACGTTCATGCCGAACAGGAACAGGCACAGGCCGCCTATCATCTCCAGCGCGTCAAATATGTCCATCAAATGTCCCTCTCTTTACAATTTACAATTAATTTTACAATCCCCATTTTATCCGTCGTTTATAAAATCAATTATCTTTGCTTTGTAAAATCAACGTAAATTTTCCGGCGGCGCTGCTGCATTGTCCCGATACGGTTTTTGCGTCAGCCCGACCGGAAGCTGCGGCAAAAACCGTGACAGGCTGAGCCGGCAAGATAAGCTTTCTACAGGGAATGACGGAGCTGTAAAAACCGCAGCTATGAAAAAAGACAGTGTAGATATTACTCTGCACTGTCTTTTTTCGTCTGATATTTAATTTTGACAACACCTCATCCGTCGGCTGCCGCGCAGTACCGATACGGTTTTTGCGGTGTCCCGACCGGAAGCTGCGGTAAAAACCGTGACAGAGGAAGGCAGGGGTGCACTCGCGGGAGGCGAAACGCCGTAGTTTATGCCGCCGTCCCGATACCGGGTTCACGCAATAAACGTATAGGAACGGTTTCAAATCGCCTCAAAAAAAGCGCGAAACGCTTTTGTTTATTCCACTGTTTCGATACCGGGCACCTGCAAAAAGCGTATAGGTACAGCGTCAATGCGCCTCAAAAAAAGCGCGAAACGTTTTTTTATTCCAATGTTTCGACACCGGGCGCAAACATAAACGTACAAGAACTGCTCCTCCGAAAATCAGGCGCTGGCTGAGTAGGTGAAGCTGACGTTGGGGTAGCGGGTCTGAGGATCGATCCTCGAACCGTTTATGTACATCTCAAAATGCAGGTGCGGGCCGGTGGACATGCCGGTCGAGCCGACATAGCCGATGGTCTGGCCGGCGGAGACCGTCTGGCCGACGGAGACCGCGCGAGAGGACATGTGCGCGTAAAGCGTCTGCATGCCGTTGCCGTGGTCGATCATGACATAGTTGCCCCAGCCGCCGTTCCAGCCGTCGGACGAATAGACGACCGTGCCGGAGTCTGCCGCCCAGATGGCTGTGCCGTAGCTTGCGCCGATATCGGTGCCGCCGTGGTTTTTGTACTCGCCGGTTACGGGGTGGGTGCGCGGGCCCTGACGGCTCGTTATATAGGTGCAGTAGCTCGGCCATACGAGGTTGCCGGTGCCGGTGGTACTGCCGCCGCTATTGCCGCCGGTATTCTTCTTTTCCTCTTCCTGCTGTTTGTTGAGCTCTTCGACCTTTTTCTGGATCTCGGAGTTGAGGGCGCTCTCCTGAGCCGACAGCTCATTGAGAACGGAGGAATTGGAGCTTATATCGCTCTGGAGCGCGGCGATTACCGCCGTTGCCTCGGCAATGTCCTGCTCCTGCTGTGCCTTGAGCGCGACGAGCTCGGCCTTGCTGTCCTCCATCTCGGCCTTGGCCTCCTCGTACTCGGCCTTGACGGTCTTGAGATCCTCGACCGACTGACGGTAAGCGTTCTCAAGCTCCTTGTCGCTTCTCATGATATCGCCGATATCGTCGATAAGGCTCAGGAACTCGCCGATGCTGCTGGCGCCGAACAGGACCTCGATGTAGCTGTATCTGCCCGACTCCTCCATCGCGCGCACGCGGACCTTATATTTTTCAAGCTGCTCGTCCGCGACCTTCTGAGCGGCATCGACCTCCTCGGTCTTCTGCTCGATAAGCTGGGTGTGCAGCTCGATCTGCTCGTTGAGGTTGAGGATCTGCTTTACGGTGATCGCGTTCTTCTCGTCCAGCGCGTTTTTAAGCGCTATCTGATCGCTCTGCTGGCTCTGAAGCGCGTTGATCGTCGATTGAAGGCTGCTCTTCTGGCTCGAAAGCTGCGACTTCTGAGTTTTCAGCGCATCGATCTCCGACTGCGTCACGGCAAAGGCCGAAACGGACATGTACGAGAGCGTGACGCTCATCGTCATGACAAGAGCCATCGTGAACGCCAACAGCTTTTTCATGTTTTTCTTCAGCATAATGATCTCCTTGGGTTGCAAAGTGGTTACCATAACATTATACACCCACTGTCAAGCTGAGGGCTTTTAATGTTATCAATTGCCTCTATTATGACATATAAGACGAGAATCTTTGTTAATAAACTATGATGAAAATGTAAAAACACCTCCGGGGCGGCCGCCCCGGAGGTGCAGGTTGTTTTGTTATCAGAACAGGCCGTTTGCGGTGAAGATAGCCGCGAAAACGGTGGAAACAACGGTCATGAGCTTGATGAGGATGTTGATCGACGGGCCGGAGGTATCCTTGAACGGGTCGCCTACGGTGTCGCCGACGACGGCTGCCTTGTGGGCATCCGAGCCCTTGCCGCCGTGGTGGCCTTCCTCTATGTACTTCTTCGCGTTATCCCATGCGCCGCCGGCGTTGGACATGAACATTGCCATCATGACGCCGGATACGAGGGAGCCTGCCAGCAGACCTGCAAGAGCGGTCGAGCCGAGGATGATGCCGACTGCCAGAGGAGCAACGACCGCCATGATGCCGGGAACGAGCATTTCCTTCAGAGCCGCGGTGGTGGAGATCGCAACGCAGGTCTTGTAGTCGGGCTTTGCGGTGCCTTCCATGACGCCGGGGATCTCACGGAACTGACGGCGAACCTCTTCGATCATGCTGTAGGCAGCCTTGGAAACGGAGTCCATGGTCATTGCCGAGAACACGAAGGGGAGCATGCCGCCGATGAGCAGACCGATAACGACGGTGGGGGTGGTCAGAGCGACCTGTGCGTCGGTCAGGCCGGTGGCCTGAGTGAAGGATACGAACAGAGCCAGCGCGGTCAGAGCAGCCGAGCCTATTGCAAAGCCCTTGCCCATTGCAGCGGTGGTGTTGCCGACAGCGTCGAGCTTGTCGGTGATCTCGCGGACGGAGTGGTCAAGGCCGCTCATCTCTGCGATGCCGCCTGCGTTATCGGCGATGGGGCCGTATGCGTCGACAGCGACGGTGATGCCGGTGGTGGAGAGCATGCCGACGGCTGCAAGAGCGATGCCGTAGAGGCCTGCGAACTGGTATGCGATGAAGATGCTGACGCAGATGAGCAGAACGGGTACCCAGGTGGACATCATGCCGACTGCGGTGCCGGAGATAATGGTGGTGGCAGAGCCGGTCTCGGACTGCTGAGCGATCTTCTTAACGAACTTGTAATCGCCGGAGGTGTAGACCTCGGTGACGATGCCGATAACGAGGCCGACGACCAGGCCGGAAACGATTGCCCATGCAGGGCCGTAGCTGCCGAGCATGACCTTGCTCAGCGCGATGGATGCGATGACGACGAGAAGGGCGGAAACATACGAGCCCATCTTGAGTGCCGCGTGGGGGTTCGAGCCGTCCTTGCCGCGCACGAAGAAGGTGGCAATGACGGAGGCCGCGATGCCGCAGGCCGCGATGACCAGCGGGAAGATGACGGTCAGGTCGCCGAACAGCCCCATGACCTCGCCGACCGCGCCGAGAGTCATTGCGGAGATGATGGCACCGACATAGCTCTCGAAGAGGTCTGCGCCCATGCCTGCAACGTCGCCGACGTTGTCGCCGACATTATCGGCGATAACAGCGGGGTTGCGGGGGTCGTCCTCGGGGATGCCTGCCTCGACCTTGCCGACGAGGTCGGCGCCGACGTCGGCCGCCTTGGTGTAGATACCGCCGCCGACACGCGCAAACAGAGCGATCGAGCTTGCGCCGAGGGAGAAGCCGAACAGAACGTTCGTATCATTGAAGATGAGGTACAGCACGCTTGCGCCGAGAAGGCCGAGGCCGACAACGCACAGACCCATGACCGAGCCGCCGGAGAAGGCGATCGAAAGAGCCTTGTTCATGCCGCTGGTTCTGGCTGCGTTTGCGGTGCGGACGTTGGCCTTGGTGGCAACGTTCATGCCGATGTAGCCTGCGAGGATGGAGAACAGAGCGCCGCACAGGAAGCACAGAGCGGTCGTCCAGCTCTTCAGGAACACGCCGATGGCTATGGCCAGAACTACGATGAAGATCGCAAGGATCTTGTACTCCGCAAAAAGGAACGCCCTTGCGCCGTCACTGATGGCGGCAGCGATCTCCTTCATGCGGTCGGTACCTGCGTCCTGCTTGGAGACGAATGCTATCTTATAGAAAGCAAACAGCAGAGCGACAACTGCAAGAGCAGGTGCCAGATACATAAGGGATTCCATAAAAATTCACTCCTATTAAATTAGTTACGGATTTAACGAGCTCCAACGGTTCTCCGTTTAAATACCGTTAACAACTCGTTTATGTATTTTATACTATTATAGGCGAAAAATCAATTTTAAAATAAGCGGCTTTCGTTCAAATTCAACAAATTTATCAATATTCACGAAAGATGCGTAAAATTAACACCCAAGCTGTACAAAACACACAAAAATGTATTGTGCGGCCGAAAAACATTGATTTTTTAATAACAAATGCGGCCCGTATCCGGATGAAATTAAAGAATGCTTTAAAAATTCTTAAAATATTCAAAAAATTCTTGTTGGAAATTCCCGAAGTCGTGTTAAAATATAAAAATGCTATAATTTATTTTAAAATGGGAGGCTGACCTATGCTTCTTAAGATATTCGCCGCCATCGGCGCGGGCGGAAGCGTACTGCATACGCTCATTGCCGGACAGGGCGGAGGTGCGCTGAAGGTCACGGGAGTTATGCTGCTGCGCTTTTTCGAGTACTTTTTCGGCGCTCACATAGCCTACGCGCTGGCTATGCTCCTTGCGACCGAGCTGTTTATCGACAAAAGCAAATTTCAGGAGAAGCCGTCTGAATTCTGGCTGTGGCATCTGCACGCGGTGGCGGACCTTCTGGTTTTTTATGCGCGCGCAGACGTTTCGATAAGCGGGAAGGAGCTCATACCGCATGATACGCGCTATCTCATGGTAGCAAACCACCGTTCGCTGGCAGACCCCGTGGTCATGGTTCACAAAATGCCGGAGGAGGAGCTCACCTTCATATCAAAGCCGGGCAACCTTAACATCCCCATCATCGGCAAGGTCATGCACAAGTGTGGCTGCCTGCCGCTGGACAGGGAAAATAACCGCGAGGCGCTCAAGACCGTCAAGGCGGCGACGGAGTATATAGACAAGGACTATGCTTCGGTCGTCATCTATCCGGAGGGCACGCGCAGCAAGCAGGAAGGCATGCTGCCCTTCCACGCCGGCTCGTTCAAGATAGCACAGCGGGCGGGAGTGCCCGTAGTCGTCGTCGCTCTGCGCAACACCGATAAGCTCGTTCACAATTTCCCTCTGAAAAAAACGTCCATATACATAGATGTGCTCGGCGTTATCGACTCCGATTACGTCAGGGAGCATAAGACCAAGGAGACTGCGCAGCTTGCTCAGGATATGATAGAGCAGCATCTTGATGCGGAAAAGGAATGAAAGGTAAAGGAGGATATTGCCGCTAAATGCTTAAACTTTTAAAACTCTTCAGGTATCTGAGGGCGAAGGAATGGCTGTTTTCCGTGTTCAGCCTTGTTTTCGTTGCCGCACAGGTCGTGCTCGACCTCATGATACCCGATTATATGTCCGAGATAACGACGCTTATCGAGACTCCGGGCAGCGCCATAGGCGATGTCTGGAGCGCGGGCGGCATGATGCTGCTGTGTGCGCTCGGCAGTCTTGTCTCGTCGGTCGCGGTGTGCTTTTTTGCTTCGCGCATCGCGGCGAATTTCTCGAGACGTCTGAGAAGGGAAATGTTCTACAAGGTCGAGAGCTTCACTCTCGAGGAAATAAACGCGTTTTCAACCGCAAGCCTTATCACCCGCTCGACAAATGACGTGTCCCAGGTGCAGATGCTGGTCGTTCTGTCTTTGCAGGTGATAGTCAAGGCACCGCTTATGGCCGTGTGGGCGATCATGAAGATCGCAGGCAAGGCATGGCAGTGGTCCTTGGCGACGGGCATTGCGGTCGTGCTGCTTGTTGCGATACTGAGCATCGCGGTCGTGCGCACCTTCCCGCGATTTAAGCGCATCCAGTGGTTACAGGATTCGCTCAACCAGGCCGCGCGTGAAAATCTCACCGGCATCCGCGTCGTGCACGCGTACAATGCCGAGGCTTATCAGGAAAAGAAATTCGAGAAGGTCAACACCGAGCTTCTTGAAAACTCCCTGTTTGCAAACCGCACCATGACGCTTTTAAGCCCCTTCATGGGACTTGTCATGAACTGCCTGAACATGTCGATATACTGGATAGGCGCGGTGCTCATAACCTCGGTCGCAGGGACCGGCGCGGAGGCTGTCGCCATGCGCGTGGATATTTTTGCGGATATGATCGTCTTCATGTCCTACGCGATGCAGGTCATCATGAGCTTTATCATGATCGTCATGGTCATTATCATCCTGCCGCGCGCACTCGAGGCTGCAAAGCGTATAAGCGAGGTGCTTGCGACGCAGCCCAGGGTCGTCAGCGGCTCCTATACCGGCTCCGGCGAGTCCGCCGGCACGGTCGAGTTCAAAAACGTGAGCTTCACCTACCCCGGCGGCAGCGGCAGCGTCCTCAGCGGCGTGAGCTTCAAAGCAAACAGGGGCGAGACCGTTGCCTTCATAGGCTCTACGGGCTCGGGCAAAACGACGCTCATGAACCTCATCCCGAGATTTTACGATGCAACGGAGGGCGAGGTGCTCGTTGACGGAGTGAACGTCAGGGACTACGAGCTCGAAACGCTCTACGCCAAGATAGGCTACGTCTCTCAGAAGGCCGTCATGTTCACGGGAACGGTCGGGGATAACGTCGCCTTCGGCAGCAATGCCGACGAGAGCCGCCTTGACGAGGCGCTTGCGATATCTCACTCGGCGGATTTCGTATCCGAGCTCGAGGACGGTACGCAGGCGCACATGGCGCGCGGCGGCACGAACTTCTCCGGCGGTCAGAAGCAGCGCCTTTCCATAGCCCGCGCACTGTGCCGCGACGCAGAGATACTCATATTTGACGATACCTTCTCCGCGCTCGACTTCAAAACGGACCGCGAGCTGCGCGACGCGCTGCACGAGCGCACCGGCGGGCAGACCAAGCTGATCGTCGCCCAGCGCATCGGCACGATCATGGCCGCCGACAGGATCGTCGTCCTTGACGAGGGCAGGGTCGTCGGTATCGGAACTCACAGGGAGCTTCTGGCCTCCTGCGACGTCTACCGCCAGATCGCGCTCAGCCAGCTTTCAGAGGAGGAACTTGCCATATGAGACCAGGACCAAAGGGACCTCCGGGACGCGGCGCGGACGAAAAGCCCCAGAACGTCAAAAACTCCATGCTTGAGCTGCTGCGCTATCTCAAGCCGTGGTACAAGCCCATCGTAATTTCGCTCATTTTCAGCCTCATCGGAACATTTCTGACGATAATCGCCCCCGATAAGCTCGCAGACCTCACCAATAACATAAGCGACGGGCTTAAAACGGGCATTGACATGGACCTTATCGTAAAGTCCATCCTTATCATCCTTGCCATCTACATAAGCGCAAACCTTGTCACCTGCGCTGCAAGCTACATTATGATAAGCGTCATGCAGAACCTTGCGTGGAGCATGCGCACGAGCATAAGCCAAAAGATAAACAGGCTGCCGCTGAAGTTCTTTGACAAAACGACCGTCGGCGATGTCTTGAGCCGCATCACCAACGACGTTGATACCATATCCTCGGCGCTCAACTCCAGCATAACGACGCTCGTTCAGGCCGTCGTGCAGTTTGTCGGCGTAATTATAATAATGTTTGCCACCAGCGGCCGCCTTGCACTGACGGCCATCGGCTCGTCGCTGCTCGGCTTCGTGCTGATGTTCTTCATCGTCTCGCGCTCGCGCAAGTATTTCCGCCAGCAGCAGAAGAACCTCGGCGATATGAACGGACACGTTGAGGAAATGTACTCGGGCCACAATATCGTCAGGGTCTACGGCGCGACGGCGCAGTCCAAGGCCGAGTTTGACCGCATAAACGACAATCTGTACAACAGCGCGTGGAAGTCGCAGTTTTTCAGCGGCCTTCTAATGCCGCTGATGAGCTTTGTCGGAAGCTTCGGCTACGTCGCCGTATGCGTCGTGGGCGCGGCGCTCACGATGAGCGGCAGCATCAGATTCGGCACGGTCATCGCCTTCATAAGCTATGTAAAGCTCTTCACCAATCCCCTGAGCCAGATATCTCAGGCCGTCAGCAGCCTCATGTCCGCAGGAGCCGCCGGCGAGCGCGTGTTCGGCTTCCTCGGCGAGGAGGAGATGCCCGACGACAGCGGCTGCACGCAGCATCTTGAGCATGTGCGCGGCAAGGTCGAGTTTGAGCACGTCCGCTTCGGCTACGATGAGGATAAGCCCGTCATAAACGATTTCTCGGCGAATGTCGAGCCCGGCCAGAAGGTCGCCATAGTCGGCTACACCGGTGCGGGCAAGACCACGATGGTCAACCTCCTCATGCGATTTTACGAGCTGTGGAGCGGTCAGATAAAGATAGACGGCGTGCCCGTATCGGAGATGCGCCGCAGCGATGTGCACGCGATGTTCGGCATGGTTCTGCAGGACACATGGCTGTTCGACGGGACCTACCGCGAGAATATCGCCTACGGTAAGGAGGGCGTCAGCGACGAGCAGATCGAGGCCGCATGCAGGCTCGTGGGCATGGATCACTACATCCGTACCCTGCCCAAGGGTTACGACACCGAGCTCAACGACCGCAGCAGCCTCTCGGCAGGTCAGCGCCAGCTTCTGACCATTGCGCGCGCGATGGTCGAAAACGCGCCGATGATAATCCTCGACGAGGCAACGAGCTCGGTCGATACGCGCACGGAGCTGCTCGTGCAGAACGCGATGGATCGCCTCACGCGCGGCAGAACGAGCTTTGTCATCGCCCACAGGCTTTCCACCATCCGCGACGCGGATCTCATCCTCGTCATGGACAAGGGCGATATTGTCGAGAGCGGCACGCACGCCGGGCTTCTCGAAAAGGGCGGCCTGTACAAAGAGCTGTACACCAGTCAGTTTGAAAACAAGTGAGGAAATCAATGAAAAAAGTCGCACTTATAACCGGCTCCTCGCGCGGCATCGGCAGAGCATGTGCCGATACCCTCGCGCACAGAGGCTACGCCGTGTGCATAAACTATATCGAGCGGCAGGATAAGGCCGAGGAGCTTTGCGGAAAACTCCTTGACGAGGGGCTCGAGGCCATGTGCTTTCGCGCCGACGTATCCGACCGCGCCGCCGTACACGATATGGTCGAGGCCGTGCGCCGCCGCTTCGGCGAGGTGACGCTGCTGGTAAACAACGCCGGGATCGCGCGTCAGCTCCAGTTTCAGGACATCAGCGAGGAATACTGGCGCAGGATATTCGACGTGAATTTGAACGGCGCTTTCAACACAATTCAGGAGGTGCTGCCGGGCATGCTCGAGGCGCACTCGGGCTGCATCGTGAACACGGCCTCGATATGGGGGCTGCACGGCGCGTCCTGCGAGGTGGCGTACTCGTCAACAAAACACGCCATCGTCGGGCTCACGCGCTCGCTTGCGCAGGAGCTTGCACCGACGAATATCCGCGTCAACTGCGTCGCGCCCGGTGTCATCGACACCGATATGGTTCAGGTGCTTGGCCGTGAAACGCTCGATATGCTCGCCGCCGATACGCCCCTGCGCCGTCTCGGCAGACCCGAGGACATCGCCGAGGCCGTCGCCTTCCTCGCCTCCGACAGCGCTTCGTTCATCACCGGCCAGATCCTCTGCTCCGACGGCGGTTTTTCGGAGGCGCATTGAGGCTGTACCTATACCGAAGGTGACTGAAGAGGTGTAAAAACAGAAAATATGAAAAAGACAGTGTAGATTTTTAGTCTGCACTGTCTTTTTTGCATTTGATATTTAATTTTGATAACACCTCATCCGTCGGCTATCGCCGACAGCTTCCTCTCAAGTGGAAGGCTTTTTGGAGGCGCTGCCGCGCAGTACCGATACGGTTTTTGCGATGCACCCGAGCGGAAGCTGCGGCAAAAACCGTGACAGGGGAAGCCAGGGGTGCACTCGCGGGAGGCGAAACGTTCTTATTTATGCCGCTGTTTCGACACCGGGCACCCGCAATAAACGTATAGGTACAGCCTCAATGCGCCTCTAAAAAGACGCCGCTGAAATCATGCGGTCGAGGCCGGTTTTGATGATCGAGCGCGGCATGGCGAGGTTAAGGCGGATATAGCCCTCGGCGTTGCCGACGAACAGGGAGTTGCCGCCTTCGAGCAGGACACCGGCGCGGTTTGCGAAGAAGTCCGGCAGATCGGGCACATCCGGCAGACAGCGGCTGAGATCGACCCACGCGAGGTAGGTCGCCTCGGGGATGTACATGCGCGCATCGGGCAGGTGTTCGGCGAGATAGTCCTTGACGAAAGCGAAATTTGCGTCAAGATAGGCCTTGAGCTCCTCGTGCCACGCGCCGCCCTTTTCGTAGGCGGCCTTTGCGGCAGTCAGGGACATGGGGTTGACCATGCCGAAGAGCTTGTCGCGGTCCTTGAAGCGGGCGCGCAGCCCGTCGTCGCGGATGATGATGTTGGAAAACGCAAGACCGGCGAGGTTGAAGGTCTTTGACGGCGCCATGCAGGTCACGAGCTTGGGGTAGCCGGTCATGACCGAGGCCATGGGAATGTGGCGGCGGCCCGTGCGGATCAGGTCGCAGTGTATCTCGTCGGAAACGATCCAGAGGTTGTACCTGGCCATGATCTCGCCTGCGCGGCGCAGCTCGGCCTCCGTCCACATCCTGCCGGTGGGGTTGTGCGGATTGCACCAGAATACGAGCTTGCAGCCCGGGTCGGCGCACTTGCGCTCAAAGTCGTCGAAGTCGAGCTCAAACGTGCCGTCGTCCCTCTTTTTCAGGTCAGAGGTCAGAATATCAACGCCCGCGTACTCGGCGGCGTGGGCAAAATAGCCGTAGGCCGGAGTGTTTATCAGCACCTTCTCGTCCTTCGTGCACAGCGTTTCCGCGAGCTGATACAGCGCGGGGATGATGCCGGGAGTGATGCACAGCTGCTCCTTGGGGAAGCTCCAGCCGTAGTGATCGAGGCACCATTTGCTGAAGGCGTTGTAGTAGCCGTCGTCGTATACGCCCGTGTAGCCGAATATGCGGCGGTCAACGCGCTCGTGCAGCGCCTGCAATATCTCCGGCGCGACGGCAAACTCCATGTCCGCGACCCACATGCGCACGAACTCCTCGTCCTTGAAAGGGAACACCTTCTCGGGACCCGCATGGAAGATATAGCCGCGAAAGCCGTCCGTGTTCAGGGCGTTGGTGCCGCGGCGCTCGATTATCTCGTCAAAATTATACATGCTGAAGCTCCTTATCTTTGATGGCCCGATTATATACCGATCTGCCGCCGCGCACAAGTAACTATGCAATTATTTAGCGTATTTTCGGTGGCGCATTGACTCCCTGCCTATACGTTTATTGCGGGTGCCCGGTATCGAAACAGCGGAATAAACAAAAGCGTTTCGCGTAACAAAAGTACGCATGTTGACATCCGCCTTCCTCTGTCACGGTTTTTGCCGCAGCTTCCGGTCGGGCTGACGCAATAAACGTATAAGTACAGCCTCAATGCGCCTCTAAAAATCCGTTACAGAAAAGCCCTGATCCTCGACTGCGGTCCTGAGGGCGGCGGAGTCGAGGTTTTCGCCCTTTATGACGGCGGTGCCGGTCTCGTGGCTGACCTCGGCGGAGGCTACGCCCGCGACCTTTTCGAGCGCGGCCCTGACGCGCGATGAGCAGTGACCGCACTGCATGCCTTCAATTTTCAACGTTATTTCCATGACAGATCCTCCTGTGATTGCATTTGTTTATTCGCCTTTTATTATGACTCTGTCGCCGTGTATCTCAAGCCGGTTCTGGCAATAGAGTATTATGGCCCTGGGCAGCAGCTTCCATTCCGCGTCCTCAAGGATGCGCCGCGCGAGGCTTTCGGGCGTGTCGTTGGGTAGTATATCCACGGCCTGCTGGGCTATTATCGCGCCGATGTTGCCGTCGATATCCGCGAAAAAAGCCGTCGCGCCGGTGACGCGGCAGCCGCGCTCGAGCGCGGCGCGTTCGGGAGCTTCGTCGCAGTTGACGAAGGCCGGTATCAGCGAGGGGTACACGCCGATTATGCGCTTGCGGAACTGCGTGGATATGACGCCCAGCGGCATGTTATAGCCCGCGAGGATGACAAGGTCGATGTCCATATCACGCAGCTTGTTCGATACCGCCATGCTGTAGCTCAGCTTTGTGGGGAACAGCGAGGGCTCGACCACGAAGGCCTCCACCCCGGAGTTGCGCGCACGGCGCAGCGCATAAGCGTCCGACTCCGTGCATATGACCGCGCTGAGCTCAAAATTCGGTATCTCACCGAAGTACATCGAATCAAGAACCGTCTGTAGCAGTGTTCCGTCGCCGGAAACGAGTGCCGCCGCCCTTATCATATATTCTCCCCCTTATTCGCCGAGAAGCCGCTTCGCGGTCCCGATATTCATTTTCTCCGCGTTTTTGACGTATTCAAATCGCCGCCCGAGCTCATCCGCGCCGGTTTCCGACAGAGCCTCGTCGATCGCAGCGCAGAGCTTCTGCGCCGTGACGTCGCCAAAGTCGATGCAGGAAATGCCGAGATACCTTGTGCAGCCGGTGACCTTCGGATCGTAGCTGAGTCCGACCGACGGCACACCGCCGCAGGCCGCGTACATGAGGCTGTGCAGGCGCATCGCAAGGCAGAGCTTCATCTGCCGCACGAGTGCGATCTCAAGCTCCGCGTCCTCGGTCTTAGGCATGACGAAATACGGTATGTCCAGCCCGCGGGTTATGGGCTCGGTAAGCGTGATGTCGCGGCCGTAATTCATCGGCATGAACAGCGGCGTGAGCCCGTATCTGTCGCGGCAGTATTGCAGCGCGGCGCGTATCTCACCGCTTTTTTCGTCAAAGCCGTGCCAGTTTCGCAAGCCGAGACAGACATAGCTGCCGTTGGGGTCGATGCCGTGGCTGCGCATGAAAAGCTTTGCGTCCGCGTCGCTCCTGCCGCGCAGGTTCAGCACAGGGTCGCCCGTTACGAGCACCTCCTGCACCGTCACGCCGATCTCCCGGGTGAACTCAAGGCTCAGCGGATCGCGCAGGGTTATGGCATCTGCGCAGCGGTTTATCGTCTTTGCGGCGCGGCGCCGGTCGTAGCCGTAATTGAGCGGCCCCATGCCGCAGCCGTACATCTGCACCTTGCAGCCGCATTTTTTCGCAAGCGCTATCGTGTGCAGGTAAAACCACAGGCTCCGGCGGCTCGTGACGTCCTGAATAAGGCTGCCGCCGCCGCTTATGAACAGCTTCGAGCGTTTCAGCTCGCGCCGCATCTTTATGAACTGGCCGCGCCTTATCGCGCTCAGCCCGTGCGTGCGTTCGGTGTGCCGCGCGTTTTTCGACACGACGACTATGCGCATGTCGGGGTCTATCTCCCGCAGCCGGGCGGTGATCGCCGTCAGCAGCGCCTCGTCTCCGGCGTTGCCGTGACCGTAAGCTCCGCATATGACCGCTCCGCAGCGCGGCTGCTTATATCTTTCAAGGACCGTTTTGTATATCTTCAGCTGCCTTCGGCAGGTGCTTTCGGTGGAAAATTCGCGCTTTGCCTTGTCGTAGACCGCCTGCCCGAGCTTTCTGCGCAGCTCCTCATCGTCTGCAAGGGCGAGGATGCAGCGCGTCATCATTTCGTGATCCTGCGGCGTAAACAGCATACCCGTCTCGCCGTTTATTATGATCCTCGGCAGACCGCCGACGCGGGAGGCGACCGTCGGTATACAGGCGCGCGCGGCCTCCGTTACGGCGTAGGGGAAGGTCTCGGACAGGGAGCTTATCGCGTTTATGTCCACGCTTGCGTAGTAGCCGTCCATGCCGTTTATCCAGCCGGCGAAAAACACCTTGTCGCGCACGCCGAGCTCCGTGCACAGCTCTTCGAGCATTCCGCGCTCCCTGCCGTCACCGGCGATGAGAAGGCGCAGGCGATCGTTTTCCTTCGCGGCGCCGGCAAAGCCGCGCACGGTGGTGGCGACGTCCTTTACCGCGTCAAACCTCGCCGCAATGCCGAGGACGATCGCGTCGTCGGGGAAGGTGCAGCCTATCTCGGAAAACCACTCGCGCCGCGAGACCGAGGGTGCGGGGCGGGAAAAATCGACGCCGTTATATATGGTCAGAAGCCTGTTTGCGTCAAAGCCGCGGTCGATGAGCGTCTGGCGCATGCTGTCGGAAACGCAGACACGGTAGTCCATTTTGCGCAGCGCCATTTTGTTGAGCTGCCCGTAGGTCGCGGCGGCCAGCGGACGGCCGAGATAATCGAGCTTGTAGTCGCTGTGAACGGTGCTGATAAAGGGAATGTCAAAGTGCCCCTTGAGCATCGCGCCGGTCAGGTTCGCGCGGCTGCCGTGGCAGTGGACGATGTCATAGTTTCCTTTTTCTATGAGCTCGCGCGTTTTTTTCAGCCCGACGCTGAAGCTGCCGGGGAAGACCTGCGTCGAAATGCCCAGACTGCGCGCCTCCTCGGAAAATTCTGCCTCCATATAGCAGACGAGATCGGCGTCTATGTGCTTGTTAAGATCGTGCAGCAGAGAAAGAACATGCGTTTTCGCGCCGCCAGAGTCTCCGCCGGAGATAAGATGTAAAACTCTCACGTCAGCCCCCACTTGATTTATTGAGGAAATAATAATATATTATTATATATTATTAAGTAATTGAGGTCAAGGCAAATGACGACGATCTACATGATACGCCACGCCGAGGCGGAGGGAAACCTCTACCGCATCGTGCAGGGGCAGCACAACAGCTTTATAACGCCGCGCGGACACAGGCAGATAGCCTGTCTCGCAGAGCGGTTCAGAGACGTTCCGCTCGATGCGCTGTATTCGAGCGACCTGCGCCGCACGGTGACGACGGCGGGTGCGATAACGAAGTACCATGCGCTGCCCATGCAGCTCACGCCGCGCCTGAGAGAGATAAACCTCGGCGTGTGCGAGGGTATGAGCTTCGGCGATATGTACAGGTTTGACCCCGTTCAGATGGACAATTTCAACAACGATCCCGACGAGTGGCGTGCGCCGCAGGCCGAGACCTTTGCCGAATGCACCGAGCGCATAGTTTCCGCCGTCAGAGACATTGCGGAGGAAAACGCGGGCAAGACCGTCGCGGTGGTGTCCCACGGCATGGCGATACGCTCGCTGCTGTCGCATATCCTGAACGTGAAAAGCCGCGATATCCCAAGCCTTCCGCACGGAGACAATACGGCCGTCAGCAAGCTCATATACGAAAACGGCGTGTTCAGCGTCGAGTACTACAACGATAACTCCCATCTGCCGCCGGAGCTTTCGACCTTCGCGCGGCAGAGCTGGTGGAAGAAGGAGACGCGCGGCGCGGATCCGAACAATCTCTACTACGAGCCGCTCGACCCGAACCGTGAGCCGGAGCTCTACACGGAGCTTTACGCCGCCTCGTGGAAGGCCGCGCACGGCAGCCTCAAGGGCTTTTATCCCGAGACCTACCTTGCCTCGGCAAAGCGGCACTTTGCCGCCGACGGACGGGCCATACTCAAGGCCTTCCGCTCCGACGGCGAGCTTGCGGGCATTGTCGAAACGGACCCCGAGCGCTCGAAGGGCGCACTTGTCGGCTGGGTGAGCCTTGTGTACATATACGGGCATCTGCGCGGGATGGGCCTCGGCACGCAGCTTGTAGGCCGCGCGATCACGAATTACGAAATGCTCGGCAGGGAAAAGGTGCGGCTGCACGTTTCGTCGGAAAATACGGCGGCCGTAAAATTTTACGAGGATCTCGGCTTTGCCGTCCTCGGCAGCGAGCCGGGAGCGGGCGCGCCGCTGTATCTCATGGAAAAGAGATTTGAGTAAAATGTCAATGTGGAACGTTAACGCCCGCGTGGAAAGGCTCGATACGCGCGGCCGGCGCATCATCGCGGTATCGGATATACATGCGAATATGCCCTATTTCCGGGGGCTTCTCGAAAAAATCGCTTTCTCGGATAATGACGAGCTCATCGTTGACGGCGATTTTCTCGAAAAGGGCGAACGGAGCCTTGAGACGCTGCACTTTATAATGGAGCTTGCCGCCCGCGGCAACTGCCGCGCCGTCTGCGGCAACTGCGATACGTGGAGCGACATTATCTCCGCCGAGCGGCGCTATTGGGATACGCGCATGCTGCACTATCTGCTTGAAAAGCGCGGCGGCCTCGTGTGGGACATGCTCACAGAAATGGGCATCGAGGTGAACCCCGGGCTCGATTTTCCGAGCCTCATTCCCGAGCTTTCAAGGCGCTATGAGGCCGAGTGGAGCTTCCTGAGCGGTCTTCCGCACGTTATCGAAACGCCGCACTGCATCTTTGTGCACGGCGGGATACTTCCGGACCGGCCCATAGAGACGCAGCGCGGCGGCGACTGCATGAAATTTGACGCATTTATGGATAGAGGCTACACTTTCGAAAAGTGGGTCATCGTCGGACATTGGCCGGTGATGCTGTACCTGCCCGACCGTGTCTGCGCAAATCCGATAATCGACCGGCAGCACCGCGTCATCTCCATCGACGGCGGCTGCTCATTAAAGGACGACGGGCAATTGAACGCCCTGATCATCCCCTTTGACGGCAGCGAGGATTTTTCCTTCGAGGCCTACGATCCCTTCCCTGTGCGCAGGGTCAAAACGGCTCAGCGCGGCGGCAAAAAGAGCTATTACATCCGCTGGGGCGACAACGACGTGCAGGTGCTGCGCCGCGGAGAGGAGTTTTCGCTCGTGCGCCATGTCCGCACGGGCTACGAGATGGAGATACTCACAAAGTACCTTTACTCCGATGCGGAGTTCTGCAAATGCAACGATTCCACCGACCTTGTGCTGGAGCTTGAGGCCGGCGACGAGGTCAGCGTCGTGGAGGAGACCTCGCGCGGCAGCCTTGTAAAGCACAAAGGCACGTCGGGCTGGTATTGGGGAGAGCTTATATGACAGACGATCTTGAATTTTTGCCCGTCTCGCAGGACGAGATGCACGAGCGCGGCTGGTGGTGGTACGACTTTCTGCTCGTCACCGGCGACGCCTATGTAGACCACCCGAGCTTCGGGACCTCGGTCATAGGCCGCGTTCTGGAGGCCGACGGCTTCCGTGTCGCGGTGTGCGCCCAGCCGGACTGGCATTCGGCGGAGGCCTTCGCCGCCTTCGGCAGGCCGCGCCTCGGCGTTATGATAGGCGCGGGGAACCTTGACTCCATGGTCGCGCACTATACGGCGGCCAAAAAACGCCGCAGCGAGGATTTTTACTCGCCCGGCAAAAAGGCCGGACTGCGCCCGGACAGGGCGACGATAGTTTATTCAAACCGCGCCCGCGAGGCCTTCGGATCGGAGGTCCCGATCATCATCGGCGGCCTTGAGGCCTCGCTGCGCCGCTTTGCGCACTATGACTACTGGGACGACAAGGTGCGCCGCTCGATCCTCGTCGATTCGGGTGCGGATATGCTCATCTACGGCATGGGCGAAACGGCCACGCTCGAGATAGCGCGCAGGCTTAAAAAGAAGATCCCCGTTTCGCAGATGCACGATATACGCGGCACGGGCTTCCTGACGCACGATCCGGCCGACTGCGCCTTTGACGGCGTAACGCTGCCCTCCTTTGCCGACGTCTGCGACAGCAAGCGCTTTTACGCGGACGCGACGCGCCTTGAATACGCCGAGCACGACCCCGTGCGCGGAAAGGCGCTCATTCAGGAGCACGACGGGCGGTACCTCATAATAAATCCCCCCGCGATGCCGCTTGAAACGAAGGAGCTCGACCGTGTCGCCGAGCTGCCGTACACAAAGCAGTACCACCCGATGTACGAGCCTCTCGGCGGCGTTCCCGCCATCGAGGAGGTAAAGTTCTCGGTCATACACAACAGAGGCTGCTTCGGCGGCTGCAACTTCTGCGCTCTGGCCTTCCACCAGGGCAGAATGGTCACGAGCCGCAGTCACGAAAGCGTCATACGCGAGGTCACGGCGCTCACAAAGCTCCCCGACTTCAAGGGCTATATCAACGACGTCGGCGGCCCCTCGGCAAACTTCCGCCACCATTCATGCAAAAAGCAGGCCAAATGCGGCATGTGCGCCGACAGGCGCTGCCTTGCGCCGACGCCCTGCCCGAATCTCGACGCCGACCACTCGGACTATCTCGCCTTGCTGCGAAAGCTGCGGCAGATACCGGGCATAAAAAAGGTCTTTGTGCGCTCGGGCATCCGCTACGACTACATGCTCGAGGATAAAAACGACGATTTCTTCGCCGAGCTCGTCAAATACCACATCTCCGGTCAGCTCAAGGTCGCGCCGGAGCACTGCATCGACAGCGTCCTTGACTATATGGGCAAGCCGCACATCGGCGTGTACGAAAAGTTCATGGACAAGTACAAAAAGCTCAACACACGCTTTTCAAAGGAGCAGTACGTCGTGCCCTATCTCATGTCCTCGCATCCGGGCAGCACGCTTTCCGACGCCGTCGCACTGGCCGAGTACCTCAACAAAATGGGCCGCCAGCCCGAGCAGGTGCAGGACTTTTACCCCACGCCGGGCACGGTCTCGACCTGCATGTACTATACGGGCATAGACCCAATGACCATGAAATCGGTGTACGTTGCAAAGACCTTTCACGAGAAGGCCATGCAGCGCGCGCTTTTGCAGTGGAAGCGCCCGGACAAGCGCAGGCTCGTCATAGAAGCGCTCAGGGAGGCCGGCAGAGAGGACCTCATCGGCTACGGGCCTGAGTGCCTCGTGCGTCCCGACAGCCCGCCGAGGGCGAAGGCTCCGGCAAAGCCGAAGGAGCCGGAAAAGCCGCAGATAACGAAAAAAGCCGGCTACGCCAAGGGCTGGGCAAAGCCCAGGTCCAAAAAGACGGCGAAGCCGGGTGCAAAAAAGAAAGGAAGATAAGCCATGAAGTACAAAAGATTCGGCAATACCGTCGTCGTGCGCATCGACCGCGGCGAGGAGATACTCGACAAGATACGCGAGCTTGCGGAAAAAGAGAACATAAAGCTCGCCTCCGTTTCTGCGCTGGGTGCGACCAACGACTTCACCGTCGGCGTTTTCAACACCGCAGAGAAAAAATACTATTCGAACGAGTTCAAGGGCGCGTTCGAGATAGTTTCCCTCACGGGCACGATAAACACCATGGACGGCAAATTCTACACGCATATACACATGTCCGCAGGCAACGAAAAGGGAGAGGTATTCGGCGGCCATCTGAACCGCGCGCTCGTTTCCGCCACCTGCGAGATGATCGTCACCGTCATCGACGGCGAGATCGACAGATACCCCGACGCAGACGTAGGTCTTAATCTGTTCAAGCTGTGATGGAGTATCTTGCCTATTATCTCGCGGCGGTCAACGTGCTGCTGTGCATTCTTATGGGCACGGACAAGCTGCTTGCAAAGCTGCAGAAACGCCGCATCCCCGAAAGGACGCTGTTTCTGCTGGCCTTTCTCGGCGGGGCGCTCGGCGGTACTCTCGGCATGTATTCGTTCCGGCATAAGACGCTGCACAAGAGCTTTGCCATAGGCTTTCCGCTGCTGGCCGTCGCGCAGATCGCCGCTGCCGCGTACCTTATTATAAAATTCGCATAGAAAGAAGAATCATCCAATGAAAGAAAAGCTCAAGGGACTGCTGCTGTGTCTTGTTATTGCGGTCCCTGCCTGGCTGCTCGGCCGCAAATTTGCCGTTGTGGGCGGTCCGGTAATCTCAATTCTGCTCGGCATGATCGTCGGCATCTTCCTGAAAAACCGCGCCCCCTTTGAGGCCGGCATAAGGTTTACCTCAAAGAAGATACTCCAGTGGGCGGTCATTCTGCTCGGCTTCGGCCTGAACCTTGCGGTCATCGGGCGCACGGGCGTGCAGTCGCTGCCGATCATCCTGAGCACGATCACGACCTCGCTTCTGATCGCGTTTATCATGTGCAGGGCGCTGAAGATCCCCGCGAAGATATCCACGCTCATCGGTGTGGGCTCGTCTATCTGCGGCGGCTCGGCCATTGCCGCAACGGCGCCGGTCATTGATGCGAGCGACGAGGAGGTCGCGCAGGCGATATCCGTCATTTTCTTCTACAACGTCATCGCGGCGCTCATCTTCCCGCTCATGGGCACGCTCATCGGCTTTTCCACCACCTCCGGCGAGGCCTTCGGCATATTTGCAGGTACCGCCGTGAACGATACCTCCTCCGTCACAGCCGCCGCCTCGACGTGGGACAGCATGTGGGGGCTCGGGACGCAGACGCTCGATAAGGCCGTCACCGTAAAGCTCACGCGTACTCTGGCCATCATCCCCATCACCCTCGTCCTCGCGCTCATACGCTCGAAAAAGTCGGCGGGCGAGTCAGGGAAGAAGGTCAGCATCAAGAGCGTTTTCCCGATGTTCATACTCTACTTCATCCTTGCCTCGGTCATCACGACCGTCGCGCAGGCGCTCGGCGTGGATGCAGGCGTGTTCAGCCCGCTCAAGGAGCTGAGCAAGTTCATGATCGTCCTCGCCATGGCCGCCATCGGCCTGAACACAAATCCCGTAAAGCTCATAAAAACCGGCGGCAAGCCTCTGCTGCTCGGCTTCTGCTGCTGGCTCGGCATCACCGGAGTCGCCATCGCAATGCAGCACGCCCTCTCGCTTATTTAGCGGCGCATCGTGACACCTGCGCATACGTTTATTGCGTGAACACGTTATCGAAACAACGGAGGTGTTATTAATTCGCGGCACGAAAAGACAGTGCAGATTTTAGTCTGCACTGTCTTTTTTCATCTTATATTCAATTTGCCGCCGAATAATCCTCGAGGCGGCGGATGCTGCCGGTTTTGGGAACGTAATGGATAAGGCAGTCCATGGCCTGCTGCGGCGTTTCGGCGACGGAATACAGCGTCAGGCAGTTTTTCGACATAAATCGCCGCGCGGTGAGCTCTTCGAGCATTTTTATCATCATGTCGTGCGCGCCGAGCGTGTTGAGCAGCACTATCGCGCGCCCGTCGCGGCCGAGCTGCTTGAGCGTCAGCAGCTCGAAAAACTCCTCGAGCGTACCGATGCCGCCGGGCAGGACTATGCAGGCGTCGGAATTATCCTGCATGAGCTGCTTGCGCTCGCGCATGGTCTCGGTGAAGATCATGCGGCTGCACTCGGGGTACAGTATGCCCGGCTCGTCGAAAAAGCGCGGCGCGATGCCGACGATCCCGCCGCCGCAGCGGTGCACGCCGCGTGCGCAGGCGCCCATGAGCCCCTCCGCGCCGCCGCCGAACACGATCGAATCGCCGTTTTTTCCTATCAGCTCACCGAGCGCCTCGGCCTCGGCGTAATAGCGCTCATCCAGCTCGCGGCCGGAGGCGCCGAAAATACAAATTCTCATCAGTCGTCAAGATCCTCGAATGCCTCAAGCCCGTGCCTGGCTTCCGGCTTGTTGTCGCCGTGCCGCACGAAGAGCATCGTCACGAAGCTGAGCGCGACGAAAACGGCGGCGTAGGGGAACAGCACCGTATAGCTTATATGCCGCATCAGCGAGCCCGCTGCGATCGGCGTCACCACCTGCGCGACCATCGAGAAGGTGTAATAGTAGCCGGTGAATTTGCCGATATCCGAGCCGCGGCACATCTCGACGACCATCGGCAGGGAGTTTACGTTTATCGCAGCCCAGGCAAGTCCGACGAGGGCAAAGACAATGAACATTATAAGATTGATACTGCTGTAGGCCGTGGTAAGGAAGTAGCCCAGCGCGAAGCAGGCCGTCAGCAGAACGATGCCGGCCATGATCGTGCGTTTTCTGCCGACCCTGGAGGCGATGATGCCGATGGGTATGTAGCTGATGACCGCGCCGCCTGTGGCTATGAGAAGGCAGGTCGATGCGCCGCCCAGCGCCTGGCCCATGACCTGACTTACATAGGTCGTGAACCACGTTTCCACCGCATTGTAGCCGATAAACCACAGGCAGATCGACGACAGCAGGAAGATAAGGCTCTTCTTTACGGGCCCCGGCAGGGTCTCATTGCCGCTGCCGTCGTCCTCGGCGAGGTTCCACTCGGGGTGCTGCCGCTCGAGCTCACGCTGCTCTGCGACGAGCCTCGGCTCCTTGATCGTCAGGAACAGTATGGCGATCGAAACGAACATGATCGCGGACACGACCATGAACAGCGGCTGATAGTTGACATGCGTCAGCCCCTCGACCCTGCTGTTGGGATACATGACCGCCGCCACGCCGAGGTAGATAACTCCGCCGAGCGCACCCATGAGATTTATGATGGCGTTGCCCTTGCTGCGCAGGGGCTTGGGCGTGATGTCCGGCATCAGGGCGACCGCGGGGGAGCGGTAGGTGCCCATGGCGACAAGCAGCAGGCCGAGCACGACCACGAAGGATGCGGTCTTGAACGCACTCGGCGCGGCGGCGTAGCTGTTGTCTATAAGCGGCAGCAGGTTCATGAGTATGATCGCAAGACCCGTGCCGAAAAGCACAAAGGGCATACGTTTGCCGATCTTAGTGTTGGTCCTGTCCGATATCGCGCCGAACAGCGGCAGCAGGAACAGCGCGAGCACGTTGTCGGCGGCCATGATCGCGCCGGAATATGTCTCGTTAAGGTGGAAGGTGTTCGTCAGTATCAGGGGGACAATGCTGTTATACATCTGCCAGAACGCGCAGATGGACAGGAACGCAAAGCCTGTCAGTATGGTGCGTTTGTTGTCAAGCTTCATTATCCGCTTTCCTCCGATCAGTTGTGCCACGATTATACCATACCTCCCCCAAAATTAACAGATTTTTTTGGCGGCGCCGCTGCATCGTACCGATACGGTTTTTGCGGTGCCCCGGCCGTAAAATGCGTCAAAAGCCGTGACATGCGGGGGCAGCTTCGACGGGAGCATGCTGAACTTTTTGTTCAACATTTGACAAAACGCTTTGAATGATATATTATGCTGATGTTCTTATATTATTTTAATTTTTTAAAGGAATGATCCGCATGGAGAATATAAGCGCAAATGCGCCATGGAAAAGCAGCCTGGGCGAAGTGCCCTTCAATCTTGATTATTTCGACGGCTCGATGTTCGAGGCCGTTGAGAAGATAGCTCAGCAGTATCCCAACAACATCGCCTTTGACTTCATGGGCAGATCGACGAGCTACAAGTCGCTCGTAAAGGAGATCGAGGCCTGCGCAAAGGCGCTGCGCACCATCGGTGTGCGCGAGGGCGACAAGGTCACCATAGCCATGCCAAACTGCCCGCAGGCCATCCAGATGTTCTATGCCGTCAACCTTATCGGCGGCGTTTGCAACATGATCCACCCGCTTTCGGCGGAGAAGGAGATAGAGTTCTATCTCAACGAGTCGGAATCCGTGACGGCCATCACCCTCGACCAGTTCTACAACAAGTTCGAGAACATCCGCCACAACACCAAGGTCGTGAACATCGTCATCGCCAGCATAAAGGACGAGCTTTCAAAGCCTGTCAGGGCAGGCTACATGCTCACCGAGGGCAGGAAGATCAAAAAGATCCCCGAGGACGCGCCGGTGATACGCTGGAAGGAATTCCTGCACATGGGCAGGCACTGCTTCTATAATTATAAGGTAAAGCGCAGCGGCGCAGACCCCGCCGTTATCCTCTACTCCGGCGGCACGACCGGTACGACCAAGGGCATCCTGCTTTCAAACCGCAACTTCAACGCCCTCGGCCAGCAGGTCATCGCGGCAAACCCAATGTTCCGCGTCGGCGACAAGATGCTCGCCGCCATGCCGCTGTTCCACGGCTTCGGACTGGGCGTGTGCATACACACAATGCTCTCCCAGGGCGGCAGGTGCATACTCATCCCGCGCTTCACCGCACAGACCTACGCCAAGCAGATAACGAAATACCACTGCAACTTCATCGCGGGCGTACCCACGCTTTACGAGGCGCTGCTGCGCCTGCCGAGCATGGATAAGGCCGACCTCGGCTCACTCAAGGGCGTTTTCTCCGGAGGCGACAGTCTGTCGGTCGAGCTCAAGAAGAAGTTTGACCGCTTTCTGTACGACCACAACGCCAAGATCCAGATCCGTGAGGGCTTCGGCCTGACCGAGTGCGTCACGGCAAGCTGTCTTACGCCGCCGCATATGGCCAAGGAGGGCAGCATAGGCCTGCCGTTCCCGGACACCTATTACAAGATCGTTGAGCCCGGCACGGACAGGGAGCTGCCCTACGGCGAGGAGGGCGAGATACTCATAGCCGGTCCCACCGTCATGATGGAGTACATAAAACACCCCGAGGAGACCGCGCAGACCCTGCGCCGCCATGCCGACGGCCTTACGTGGATGTACACGGGCGACCTCGGCATGATGGACGACGAGGGCTTTATCTACTTCCGCGGCCGGGCAAAGCGCATGATAATCTCATCGGGCTACAACATCTACCCCGGCCAGCTCGAGAATATACTCGATGCGCACGAGTTTGTGCACATGAGCTGCGTTATCGGCGTTCCCGACCAGTACAAGATGCAGAAGGTCAAGGCCTTCGTCATGCTCAAGCCCGGCGTTCCCGAGAGCCCCGAGACGAAGGAGGCCATACTCGCCTACTGCCGCAAAAACATCGCAAAGTACGCGATGCCCTACGATATCGAGTTCCGCCGCGAGCTGCCCAAGACCCTTGTCGGCAAGGTCGCCTACCGCGTACTCGAGGAAGAGGAAGCGGCAAAGCGCGCCGAAGAGGGAAAAACCGAATAAAGCAATTTCCGCCGCCTGAAAAATTCGGGCGGCGGAAACATTTGTTTGCACTTTTCGTCTTGATGTATGTATGCCGAATGTGGTATAATCGGCAGACCCAAATAAATACTGAGGTGATAAAAATTGAAGAAGAAATACATTGCGCTCGCCGCGGCGCTTATCATGCTGCTGTGCGTTCTGTGCGCCTGCGGCAAGGATGAAGCCGGAACGCCCGAGGAAACGCTGAATCCCCCCGCGGTCAACACCGAGGCTCCGAGCGCCGAGCCCACGCAGGCTCCCGTGCAGAGCTCGACAGAGCTCGGCGAGACCGCCGACGCAGGTGACGACTACATATCGAGGATGGTCTTTATCGGCGACAGCACGACCTACGGCCTGAAGGCCTACGAGGTTCTTGACGGCTCGCAGGTGTGGACGCCGTCGAGCGGCACTCTTGCGCTGTTCAATCAGAGCATCGCCACCGTCGTCTATCCTCCCACGGGCGAGGAGATCCCCATTACCGATGCCATAGGCCGCGCAAAGCCCGAGTACGTCGTGCTCACGATCGGCGTAAACGGCGTTTCCATGATGGATGAGGAGCAGTTCAAGTCCGAATACACCGCGCTTATCGAGCGCATCCAGTCGGTAAGCCCCGACACGAAGATCATCTGCAACTCCATCTACCCCGTCGAGGCAAGCTACGAGGCAAAGGATAACGGCATCAACAACACCGTCATCGACCGCGCAAACGGCTGGATACTCGAGATCGCCGAGTCCACCGGCACGCACTTTACCGACTCTGCATCCGTCCTCAAGGGCGCCGACGGCAAGCTCGTTTCCGAATACGGCAACGGCGACGGCATCCACCTGTGCGCAGCCGGCTTCAACCGCGTGATCGATTATCTCAAGACCCACGCATGGCTGTGAGAGGTGACGGTATGAAAAGAACGCTCTGCTTTGTCACGGCGCTTACCGTGCTCGTCTGCATGCTCTGCGCGTGCAGCACCGGCAATAATGCCAAGGACCCCGAAATGCAGGATGTCGCGGATGCGGTCGGCGCGGCGATGGACATAAGCAATCTCTCGCAGACGCCCGACGCCTATGTCGAGGACGTCATGGGAATAGCCTCCGACGGCTACGTTATCCGCAACACCCTTATCTCCGGCATCGGAACCAATATCGACGAGTACGGCATTTTCCTCGGCAAGGATGCCGAGCAGGCCGCGAGCCTCAAGGCCGCGCTCGAAACGTACCTCGAATACCGTGAGAGCGTCTGGATGGACGAATATCTGCCCGAGGAAAAGCCCAAGCTCGACAATGCCGAGGTCTGGCAGCAGGGCAATTACGTTATGTACGTCATACTCGGCGACAGCGACCGTGCTGCGGTGAAGGCGGCTTTCCAGAGCTGCTTTGAGGGCTGAGCCATGAAGCTCATATGGCACGGCCACGCCTGCTTTGAGCTGCGCTCCGATGACGGCAGCGTGGTGTTTGACCCATATTCTCCCGGCAGCGTGCGCGGTCTGGAGCTTGAGCCCCTGCGCGCCGACAGCGTCATTTGCAGCCACGGGCACTCGGATCACAACTACGCCGAGGGCGTTTCCCGAACGGGAGATACGCCCCGCTTTAAGCTCACGCAGATACCGACGTATCACGACGGCAAGCTCGGCGCTCTGCGCGGGGATAACCTGTGCAGCGTTATAGAGACCGAGGGACTGAGGATCGCGCACCTGGGCGATCTGGGGCACACGCTCGACCCGGAGACGGCAGCCATGCTCAAGCCGCTTGACGTGCTCATGATCCCTGTCGGCGGCTACTATACGATCTGCGCGCAGCAGGCAAGGGAGGTCGCCCTTGCGCTCGACGCAAAGACCATAATTCCGATGCACTACCGCAGCGCCGATGCGGGGCTTGAAAATGTCGCGTATGTTGATGATTTCCTCATGCTCTGGAGCGACGACGAGATCGTTTATCTGCCCGGCTGCGAGTACGAGCCCGAAAAGAGCAGCTCCCGCCGCGTTGTCGTTTTTTCGTCGTCGAATTTTTAGAGGCGCATTAACTCCCTGCCTATACGCTTTTTGCAGGTGCCCGGTTTTTCGGAGGCGCACGGACATTGTACCTATACGCTCATTGCGTCAACCCGGTATCTAAACATTGGAGGAAACTACGGCGTTTCGCACCCCGTGAGATTGTGCTGATTTAGTGCAAAATTTTGCCTGCGCCCTTGCCTTCCCCCCCTTGAGGGGAGGGCTGACTGAAGAGGTGTAAAAAAACCGAAGCTATGAAAAAAGACAGTGCAGATTTTTAGTCTGCACTGTCTTTTTGATATCTGATATTAAATTTGATGACACGGGGTGCACTCGCGGGAGGCGAAACGCTGTAGTTTCCACCAGTGTCCCGATACCGGGCGCCCGCAGTATGCGTATAAGTACAGCCTCAAAGCGCCTCTAAAAACCCTTGACGAAACGGGGTTTTTGGTGCATTATATAAGGTGAATATATGGAAACCGAAAGGATCTTAAAATGCTTTTTGCGATCGTTGCCGCGGTGATCCTCATCGCGGATCAGTGGCTCAAATACTGGGTCACGGTCAATATAACGCTTTCTACCGGCTCACAGGAGCTCATCCCCGGCGTCGTGAAGCTCGTTAATATACACAATTCCGGCGCGGCGTTCGGGCTGCTGGATAATGTCGCGGCCGCGCGCTGGATATTCCTCGCCGTGACGGCCGTATTCGTCGCCGCCATCGCCGTGCTGCTGGTAAAGCGCGTGTTCGACTCACGCTTTGCGGTCTGGTGCGAGGTGCTGTTTCTTACCGGTGCCATCGGCAACTGCATAGACCGTGTGTTCCTCGGCTATGTCGTGGATATGTTCAAGCTCGAGTTTGTAAACTTTGCGGTGTTCAACATCGCAGACGCGGTGCTCGTCGTGTCCTGCCTGATGTTCGTGATCTATGTGTTCTTCGGCTCGCGCGGCGAGTATGAGGAGGACGAGGACGAAGATGAGTACGAGCCGCCCGCGAGAGTGAAGCACGCCGTGCGCGCCGCCGAGCCTGCCGACGATTTTGCCGACATTTTCGGCATCAGCACCGATACCCGCGAGCAGCCGCAGGAGGCGCAGCCGATAAAGAAAGCGGAGACGACGCCGGAGCACGATGCGTTCTGGGAGTCCTTTGGCCCCGCACTGCGCCAGACGCCGGCACAGGCAGCAAAGCCCGCCGAAAAGGAAGCTCCCGAAGCGCCGAAGCCTGAGGCTCCCAGGAGCGAAAGCTTTTCGCTTGAGGACATTCTTGCCGAGTTCAGGGATCTGTAATGGATTATTTTGACGATAACATCATAAGGATAACAGCACAGGAGAGCGCCGAACGCATCGACGCTCTCCTTGCGCGCTGTGTGCCGGAGCTCACGCGCAGCGCCGCCGTGCGGCTTATAGACGGGGGCGCGGTCTCCGTCGGCGGCAGGGCGGTGAAGAAAAACTACAAATGCGCACCCGGCGACGAGATCACTCTCGTAATGCCCCTTATCGCCGATTGCGAGCTCAGACCGCAGAATATACCGCTGGATATCGTGTACGAGGACGCGGACCTGCTGGTGGTCAACAAGGCGCGCGGCATGGTCGTGCACCCCGCACCCGGGCATCCGGACGGCACGCTCGTCAATGCGCTGATGTTCCACTGCGGCGACTCGCTGTCCGGCATCGGCGGCGAAAAGCGCCCCGGCATCGTCCACCGCATCGACAAGGACACTTCGGGACTGCTGATCGTTGCGAAAAACGATTTTGCGCATCTGGCACTGTCGGCTCAGCTTGCCGACCGCAGCCTCTCACGCGTGTATGAGGCCGTTGTGCGCGGCGGCATGCGCGAGGACTCGGGCACGGTCAACGCACCGATAGGGCGGCATCCGGCCGACCGCAAGAAAATGGCCGTCACGCAGAAGGGCTCGCGCAGCGCGGTGACGCATTGGGAGGTCATCGCACGCTACCGCGGCTACACGCACATACGCTGCCGGCTCGAGACCGGACGCACGCACCAGATCCGCGTGCATATGGCACACATCGGCCATCCCCTGCTCGGCGACGGCGTTTACGGTGCACCCTGCCCCGACCGTGGACTCTCCGGCCAGTGCCTGCACGCGCGCGAACTCAAATTTATCCACCCGCGCACCGGCGAAAAGGTCGTCCTCTCTACCGCCCTGCCCGAGTACTTCACATCCATTCTCTCTTCCCTGCCTTTTTAGAGGCGCTGCCGCGCAGTACCGATACGGTTTTTGCGGTGTCCCGACCGGAAGCTG
>CAVEAL010000008.1:0-87570 GCA_963613665.1 bacterium | reverse complement strand
TTGCCCCCTCGAGCTCCCCCGCTGCGCGGTCATCTTCACGCAGCAGCATAGGTTCTTTGACAGTCTCTCGGGGAGAAATGCAAAGCATTTCTCCCCATTTGCATTACGGAGTTCGGCTATGAAAGAAATAACACTGAGAATTCTTGATATGGAGTGCGCGGCCTGTGTTTCGCGGCTCGACAGGGCGCTTTTGAGGCTGCGCGGCATAGAAAGAGCCGCGGTGAACTACGCCTCGGCCTCGGCGTTCATATGCTATGACGAAAAGCTTCTCGACCTTGCCGATATCGCCGCCTGCGTAAAAAAGGCGGGCTTCCGCGTTCCCGTTGAAGAAGCGGATATCCGCTTTGAGGGCGAGCCGGAGGCCGCCGTAAAGGCGCTGGGCGAGGTTTTCGGTGTGAAGGACGTGCAGCTGCGAGACGGGATCATAACCGTTTTCATGTGGCCTGTATGCCTTGATACGCGCAAGCTCACGGAGGTCTGCCGCGACTGCGGCCTTGCAGCCGAGATAGCCGAAAAGCGCGGCGGCGACGAGGATCAGGAGCTTGAAAAGCGCATGGAGCTTCTCAAAACGCTCGTGACGAGCGCGGCGTGCACGGCTCCTCTTATGCTCGAGGTGCATCCGAAGCTGCAATTTCTCATTGGCAGCGTTCTGCAGTTCGGCCCCGGCAGGCATTTTTACCGCTCGGCCGCGCGTGAGCTGCGCAGCGGCTTTTTCGGGATGGATCTTCTGGTCTCGCTCTCGTCAACGCTCATTTACGCCTACAGCTCTTATGTTGCGCTGACGCGAAAGAGCAATTTCAAGCTCTATTTCACCTCCGACGGCGTGCTCCTGTCGCTGATACTTTTCGGTAAATACATGGAGCAGGTCGCTGCCGGTGAGGCTGGCTCGGCGATACGCAGGCTCATGCATCTCCAGCCGCGCACGGCCATGGTAAAGCGCGGCTATAAATTTGAAGAAACGAGCGTTGACAGGATACGGCTCGGCGATATCGTGCTCATCCGCCCCGGTGAGCGCATACCTGTTGACGGCGTGATAGTCAGCGGCAGATGCGCCGTTGACGAGTCCATGCTGACAGGCGAGAGTATGCCCGTTGACAAAACCGAGGGCGGAAAGGTCATAGGCGGAAGCCTTAACCGTGCGGGCTCCGCCGAGGTGAAGGCCGAGGCTCTCGGCCGGGAGTCGGTGCTTGAGCAGATAATAGGCATCGTTCGCCGTGCGCAGAGCGAGAAGGCGCCGGTGCAGCGTTTTGCCGACTCCGTTGCGCGCTGGTTCGTCCCCGCCGTCATCGCTGCGGCGGCCGCGACCTTTACGGTCTGGTACAAACGCATTGACCCGAAAAATCTCGAAAGGGCGCTGCTCAACTGCTGCGACGTACTGTCGGTCGCCTGTCCCTGCGCACTGGGACTTGCTACACCGACGGGGCTCATGGTGGGCTCCGGCACGGCAGCGGAGCGCGGCATACTTTTCCGCAGCGGCACGGAGCTTGAGAACGCCTGCAAGACAGACTGCGTCGTGCTCGACAAGACCGGGACCCTGACGACGGGCCGCCCCGAACTCACGGACGTCTGCCCCGCGCCCGGCGTCACGGAGCGTGAGCTCCTTGTTCTGTGCGCCGCGCTGGAAAAGCACTCGGAGCATCCCCTGTCGCGCGCCGTGACGGAATACGCCGCCGCGCATTATCCCGAGGCCGGGAGCCTCAGCGTCGGAGATTTCGAATACGATATCGGCAGCGGTGTCTCCGGCACGGTCGGCGGCGAAATGATCATCTGCGCAAGCCGCGCGGAAGCCGAACGCCGGGGCATTGACCTGAGCGCGCTGTCCTCCCTGCCCGATGTGCGTCTTGACGCAAAGGCGGAGATCTGCGTCTGCCGCGGCGGCGTACTCATAGGCACGCTCGGCATCGCAGACACACTCAAGCCCGAAGCCGCCGAGGCCGTGAGGCGTCTCAAGGCCGCCGGAAAAGAGGTCTGGATGCTCACGGGCGACAACGAGCGCACGGCAAGGGCGATAGCCGCAAAGGCGGACATAGACAATGTTCTGTACGAGGTGCATCCCGACGGGAAAGCCGCTCAGATAGAGTGCCTTAAAGCCATGGGCAAGACCGTGTGCATGGTCGGCGACGGGATAAACGACACCCCCGCGCTGGCTCTTGCCGACTGCGCGGCCGCCATGGGCACGGGCTCGGATATCGCCATGGAATCGGCCGGTGTGCTGCTGCCGTCGGGCGATCTCAAAAAGCTGCCGGAGGCCTTCGATATATCCGCCGCAACGATCAGAACGATAAGGCAGAACCTGCGCTGGGCGCTGTTTTATAATGTGATAAGCATTCCCGTCGCCGCAATGGGCGTCCTTCATCCGTCGATATGCGCCGCGGCGATGTCGGCGAGCTCCATAGGCGTGCTGATGCATTCGCTCAGCCTTAAAGAGCCGAACAAAAAAAGGTGGGCAAAATGGAAGAAAAAATAATGGTGACCGGCGTAAAGGGAATGTACTGCCGCGGGTGTCCCGAGCTCATACTCGGAGACATTTTGCAGACAAGGGGCGTTCTTGACGCACACATTGCCTATCTCAAGGGTGTTCTGACGGTGAAATACGACCCCGGCATAGTGTCCGAGGATGAGCTGCGCTGCGTTCTTGCAAGCGGCGGCTACCCCGCCTGTCCGGTCGGCGCACCGGGCACAAACCCGATATTCAACGCGCTCAAGGCTCCGTTTGCGCGAAATAAGTAAAATAATTTGATATTTTTATCCCCCCACCCGGCTTGTGGGGGGCTTTTTTGCATGTTAAACTTCAAACATAAGCAAAAAGGAGAATTGCCATGAACGCACTCACGAACACCATAGAGCAGTACTGGACGCGCCGTGCAAGCTCGTACACCGAGGTCGTAAAGAAAAACCTCGCCGACGGCTGGGACGGCAAATGGGCCGATGAGCTCATAAGAAATTTCCCCAAGGCCGAGGGCAGAGCGCTCAGGGTTCTGGATATAGGCACGGGTCCGGGCTTTTATGCAATAATCCTCGCCTCGCGCGGCTATGACGTGACGGCCATCGACATGTCCGAGGGCATGCTCGAGCAGGCGCGGCACAACGCCGGAGCTCTCGCGGAGAAGATACGCTTTTTCAAGATGGACGCTCAGGAGCTCGACTTTGACGACGGCGAGTTTGACGTTATAGTCACGCGCAATCTCACGTGGAATCTGCCCGATCCCGTCAAGGCCTATAGGGAATGGCGGCGCGTTCTGCGCGACGGCGGAGTGATGCTGAATATAGACTCCAACTGGTATGCCTACCTCTTCGATGATGAGAAAAAAAGTGAAAAGCAGGCCGACCGCATGAACATCGCGCAGGCCGGCATCGAGGACTACGACAGCTATGACGAGAGCTGGCTCATGGAAAACATCTCGCGCGAGCTTCCGATGGGTAAGCTTCCGCGCCCGCATTGGGACACGGTGACGCTGCGCGGCCTCGGCTTTAAGAACGTCAGCGCAGATACCGCCGTGAGCCAGAGGCTCTGGAGCCGTGAGGAGCTCCTGAACTACGCATCCACGCCCTGTTTTCTGATAAGAGCCGTAAAATAATAATTGTAAAGAGAGGCTGTCACAATGAAAAAACGTATTGCTGCGCTTTCCCTTGCACTGATCATGCTTCTGAGTCTTGCCGCCTGCGGTGCCGGCGATAAGGGCACGGACAGCGGAGAGAAGATACTCCGCGTTGCCGAGACCTTTGCCTACCCCAGCCTTGACGCACACAAGGAATACTACAGCTGGATGACCTCCATCTACGGCATAACCGAGTCGCTTTTCAAAATGGGCGACGACAACTCGGTGCAGCCCTGCCTCGCCGAGAAGGCCGAGGTATCCGACGACGGACTTACATGGACGGTGACGCTCAAGGACGGCATATGCTTTTCAAACGGCTCTGCCGTGACGACAGACGCGGTAATTGCAAACTTAAAGCGTGTCGGCGAAGTGAATATCCGCTTTGCACAATTTAAGGATTATGATTACAAGGTCCTGAGCGACGGCGTTTTCACAATAACGACAAATGAGGTCTACCCCACTTTGATAAATGACCTTGCATCACCCGAGATGGCGATAATGGACCTTGAAGCGACCGAGGATTTTGACAATGCGCCCATTGCCACAGGGCCGTTTGCAGTAAAAAGCTTTGTGCCCGAGGGCACGGTCGAGGTAAGATGCAACGATAACTACTGGGGCGGCGAGGTAAAGCTCGACGGCGCGGTGTTTTACTACATGCAGGATGACGAGTCCAAGCTCATGGCAATGCAGAACGGCGAGATCGACTGCTACACCTCAGTCACGGCGGCGGCAAAGGAGATATTCGACGCTTCCCCCGAGCAATATACCGTGACGGATATCCCCGCAACGAGGCTGCAATTTTACATGCTCAACCAGAACAGGCTGAGCGATGAGCTC
Organism: bacterium; assembly: GCA_963613665.1. Lineage (GTDB taxonomy): Bacteria > Bacillota > Clostridia > Oscillospirales > Oscillospiraceae > F23-B02. The sequence continues at coordinate 83,134 of CAVEAL010000008.1, read as the reverse complement.
AGAAAGGCCGTAAACCTCACCGTTGACTGCGATGCCATAGCCGGATACTTAAACGGCACCGTCACGGCAGCCGTAGGTCCCTTCGGAACGGCAGCGGCCTACGGTAAGGTCACCAAGCCCGCTGTCGATACGGCGGCGGCAAAGGCGGCTATAGAGCAGGCAGGCTACGCGCTCGGCTCGGACGGCATCTATGAGAAGGACGGCAAGGATCTCACGCTTGATATCTGCTACTACCCCGCCCGCTCACTCGACTCGCTGGCGCTGCTTATTCAGGAGCAGCTCAAGGCCGTCGGCATAAGCTCCGTTCTGACCTCTCAGGAGGACGCGGACGCAACCTACATTCTCTCGGGTGACTACGACATTGCCCTGTACTGCATGATAGCCGACAAAAACGGCGATCCGTACTACTTTATAGACACCGTGCTGCGCCCCGGCGGCTACTGGGCATCGGCCGGCTTTGAAAGCAGCGAGGCGACCGCACTCATAAACGAGCTTCAGGTTGAAACGGACGCGGCAAAGAGGGCCGAGCTTGCAAACTCCGTGGTCCAGCTTGCCATCGACGATAACGCAATCGGCTGCGTGGGACTTTTCAACAACATAACCGTCGCGGCCAAAAACGTCAGCGGCATACACGAGACAAGTCCCTTTGATTTCTACCGCATCGACGCGAATACCGACATGTAAAACCCCCGGGGCAGGAGGAACACTCCTGCCCCGAGGCAGAGGTGAAGAAACATCAAAAAGCAAATTTTAAAACGCCTGCCGCAGCTTGCGGTCATAATAATAGGTCTGAGCTTTCTGACCTATCTTTTAATGTACATATCGCCCGGTGACCCTGCGCTGAAAAAGCTCAATGCGCAGGGCATCAGCGTTTCTGAGCAGACGCTTGAGGCCGCGCGTGAGGATATGGGACTCAACGAGCCGTTTCTGCTGCGCTATGTGCAGTGGCTCGGCTCCGCGCTCACGGGCGATCTCGGCACGTCGTATAAGGACGGGCTGCCGGTTACGGAAAAGCTCCTGCACGCGCTGCGCTATACGCTTATTTTAAGTTCGGGAAGCCTCGCCGTATCGCTCATTGCAGCGCTCCCGCTTGCACTTATAACGGCTGTAAAAAAGGACGGTTTTCTCGATAAGCTCGTGCGCTTTTTGAGCTTTATAGGAAATTCGCTGCCGAATTTTCTTATCTCGGTGCTGCTTATGTACTTTTTCTGCGTCAGAACCCGTCTGCTGCCGGTCATTGCCGGCGAGAGCTTCAAGGGGCTCGTCATGCCCTGCCTTGCGCTGGCCATTCCCATGTGCTCACGCTTCATCCGGCAGTTCCGCGCGGAGATACTCGAGCAGCTCGGGCGCGACTACGTTTCCGGCGCAAGAGCGCGCGGCGTAAAGAGCTCTGTAATACTTTTCAAAAACGTTCTGCACAACGCCATGATACCCATCCTGACGGTGATCGCGCTGTCGATGGGCACGCTTCTGGGCGGCAGCGTAGTCGTCGAGACCATATTCCGCTGGCCGGGGCTCGGCAAGCTCGCCATGGACGCGATAAGCGCACGCGATTACCCCGTGGTTCAGGGCTTTGTGATATTCACGAGCTGCGTATACGTTCTCATTAACCTTGCGGCCGATATCTGCTATCACCGTCTCGATCCGCGCATCGGGGAAATGTGAGGTGCGCGGTGGATATAAACACGGCTTCACGCGCAAGGCTCAGGCGCAGGCTTTATATTTTCCTCGCGCTTGCCGCGCTTTTAATGCTTATAGGTCTTCTTGCGCCGCTGATCGTTCCGAATGACCCCAATGCCACAAATGCCGCACACATGAACGCCGCTCCGGACACCGAGCACATTTTCGGCACCGACAGATACGGCAGATGCGTTTTCTCCCGCGTTATCATGGGCGCGCGAACATCCGTATTCTCGGCCGTCATACTTGTTGCGGTGACCTTTGTTATCGGTACCGCGCTCGGCATTATCGCCGGCTGGTACGGCGGTGCCGCCGACGGCATCATCATGCGCACGGTCGATATAATGCTCGCTTTTCCGCAGATGGTGCTTGCCATCGCCGTTGCGGGGATACTCGGCGGCGGTATGGTAAACGCCATGCTCGCAATGGGGCTCTCCGGCTGGACGCTTTATGCGCGGCTTGCCCGGGCGCAGGTCATAGCGCTGAAAAAGGAGCCGTTTATAAGCGCGGCGCGCCTGTCCGGCTGCTCCGACCTCACGATCATGCTGCACTATCTTCTGCCGTGCATGCTCGGAAGCCTTATCGTAAACGCGGCGACACAGCTGGGCGTCATGATGATCGGCATCGCGGGGCTTTCCTTCCTCGGCATAGGCGTAACGGAGCCGCAGGCCGAGTGGGGCAGCATGATAAACCAGTCGCGCGCATATATGCAGCTTGCTCCCTGGGCAACTCTCGCCCCCGCAGGAGCCACGGTCGTGACGGTCATGATATTCAACTGCCTCGGCGACTGTCTGCGCGATTATCTCGATACGGAGGCAGCAAAATGAACGGAAAAATCATTTTGTCCCTCGAGGGACTCTGCGCAGGCTACGGCAGCGGTGACGTCATATCTGGACTCTCGTTTTCGCTTTCCGAGGGCGAAGCACTTTGCGTCGTCGGACAGTCCGGCTGCGGAAAAAGCACCCTTTTAAAGGCCGTCATGGGCGTGTTTGAAAGGCCCGTCATCACGGGCGGCGATATTGTTTTCGACTCCCGCAGGCTCTCGGAGCTTTCGCCAAAGGAGCGAAAAAGGCTCACGAGCTCCGGCATGGGGCTCATATTCCAGACTCCCGGTGCCGCCTTCAACCCCATCCGCAGCTACAAAAAGCAGTTTATCGAAACGCTCAAAAGCCACGGAAAATACGACAGGAGCACATTCCCTGCCTCGGTGCGGGAGGTTTTTGCGCGTCTCGGGCTGGACGAGCCCGAGCGCATTCTTGCCTCCTGCCCCTACGAAATGAGCGGCGGCATGAATCAGCGCATAGCGCTTGCGCTCGTCATGCTCATGCAGCAGAAGCTCCTGCTGGCCGACGAGCCGACAAGCGCGCTTGACGCGGCAACGCGCCGCACGGTGGCCGACGAGCTCGTTTCTCTGCGCTCAGACGGGCTTTCGCAGCTTATCGTCACCCATGATCTCGCGCTTGCCGCGCATATCGCCGGCCGCATCGCAGTAATGCACCGCGGAAGGCTCGTTGAGCTTGCACCGGCGAGCGAGATAGTCTCGTCCCCGCTGCATCCGTATACAAAGGCTCTGCTCTCCGCCGTTCCGAGGCTCGGGGGAGCACTCCCTGCGGCAGCGGATACGCCGGAGGTATATTCCGGTCAGCTGCTCGAACGCAGTCCGGGGCATTTTGTCCTGACGGAGGTGTGAGCATGGAGAGCATACTCAGTGTTGAAGGCCTCGTAAAAGGCTACGGGCGCACGGGGTATAAAACCGTCGCCGTACATGATATCGGATTTGAGCTGCACGAGGGTGAGATACTCGGCATCGTCGGTGCCTCCGGCAGCGGAAAGAGCACGCTCCTGCATCTTATCAGCGGTCTCGAGATGCCCGACGCGGGGCACATATGCCTTGACGGCAGAGAGCTTTCGGGGAAGCGTTGTCTTGCAGACAGACGCGATGTGCAGATGATATTTCAGGACGCGGTCTCATCTTTTCATCCGCGCAGAACGGTCGAGCGCTCTATATACGACGCGTTTTACAGTCTCATGGGGCGCGGTGCGGCGCTTGATCTTCCGGCGCTCTGCCGCGAGGTCGGTCTGGACGCACTTCTTGCGCAGAGATACCCGAGGTCTCTCAGCGGCGGACAGTGCCAGCGCTTTGCGATAGCCCGCGCTCTCGCGTCGGAACCGCGCGTTCTGCTGTGCGACGAGATAACGAGTGCGCTGGACGTATCCTCGCAGGCGCAGATACTCTCGCTTTTATCTTCCCTGCGCCGCGATAAGGGCATGTCCATGGTCTTTGTCTCGCACGATCTTGCCGTTGTGAGCAGCCTGTGCGACAGGGTGCTCGTCATGCACGGCGGAACCGTCGTCGAAGAGGGCACGGCGGAGGGTATAGTTTCCGCACCGCAGAGCGAATACACAAAAAAGCTGATAGCGTCAGTACTGGAGATATGAAAGAAGCCGGTCAAAAGGCCGGCTTTCCTTCATGCCTTCTCGAGCTCGAGAAGGCATATTTTTTTGTCCGTGCCTGCGGCGTAGCCCGTGAGGCTGCCGTCTGCGCCGAGGACTCGGTGGCAGGGCACGATTATGCCTATCGGGTTATGCCCCACCGCTCCTCCGACGGCCTGTGCACTGTTTACGCCGAGCGCCGACGATATCCTGCCGTAGCTGACGGTACTGCCGTAGGGTATCTTCATGAGCTCGGCCCACACGCGACGGCGAAAGGGCGTACCCTGCAGCTCCAAAGGCGGCGTGAAATCCGGCTCGGAGCCTGAAAAATACATATCGAGCCAGCGCAGCGTCTGCTCGAGCACGGGCGTGAGCTCTTCGCGGCACTCTACCTCCAGACCCTCGGCAAAGTACCTTGCACCGTAAAACCACAGTCCCGTGAGACCGGCATCATTAGCCGCAAGCAGGATATCGCCCAGCGGCGAGGCATATTTATATGTATACGTCATTTTCACTCGTCCTCCAATGAAGCTCCGGATTTCAGGATATCCCTCACATTGCAGGCGAGGCAGCAGCGCATTTCCTTTATCGCTGCAAATCTTATGCCCTTTGCCCTGCCGCAATAACTGTATACGGCTTCTTTCCGTTCACTGTTCAGCCGTCCCGAAATTATTGTTTTTCGATAATTTAACTATAACTTTCAGACTATCGTTGGTCAATAATTTTTCGTGGTATTAATAAAATTCATACTCCTGTGCTTTTTCGTCATTTGCCTTTTTCGCTTTGCTGCGTTAAAATGAAAAAGTCCTCGAAAAAGAGGACTTTTTGTAGGAGAGAGAGCATATGAAAAAAACAAAGAATTTTGCGAGCCGCTGGGGCTTTATCCTCGCTTCGGTCGGCTCTGCCGTAGGCATGGCCAATGTCTGGGGTTTTCCGAACAAGCTCGGTTCAAACGGCGGCGGCGCGTTCCTGCTGATCTATCTGCTGTTCGTATTCATTTTCAGCTATGTCGGGCTGCCCGCTGAGTTTGCCATGGGCAGACGCGCACGCACCGGAACGCTGGGCGCATACGAAAGCGCATGGTCAACGCGCGGCAGAGCTGCTGGAAAGGCCGGCGGGATACTCGGCTGGCTGCCGCTGGCCGGTTCGCTGTGCATCGCCATCGGCTATGCCGTCATAGTGACGTACATACTCAAGGCGCTGTTTGACTCCCTTGCCGGAACGCTCATGACGGCCGATGCCGCCGCATGGTTCGACGAGTTTTCCTCAACACCTTACTCGGTCGTACCGTTTCACGTTATCGTCGTGGCCGGTACGCTTCTGACGCTCTATTTCGGTGCGCACAGCATCGAAAAGACGAATAAGATCATGATGCCGCTGTTTTTCATCATTTTTATCGTGCTGGCGGTGCGCGTCGCGTTCCTTCCGGGCGTGGCGGAGGGTTATAAATTCATGTTCACGCCGCGCTGGGAGGCGCTGTGCGACCCGATGATCTGGATCTGGGCGATGGGACAGGCATTTTTCTCGCTGTCCGTCACTGGCAGCGGCATGATAGTTTACGGTGCGTATCTTTCCGACGGAGAGGATGTCGTGGACGTTGCGCAGCACACCGCGCTGTTTGACACCATCGCAGCCGTCGTAGCCGCACTCGTCATTATTCCCGCCTGCTTTGCCTACGGTCAGGACGTGGGCGCGGGGCCGAGCCTGCTGTTCGTAACGCTGCCGACCATTTTGCAGGATATTCCGCTCGGCAGACTGTTTGCCGTTATCCTCTACGTTGCCATGATCTTCGCCGGAGTCAGCTCCCTGCAGAACATGTTCGAGGCCGTTGCCGAGTCGCTGATGCACAAATTCCCCAGGCTCAGCCGCACGGCTGTGCTCACGTTACTCTGCGTTTTATGTCTGGGCTTCGGCATCGGTATGGAGCCCATCTCCAAATGGGGGCCGTGGATGGATCTCGTCTCGATCTACATCATACCAATCGGCGCGACGCTTGGCGCAGTGTCATGGTTCTATGTGATGAAAAAAAGCGAGCTTATGAATGCGGTGAACACGGGCGCCGTCAGGCACCGCGGCGAGCTGTGGTACTGCATGGGGCGCTATGTCTATGTTCCGCTTGCGCTCATCCTCTGCTGCGTCGCGCTGTTCAAGCACGTTGCATTCTGAATGTATATACGAAAAAAGCCGCCATCGGGCGGCTTTTTTCACAGCTTGTCAAAAAAGTCCCCCGAGGGACTTTTTTTGACTGCACTTTTCCGCCGAGCATTTTGAAAGTATTCAAAATGCTTTTACCGAAATCCTTGAAATTTCAAGGATTTCGACGGCGGTTTATCTAACTCGAGGCGGGTCTTGCCCCCTCGAGCTCCCCCGCTGCGCGGTCATCTTCACGCAGCAGCATAGGTTTTTTGACAGTCTCCGAAAAAAGCCGCCGTCGGGCGGCTTTTTTCAGCCTTGGAATGCAAGCACGGTCATCACGAGCATCACTGCAAATATCACGCCGCCGATAATGCTCGCGGCGGTGTATATCTTCCTTGACTCCGCGTCGTCTTTTTCGGTTTTGAGATAGTAAAGACCTGCAATAAGAATAAGTGCGCCGATCATTGTTCCTATAATTTTTACCGCCATTACTTTTTCCTCCATTTTAATAATAAGGCCGAGTTGCTTATAACGAGCACCGAGCCCGCGTTATGTATCAGGGCGCCGACTACAGGGTCGATGCTGCCGATTATAGCCAGCGTTATCGCCAGAAAATTAAGCCCCATGGAAAAGCTCATGTTCAGCTTTATGGTCGTCATCATGTGCTTTGACAGGGCCAGCAGATGCGGCAGCTCCTTTATCTCGTCGTCAACGAGCGCGATATCGGCAGCATCGACGGCGATATCGCTGCCAACGCCGCCCATAGCTATGCCTGTATCGGCAGCCTTGAGAGCCGGCGCGTCGTTCACGCCGTCGCCTATCATGCACACGGGCTCTCCGCTGCGCTGACACATGCGGATGAAGTCGAGCTTATCCTCCGGGCGGCAGTCGGAGCGCAGCTCCGATATATGAAGCTGCGCGGCTATTGCCGCAGCGGCGTTTTCACGGTCGCCGGTGAGCAGCACGGGCTGCACGCCCAAAGAGTGCAGGCTGTCTATCATGCCGGCGCTCTCCGTTCTCACGGTATCCGACAGGGCGGTAAAGCCCGCAAAGGCTCCGTCAAACGCGGCATAGATGACCGTGCAGCCCTGCGAGAGATAGCTCTCTGCCTCCGTTTCGGCAGCATCGGGTATGCCTATGCCCCGCTCTGCGAGCATCTGCGCATTTCCCGCAATAATATCGCGGCCTGCCGCCGAGGCGCTCACTCCGCGTCCGGGTATCATGCGGAAGCCTTCGGCCTGATACGGAATTTTACCGCTGTCGCGCTTAAAGCAGCGCGTCACCGCCTTGCCGAGGGGATGCTCGGAAAGCTGCTCAGCCGCGGCGCACAGGGCGTACAGCTCATCATCGGAAGTGCCGCCTGCGCCGCGCACGCACACGACCTCGGGAACGCCGCAGGTCAGCGTGCCGGTCTTGTCAAAGCATATCTTTTTCACCCGGGCCAGACGCTCAAGCGCGTCGCCCTCGCGCACGAGAAAGCCGCGCTTTGCCGCATTGCCTATGGCCGCCATGATCGCCGTCGGCGTTGCGAGGACGAGTGCGCAGGGGCAGAACACGACAAGGATAGTCACCGCGCGGATGATCTCTCCGGTGAGTGCCCATGTTATTATCGCGGCGCTGACCGCAATTATCACGATCCACGTCGCCCAGCGGTCGGCAAGGCTGACTATTCTGGCTTTGCCCGCATCGGCCGACTGCACGAGACGTATCATGCGCTGTATCGAGCTGTCCTCGCCGACCTTTTCAGCGCGCATCTCGAACGCTCCGAACTGGTTTACCGTGCCCGAGGAGACTTCGTCACCGGGGCCTTTGTCCACAGGCAGCGACTCGCCCGTCATGACCGCCTGATTTACAGATGTTCTGCCGGAAACAATGATGCCGTCAACCGGTATCGTCTCACCCGGCAGAACGCGCAGGATATCACCGACTGACACCTCCTCGGCGGCAACTATCTTCTCCTGTGCGCCGGATATCACGCGTGCCGTCTGCGGCGTGAGATGCACGAGCTTTTCAATGCCCGCCCGCGCCCTTGCAACCGTCAGATCCTCGAGCAGCGCTCCTATCTGCATGATAAAGGCCACCTCGCCGGCCGCAAAGTCCTCGCCGATGCACACGGAGGCTATGAGCGCCATGGAAACGAGCACGTCCGCCTTGATATCAAAGTCTGTGACGAGCCCTATAATCGCTTCGAGAACTATTGGCAGTCCGCAGAGTATTATCGCAATCCACGCAGCGTCAAAGGGCAGCTGCACAGGCTCAAATATGCTCACGATGAGCGCAATGCCCGATATTGCAAGCAGCACGATGTCTTTTTTCGTACCGCCAAGCTCAAGCAGCCGCTCCAATTTATCTGTTGCATTATGCATGGTCAGTCCTCCCTGCATACCCCGTGGGGTATATTCGCATTATACCTATAGGGGTATATGTTGTCAAGAGGATAAAATAAAAAACGGAGATAAAAGATCTCCGTTTTCACTGCATATTTGCAAAGCGTTCGACCGCTTTTGTAAAGCTCTCGATGGTCTTATCCGCATCGCCGTGCTCTATACCGTCGCGCACGCAATGCTTTATGTGACCTTCGAGCACGACCTTGCCGCAGCCGTTGAGCGCGCTTTTTGCGGCGTTTATCTGCGAAAGAACATCCTCACAGGGCACATCCTCGTCGATCATGCGGTCAATGGCCTGAACCTGACCGATTATTTTTTTGAGTCTGCGGTGCAGATTATCCGAATCCATGCATTGTTTCATGGCTGCATCTCCTTAGAGTTGTAACTTCAGGCAGTGTATATATGATATACCGCACGGCCTGCGTTTGTCAAGCACGCTCAGACTCCCTTTAAATTAATTAAAAACGTTAAAGCGATGTTATGAATATCCGCAGCAGACTTTACAAAGCGCCGTTTTCTGTTATAATAGTCTTTGTTAAAAGAATTTCAATGTTCGAGGCACCTTATCTACCTCGGCATTTTGCTATTCAAAGGCATGGCAAAACAGGAAATGCATCATGCATGATAATCAGGAGGTCATTATGCTCGTTCCGCTGGTTCTTGATGTAAAGGGCAATTCTCTTGACGACGGCCCGGGGATACGCACGGCTGTATTTTTCAAGGGCTGCCCGCTCAGCTGCGTGTGGTGTCACAATCCCGAAAGCAAGCTGAGAGAGGCCGAGCTGTCATTTGATGCCTCCGTCTGCATAAACTGCGGAAGCTGCCGCAGGGTCTGCAAGGCCGGTGCACTGGCTCTGGCCAATCCCTATTATGCGGACAGGGAGCGCTGCACGCTCTGCTTTGAGTGCACGCAGGTCTGCCCCGCCAAGGCTATAACGAGGGTCGGAAAGCAGATGCCGCACGACGAGCTTTTTAAAAAGCTCATGTCGGACAAGCCCTTTTACGATGTGTCCGGCGGCGGAGTCACACTTTCCGGCGGCGAGGCGACACTGTGCACCGAGTGGGTCGGTGAGCTTGCTCGGAGACTCGATGAGGCCGGAGTGAGAGTGCTGCTCGAGACCTGCGGGCAGTTTGACTATGAGCGTGCCGAAAAGCATCTTCTGCCGTATGTCAGTGATATTTTCTGCGACGTTAAGATCCTCGACCGGGAAAGGCACAAAAAATACTGCGGCATATACAACGACCGCATTCTTGAGAACATCCGCCGGATGTGGCAGGACAAGGAGAAATATTCCTACAGCTTCCTGCCTCGCACGCCGCTGATCCCGGGCATAACGGACACCGAGGAAAATCTCCGAGATATAGCAGCGTTTCTCTCGGAGCTCGGCATAGAAAAAGCGCAGCTTCTCCCCTACAATCCCACCTGGTATCCGAAAAACGACAAGCTGGGGCTCCGCCTCTGCGACGAGCTCAAGAACGCCGGCAGCTTTCAGTCGCGTGAGCAGCTTGATAGAGCGAAGAAAATTTTTACAGATAAAAATATAAACTGCTAAGGAGAGTGGACAAATGAACGAAAAACTGACCGGAAAGGTCGCAAATTCCCTGGCACATGTCGTGCTGCAATTCATGGCCAAGCTGTTTACCTACGACAAGGAAAAGCAGGCGTATCTGAAGACCAAGGACGGCTGGATGAACTTTGCCGTCGGCCTCACCACCGAGGACGGCAGCGTTAAGCAGAGCATACGCTTTTGCGACGGCAGGGGCAGCGTGCGCGGAGATATCGACGGCGTGAACACCCTGCTCGTGCTTCAGGACACGGGCGTTCTTGCGCAGCTTGCGACCCTGCCTCCCAACGAGGTGCTCAACCTCATGCTCAAAAACAAAATGTCCAGCAGCGGCAACATGGCTTATCTTGAGTTCTTTAACCTTCTTCTTTCCGTTATGATGAAGGATAAGCAGATACAGCAGATGCAGCTTCAGAAAAAGGAGCGCGAGGAATTCGGCAAGACCATGTCCGACGCGAAGGCTCCCGCAGGACCGCGGCCGCGCAAGGAATTCATGCCCTGCGGCAGCGTCGATCCGGGCGTTCACTGTCTCAAGGACGATCCGTATCTGACCTCCTACGCGCTTGAGGACTTCCCCCGTCTCAAGGAATATCTGGATATCCACCACACCGCCGCGCCCGCAGTGTGCACCGAGCGCGCGGGACTGCTCACCGATTTCTTCCGCGAAAACGGCTTTGAGATGCACAAGGACGGCACCCCGTGGGTGCCCGAGCTGCGTCAGGGCAAGGCGTTCCGCTATCTCATGGAAAACCGCCGCCCGATCATCAGAAAGGGCAACCTCATCGCTGGAACGACGACAGCAAAGGAGATCGGCGTGCCCGTATACCCCGACGCGATCGGCCTTATCTTCTGGGGTGAGCTGCTGACTGTGCAGGATCGCCTGCTCAACGCCTACGCCCCGCTCTCCGAGGAGGAGATACACAGGCTCAACAACGATATCTTTCCCTTCTGGATCCACCGCAACATGCGCGAATACGTCCGCGACAAATACCACGAGCCCACCTGCCAGAAGCTCGACGAGCGCTGGGCGGCGGCCTTCATGTGGAAAAACGTCGCTCTGTCGCACACGATACTCGATTATCCCAAGCTTCTGAGACTGGGTCTGCGCGGCATCATCGCCGAGATCGAGGCCGAGCTTGAGCACGACGCGGATGCTCCGCAGTCGAAAAAGGACGAGCTGCACGCCATGATCGACTGCTACGAGGGCGTTATCGCCTACGCGCACAACCTCGCCCGTCAGGCAAGATACGAGGCGAGCCTCGAGCTCAAGCGTGAGCGCAGAGCGGAGCTTGAGACGATAGCCGCGGCGGTTGAGCATTCTCCCGAATATCCGGCACGCACGCTCGACGAGGCGGTGAATGCCATATGGATCCACTGGGTCGCCGTACATATGGAAAGCACAAACGCAGGCTTCTCCTTCGGCCGCATGGATCAGTGGCTCCAGCCGTATTTTGAGGCCGATATGGCAAAGTGCAGAAGCAAGGCCAGGCGCGAGGCCTATATCCGCCATGCGATAGAGCTTATCGGCTGCTTCTATATAAACTGTCAGGATCACGTTCCTCTCACACCCGATATCGGCAACTATCTCTTCGGCGGCAGCTCCTCTGATCAGGCGATAACTCTCGGCGGCATCACACCCGAGGGCGAGGATGCTGTAAACGACATGACCTATGTGTTCCTGAAGGTCACAGAGATGCTCAGCATGCGCGACCCCAACGTCAACGCGCGCTACAACAGCGAAAAGAACTCTCTGACCTACCTTCGCCGCCTGTGCGAGGTCAACGTGAACACAACCTCCACGCCGTCTATCCACAACGACACTGCGGTCATGGCCTCACTTGCGGATCACCATTACGAGACCGCCGATCTGCGCGACTGGTCAGCCACCGGCTGCGTCGAGCCGACCATCTCCGGTAAGCATCTTGGGCACACCAACTGCATGATGTTCAGCATGGTCGCGCCCTTTGAAATGGCCATGTTCAACGGCTATCACCCACTGATGCGCTGGCATCTCGGCCCAAAGACCGGCGAAGCGGACAGCTTTGCGGAGTTTGACGATTTCTTCAACGCCTACATAACGCAGCTGTCATTCATGGCGGGGCTCACCTGCGAATACAACAATTACCTCGGTGAAGCGCACTCCGTGCTGCGTCCGACGCCGCTTATGAGCGCGATGATAGACGGCTGCATCAGCAAGGGGCTCGACTGCACCAAGGGCGGCGCAAAATATAATTCCTCCGGCACGGCCTGCATCGGTCTTGCCGACGTCGTCGATTCTCTGATGGCCATAAAAACGCTGGTGTATGACAGAAAGCTGTATACGCTTGCGGAGCTTTTCGAAGCGGTCAAGAACAATTTTGAAGGGTACGAGACCATGCGCAGCAGAATACTCACCGAGGTCCCGCGCTTCGGCGGCGGCAGTGACGAGGCCGTCGAGATGGCAAACCGCCTCACCAAGGCGACCCGCGATATATTCTGGTCGCACAAGAATTTCCGCGGCGGCCATTACACCACCGGCTGGTGGAGCATGTCAAACCACGTTGCCTTCGGCACGCTTGCCGGTGCGCTTCCCTCCGGCCGCCTCGCCGGTCTTCCCTTCACGCCCGGTCTGACTCCGGAGGCCAATGCCTCGCCGAGTCTGCTGGACAACATAAAGGATGTCAGCCGCCTCGACCCGCTGAACATGAACAACAACATAGCCTTCAACGTCAAGGTCAATCCTTCTCCGAACGACAGTCACGAGCAGACCGTCGAGCATCTGACCTCCTACGCCCGCGCCTATGTTTCGCTCGGCGGAATGCAGATGCAGTTCAACGTCGTCTCCAGCGACACCATGCGCGCGGCAATGGCAGATCCCGACTCCTACCGCGACCTGATGGTGCGCATCTCCGGCTATAATGCCTACTTCACCACGCTCAACAAGGATCTCCAGCTCGAGCTGATCCGCCGCGCCGACTACAGCATGTAAAGCGCAGCGCGCAGCAAAGCCCGTACCGAAAACGGTACGGGCTTTCTTCGTCTTATAATACGGCTGCATCAGTCTCAATCCACACTGTTTATATTCTGATAACCCGCAAGCCACTCGGGGTAAAGAATAATTGTGCTTCAAAGGATGTTATCATTTTGTTATCAAAGCGGGTAGCCGAGGCTCTGAAATCATTGATATAACAGACTTTTTAAGCTCTCGTTTATTATTCCCACTCGCCAAGTGGAAACGCAGTCTAAACTTTTTTGTATAGACTGTTTGATTCCATTTGGCTTAATTTGATACCTATTATCCCAATCCTACGGGGTATCCGACTTTCTGCTATCAAAAAGCTATCAAGGGATGCTATCAATAGCAGAGATATATGAGTTGAAGGCTTCATGACGTAGAGGAAATTAATTCCAACAACCTGACTGTTAGTTATTATGATTTGAAGACACTTGCGGGGCGAAATGATTTTAGAAGTAGTTCCATCAATCATCACCGTTGCTCTTGCTAAACAATATCAAAATTCTATCTTTAATTTCTCCACATTCTTTTTATAGCTTCAAAATCTAAATCATGCCAAGGTTCTTGCCATAATTGCCAATACGGAATATCAGTAGATGCAGGAGTTGGATCGCACATATCTATTTGGACAACGGATGGTAACACGACAGCATCTCCGATCAGTAGACTTTCTCCTGCACGCAGGGAAGGCATTCTGTCTACAAGGTTACCCATTGTATCTGGCAATAAGCGTTTGACATAATTCTGATCGGAGGGATTAGTGAGTCTCAATGCCAAGAAGTTGCTACATTGAGAGAAAATTGTCTCTGAAATCTCTGATGGGCGCTGACTAGCCAACAGCAAAGTAATCCCATACTTTCTGCCCTCTTTTGCAATGCGCTCAATAGATTCTCTTGACGCTCTATACTTTGCAGCATCATTATTTGGTGCATATTTATGTGCCTCTTCATAAACCAAAAGTAAAGGAACATCATTTGCTTCGTTTTCATTATTGTTTTCTGCAATCCGCAAACGTTTATAGTAGTACCCATATTCAAATAGAATTCTTGAAATAAGCGAGACGGTAATGCTAAGAACATCAAATGGGACACCACTTAAATCTATAATTGTAATATTAGTTTTACTCTCTCCATAGCCAATCAGGCTCTTAAGCACATCTTCGAAGGAGGTGTCACGTGATTCATCTCCAAGTAAAAAGTCAAGTCGCTTGTCTGCCAATTTATTTTCAAATCTGCTAATAAAATTACTCAACTTTCCAACCAGAGGCCCTTGACGAGTCCCATCTCGCTCGGTAGTGTTCTTATACCGCGCCAATTCTAATATATCATTTATTTCAAACAACAATGGCGAGTCAAAATGTATTTTTTCTTTTGCTACATCATCTCCTCTAAAATGTTCTTTTTTGCTTTTGACTACCGCCTCCTTGAATAGGTTCCGCTGATTATGATCATTTGCTTCTGTATCTATAAATAGCTCTTGCAATTCATCACTATTCAGCAGCCAATAGGGAAGTCGCAGATTTGTGATGTCAATATGCTTTGCATCTGGAAATGCGGCCTTATACTCTGCATGTATGTCAAAAATGACTACATGAGAATTATTCATTCCGACATATCCTCCTGCCTTTCCACTTGCTGCTTGCTGAATTATTTTTGCAACCGTGTGGGATTTTCCAGATCCGGTAGAACCTACAATAGCAATATGCTTGTTGAAAAATTTATCTCCATCAACAGGTACACAAATAGTATGATCTGATGCTAATTTTGCAAAACTGAACTTTTTCTGAGCAGGGAGAGCTTCTTCGAAAATTTGCTGTATTTCTTCTATCTTCGCTGGCTCAACTTTTTTAGGGGGAATTGCTAATGTATCGCTGCCCCGTTCAAATCTTCCGTTACGAATAATACCTAGAGGATTTGCTTCAAGAATATATTTACGGCTAGCGTCGCCCGTTGATGTCGTTCCCACTTCTATTGTAAAGTTTTCAATGACAGCAATTACTACGGAGTTATCATTATCTGCTATGCGTAAATATGATCCGACCCGCAACTGATTTTCCGCAATCGAAAAATCCTCAATACTATCTACTGATATTCTTACCTTATCCGGAAAAACAGCAATTACTTCTGCGCTCAATTTATGTTCGTCGGTAACCATATACTAACTCCTTATCATACTATTTTCAGTACATCAATAGTATTTTGAATTTGAATATCTTTTCCTAACGCCGATGTACGATTATAAAACCGAGTATTTAAGTAAAACTGAAATATTTCCTTTTGCCCATGACACTCATTAAAAGTGAGGTTTATTTGGTCAATCTTGTTTACAATTTTTGCTCTGATTCCAATATGATAATTTATCCCTCGAGCCAATGAGATTGGAGAAAAATCTGCATCTTTAAATTCATATCCATCCCAAATATGAAACTCGTTTTCAAGTAGTATTCTTTTTACGCTTGCTAGGCGTGCAGATGTTATCCCATGAAGATAGATATATGGGCAATATGGGCTTTTTTCTCGTTGAGATAATTTGCTCCATTTTTCGCTAATCTTTATTATGATGGCAGATAAATCAGAATCATTTATATTTGTGTCGCAATCAAGAAGAAAGAAACGATGCTTAGGCGAAATGTTTGTTTGAGTGAAGAATTCTTTCCTTGCATCTTTGTAGTATTTTTCAAAGCCAACAAACTCAATATACCATTTGTCGAATAACGGCTTCTTTTTACTTATTGCCTCAATAAAGCGCTTCTTAGTAATTGTTCTTGCCGATGGGGTTTTATTGACAACGATACTCTTTACAAAAGAAACAGCGTTATTGTAAAAGAAATACCGAGCATCATACTCAGAGCAGTGGATTTCGCTTTGCAAGCAACAAATTATTCTTTCAATTTGTCCTTCGTATGAGTCTGAACACAATTGTAGCTCCAAACGGCTTATAAAGGTCTCTAGATCCGCGTCGTTTAAGTTCAGCTCAACATGAAGTTTATGCTTAATGCCTTGCTCAGTATAAGTAAGAAATTTTCCCTTGACATATTCAACTGTTAAAGGCAGCACAATTGAATCCTGACCCGATTTGTAGTGTCCGTATAAACTATATTTATACATGTAGCCTTTATTTTCAGCAAAGTGTCTTAACATAGGACGAACGGCTTTGCCTATTACGGAGGGGGAACATGATGTTTCGTCGTAGTACTTACACTGTACAGCATTTATTGTATCTTTCAAAATTATATCAACATCTTCAATTCCTTCAATTCGCACTGAGTCACTATCATTTTGAAGACTAAGAAGTTGAAGGATATAGTGATCAAACTGATAGTAGTAACCCTTAATTGTACTGACAGCATCACGTCCGCGACTTCCCATTTGCTCACCTCTAAAATAACATAAAACCGCTATATATGCTTACCCTCTGGCGAGCCTCCTTCTTCTCAACTTTTTCCATATTTTGCGGAAAGAAGCACACCATTCCGGATCTATACCGAGCATATTGATTAATATTTCCTTATCCACAATATCCAGTGCTAATTCAATGTCTTCACTTTTTCGAACAATGGCATCAATTTGCGACAGCAAGAACTCGCGTCGCTGTGGATCAATCTTATCAATCTGTGGCAACATGATGTTTCCCATTTCGCTGGGCAGTATTTCTAAGACTCCACCGCCATAGCTCCGGCCACATATTTCTGTAAAAGCAAAAGAAATACTATTATAGTACGAAAGTAAAATATTTTCCGGTTGCACGTTAGGATTGAACTTCATCCGATGCATTGTATCTGTAGATACAGCATTGCAGCGATTCAGGACAAATTTGGGATATAAGTTGTTTCTGCGGAGGAAAAAAGCATCCGGAATCCATATGGAGGGAACGATATACCAGCGATCCCTGATTGAGCATTTATAGCCTTTATTTTCACCAGCCTCTTCACCCGATGCGATGTACGCTTTATGCCGCTCTGGATAGTTTTCTATTGGTGTATCAGGAAAGTTTACTAGTCTGGCCCTTTTACCTGATGCCTTGTTCTTTTCCCAATCTTCATTTGTAAAGAAGATTCCATGAGCATGCGAACTTCTTCCGATAAGTGGAAGCGTTACATTTCCTAAATCATATTCATCACAGGTCTTTTCAGAAATAGAAAAATAACCATTATTCCCGGTAGTAATACCTATATTTATAAGTCCATAATCGGCGAATTTCGCAAATCTCTTATCTGTACGAATCGATTGAATCAGTTCCATCTCTTTGGCAGTTGTGAAATATCGTGTCCACTTTTCTTTCACGTGCTGCATCTTTTGAAATCCGTTCTGCTGAAGATCGAGTTTTTCAATGTCAGAGAGGTCATTCATCTCAATAATGCGAATACCTTTTTCCACTGAGCCTTTTTCTCCAATAAAAATTACGACTTCTTGTTCAATATCGGGAAATACGAGTTGCTCAAACGTGATTAATGTGATTTTTGCAAGATGTTCAGAAAGGAACAGACGCAAATCTTCGGCATATGCTACCTGTAAAATTTCGGCTGGAATAACAAATGCGATTCTTCCATTTTCAGACAACAACTGAACACAGGCTACCAAGAAAGCTACCCACGCATTGATAAGTTTGTTCGCTTTCATCCCATGCGAGGTAAGAATATTGGATTGAAGTTCTCTTTGTGTTTCAGTAAGATATTGATAGCGGATATAAGGAGGATTCCCCAAAATCAGATCATACTGCTTTTGGGTACTAACCATCCGAGAGTAGAACTCAAAAAAATCCTCGTTTAGAACATGAACATTTTGATAATCGAGGTAATTGTTTTGTACTTTTCTTGCTTCATCTGACTCAATTTCAACTGCATCAACAGAGTTCATTTTCTCAATAAGCGATAGCTGCTTAAGACTATCAAGGAAAACACCGTCACCACAGCTCGGCTCAAGAATGGTATGGATATTTTGAGAGATGCATAGCTCCACCATAGCGTTTGCAAGCTGTAATGGTGTGTAATATGCCCCTCGTAACTTCTGTTCGGAACTGTCCTTCTTGAGCTTCATGGGAATACCTCACTAAAAATCCAAATGATATACTTTTTCTATCAGGTCTTCAATTTCTTTAATCAATGCGCTTTTTCTGGTTTGGAGCAATGTTGAAATACGCTTTGCCGGCTGGCTCGATAAAGTAGCGTTTATATCATAAATCTCTCTGCTAGCTTCAACAACGCGATCATAAATTCCCTTTTGCACGGCATCTTCAAAATCAAGTTCGACAAACGGGAGCGTTGAAAGTACGAATGTCCCTCGTGCAATGAATCCGCCTTCAAAATCGCTGCCAACAATCTCAAGAATTCTTTCAGTAATTGGATTAGACAGCCACGCCTGAATATACTCTAGCGCATAGGGGCTATCGGCCTTTTTACTGACAGCGCAGTATCCTGCAGTGCCACCGGAAGCGATTAAGATATCGTCCTTATCAAGAACATACATGGGATCCTTGCTTAATACACCAACAATCAATTTCGGCGTGTTAATGAACGCAGTTAGCGCTTGAGTTCTTCCGTATTGATACCACGTATCTGCCGTTGCATTGGGAACATCACGAACACCGAATTGGGACACACTCTTCGGAACTAATCGGTCATAATGTGCCTCAAGATAAGCATATGTTCCAGGATAAGATGACTTCATCTCATCGATTGGAATAAGATGCCCAGCAGCATCATAAGGAAAGATTATTCTCTTATCCGTCTGTAAAATACTGTAAGAGTTCAAACCGCGTTCATCTTGGCGTGTGGGCTTAAAATATTGACGCAGCAAAGCCTTCTCAATCGTGTAATTGTGACCATCTCTGCGAATTTCAACTGTATCCTGATATTCAGCAACGATGTCATCCGAGGAAAACCAATATATCGGGGTAGGACGCTCAGCGCTTGTCTGAATACCATTAAAGATTTCAGCATGTTTTGTGAGCGGAACCGAAACTTGATCTAACCGCTGGAGCATCTCTAAGAAGTCCATATCTGTTGTCAACCGCCACGGGAGCTTATTCAGAATAAATGAGCTCAATTCAATTCTGCTTACTTCTTCTCCGCCCCAGAGCCTATTTGCTGAATCTATGCTTGAATAAACGAACGTATTTTGCTTTGCTTTTTGAAGAAGTAGAATTGAGCTATAGATTGTTTTGTCTTCAAAAAGCTGAGCATCGCCAAAATCGTCGAGGCTTACAAGCATTTGCTCCCTCGAAATCAGAGTTCTCAGCTTTTCACCGGCTCCAATTTTGAAGAACTTATTTGGAACAATATAACAAATATAGCCATTCTTCTCAGTCTTTCGCACAGCTTGCTCAATGAAGATGAAATACTTGTCAAATTGCTTATGAGAAGTCTTATACTTCTTCTTGTATATTTCAACTTCCGGGGGAGGCAATAAAGCATGCATCCCTTCTGTATTAACATAGGGCGGATTCCCGATGATTACACTAAAAGGACTGCCGTTATTGATCGAGTTCCAGTCAAACGGAGCCAAATCAATCATTTCTGTATCTGATACCTGTATGCCTAAAAGTTCTTCGGAACTGACGAGCGAATTTCCGAAAAGAATATTATGGCTTAGATCAGGCAATATAGGCGTTTCATCTGCAACAGAAGGGGCAGTCTCATTTTCTATTAGCTTAATTAAAAGCGAGAATTTTGCCACTTCTACAGCATGAATATCAATATCAATGCCATAAATACAAGAACAAAGAATTCGTTTCTTTTCATCGAGCGGTAGTTTGTATAAGCCATTTCCTATTTCAATCAGGTGTTCCTGCTCACCAGCGAGGAGATACTGCTGAACACAATAGTCTTGTAGATATGAGAATGCTTCTTCGAGAAAAATTCCCGATCCACATGCAATATCTGCAATATGGATATTCAAAATCTCTGCTGGAGTTTTTCCATCACACGCCCTGCTTAGCGTCTTCTCAACCATATATTTAACGATTTCAGTTGGCGTCGTGACTACTGATCTGTTAACACAGTCCTTTTTCTTGCCGAGCCCAATTGTACTGTCAGGTAAAATAACTAACTGCTCGGTAAGAAACATTTCGTAAATCTTTCCAAGAAGATTTGGCTCGATAATATTAAACAAATAGGGGCTCTGCGGATAATAGAGCCCTTTTATCATTTCAGAGATTACTGTGCTGGACAGATCAAAGACAATATCTTCTCCGGAAAACATGCCAGAGTTGTAACGGTGATCCGCAGAACGGAACAGTTCTTCCAGCTTTGCTTGAAGCTGATCTGGAGCAGAAACTGTATCTTGGAGTTTATGGTACAACGGAAGATTCTTATCCTCGCAAATACGAAGGAACACAATCTGGTTGATAAACTCCTGAACAACATCATTAAGAACCTCAAGGGACTGATACCGTCCACCTTGTCTATAAAGTTCGTTGCTCAGAGATACTCTCCATTCGTTGATTTGTTTTAAAAACAGCGTATCGACCTGCTGCTTCTCACCGCCGCTCGCAGGGAAATTATCATCTAAATATTTGTCAAATTCACCAGAATAAACAACATCTCTGGAAATGAGGGCTATAATCTCATCATATCTGCTTACATATTCGGTAAAATGAAAAATTCGATAGCGAGCTACAGCGCACCCATCTTCCTCTTTTGGAATATAGCAAGTGTCATATACCGCCAAATATTCAAAGTTCGTTAGAACGGCAATTCTATGATTGGCATTCCAACCATATTTTCTTGTTTGAAAAGCAGGAGCGGTTACTCTTGTAATATCAGCTGCGGGCTTCTTTGCTTCAACAAAAAACTTAGCCACGCCTCTTAATGTCATCGTATAATCTGGACGATCCGTAGGAGTTGAATAGTTTTCGGCAATTACCTCTCTATATTGCGGGGCAAGCCCTTTTTCATTCGCTACATCCCAGCCGAGAATTTTCAAAAGTGGATCAATATACTCAATCCGGCAAGAGTGTTCATTATAATTGTTTTTAGCATCTTTGTAGTAAGCCAGATTCGCTTGGAAACGATTAGCAAGATCACTGAGCTTTTCAATATTGGTCATTTGTGCTTCCAACCTTTCTCTTATCGTTAGTAGGCTTTTCGGCATCTTCGGGAATAATCCAAATGCGACTCATCCGTGAAGCGCCGGGGACACGGTTTTCTTTGCACAAAATTTGCACTTGGCGCGATGTTGCGCCCCATTTTTTAGCAGCTTCCTGAGCTGTGATGTATCCGTTCAAAGACTGCACCTCATATCTGCATATGTGCTATACTACACCATTTTTATTATATTCGTTTAAGCGAAATCGGTCAAGCATTTTGGTTTTTTTGACGGCTATAAAACAAAGAAAAAGCCGCCCGCAGGAGCATTCAAACTCCTGCGGGCGGCTTTTTCCTTATCCTTGCCCCTTCAATCCATTTCTCTTGGCAAGCTCACTTGCCGCGTGTCGGCGCTCGTCGGAATACGGCGCGGTCAGACGGACAGCAAATCGGCTGCGGTCGATCTCAAAGGTCAGCCCGCCCCGTTCGTCATCGTCGGTCTGCCTGCACAAATCAGGATATGCCGCCGCGTACTGAGTCAGCCGCTTCTTGAGCGCGGTATTATGCGTCTGAATTTCGACGGTTTTGCTGGCTTCGTCAAAATAGATGCAGGTCGTTTTCTGCCGTTTAGTCAGTCCGGTTTTCATATTGCCTCCATTTCTGCCTGTTCTGTGAAAACAGGCGCATTTTCAGGATTTTTTGTCAGCTCTACACCTGCAAAAGCAGAGTGATTTTTGAACGGGGAGCGCCCGGACGATACGCTGCTCAATCCGGACGCTCCCATTTGATAAAATTTGTTTTTCTCGGCTCAACACGGCATCAGCGGGCATTGTCCCGCATCACTGCTTTTTCTCTGCGCGGACGAAAGAAATGCCAGAGGTTATTGCGCTGGATCACGTCCTCATAGTGTTGAACTTTTCTGCGAAGCTCTGCGTTTTCACATTCCAGATCCGACGTGCGGAGCTTGCTGCGAACGGATTTGTACTCGGAAAGCTCCTGCTTTAAACTGGCAATTTCTGCTTTCAGCTTTGCAATCAGCCTGTTCGCTGCATCCAGAGCCCTTTGCAACTTGGATTCCTTTTTCTCTGACGCAGCGTACTTCTTCGCTGCCGTTGCCAGCGATTCGTATTCAGAACGCTCCAATATAACCTTGGTAGAGAAGGGAATGGACTTCGCTTCAATCTTTTCAATGGCTGCCACATCAACCTGCTGATTCTGGATTTTCTCGATCTGCTTACCGAGCGCCACTGCCTGCTGCTCCTGCTGGTGATTCTGCTCCGTGAGTTCTGCCAGCCGCGCCTGTTCCTGCTGCACCTTGAACTGCGTGACCGTCAGATGTTCTTCGGAGCTGCCGCGTTCGCCGCGCTCTACATCGTCGTACCCGGCGTCGCGCATATACTGGAAGAAGTCATCCTGCAAAACGCTGTAGGATTTTTTGAGAACAGGCTTGCCCTTTGTACTCAAGATCGGCTCGCCGTTTTCGTCCAGCGCGGGCTTGGAAATCCACTTCTTGCTCATGCTGACCTGTTGAATCGTTTCCTTGACCGTGCCGCGAAGCGATTCATCCTTACAGCGTTTAGACCACAGAATTTGCTTCTCCACGACTGGGATATAGACCACATGAAGGTGATAGTGATACACGTCCTGCCCCAGCGCGTCGGACATGGCACGGTTGCGCTCATCGGCGTGCATGACCGCCGAAAGGATGTACTGTTCTCCACCGACAATTTTGATTGCAGCTTTGTACGCATCGGTGTAAAATTGTTTTGCAAACTTATAGCCGCCGTGGTTGAAGAAGTACGCGGAGTTGACGTCGAAGATCAGCTCTCCGAATTTCTCGGCATCCGCTTTCAGACCGCGTGTTGAGATCACGCCGTCAGAGCGCATCTGTTCAAACATCTCCATGTACCCGGCGGTTGGTGTTTTGAAGTGGACATTGTATTTTGTCCGTTCAGGAACAATGTCCTGATTGACATACGACGATTTTTCGCGCTCGTTGTGCGCCTGCGCGTTGTCGATGTCTGTGTCTTTCATTTTTGCGTTTCTTGCGCTGGTACGGTGAATACCGTCGCCTCTTGCCATAGGCAGTTTACCTCCTGATTTCAGATTGTACAGGACGGGGCGGTTTTCGGGGTAGCACTTCTGCGGAAGTGTAATAACCCACTATGATACTTTCATTCTGCGGCTGCAAAGTATCGTGGGCTCTCCCGAGGGGGGATGCGGGGGAATGCGGCATCTGCGGATGCCTCTGCCGGTTTTGCGGTTTGCAGTGTTTATACAAACCTTAAAAACCGGCGTGGGCAGCAGCTTATTTGCAGGCGTCCGCTGCGCATAATCTTCTGCCCACATCCATCTGGTTTTTTCGATGGGGACGGGGGGACACGAGGGGACAGCAGCCAATGCTCTGCCTTGTCTGCCAGCAACAGGAGCGTGGCACGCTCCTGTCACAGTTCCCACGGAGGAATAGTCCAGCGATAGCTCTGCAGAACGCCGCGCCGGTCAAGATATTCCTGCCGCGCCTGCTCCCGTTCTTCCTCGGTCGGCGCCGTTTTGTACCGGGAATAGAGCTGCCGGTTCAGCATGGCATCGAGCTTCTGCTCCAACCCATGACGGATTTCTTCTTCGTAATCATCCTCGCCCCGCAGATGGTACATGGCGAGGTCGAGAAAAAGATCATAGGGGATTTGTACGGTTTTCATTCTGTTTTGCTCCTTTCCGCGACGGTCGCAACGATTGCGACGGCTGTTTTGACGGTATCATTTTCACCGTTGCAACCGTCGCAGCCGTCGCACAGCTTATTCGTTTGCGGTTACGAAGGTCAGTGTGATACGCCGCCCTTCGTGCCGGACTTTGTTCTCATAGCGGACGTGGTATTCGGCCAGAAGTCTGCCAGACTTCACATTCAGATACTTGCTCAGCGCATTAGCCGCCATGCCGACATGGACGGCATCGGCAAGCTTGGAGGGGGAGCCTGTCCATACCGGTTGATCTGCGGATACCAGCCTTGAAACGGATTCCAGAACATGATCGGGCGGCTCTTTGTGCAGCTCGTTCTCCACCTTTTCAAGATTCCAGATTTGTGTGTCGACATCCTTTTTTAGATAGAGAATCTGATCCTGCTGGTCACGTCCCACCACGTCGATGGTTGCCTCCAGCGCCGTGCGCTTTTTCTTCTGCATAAGCAGCGAACCGTCCGCGCAGCCGAGCAGTCCCGTTGTTCCAGAGATCATCTCAAAGCTGTCACCGGAAGGCTGCTTGCGTGTGTGATGGACGGTTAAGACGCAGATACAGTGTTTGTCGGCAAACTGCTTGAGCCGACCGATGATCTCATAATCGCTGGCATAGCTGTATGCCTCGCCGCCGACTTCCCGGATTTTCTGCATGGTGTCGATGATAATGAGTCTGGTGTCAGGATGCTCCCGCACGAAATTCTCAAGCTGTTCGTCTAACCCGTTTTCAATCTTGCCCGCAGCGGTTGCAAAGTGCAACCGGTCGGTGTCGTTGACGCCGTACATCATAAACATTCGGCTCTGGATACGCTGAAAATCATCCTCCAAGGCAAGGTACAACACCGTACCGGGATGGACTTCGTAACCCCACAGAGCTTCGCCCGTGCTGACATGATAGGCGATCTGCGCCACCAGAAACGACTTACCGATCTTCGGCGCACCTGCCAGGATATACGCGCCCGCGTAGAGCAAGCCGTCGATGATCGGCGGCCTGCTCTGATACGCGGTCTGGTACAGCTCGGTCATGGAGATCGTGCGCAGGTAATGCGGGTCGGTCAACCTCTGCATCCTGCGGTAGATTTCGTCCAGACTTTCCTCACTGTTTTGAAAATCACCGTTGATTTTTTCATCAAAAGCGGATATACTGTTCTCAGTTGAATTGTGAAGCGGCTGCCCATCATCTGCGCCAACAGATGTGTCCGGGGCGGTCGTTTTCTTTTTGCAAATTTCATTCTCCACAGGCATTTTCCTCCTTCATGCCGTCCATGATGGCTGCAATCATTTCAATCACGTCCAGCAGCTCATCGTTCACGTTGCTGCCTGCCTCCATGCGCCGCAGTTCGTCCAGCACGGCGGCAAGCTGGTCGCGTAGCGCCTTATAGACCCTCGGATTGCCCTGTACCACCACATCCCTGCAAGTCAGGCGGCGGGTGATATAGTCCTGTTTGGTCAGCCCGGAGAGCTTGACAAAGGTTTCAATTTGTGCGTCTTCCTCCGGGGAGACCCGGAAAGCAACGGTCTTATTGCGCCAGCGGTTGTGATTGTCTCGGTTTTTCAGTGACATTTTAATTGCTCCTTTCGACGTTCAATTTATCTGCCATTTCCTTCTGCACGGTAGGGAACAGATGTGCGTACCGGTAGGTAATCTCCACGCTCTCGTGTCCCACGCGATTGCCGATGGCAACGGCGGAATAGCCCATGTTAATAAGTAAGGAAACGTGGCTGTGTCTCAAATCGTGGATTCTGATGACCTTGACGCCCGATGCCTTGCATCCGAACTCCATGCCGCGCTTCAAGGTGTGCTTGGTTAATGGAAAGATGCGGCTGTCCGGTTCCAGCCCGTAAAGCTGCTTGAAATAGTCCTGCATCTCGTTACAGAGGAAGCCTGGCATCTGGATTACGCGGTTGCTTTTCTTTGTTTTCGGCGTAGTAATAACGTCTTTTCCCTGCAACCGCTGATAGGATTTATTGATGCGGAGCGTTTTCTTCTCAAAATCAAAGTCCGCAGGCGTCAGCGCCAGCAGCTCACCCTCGCGGATGCCGCACCAGTACAGAATTTCAAAGGCGTAGTACAGCATGGGCTTGTCCATCATGGCATCGATGAATTTGAGGTATTCTTCCTTCGTCCAGAACAGCATTTCCTTCGGCTGCTCGCTGCCCATATTCCCGGCCTTTGCGGCGGGATTGATCTGCAAACCGTAATACTTGATGGCGTGGTTGAAAATACAGCTCAGTTGCGTATGGACGTTCTTGAGATAGTCCGGGGAATAGGTTTCGCCGCTTGATTTGGTGTGCTGCCGTATCTCATTCTGCCAGTCGATCACATCACGGGCGGTGATCTCCGAGAGCTTGCGCTTCTTGAAATACGGCAGAATCTTTGTGCGGATGATATGCTCCTTGCTGAGCCATGTGTTGAGCTTCAGCTTGGGTTTGACGTCCTTTTCGTAAAGCGCCACAAAGCTCTCGAAGCTCATATTGATGTCAGCCTGCTTCTGCATCAGAAACTCGCGTTCCCACGCCTGCGCCTCTTTTTTTGTGGCAAAGCCGCGCTTCAATTTTTGCTGGCGCTCGCCGCGCCAGTCGGTATAGCGGAACTGCACATACCACGAACCGTTTTTCTTATCCTTAAACGCCGCCATTGGATTCCTTCCTTTCCTGCTGTTCTCTTGTCCCGTAGAACTTCTCATGGAAGAACTTGCGGTCGATCCTGCCTGCAATGGTGATGCAGCCGGTCTTTCGCAGTTCTCCGTTCAGCTCGCGGATGAGCTTATACGCATACGGAACCGATACGCCAAGCTCTTCCGCAACTTCGTTCACTCTCATAAAAATTTCTCTTGCCATAAAATATCCTTTCTTCATTTTTGGTTTTACGAAGAAGTACAGACTACCCCCGCACTTCTTCGTAAGGTTTTTCTGCTCCTCCGAACCGCTGGTAGTTACCCGGCGCTCATTTTTCAATCTCCGATTGACTTACGAAGCCTCTCACCCTATTGCCTGCGACGGTTGCTATCACGCTCGGACTGTAGCTGGTGGGGAGTATCCGCTCTCTGCTGTCGTGGCCTGACCGGGAACTATCCGGTATTTTGGTGCGGCGCTTACGCGCTTCCTTGCGGCTCAGGTGTTACCCATATACAGAGAGGTCGTTATTCGGAGGAGCTATTCGTGTTTCAAAGGGTCTGTCCGCTGCTCGGGATTAAGCTGTTACCCCAACAGCGGATTCTAAACATATTAGCTTAGCTTGAAGTCGTTTTACTATACACATTCGTTTAAGTCAAGCCGGTTTGCAGGAAAATATTAAATAAATTTGCTTAGATTTTTCTTGACGAAATTAAACATATCTGCTATACTCGTTATCAAAGATAACCGACACAGGAGATGGCTATTATGGCGATTGGTGAACGCATCCACTTTTTCCGCACGATGCGGGGCATGACACAGAAATACCTTGGCATGGCACTGGGCTTCCCGGAGAAATCCGCAGATGTCCGCCTTGCGCAGTACGAGAATGGCTCCAGAACGCCCAAAGCGGACGTGACCGCTGCGCTGGCACAGGTGCTTGACGTTTCGCCCAAGGCGTTGGACGTACCGGACATTGACTCCTATACCGGACTGATGCACACGCTGTTCACTCTGGAAGACCGGTATGGGCTTGAGGTCTGCAAGTGTGATGACGAGGTGCATCTGCGCGTCCATATTCATAAGGGACGCGACGCAGCAGCGCTTCACAGGATGCTTGCCGCATGGGGCGCAGTCGCCGCCAAGCTGAAAGCAGGCGAGATCACCAAAGAAGAATACGACCGCTGGCGCTATCACTATCCGAAGTACGACACCTCCGGTCAGTGGCATAAGATCGCGCCGTCGCAGGAATTGAGCGATTTGCTCCTTGCCGACCTCAAAGAACACACGGAAAAATAACAAAAGGCTCTGCCGGCTTTCTTTTACAGAAAGTCAGCAGAGCCTTTTTCGCTCTCAATATAGGATTGGTAATAGCTCAACCTGCAAACCGCTTGTCCCTTGAAACAAGAATAAACAAAACAGTTTGGGTATCTGCTATCATTTTGCTATCAAACGGGAAATGAGATTTTCAAAAAGTGCGTGTTTTCAAGGCTTTGCAGCCCCTCATGTTCACCTTTTTCTCATTCCCACTCTATAGTTGCGGGGGGTTTGGAGGTTATATCATAGACGATGCGGTTTATGCCCTTGACCTCGTTTACGATGCGCACGGAGACTTTGTCGAGCACGTCATAGGGGATACGCGCCCAGTCGGCGGTCATGAAGTCGGTCGTGGTCACGGAGCGCAGAGCGAGGGTGTAGTCATAGGTCCTGCCGTCGCCCATCACGCCGACCGAACGCATGCTCGTAAGCACCGCAAAATACTGGTTCATCGTGCTCTCAAGATGCGCCTTTGCGATCTCGTCACGGAAGATGAAGTCAGCCTCGCGCAGGATATCGAGTTTCTCCTTCGTGATATCGCCGATGACGCGGATGGCAAGGCCGGGGCCCGGGAAGGGCTGACGCATAACAAGATACTCGGGCAGGCCAAGCTCGCGGCCGAGAGCGCGCACCTCGTCCTTGAACAGCAGGCGCAGCGGCTCGATGATCTCCTTGAAATCGACAAAGTCGGGCAGACCGCCGACGTTGTGATGGCTCTTTATCACCGCCGCGACATTCGTCCCGGACTCGATGACATCGGGGTAGATCGTGCCCTGTGCGAGGTAATCGACAGAGCCTATTTTCTTGCCCTCATCCTCAAAAACGCGGATGAACTCCTCGCCTATTATCTTGCGCTTTGCCTCGGGCTCGGAAACGCCCGCGAGGCGGCCGAGAAAGCGCTCCTGCGCATTCACGCGGATGAAATTTATATCCCAGTTTTTGAACGCGGCCTCGACCTCGTCTCCCTCATCCTTGCGCATGAGGCCGTGATCGACGAAAATGCAGGTGAGCTGGCTGCCTACCGCCTCAGCGAGCAGGGCCGCAGCGACGGAAGAATCGACGCCGCCGGAAAGTGCGAGCAGCACCTTCCCGTCGCCGACCTTGGCGCGGATGGATTCGATCGACGCGCGCATATAGTCGCCCATCGTCCAGTCGCCCTTTGCACCGCATATCTCATACAGGAAGTTGTGCAGCATTTTCTGACCGTATTCGGTGTGGTTCACCTCTGGGTGGAACTGCACGCCGTAAAAGCCGCGCGCTTCGTCACAGATGCCGACGGTCGGACAGGCGGCACTGTGTGCGACAAGGCGGAAGCTCTCCGGTACCTTGGCCATGTAGTCGCCGTGGCTCATCCATGTGACGCTCTCCTCCGGCAGGCCCTTGAACAGGCGGCAGCCTGTGTCGAAGAATGTCGGAGTTTTGCCGTACTCGCGTGCGGTATCTGACTGTGCGGCGGTCACCTCGCCGCCGAGGTAGTGAGCCATGAGCTGGCAGCCGTAGCAGATGCCCAGCACGGGGATGCCGAGCCTGAATATCTCCGGGTCTACCTGCGGTGAGCCGGCAGCGTAAACGCTCTGCGGGCCGCCGGTGAAGATGATGCCGATGGGATCGTATGACTTTATCTCGTCAATGCTCATGCTGTGGGGCTTTACCTCGCAGTAGACATTGCATTCGCGGACTCTGCGGGCGATGAGCTGATTATACTGACCGCCGAAGTCCAGAACAAGTACACGCTGATTCTGCATTCCCGTTCCTCCTGTTAAAACATTTCGATGCAGCCATCGCGCTCGGCGCTGACTGAAACGTATTTGATCGGGCAGCCGACGGCCTTCTCGATATATTTGACATAGTCGAGGGCGGCCTTGGGCAGATCCTCAGGCCTGCGGCAGGCGGAGATGTCGCACTTGAAGCCCTCAAGATACTCGTAAACGGGCTTTGCGCGCTCGAGCTCCTCGATGTTGCCGGGGAAGTTTTCAATTCGCTTGCCGTCGAGCTCATAGGCAACGCAGACGGGGATCTTATCCATATAGCTCATAACGTCGAGCTTGGTCAGGGCGATGCAGGTGCAGCCCTGCATCCGGGTGCCGTAGCGCGACGCGACGACATCAAAGCCGCCGACTCTGCGGGGACGTCCCGTTGCCGCGCCGTACTCGCCGCCTGCCTCACGCAGTGCGTGAGCCTCGTCGCCGGACATCTCGCAGGTGAACGGGCCCTCGCCGACGCAGCTGGAATACGCCTTCATGATGCCGATGCTCTCATCGAGCTTGAGCTGCGGAACGCCGGAGCCGATGGGCGCGTAGGATGCCAGAGTGGTGGAAGCTGATGTGTAGGGGTAGATGCCGAAGTCTATATCGCGCAGTGCGCCGAGCTGAGCCTCAAACATTACGGACTTGCCGCTGTTTACGGCCTCGCTGAGGTACACGGTCGTATCGCAGACATACTCCTCAAAGGGCTTGCCGAATTTCTCGAGCCACGCCATGATCTCGTCAACGTCGATCGGCTCGTGGCCGTAGCCGCCGGCGACGGTGAGGTTTTTCCACTCGACGATGCCGGCGACGCGTTCGCGCAGGTGGTCGAGGTTTTTAAGATCGCCCATGCGCAGGGCCTTTTTCATGTACTTATCTGCGTAAACGGGAGAAATGCCGCGGCGGGTCGAGCCGAACTTCTTATCGCCGAGCCTGTCCTCCTCCAATCCGTCAAGAAGCTTATGGTAGGGCATGCAGATCGTCGCGCGGTCGCTTATCTTGAGGTTTGCGGGGCTTATCGCAATGCCGCCCTCGCGCAGGCGCGCGGTCTCGTTAAACAGATGCTCAAGGTCGATGACTATTCCCGCGCCGAGGACATTGACGGTGTCGTCGCGCAGTATGCCGGAGGGCAGCAAGTTCAGGATAAACCTGCCATTGTCGTTAACGACGGTGTGACCGGCGTTGTTGCCGCCCTGATAGCGGACAACTATATCATATTTTTCAGAGAGCAGATCGACCATGCGGCCCTTGCCCTCATCGCCCCAGTTGGTTCCAACGATTGCTGTTAACATTGTTTACGCTCCTTTATACATTTACGTTCGCCTCGACGCCCAGCTCTTCTCTGTTCGCGTCGATGACGGGATCAAGATACTCTTTTATAAATTTTTCGGTCTGATGCTCGGCCATGCCGGTGAAGCCGTGCGCATCGCAGAGCGCCGTGAGCTCATCCTCCGCAAGTCCGAAGGCCGGGTCAGCCATAATGCGTCCGAGAAGATCGTTCTCACCGCCGCGAAGCTTTACCTCCTGCGCCGCCGCGACCGAGTGGACGCGGATGCGCTCGTGCAGCTCCTGCCTGTCACCGCCCTTGTGCTTTACGCAGTACATGAGGATATTTTCGCTGGCCATGAACGGCAGCTCCTCATCCAGATGCTTTCTGCACACTGCGGGGTATACCGTCATTCCGGATGCGACGTTTATATAGAGATTAAGTATGCCGTCGATTGCCAGAAAAGCCTCAGGGATACTCAGGCGGCGGTTTGCCGAGTCGTCAAGCGTGCGCTCGAGCCACTGGCTTGAGGCTGTGAAGGCCGCATTCTGAAGATCGCTCATGACAAAGCGCGAAAGCGAGGCTATGCGCTCGGATCTCATGGGATTACGCTTGTAGGCCATCGCCGAGGAGCCTATCTGCTTTGACTCAAACGGCTCATCGACCTCCTTGAGGTGCGACAGCAGCCGCACATCGCTTGAAAACTTTGACGCGCTCTGCGCGATGCCGGACAGCACCTGCAAAACGTAAAAATCCACCTTGCGCGAATAGGTCTGCCCGCTGACCGGTGCGCAGCGCTCAAAGCCCATTTTTGCGGCTATCAGCCTTTCAAGCTCCGTGACCTTCGCCTCATCGCCGTCAAAAAGCTCAAGGAAGCTCGCGCCGGTGCCGGTCGTGCCCTTGCAGCCCAAAAGCTCCAGTCTGCCGAGCTGACAGTCAAGCTGCTCAAGATCGTTAATGAGGTCATACGCCCAGAGCGTCGCGCGCTTGCCGACGGTAGTCGGCTGGGCTGCCTGAAAATGCGTGTACGCAAGCGTCGGCACGCTCTTGTACTTTCCGGCGAAGTCACGCAGCGCGGCGATCGCGTTTATGAGCTTGCGCCGCACAAGAACGAGCGCCGCGCGCATACGGATGATATCCGTGTTGTCGCCGACGTAGCAGCTCGTGGCGCCCAGATGTATTATCGGCTTTGCATCCGGACAGCACTCGCCGAAGGTGAGCACATGCGCCATAACGTCGTGGCGCACCTCGTGCTCGTGACGCGCGGCCGATTCATAGTCGATATCGTCAACATGCGCCTTCATCTGCTCTATCTGCGCATCGCTTATATCAAGCCCGAGCTCCTTCTCACTCTCGGCAAGGGCTATCCACAGCCTGCGCCATGTTGAAAACTTGAAGTCATCGGAGAAAAGGCGCTGCATCTCTTCTCCGGCATATCTCCCGCAGAGGGGATTTTCGTAAAATTCGTGTTTACTCATCTATCTGCTTAAATACGTTGATTCCGCTGCGCTTGTGGCCGGAATTACGGTGGAAGCGGTCGATGATCCTCTTTTCCGTGGGGCTCACCTCGCCGCCGTTTATATAGCTGTCTATCGCGGCGTAGCTCACGCCCATCTCGTTCTCATCGGTCTGACCGTCGAAAAGTCCGGCGGAGGGGGCCTTGTTTATGATGCACGCCGGCGCCGTGAGCCATTTGAGAAACTCAATGATCTCGCTCGCGGTGAGGTCGGATATGGGATTAAAGTCGCAGGCGCCGTCGCCCCATTTTGTGAAGTAGCCCATATATCTCTCGCTGCGGTTGCCGGTTCCGGCGACGAGGCGGTACTCTGACGCCGCGACGGCGTAGAGCGTAGCCATTCTCAGGCGCGGCGCAATGTTG
This sequence comes from bacterium, assembly GCA_963613665.1. GTDB lineage: Bacteria > Bacillota > Clostridia > Oscillospirales > Oscillospiraceae > F23-B02. The sequence goes on along the minus strand of CAVEAL010000008.1, from coordinate 50,362 downwards.
TTGACCGCTGCATTCGTGAGCGTCGTTATGCCCTGAAGCCTGTCGATCTCCGCCTGACGCACATCGGTCAGGTCGATCACGCGGCTTTCGATGCCGAAATGCTCAGCGACCTCCTTTGCGTCCTTCATATCCTGCTCAAAATTGCGCTTTGACGCACAGGGCATCATAATGCCGACCGTGTTCTCGCAGGCGAATTTGCACAGTATGCCGACGAGGGCGGAGTCCTTACCGCCGGAGTTTCCGAAAACGATGCCGTCAACGCCGCTTTCCTCCACGAGCGCCCTTATATACTGCACTCTGTCGGCAAATTCCTTGCTGTAATCACGCATTGTATTCAGCTCCTCAAAAAAACGTTTTTACAATAAATTTTATAATATCCCTCCGTGTATGTCAATAAGCGCCTGTTACAAAATAGTCTCCCGGAAGCCGCGGCGTTTAGGCGACTTTTGCCCTATTTTGAGTCTGCGCTTCCGCCCCGTATGTCCTTCGACAACAAAAGCCTTGATTTTTCAGCATTTTTTTGTTAAAATGCTTGATGTAACACTTTTGCCACTTATTTTTAAACTTATTTTCACGCACCACAGGAGAGACCCGCATGAAAAGATACATAGCATTTCTGCTTGCCGTTCTGATGCTCGTCAGCCTTGTTCCGGCATCGGCTCTGGCTGACAGCGAAACCGAGGAGGCAGCCATGAAAGCCAGCGAGGAGCTTAAAACTCTCATAAAATACTGGGAGGGCGTAAGGCTCAAGGCTTACAAGGCACACTCGAGCGAAGAGTACTGGACGATAGGCTACGGTCACTACGGTCCGGACGTTTACGAGGGCATGGAGATCACGGCGGAGCAGGCCGACGCTTACTTTGAGCAGGACATCGCCGTATTTGAGGCGGCGGCAAACCGCATAATAGCAAATTACGGGCTCGAAGCAAACCAGAACGTATTCGACGCGATGCTGAGCCTTTCATACAACTTCGGACCGAGCTGGGTCGAAACGTACGCCGGCTCATGGCGGCTTGCGCGCTATGTCAAGGCAGGCTTCAAGGACAGCAGCGGAAACCGCATTCCCGATCTTGAGATCGCCGATGCCTTTGCCGTGCTGTGCTCGGCAGGCGGAGAGATACTCCCGGGTCTCTTAAAGCGACGCCTGAACGAAGCGGAAATTTTCCTCTGCGGCGATTACAGCACCGCCTTTACCGATTATGTCGCAGTCGTTTTCGATGCAAACGGCGGTACGCTAAGCAGCGGCAACCGCGTTATTGCCTACGAAAAGGACAAGCCCTACGGCTCGCTGCCGACCGCTTCGATAAGCGGCACGAAATTCGGCTATTGGCAGGACGAGAGCACCGGCAGCACGATAACGTCAAGCTCCGCAGCCGACAAGATACGCACGCTCAAGGCTGTCTGGGGCGATCCCGTGTGCCCGCTCGGCGACAAGTGCCCGTCGAAGAGCTTCACCGACGTTCCCGCTGCCTATTGGGCGCACAGCGACATTGACAACGTCGTCTCTTCGGGGCTGTTCATGGGCACTACGGCTGCAACCTTCGGCGTGAACGACGTCATGACGCGCGCCATGCTGCTCACTGTGCTGTACAGGCTTGAGGGAAGCCCCGATGTGTCCGGATACGAAAACCGTTTTTCCGACGTTCAATCCGGCAAATACTACTACAACGCCCTGCTCTGGGGCGCGCACAACAATATTTCAAACGGCTATGTTGACGGCACCTTCCTTCCCGACGGCACGCTCACGCGTGAGGAGTTCGTGACCTTCCTGAACAGATACGCAAACTACAAGGGCTACAATACGGAGGTGTACGCCGATATAGGCGGCTACTCCGACGCGCAGCAGGTCAGCCCCTTTGCACGCGAAAGCATGTGCTGGGCGATCGGCGCCGGAATAGTGAGCGGAACGAGCGCAACAACGCTCAGCCCGAAGGCCGACGCTTCAAGAGCTCAGGTCGCGGTGATGTTCAATCGCTTCGCCGGCGGCATGACGGTTTGATTTTGATAAACGAAAATCCCCGACCGCGGTCGGGGATTTTTTCATTATCCGCTTTTATTCGTCGTCGCCGTCGTCCGGCTCGGGAGTTGCCGGTGCGGGTGTCGGAGTGGGAACGACCTTCTTTACAAAGGTAGCGACGACACTGTGGTCCTCGGTCACGTTTGACAGCGTATAGCTGTCAACGGTGCCGACGTCCTTGCCGTCTACCATGACCGACTGTATCTCATAGCCGTCATTGGGCGTGATCTTGATCTCCAGCTTCCCTCCGTCGCTGACGGTCGTGCTGCCGTTGGGATCGGTGCTGCCGCCGTTGCCGGCCGTAACGTGCACGGTGTGCGTATTTACGGTCTTGGCCGTATCCTTCTTGCTTTCCGGTGCGGCACTCTCGACTGCGGCCTTGTTATTTGACGTAACGGAGCCCGCTCTGAAATCAAAGCATCCGTCAGCAGCAACTACAACGACCGTAAGCAGCGCCAAAACGCAGAGTATGCCTGTTACTATCCATTTTGTTTTCATGCTCATTGAGCGTTTACCATTATTGTTTCTGCTCATATCTCGCCTCCGGGATCATTACTGGTTCTGGGTCTGACCGCCCTTGTTTTTGGGCTTGCCGCGGTGATAGTAGCGGCGGCTGCTTTTCTTTTTCTCGCCGTCGGCACTCTTTGCCTGTTGCTGCTGCGGCTTTGGCTGCTGCTCGACAGACTTCTTTTCCTCGGACTTTTTTCCTCCGCCGCGGCGGTTATTTCTCGGTCTGGGTCTCGCCGATACCTTCTTTTCCTCGGGAGCCTTAGAGCTCTGCTCGGACTGCGCCGCAGGCTTTGCCTCGCCCTGCGGCTTCTTTCCGCCGCGGTGTGAGCGGCGGCTGCGGCTGCGCTTTTTCATTGCGGGAGCATTCTCCTGCGCCGCGCCGTCCGTACTGTCGGCAGCGAACAGCTCCGGCAGCTTCCATTCGTCCTCTTCCTCCTCTTCCTCTTCGGGCTCGGGGATGTATTTGAGCACCGACGGCGGAGTTTCGCCGTCCTTGGGACGGCCGCCGGGCACCGCCGCGACCTCTACCGCGCGGAAGGTCTTGACCGTATCGTCACCCTCGCCGTCAAGCTTGACCTTGACCATCTGGCGCAGCAGGTTCACCTGCGTGACATTTCCGTAGCCTATCGGAGTTTCGACGAAGGCGCCCTGCTTGGGCACATTTTTCGTGAGCTCCTCGTACGCCTCCTGCTCATATCTCAGGCAGCACATGAGTCTGCCGCAGCTTCCGGATATCTTGCCGGGGTTGAGCGACATGGACTGCACCTTCGCCATCTTGGTAGACACGGGCTGGAACTCGTCGATAAACTGATTGCAGCAGAAGGGTCTGCCGCAGATCCCGAGTCCGCCGAGCATTTTTGCCTCGTCCCTGACGCCGATCTGGCGGAGCTCTATCCTGTTGCGGAATATTCCTGCAAGGTCCTTAACGAGCTCGCGGAAGTCCACTCTTCCGTCGGAGGTGAAAAAGAACATGGTCTTATTGCCCTCAAAGTTGCACTCGACGTCAACGAGCTTCATGTCCAGCCCGTGCTCGGCGATCTTCTTCCGGCAAATATCGAACGCTTCCTTCTCGCGCTGCTTGTTTATCTCCGCAACGCGCAGATCGTCGCGAGTGGCAAGTCTCACGACCGGGCGCAGCGGCTGGACGACCGCATTGTCCTCGACCTCGTGATTGCCGCGGATGCAGTCCGCAATCTCGAGTCCCTTGCTGGTCTCTACTATGATCTGCTGGCCGCTTTTCACGATTTTTCCGTTCGGGGCAAAATAATAGCTCTTGCCCCTGTTTTTAAATTTTACGCTTATAACCTCAGTCAATTGTTTTCCTCGTTTCCGCTGCCGAGCGCACCGCCAGCAGCCCCAGAATGTGTTTCACGCCCGTGTTGACCGTCTGATACTTCATGCAGCGGTCAAGAAGCCGTATAATATCCATTATGCGCATTTTATCCTTTTCCGACAGCAGCAGCGCCGTATAGCGGCGCTTGAGTGCAAGCAGAAGATCTCCGAGCGCCCTTGCATCGAGCGTTTCGTGCGCAAAGCACCACGCCGTCAGCGCCGGTGTGTCTCCCCTGCGCTCGATGGCAACAAACTCATCGGCAAGCGCGGCGGCAGTTTCGTCCTCCGCATCCTCATCGCCTGCACAGCTCAGGAGCACGCAGCGTGAGCGCACCGTAGCAAGAAGCCTCTCCGGATTTGACACGCAAAGGATAAAGTGAACCCCCTTGGGCGGCTCTTCAAAAATTTTGAGAGCAGCGTTCTGCGCCTGCTCGTTCATCGTGTCCGCGTCTTTTATGATGTATACCTTTGCCGCCGCCTCGTTCGGCAGGACATAGGCATCCGCACCCATAGCGCGCACCTGATCGACCAGTATCTCCTTTTTCTGCTTGCCCTTATCGTCGCTTATCCGCTCTATAACCGCAAGATCGGGGTGAACACGCGACCTTACCTTACGGCAATCGCGGCAGGCGCCGCAGGGGCGCTCGCCCTCACCCCGGCACAGCATTTTCGCCGCGAGGTAAAAAGCCTTCTCCTCCCGTGCGCTTTCCGACGCCGAGGACACGATATATGCATGTGAGAGCTTTTCCACAGCACCCTCCGGAATAAATACTTAATCAGTTTATTTTACTCTTTTCCGTGTTTTAAGTCAACAAAAACCGCGCGTTCACTCTGTACAGGCTGCTCATCGTATTAAATTTTTCAAAAAGCTCTTGACAAAACTCTGAAGCGGGGTGTATATTACAGATAGATTGTATGCAATTTAATTTTATTCAATTAGGAGTTCGGGAAAATGAGTATTTATGATTTTACGGTAAAGGACATCTCCGGCGCAGAGGTCAGCCTCGGCAAATACAGGGGCAAGGTGCTGCTTATTGTGAACACGGCCACCGGCTGCGGCTTTACTCCGCAATACGAGGGCTTGCAGGAACTATATGAAAAATACAATTCATCCGGCTTTGAGGTGCTGGACTTCCCCTGCAACCAGTTTGCCGGACAGGCGCCCGGCACCGAGGACGAGATCGTCAGCTTCTGTCAGGTCAAATTCGGCGTCAGTTTTGACCAGTTTTCAAAAATACGCGTCAACGGCGAAGGCGAAGAGCCTCTGTACACATATCTCAAAAGTCAAAAGACCGGCAAGTTAGGAAGTCAGATCAAATGGAATTTTACGAAATTTCTCATCGACCGCGAGGGTAATGTCGTGGCGCGCTATGCTCCGATGACAAGGCCCGAAATGATCGAAAGCGCAGTAAAGGAGCTGCTGTGATGCATTACGAATACGAGCCCGAGGGCGTCTGCGCAATGCAGATCGAGTTTGACATAGACAGCGCCGGAACGGTCAGCAGCATATCGTTCTTCGGCGGCTGCGACGGCAATCTCAAAGCCATAGCCAAGCTGCTTGACGGTGAAAGTGCCGATAAGATATACGCCCTGCTTTCGGGCAATACCTGCGGCAGGAAGCAGACCTCATGCGCAGATCAACTTGCGTCAGCCGTAATGAAGGCGAAAATCGAATGCTGTTCTTGAACCGGCGGGGCTGTTGTTGTATAATGGATGCATAAAGTATTCACGGAGGAGAGGCTGCCGTACTCTGCACGGCGGGTCCAATTGATATGGATGACAGCAAATACGATGTACTGAAGCTCGAAAATCAGATATGCTTTCCTCTGTATGCCTGCGCCAAGGAGGTCGTGCGCAAATACAAGCCGTTTTTGGACGAGATTGGACTTACCTACACGCAGTATATAGCGATGATGGTCATGTGGGAGCATAAGAAGATCAGTGTAAAGGAGCTCGGAAGCTTCCTGTATCTCGATTCCGGCACGCTCACACCACTTCTGAAAAAGCTTGAGCAGAAGGGCTATGTGTCCAGAGCCCGCGACAGCGCGGACGAGCGCATACTCAATGTCACGATAACCGAGGCCGGCGAAGCTCTCAAGGACCGTGCGGTCACAATACCGTCAAGGCTCGCCGCCTGTGTCGATCTGTCGCTTGACGATGCAGCAGAGCTCGGCACGCTTCTGAAAAAGCTGCTGAAAACAATATCGTATGATGAATAACAAAAAATCCCGTCCGGCAGGACGGGATTTTTCATTGATTCAATTACTGTCTTGCTTCGATGTACTCTACGATCCTGCCGACGGTGGGCAGCTCCGCTGCGTCCTCATCGGGGATCTGGATGCCGAACTCGTCCTCAACGGACATGATGAGCTCGACAACGTCAAGCGAATCCGCGCCGAGGTCATCGACTATATTGGTGTCTTCGGAAATGCTGCCTGCGGATACTTCAAACTGCTGTGCAAGGATCTGCTGTATCTTTTCAAGTATCATGATTTATTCCTCCAATATACATTATGCCCATTCACGGCTCTGCGGCTTATTTCCCGTGTTCTGCGGCCTGTCGTAGGATACGACGACGCGGCGGTTGGGCTCTGTGCCGGTCGAGCTTGTGGTAACGCCCTCGTAGTCCTGAAGGGCGGCGTGGATAATGTGGCGCTCGTAGCTGTTCATCGGTTCAAGCGCCATGCTGCGCTTATACTTTATGACCTTTGCCGCCATCTTTTCGGCAAGGCGGACAAGTGATTCCTCGCGCTTTGCACGGTAGCTCTCTGCATCGACGCAGATGTGCATGTGCTTGTCGCTGCCGCGGTTTACGACGTAGTTGGTCAGGTGCTGGATCGCATCGAGGGTCTCTCCCCTGCGGCCGATGACCGCGCCCATATTCGGGCCGGAGAGATTGACGGCAATGCTCTTGCCGTCGCGGCGGCTGATCTCTATATCAGCCTTGACGTCCATACGCTCGAGAAGTCCCTCAAGGAAGGCTCTTATATCGGCAAACTCGCCTTCCGCGGCGGGCTTTGCCTCTGCCTGCCCGCAAGCCTTGACTTCGGCTTTCGGCGCGGCCTTCTCGGCCTCGGGCTCTGCCGCCGCCTCGGGCTCGTCGGGTGCTTCATACTCGACGCGCACGACTGCCGGAGAAGCGCCTATGCCCAGAAATCCGGATTTTGCACGCTCGACGACGGTTACGGAAACATCGTCGCGCTCAAGTCCGAGTTCCTTCAGGGCTGCGGCGATGGCTTCATCCTCGGTGCGGCCTGTGGTTTCCAAAGACTTTATCATGTTTCACTGTTCTCCTGTGACTTTTCAGGCTCTTCTTCGCTCTGAGCTTCCGCTGCGGCGGCCGCCGTCATTTCTGCGGCGTAGCGGTCGGGATCGTAAGCTCTGCCTCTTGCATAGCGGCGCTTGCCGACCTGAGACGGGTTCTCGGGCTTGTCTATGCCGAGCTTTTCAAGGCGCGCCTCGCGCTCCGCTCTTTCGCTTGCGGCTATGCGCTCCGCGTCGGCCTGCTTCTGCTGAGCCTGCATTTTTTTCTTGCTGGTGTTGTTGTTGCGGGTAGTTGCACCCTCCGCCTTGAGCTGCTCGTGCTCCTCATGGCGGCGTGCGCGCTCCTCATCCTTCTCCTTCTGAGCCGCAATGCGCTCCGCGTCCTCTATATCGAGCTTGCGCTTGTAGTACTTGGTGAGCACAAGGTCACGGACGATGCCGAAGCAGCTGTTGGCGATCCAGTAAACGCCGAGAGCCGCAGGCATAATGAAGCAGATCCAGACGGACATGAGAGGCATCATGATATTCATGGTTTTCATGCTCATTGCCGCCTGTCCGGCTTGCGGAGGATTGGTCGCCTGGCTGATCTTCATCGACGCCCAGGAAAGGAACGCCGCGATCAGGGGGATAAGGAACAGGCCGATGTTCGCAAAGATGTCGGCGCTCGTGAAGTCATAGTTCCAGATCTTCCAGTCGGGGATCGAGCCGAGGTTCATACCGATGAAGCCGTAGTCGATGTCGAGAAGCTTTCCGTCAAAGTTGCCGAGCGCGTTTACGACCGCGTCCCAATTCTTGTGGATAGCATCGGCGACGCCGATCTGATCGTAGGTGCCCTGCTTGGAGGCTACAAAGCCCGCATTTTCGGTCGCCCACTCGGTGAGCTTTGTGATACTGCTCTCGCCCAGGCCCATCATGCTGCCGAGAGGCTGACGGATGACGCTGTACAGAGCGATGAGTATCGGGAAGGGCAGCAGCGACCACAGGCAGCCGGAGGTGGGGCTTGCGCCCTGCTCCTTATACAGCTTCATGACTTCCTGCTGATACTTCTGCTGGTTGCCCCTATGTTTTTTCTCCAGCTCCTTGAGCTGCGGCTGGATTCGGGTGGTCTTCATCATGCCCTTCTTGCTCTTTGCCATGAACGGCAGGAGGATCAGATTGACCACAAGAGCGAAGAGAATAATGGCAAGACCGTAGCTGTCGGTCCAGTTATAGAGGATCTCCAGCAGTCTGGCGAACGGCCAGACTATAATATCCCATAGTGACATAAGTTTCTCCTTGTATTCCGATCCTCGTCAGGGAACGGGATCGAAGAAATCGTGTTCGCCGAGGTGAAAAGGATGACACCTCGACAGCCGCTTCAGGGCGAGCCAGCCGCCCTTCAAGGCCCCGTATTTCTCGATGGCCTCAACGGCATACTGTGAGCAGGTCGGGATAAATCTGCACCTCGGCGGGAAGGCCGGGGAGACGTATTTCTGATAAATACGGATAAGTGCAAGCAGAAGCTTTTTCATTGTTCTTCGTCCCTCAGCAGACCGAGCTCGGCGCAGGCGTGCAGGAACGCACGCTCCATTTTGGCATACTCGGCGTCAACGCAGCGGCTGCGCGCAACGATGACGATATCGACGCCGTCCCTGAGCTTGTCCGAATTGAGTCTGTATATCTCCCTCAATCTGCGCCGCACGCGGTTGCGCACGACGGCCTTGCCCAGCTTGGTGGACACGGTGTATCCAACGCGGCGGCGTCCCCGCGGCGCTTTGAGAGCATACACGACCATATAGGGCGTAACGGCGGTCTTGCCTTTGTTATAGAGCCGTTTGAACTCATAATTCTTTTTCAGAGTTGACCTGAAATCCAATTATTCCACCCTTGCTTTCCGTTTTTATCGGCAAACACATTAAGGGCGGAGGTTAGCCGCCCTAAAAATTTATTTGCTTTTCCTGCTCGGAGCTGCCAAATCAGGCGCTCAGCTTTGCTCTGCCCTTTGCTCTGCGGCGGGCGAGGACCTTGCGGCCGTTTGCGGTGGCCATTCTTTTGCGGAAGCCGTGCTCTTTCTTGCGCTGACGCTTCTTGGGCTGGTAGGTACGCAGCATGTTTTGTGCACTCCTTTCAGAATAATACTCAACATTGAGCCGAAGCTCAAAGCAGTTGACAATAAAACTTCCGACGCCCACAGGCATCGGAAGTTTATTATATACGATAGGCTTTTACCCTGTCAAGGTTTTTTTATTTATAGCCTTCGGAGACGAACCGCTCGGGTAGCATGGGCAGCCCGTCCCGAAAGCTTTTATGCGGCTTTGCTCTTTTTAAGAGCCTTGTTTACGACCACCAGCAGCACAGTGACGACCACAGCCGAGACTGTTACGGCAATGAGCGCAGTCCAGTTTGCAGCCGCGAGCCCTGTTATGTCAAACTCGCCTGTTTCGGCGTTCTGGAGGTGTGAGAACACCTCGACGGCGTCGTAAATGACGGCTCCTGCGGCCACAAGTCCCGCAGCCACTCCGATGGCGGGAGAGTGTGCCGCTGTACCGCCCTTTACGATCCTGCTGAGCTTCTCATCCCTGAAGTCTATGACGGAGCCGATATAGGCGGCAGTTACCGCAAGGATGATGCATTCAGGCAGCATATAGGTGGCATTGTAGATAAAAGAGTAGGACAGTGCGGCCTGGGTCGGTATCGACAGACCTGCCCATACGGTAGCTCCGGAGATGACATGGCAGATATAGCGAAGAAGCGATGCGAAAACGCAGCCGAGGGTGAGGCCGGCAGCCTGATTTTCTATTTTGTTTTTGAATATACCGGCAAAGCCGACTACCGTAAATGCAGCAATGTAGTCAAGAAGTATGACTGCAACTATGCTCTGCCATGTAGTGACATACGAAAGCGAGTTCAGACCCAAAAGCTGCTGAACGATGCCGTAAACGAAGGCCGAGCCGAGGCCCCAGCCCATGCCTCTGCGGTATGCGATGATGGCTATCGGCAGCATTGACGCTATCGTTATTGAGCCGCCGTACGGAAGCTCGGCAAGCTTTATCATGCTCAGCACGGTGGCAAGCGCGACCATGATGGCGCATTCCACCAGGCACTTTGTTTTGCTCTGATTCATAACTATTCCTCCTAAAAAGCACAAAAAACCGCACTGCAAATGCAATGCGGTCATAGGAAAACGATTTGATATGAATTTTCGTTTCCTACGCCGGCATTACCCGGATCAGGTTCGAGGGTCTCGGAAATTCGATTCTTTCCGTCTCAGCCGAGAAAAACTCAGCACCCCTTTTGCACAGCTATCTTAATATCCTGACGCTGTTTTGTCAAGTCCTGCTTATATAGTCGGTAAAAAAATTTTGCTTGGGCAGCCATGAAAGCAGCGGGAGCCCCGCAATGAACATGACTGCGGCCTCGCCGAGTGCGACCTGTCCGGCAAAGACGGCAAACGCGCCGAAATTCTTTATGGGGTCGAGCCCCGCGATAACGACGGTGAGCATCGCACCGACTATGAGCCCGTTCCACACGACGGGCATAAGGCAGGCAAGTATCTTTTTATCATGCTTCCCGCAGTACGATATGCACAGGCAGGCTATGAGCGTCGCCAGTGAGCCAAAGATTATGTCCGGCAGTCCCGCCGCGCTTGCGACGTTGGCTATAGCGCAGCCGAAAAACAGGCCCCACGTCGTGCAGGGCATGAAAAACGGCAGTATGCACAGCACCTCGGATATCCTGCACTGCACAGGGCCGTAGCTTATCGGTGCGAGCACCATGGTGAGCACCGCGTACAGAGCACCTGCAACGGCGGCGGTGACTATGCTTCTTGTTGTTTTATTCATTGTGTCCTCCATTGAGTGAAAAAATGCAGCCGCAATATTCCTGGCGGTACAGACCGTATTTTTCCGACAGGATTATAGATCGGTGGTTTCCCTCGCGTTTTTTGAACTCCGAGGGCAGCCAGCTTACATTATATTTTTGTGCGACCTCACGGCCGATGGCGTTTATTGCGACGGCATCCTTGCGCGAGGACACGGTCAGCGTCGTGCAGAACCAGTCAAAGCCCCGATCGGCGGCGATGTGCGCCGTCTCCTCAAGGCGGATGCGGAAGCATTCAAGGCAGCGCTTACCCTCTTCTGGCTCGTTTTCCAGACCCTTTATGCGGGAAAAATAGTCCTCGCTGCGCCATGGCAGAACCATGAGTTCCGCCTCCGAGCCGTCGGCCGCAAGGCAGCCGATGAGCTTTTTCTGCGTTTCAAGGCGTTTTTCATACTCCTCCTCCGGCCAGAGGTTGGGATTATACCATAAAACCGTGACCTCAAAATGCTGCGATAAAAGCTCGATGACGGAGCTTGAGCACGGTCCGCAGCAGCTGTGCAGCAGTATGCGCGGCTTATCCTCGCCGAAGCCCGCGACGATCTTATCGAATTTTCTGAAAAAATTTTCTCTGTTCATAGTGTGCCTCTGATGTGTGTGCAGGCACTTCAACGCAGCATGAGCGCATTTGAGCCTGTCAGAAAAACGTTTTACATTATATATACTTACAATTTACCTGTCAACCGGGTAGGCTACTTGTTTGTAAAGTTTGTTTTTGATAAGCTGAATCATGGTTGAAAACCAAGGAAAAAAGGAGGAAAAACATGAAATCAAGCACTCGTCTGCGGCGCGGTACGGCGCTGCTGCTTGCCGTGATAATGGCATGCACGCTGACAGCACCCGCGCTTGCCGGGCAGGACACGGCATCAGAGGGCGGCATTGATCTGAAGATTGCCGTCATGAGCGATACGCACTACCTGTCCCCTACCATGATAAAAGGCACAGAGGACTACGTTACAGACCTCAACAGCGACCGCAAACTCTTCACCGAGAGCAGCCAGATAAATCTCGAACTGCTGGATGCGGTGAGAGAGGATAAGCCGGATGTGCTTCTCGTTTCCGGCGATCTCACGAAGGACGGTGAGCTTGAGGGGCATAAGGAATTTGCCGCACGCCTCAAGCAGGTGCAGGAGGACGTGCCGGGCATGAAGGTATACGTCATAAACGGCAATCATGACGTTCGCAACTCGGATGCCAAGAACTTCAACACCGCCGACGGCAAGGCCGTCCCCGCGACGCGCACGGAGCCGGAGGATTTTCTTTCCGTCTATGACTTTGTCTATTCCGACGAGAGCGTAGTCGCCCGCTACACACCGCCGGCGGGCAAGGAATCGGGGCAGCTTTCCTATGTTGCAAAGCCCTGCGAGGGGCTGACGCTCATTGTGCTCGACACCTGCTGCTACAGCGCCGACAACACCTCGGACAATGAGGATGAGCACGAAACGCGCGGCGAGATGAGCTCCGAGCTCGTCGAATGGGCGGTCGGGCAGATAAAGGCCGCCAAGGCAAGCGGCGACCGTGTTATCGGCATGGCGCACCACGGCTTTATACCGCATTTTTCTATGGAACCCGATGTGCTCGGCATGTACCTCGTCGAGGACTACGCCGAGATCTCCTCAAAGCTCGCCGACGCAGGCCTTGAAATGATATTCACCGGTCACATGCACGCAAACGACATCGCGGCAATGACCACCGAAAACGGCAATACGCTTTACGATATTGAGACAGGCTCGAACCTCACCTACCCCTCACCGATGCGCTTTGTTCAGCTGCGCGAGGTATCTGACAGCCTTGTCGCCTCGGTAAATACTCTCAACCATATAGGCCCCATCAGCTACTACAACGCCGTTACCGGAAAAGTCGAGACCATTGCCGACGTGACCGAGTACGGCAGGGAGCACGGCTTATCCGAGGATATGCTCAGGACGGTCGCCGGAAGCTATGTCGGCAGCTTTCTGAAAAAGCTCTGTCCGATCGAAACAAGCATCTCAAAATGGATAAGCAGCCGCATCGTCACCAACATTCAGAGCATCATTTCCGAGGGTGTAAACATATCCGTTTCGGACGGCAGGACCCTGCTTGACGCAGTAAACTACATCTATCAGAGCCATCTCGGCGGCGAGGATGACGGCAATTATCCGGCATGGGTGCAGGAAGGCATGAAAAAGCTCAAGAACGGTGAGATACTCGACGAGCTGCTTGCGATCGTCAAAAAGCATGCCTTCGGCGACGCTGCATCGGCTCTGAAATTCGATAACTTCTTCACGAAAGCCCTCAAGGCTAAAATAAACGACTACATTTATAAAGTAGCCGACTCCATGGGCAATGACTCGAACTTCAGCTCGGACAACGACGCGCTGATCGTTTTAAACGGCAATCTGATCACCACGAACGTCACGCTCTCGTGCGGCGCAAGCACCGTGAGCGCCCCGGCGATCATCAACGGCGGCGAGTGCATCGTGTTCCCGACGCGCATCATGATGCGTGAGCTTTCCGCCGGTGGAAAAACCGTCAGCATCGACGCATCGCAGCTCGGTGTTGACACCATAAATGTCTGGGAGCGCGGTCTATCTGCTCTGGCGGCAGCGGATAAGGTGAATTTCATAAGCTCCGCGGGCACGGTCAGCTTCAACACGGCGCAGCTCACAGGCAAGGGAGACGTCAGCATCAGTCTCAAGACCGCCGAGCCCAACGCGGCGCAGAAGCGTGCACTCGGCGAAAGGATTTCGGATGCACGACTATACACGGTATCAGCAGAGTCAGGCGGCAAGGATCTGGGCACAGCCTGTACTCTCACAGTCCCCGTAAGCGGCGAAGCCTGCACTGCAGCCATTATAGCCGGGGACGGTGCGATAAAAGCAGCCGGCAGCAGCATAAGCGGAAGCACTCTCAGCTGCACGACGGCAAGCGGCGTTATGACCGCCGTTTCCCCCTTCCCCTTCAGCGACGTTTCCGCGAGCGCATGGTACTTCGGCGACGTTTACTACGCCTATAACAACGCGCTCTTCGCAGGGACCTCGGCTTCCGTGTTCTCCCCAGACGTCACCATGACGCGCGCCATGCTCGTTACCGTGCTGTGGCGCATGGAGGGCAGTCCCGAGGCTGCCGAGCCGACATTCTCCGACGTTTGCGGCACATGGTGCAGCAAGGCCGTCGGTTGGGCAGAAGCAAAAGGCATCGTAAGCGGCTACAGCGAGGACGTGTTCTCTCCGAACGCGGGCATTACGCGCGAACAAATGGCAGCGGTACTTTTCCGTTACGCCGCTTTCAAGGGTGTTGACGTTTCGGCCTCGAAGGACATCAGCGGATTTGCCGACTTCGGAAGCGTCAGCGCTTACGCGAAGGGCGCAATGTCATGGGCGGCGGCCGAGGGCATCATAAACGGCTGCGGCAATAAGCTCATGCCGGGCAGCGGTGCGGCCCGAGCACAGGTTGCGGCGATACTCCACCGCTATATCGAAAACTGCCTGTTCTGAAACGCAGGCAGAAAACCGTCCGTGAGAGATCTCACGGACGGTTTTTGTTATTTCACTTTACGACAGCAGAACGGCGTCGGTCTCTTCCTGAACGCCCGCCTTTTCGGCGAAGCGCTCAAGGAGGTCGGCCTTGGTAAGGCGGCTTTTTTCCTCGCCGGAGATATCAAGGACGATGCGGCCACGGTCCATCATGATAAGGCGGTTGCCGTGGCGGATGGCATCGGTCATGTTGTGCGTTATCATGAGCGCGGTAAGCTTGTTTTCGCTGATGATCTTGTCGGAAAGCTCAAGCACCTTCTTCGCGGTGCCGGGGTCAAGGGCAGCGGTGTGCTCATCGAGAAGCAGAAGCTTCGGGGTCTGGAGCGACGCCATGAGCAGCGTCAGCGCCTGACGCTGTCCTCCGGAGAGAAGGCCGACCTTCGCGGTGAGCCGGTCCTCAAGGCCGAGACCGAGGGCGGCAAGCTTTTCGCGGTAGGCCTCGCGTTCGGCGTTCGTGACGCCCCATCTGAGGCCTCGCTTTTTGCCGCGGCGCATGGCCAGCGCAAGGTTTTCCTCGATCTGCATGTCGGGCGCAGTACCCATCATGGGGTCCTGGAACACGCGGCCGATGTACTTTGCGCGCTTGTATTCCGGCATGCCTGTGACGTCCTCGCCGTCTATGAGGATAGCTCCGGAATCTATCGGCCACACGCCCGCGACGGCATTCAAGAGCGTCGATTTGCCCGCGCCGTTGCCGCCGATGACGGTGACGAAATCGCCGTCATTGAGGCTGAGGCTGAGGTTTGAAAGCGCGTGCTTTTCGTTTATGGTTCCCGGATTAAAGGTCTTTGAAACATTTTTTATCTCCAGCATTATGCCTCGCTCCTTTCGCTTGCCGCTCTTTTGCCCGAACGTGAAAACGAGCTTTTTGACCGTGCCTTGAGCTGCGGTATCGCAAGGAATATCGCAACGATGATGGCGGTGAACAGCTTCAGATCGTTAGGATCGAGCTTGAGCCACAGGATGACTACCATGACGGCGTAGTAGATAACGCCGCCGAAGATGATGAAGCAGAGCTTCACGGCGAAGTTGCAGCCCTTGCTGAATATCGCGTCGCAGAGGATCTCGCCGATGACGATGGCCGCAAGGCCGATGACAATGGCGCCGCGTCCCATGCTTACGTCGGCGGTACCCTGGAATTGGGTCATGAGTCCGCCGGCAAGGGCGACGATGCCGTTGGAGATGCCGAGGCCTATGACCTTCATCGTTTCTATGTGGATGCCCTGTGCGCGGCTCATTGCGGGGTTATTGCCCGTTGCGCGCAGAGCGCTTCCCTGCTCGGTGCCGAAGTACCAGTAGGAAAGAGCGACAATGACGGCCGCTATGACAAGTCCTACGAGTATCGCCTGCGGGATGTGCAGCGAGGAGACGAGGAAGCCGTTGCCGTTTTCCCAGATCATGCCGAACTTCTGCACGCTGGCCGTCTGATTGGCGCGGGTCATAATGCGCAGGTTTATCGAATACAGCGCAAACTGCGTCAGGATACCGGCGAGGATGGCCGGTATGCCGAGCTTTGTATGCAGCAAGCCGGTGCACAGACCGGTGAGCACGCCGACAACGATGGCTATGAGCAGCGCCGCCCATGCGGGCATGCCGGCAAGCAGGAGCATTACCGTCACGGCGCCGCCGGTCGCAAACGAACCGTCAACTGTCATATCGGGAATATCCAGCAGGCGGAAGGTTATGAACACGCCCAGCGCCATAAGGCCCCATATTATGCCCTGCGCCGCTGCGGCAGGCATTCTTCCTATTAGGTTCGTCACGCTCAGAGCGGACAGGTAAACGGACATTGTCATTTTTCAGACCTCATTTCAGCTTAATGGTTGAGCTTGCGGGCGGCAAATTGCCGCCCGCCGGTTTTTGCTTTGTTTTATCAGCCGATCGCGGTGTAATCGGAAGGAACGGTGATGCCGAGCTCGGAGCAGATCTCTGCGTTGTACTTCTTGACGGGGTTCTGGTAGTACTCGATGGGCATGGTGGAGATATCGCTCTCGCCCTTGAGGATCTTGGCTGCCATCTTGCCGGTGGTAACGCCGAGCTGGTAGTAGTCTATCGACAGGGTCGCAATGCCGCAGCCGGTGGCTATGCCTTCCTCACCTGCGATGATGGGGGTCTTGGCAGGCAGAGCGACGTTGTTTATTGCCTCTGCGCAGGAAGCTGCGGTGTTGTCGGTAGGGATGTACAGTGCGTCGCACTCGTCGCATGCGGTGGCGGTGACGGTGGCGACGTCGTTGGAGTCTGCGAAGGTGTAGATCTTAACGGTCAGGCCGTCTTCCTCAAGAGCAGCCTTGACTACCTCTGCCTGGTATACGGAGTTGGCCTCTGCCGAGCAGTAGAGGATGCCAATGGTCTTTGCCTCGGGCAGGAGCTCGGAGAACATCGCTGCCTGCTGATCGAGCGGTGCAAGGTCGGAGGTGCCGGATACATTGCCGCCGACGGTACCGCTGAAGTTATCGATATCGAGCGCAACGCCGTACTCGGTGACGGCCGTGCCGAGAATGGGGATAGACTGGGTCGCCGCGACTGCCGCCTGAAGCGCCGGAGTTGCGTTTGCAAGGATGAGGTCAACGCCGTCGGAAACAAAGCCGTTGCAGATGGTGCCGCAGGTGGCTATATCGTTTGATGCGTTCTGCTCAACGAACTCTACCTTGTCGCCAAGCTCCTCGGTCAGAGCGTCCTTGAAGCCCTGGGTCGCGGCGTCGAGCGCCTGATGCTGAACCAGCTGGCATATGCCGACGACGTAGCTGTCCTTTGCAGTGTCGCCGCTGCTGCTGTCGGTTCCGCAGCCCGCAAAGCTAAGACACATTGCAGCTGCCATGACCAAAGCCGTTATCTTCTTTTTCATACTCGATTTCTCCTTTACTGATTTAAATTGAAAAGATGAACTTAATAAAAAAACAGGGCGCCGCCGGAATGGCAGCACCCTGGTCTTTCCGCAATCAGGAAACACATTCGGGGCATTCACACCGGCCGGACAAATTCAGAGCAGCAAAATATCGGTCTGCATAGCAGACCGCTCTAAAAGCGAAATAGGAGACCGCAGACACTTCACGTCTGCCGGAGCTGATCATTGCGTTTGCCGTGCGGATGTTCATTGCCGTATCTCCTTTCCGAAGTCCGGTGGAAGCCACCGTGTTTTTCATGTCGAAATAATAGCGCTTTAAACGGTAAAAGTCAACTGTCAATTGCAACAAAAGATGCATATGATTACGCGAAAAAAACTACATCCGGCACAAAACGTGCCGGATGCAGGGAAATGCTTTTACTGTGCTCTGTAAATAAGCGTCACCGCCTGAGCGCGGGTGCAGCCTGCGTTCGGGCTGAAGGTCGTGTCCGTCGTACCCTTGGTCACGCCGTTTGCCGCCGCCCATGCGACGGCCTCGGCGCACCATGCACCGGTCGCAACGTCCGTGAACCGGGCCGCAGTGCCGGTCTGTGCATCGCCGGACGCGCGGTACAGGAAGGCAACGATCTCGGCGCGGGTGCAGACCTTGTCGGGGCTGAAGGTCGTCGCCGTCGTGCCCTTGGTGATGCCCTCGGATACCGCCCACATGACAGCGTCGTAGTATACGCTGCTCTCGCTAACGTCAGTGAAGGGGTTCTTGACGTTTTCGGGCTTGGGAGAGCCTGCGGCGCGGTACAGGAAGGTGACGATCTGAGCGCGGGTGCAGCCGTCGTCGGGGCTGAAGGTCGTAGCCGTCGTGCCCTTGGTGATGCCGTTTGCCGCCGCCCAGATGACAGCGTCGCCGTAGAACGAATCTTCCTTCACGTCAGCAAAGGGATTGTATGCGGGATCCTTTGCGCCGCAGACGGTGCACACGCCGTCAGAGAAGCTGTGGCCGAGTGCGGGAACGGTCTCCTGTGCGGTGATGACCGCATTGCAGGTCGAGCAGTGGCTGCCCTCGGTGAGGCCGGTTTCTGTGCAGGTCGGCGCTATTGCGGCATCGGCAACGATGCTGTGGCTGTGCGTGGGCTTTACGGGATCGGGCTCCGCGGAGGAGCTCAGCACGGCATAGCCGCTGCCGTCGGCCGTCCAGCCGAGGAGTTCATTGCCGGTGTAGTAGTTTTGCTGGTCAAAGCCGCGCTCTGCCTGAGCTGCAAGCGCCTCGGCAACGACCTGAGCGGATGCTTCCATCTCCTCCTTGCCGGTGTTTGCGGTAAGGAGCTTTGCAAAGTCCGCGCTCTTGAGCTCGGAGGCGGTCTTGCCTGCTACATTGCTGACTACCGCCTGATTGTTGGCGTTTACGCCGACGGCCGCCGCCGGAGAGACGACGGTGTCGCCCTGCTTGAGGTATGCGTCGGTGTTGTAGTAGCAGCTGCGGTCCACGGTGATGCCGCCGCTGCGTCCGCTGATGATGCCGACATCGGTGGTGGTCTTGAGCGAGACCACGTCTCCGGCTGCATAACAGTTGATGTGGATGCCGCCGGCCTGACCGACGAAGCCGCCGATGTGCACCTTGTTGTTATTGGTGGAGTTGCCGGTCACACTGCCGAGTGCGTAGCAGTTTACGGTGGTCACGCGGTTGTCCATGCCGTAGAAGCCGCCTGCGTAGACATTGTTCGTATCGGTGGCCGCGGTGATTTTGACATCCGCACCGCTGTTTGTCACACTGCCGCGCATAACGCTGCCGCCGATGCCGCCGGCACGGCTGAAGCTCTCGCTCGTTGCCGAGGCGATCTCGCCCGTTACGGTGCAGTTATCGATATAGATGCCGTACTGACCAGAGCCGACGAGGCCGCCGATAAAGGTCTCGTAGCGGGTCTGAACGTTAATATAAACGTTCTTGAGATTTACATTCTTTATGGTGACGGTCTGTTCGCTGCCGGTGGGCACGTCGTTTGTGATGTACTCGCCGGAGGTAAGGCCGAACAGGCCTGCCGTCATCATGTCGGCGGGAGCGTCCGCGCTGCCGATCGTAAGGCCGGAGATGCTGTAGCCGCCGCCGTCATAATTGCCGCGGAATGGGTATGCGCAGATCTGGCTCTTCTTGCCGCCGACCTCACCGTTGAGCGCCCAGCCGATGGGCTGCCACTGACCGCTCAGGGTGATGTCCGCGGTCTGCCTGAAGTATACTCCGCTCCAGCTGACGTCCGCGTTCACGGAGCCCGACAGATAACGCAGCTGCGCCTCGTTTGCGATGAGGTAGGGATCCTCGGCCGTGCCGCTGCCGCCTGCAAATTTGCCCGGATCTGCTGCAGCGTAGTCGGAGAAGTCGCCGTAGGTGGCCTTGTACTTTGCCTTTTCGAGAGCCGCTTTGTAAGCCTCGCCCTCGCTCTCGCCGGAGATGACGGTCTTTACGATCCTGCCGTCCTTCACCTCGATGGACACAACGCTCAGCTTATCGTCGTCGCGGCCGTACCATGTGCCGTCGAGGAGCGTAAGCTCCGGCTTTACGACCTTCTCGCACTCGGGCTGGACATAGGAGACGGAAGCCGCCTCGCTGCCGAAGCCGAGAGAGTTGTCAAATGTCCATGTTCTGAGGCTTGCATTATCAAGTCCGTAGACCGTTATATCAATCGGGAAGGCTGCAAAGGATGCGTTGAGTGCCTCGGCAAGGGATGCATCCGCGCCGTTTACGCCGGTCATTTTATCGACGAGGCCGCCGGTGTATGCGTCGCCCTCGTCATTTACGCCGGAGGCAACCTTAGTGCCGATGGACTCGACGGGGCTTACCTTCTGCGGATTTGCATCGCCGGTCTTGAGAGTCATAGTGCTGCCGAGATCGTACCAGCAGCTGTAGCTCTTGCCGATGCCTGTGACCCAGCCGGAGACCATGCCCGCGTAAGTTGAGTGCTCATAGGTGCTCACGTCGCCGGAGGCATAGCAGTTTACCAGTGCGCCTGCGTTGCAGGCCACGAGGCTGCTTACAACGGCCATGCCCTCGTTGCCGTTTTCGCGGCTGCCGGAGCCGTATACGGTGCAGTCTGCCCAGCAGTTTGCCACAAGACCGCGGTTATTGAGACCGACAAGGCCGCCCGCCTCGGCAAGATCGCCGGAGGAAACTACGTTGGAGACGCTGACGGTCGATGCGCTGTTGATGAGCGCGCCCTTATACTGCATACCGATGACGCCGCCGACATTCTGGTTGCCCTTTGCGCCGGCATGAGAGATCGTGCCGGAGACATAGCAGCCGTCAATGACAGCGCCGGTGTAATCTCCGCTTACGCTGCTGCCGTCGGTATAGCCCGCGATGCCGCCGACAAACGCCGTGGCTTCATAGCTTGTATAGAACGCAACGTCTGCCCTGACGTTTTTGACGACGGCGTTTGCGCCGAGGAGACCGAACAGGCCGATATAGAGGTTTTCCTTATCGAGCGCATAGGGAGCTTCCTTCGTGCCGAGGCTAAGGCCGGTAATGCTGCAGCCCTTGCCGTCGAAGGTGCCGTTAAAGAGGTAGTCGCTGCCGCCGATGGGCGTCCAGTCGCCGGTGACGGCAATATCTGCACCCAGCGCGACGTATTTGCCGGTGTAGTCGATCTTTTCGTTCATCAAGCCCGCGAAGGCCTTGAGCTGATCTGCGGTGCTGATGATATACGGGTTTTCCTCGCTGCCGTCGCCGGAGGCGAAGACGGATGCATCGATATCGCCGGAGGTCCAGACACTGCCTGTGGGCAGTACACGGCCGTTAACGAGCTGCCACTCGCGCAGCGCGATGCCGGTAATGCCGTAGGCCGCGAGAATTCCGTTTATCTCCTTTATATTGCCGTTAAGGGTCTCAGCGAAGGCTGCCGTGGCCATATCGGCCTTGGTCATGGGTGTCGATACCATGGCCTTATCTACCGTATTCATCGCGGCGGAGTATCCGCGGTCAACGGTTTCGATGGTCTTTGTCTCGCTCAGAGTGCTGCCGCTGTCGGTGTATACCTTCATCTTGAGGACTGCATCGGAGGCATAGTAGTTGTCTAGGCGGAATGCGCCCTGCTCGGGATATATGGTATAATTGCCCGAAGCATCCTTGGTAATGCCGGTGGACGTGACCATGCCGTCAAGTGCGCCTACCCAGACATGGCCTTTAGTCAGGCCGCCGTTGCCGACGGTGACATCTCCGACGGCATAAGCATTGTACTGCTTACCGGCCATCAGGCCGACGATGCCGCCGCCCAAGCCGCCGTAATTGGTAGCAGCCGGAGTTTCAGCATAGACATTGCCGAAGGTCGCGCAGTTTGCTATGAGGATATTTTGGCTGCTGTTGCCTACGATACCGCCTGCCATACTGTTTTTGCCGGAGGTAGGCGAGGCAACTGCGCTTACACTTGCATCGGTCCAGCAGTTGGTGATCGCGGTTCCGCTGTTCATCCATGCGATGATGCCGCCGGCATAGGTCAGCTTATCACTGTTTGATACAGCCGAAACGCTGCCGGTCGCGGAGCAGGAGTCTATGCTGGTGCCTATACCTGCGTCTCCGGTTACCTCAGCTTTTTCGGTATAGCCCGCTATCACGCCCGCCAGCACCTTATCGCCGGTCGATACTACGGAAATATCTGCGCCGCTGACATTGACATTCTTGACTACTGCCTGATTGCCAAGCGTAGAAAACAGTCCATAGTTGCCGACACCGCTCGTGAGAGTTGCATTTATCGTGAGACCCTTGATGCTGTAGCCCTTGCCGTCAAACGTGCCGCGGAAGATATTCCCGCTTTCGTTCTCGACACCGATGGGGTTCCAGCTTTCAATTGAGCTCAGGTCGATGTCCGCGCCGAGGACAACGTACTCGCCCTGAAAGCTATTGCCGTTGTCAACGCTCGTTGCAAGCCACTGAAGCTGCGTGGCGTTCATGATGACATAAGGATCATTCATCTCGCCGCTGCCGGAGGGCTTGGGATTTGCCTTGCCGAGCGCTTCATTCGTCGCGTTGATGATGCCGGTGGAGCTTTTCGTTGCGCCGGAGACGGCATCAACGCCGTCGGTGCCGTTGTTCTCCTTGATCGTGTCGAGAACAGCCACGGCGCTTGCCCAGTATGTGGGCGTTTCGCTTTCGCCCGTTGCCTCAATGCCGCTTATGACGACATTTCCGTCCTTCTCTTCAAGGGTAACTGTAACAGTTACGTCTCCCTTGAAGCCCTGCGCCGTGCCTGTATACGTTCCGGGTGTGCAGCCGTTATCCACCGTCGCGGCAAGCGCCGTTACGGGCAGAAGGCTCAGCACCATGATCGCGGCAAGCAGCAGCGACAGGAGCTTTGTTGTCTTGGTTCTTGTTTTCATGTGTCTTCCTTTCTTTTTATTCACATCCAGTTAGCATATGCTAACTGGATGGTATACTATCTCAGCTCCAAGTCCTCGCAGTGGGGGCTTCGACTTTTCCGGGGCGAGTTAGCAGTTGCTAACTGATCCTGAAAAAAATTTGCTTTGAGTTAGCGGCCGCTAACCGTCTTGCAAAAAAATTTATTTCCTATCAAGTTACTGTGCATTATAAACGACGGGCAGGAAATTTGCAATAGCAAACGCAAAAATTTTTTCAGTAATTTTTTGATTTTGGGGCTTGACAAGCGAAAACAAGGTGCTATAATTGCAGCATCAAACCTGTGACGAAGAGTAGTAGTTCCGGAAAGCAGGCGTTAAGAGAACCGTGGGCGGTGAGATCACGGTCGTGGGCGCGGAATGAATGGACTTCGGAGGGCGGCTTGAAAAAGCGTTTGCTTGAGTAGATGCCGACGGGATCCCTCCCGTTATCAATCGGGATGCGTATGATGGTACGCATAAGCGAGCGGACGAATTTTTCGTCAATTTGGGTGGTATCGCAGGAGCGCAGCTCTTGTCCCATTGTTGGGATAGGAGGCTGCTTTTTTTGTTTTATAAGCAAGCTCCCCTCCATCTGCACCCAAGTCAAAAAACTTTTTTGGAGGAAAAAACAATGAAAAACGCAATCATCAAAAAGGCACTCGCGCTTGTATGCGCAATGGCAATGGTATTCACCCTCTGCGCCTGCGGCAGCACGGACTCAAGCAGCGGCGACGGCGACAGCGCAAAGGTCTACAAGGTCGGCATCTGCAACTACGTTGACGATGCATCCCTCAACCAGATTGTCGAAAACATTCAGGCTCAGCTCAAGGCCATCGGCGAGGAAAAGGGCGTCACCTTCGAGGTGAGCTACGATAACTGCAACGCCGATGCTACCGTTATGGAGCAGATAATCTCCAACTTCATCGCAGAAGACGTTGACCTCATGGTCGGCGTTGCGACTCCCGTTGCAATGCGCATGCAGGCTCTGACCGAGGATAACGGGATCCCCGTCGTGTTCTCCGCCGTTTCCGACCCCGTCGGCGCCGAGCTCGTTGAGAGCCTCGAGGCTCCGGGCGCGAACGTCACCGGAACGAGCGACTACCTCGACGCAGAGGCTATCATGAACCTTATTTTCGCAAACGACCCCGACGCAAAGAAGATCGGCCTGCTGTACGACGTCGGCCAGGACTCCTCGGCAGCTTCCATCGCAGCGGCAAAGGAATACCTCACGGGCAAGGGCGTTGAGATCGTCGAGCACACAGGCTCCACCGCGGACGAGGTCATGCTCGCTGCTCAGGCAATGGTTGCCGACGGCGTTGACGCAGTGTTCACCCCGACCGACAACTCCATCATGAAGGCAGAGCTTGCCATCTACGAGACTCTTGCAAAAGCCGGCATCCCCCACTACACCGGCGCCGACTCCTTCGCACTCAACGGTGCATTCCTCGGCTACGGCGTTGACTACGCAAACCTCGGCGTCGAGACCGCGAACATGGTCGCCGACATCCTCATCAACGGCGCAGACCCCGCGGCCACCGCAGTCAAGACCTTCGATAACGGCACGGCTACCATAAACACCGAGATCTGTGCCGAGCTCGGCTATGATTACGATACCGTTGCAGCGGCATTCGAGCCCTACTGCACAAAGATAAACACCATCACCACCGCTGAGAGCTTCAGCGACATTGAGCAGTAATAACACCCGAAAAGAGGAAACGACATGGATATTGCAACGATACTGAGCCTTGGGCAGACAGCGCTTGAGCTGGGGCTTATCTGCTCGCTGACGGTGCTCGCGCTGTATCTGAGCTACAGCATGCTCAATGTGTGCGACCTGTCCACCGACGGCTGCTTCACCCTCGGTGCCGCGGTCGGCGCGGTCGTGGCCATCTCGGGGCATCCGTATCTTGCGATACCCGCCGCGATGGCTGCCGGCGTGTGCTCGGGCTTCATAACCGCCGTTTTACAGACCAGACTCGGCGTTGACAGTCTGCTTGCCGGCATCATCGTGAACACGGGACTTTATTCAATAAACATAGCCATCATGGGAGGCTCGTCGCTGCTGAACATGAACAAGGTGGACACCGTTTTTTCACTCATGAAGGATCTTCTCAAGGGCACGGTCCTTGCAAAGCAGTACAAGCTTGCGGTCGCACTCATCGCGGTCATCGTCATCCTCGTTCTGCTCACGCTGTTTCTCAAAACGCGGCTCGGCCTTGCCATCCGGGCGACGGGCAACAATCCCGATATGGTGCGCTCGTCGTCGATAAACACGGTATTCACGACAACGGTCGGTCTGTGCATCGCCGGCTCGTTCACGGCGCTGTCCGGCTGCCTGCTGGCACAGTCGCAGAAGGCCGTTGATATAAACATCGGCACCGGTATGGTCACCATCGCGCTGGCCTCGCTGCTCATCGGCGGCGTTATTCTCGGCAGGGGCGGCATATTCAGCCGCGCCGTGGGCGTGGTACTCGGCTCGATACTGTTCAGGCTCGTATATACGATCGCGCTGCGCTTCGATATGCCGGCATTCATGCTCAAGCTCATATCCTCCGTCATCGTGGTGCTTGCCATCTCCGTACCTTATCTGAAAAAGCAGATGCCGATGATAAAGCGGCGGCTTGGCTTCAGAACGCAGAAGGGCGGTGTGTGATATGCTCAAACTCAACAACATAAGCAAGACCTTCAACCCCGGAACGGTCAACGAAAAGACCGCACTCAGCGGCCTCACTCTCGACGTGCGTGACGGCGATTTCATCACCATTATCGGTGCAAACGGCGCGGGTAAATCGACGCTGTTCAACGCCATTGCCGGCAGCTTCTACACCGACGGCGGCAGCATTGAGCTCGACGGGCGCGACATCACCTTTATGCCCGAGCACAAGCGCGCACACGATATCGGCAGGCTCTTTCAGGATCCCATGCGCGGCAGTGCGCCGGGCATGAGCATTGAGGAAAACCTTGCGATGGCAGCTAAAAGCGGCGGCTGGTTTTCTCACATCACGAAGGCCGACCGTGCACTGTTCCGCGAAAAGCTCGCGCTTCTGGGCATGGGGCTCGAGGATCGGCTCACCCAGCCGGTCGGACTGCTCTCCGGAGGCCAGCGTCAGGCACTGACGCTGCTCATGGCTACGGTCGTTCCGCCCAAGCTCCTGCTTCTTGACGAGCACACCGCAGCGCTCGATCCCGGCACGGCGGAAAAGGTGCTTGAGCTCACGAAAGAAATAGTCGCCGAGGGAAAGATCACCTGTATGATGATAACTCACAACATGCAGTCGGCGCTCGATCTCGGAAACCGCACGCTTATGATGGACAAGGGCAATATCATCATGGACGTATCCGGCGCAGAGCGCGAGGGCATGACCGTGCAGGATTTCCTCGATCGCTTCAAGGCCGGCTCCGGCAAAGCCCTCGACAACGACCGTATGCTGCTTTTTTAGAGGCGCATTGACTCCCTGCCTATACGGTAATTGCGTCAGCCCGGTATCGGGACAACGGAGAAAATAAAAATGCGACGCAAAAAAACCGCTGCCAAACAGGAGAAAGGCAGCGGCTTTTTTGGTTTTGTTGCGTTTTCCTGCGGATTGAGGATGTCCGCAGAAGCGGTAACAAGCAAAGAAAAGAGAGATGGAAAGAAGAATCAAACGAATAATGTCTTGTTATTTATCTGACGATGTTATGATAGCACATCGCACGGTGTTTGTAAAGAGTTATTTGCGAATTTTTTATCAAATAATTTTTAATTTTTTATGAATTCACGATCCCAGCTCTTTTTTTATCCTCCCTATCGCGTTTTTTTCAAGGCGCGAGACCTGCGCCTGACTTATGCCGATCTCCCGTGCGACCTCGGTTTGTGTCTTGCCCATGTAAAAGCGCAGCGATAGTATGCGCTTTTCGCGCTGCGAGAGCCGCCCGACCGCCTCGCCGAGAGCGATCTGCTCGAGCCAGTGCTCGTCGGTGTTTTTCGTGTCGCCTATCTGATCCATGACGCAGACGCTCTCTCCGCTGTCGCTGTAGACCGGCTCGTACAGCGACACGGGCTCGCATATCGAGTCGAGCGCAAGCACGACATCGGCGCGCTTTATCCCGAGCCGCTCCGCTACGGTGTCCACATCCGGCTCGCGCCCAAGCTCGGCGGTGAGCCGCTCCCTGACCTGAAGCACGCGGTAGGCCGTATCCCGCACCGAGCGCGATACGCGCACGGCGCCGTGGTCACGCAGAAAGCGCCGCAGCTCGCCGGATATCATAGGCACGCCGTAGGTCGAAAACTGCACGTTCTGGCTCAGGTCAAAGCAGTCGATTGCCTTGATCAGTCCGATGCAGCCGACCTGAAACAGATCGTCCATGCTTTCGCCGCGACCGGCGAACTTCTGTATCACCGACAGGACAAGGCGCAGATTGCCGTTTATCAGCCTGTCGCGTGCCTTGCCGTCACCCGACTGCGCCGCCGCAATGAGCTCGCGCATCTCGGCATTTTTCAGAAGCGGCAGCTTGGCCGTGTTCACGCCGCACAGCTCGACTTTTCCCTGCATAGCATCACTCTCCCATGTGATGCTATTATTTCCCGCTCTTTCCCGTATTATCCCCAGAACAGGCGGCATACCCACGCCGACAGCAGAAACACCGCAAGATCTGCCAGCAGCGCAGCCGGTATGGCGTGGCGCGTATTTTTGATCTTTGCCGCGCCGAAATAAACGGCGATGACGTAAAAGGTCGTCTCGCTCGAGCCGATCATAACGGCGGCCGTTCGCCCCGCGAGCGAATCTGCGCCGCAGCTTTTTATAATGTCGGCAGCGGCCGCCGTGGCGGCTCCGCCGCTCACAGGGCGCAGGAGCGCAAGCGGAACGGTCTCCGCCGGAACGCCTATGTATGCCATCAGCGGCTCGAGCAGCGCCGACAGCGCGTCAAGTGCGCCCGATGCACGCAGCATGTACACCGCCGGAAAGAGCACGGTGAGCACCGGCAGCATATCCTTGAGCGTCACGAGTCCCTGCATAGCGCCGCGGCAGAGCGCGGGGAAAATATCCGTACCGGACACTATGGCGTGTATGCCGACGGCGGCGAGGATGAGCGGCACGGCAAGCTCGAGAAGCAGGCTCAACTTAGCCTCTCCATTGCACGCGCCGCCATAAGTCCGACGGTGACGGACACAGCCGAGCTTATCCACACGGCAGGCAGAATGTCAAACGGCGCCGCCGCGCCTTCGGCAGAGCGTATTGCGGCAACTGTCGCCGGCAGGAGCTGGATGGACGCGGTGTTGAGCACGACGAGCCTGCACAGCTCGTTGGATGCTGCCCCCGGAGTTCCGAGCCGCGCCATCTCCCGGCAGGCGCGTATGCCCATCGGAGTCGCCGCATTGCCGAGCCCGAGAAGATTGGCACTGACATTTGCCGACAGCGGCTGCATTACGCTCTCATGCTCAGCGCTTTCGGGAAACAGCAGTGCAAGCAGCGGTCTGAGTGCGCGCGACAGAGCATCGGCAAGGCCGGATGCATGCATGAGCTCCATAACGGCACACCACAGGCAGACTGCGCCGCCTATCTGAAAGCACAGCTCGAATGCGGCCGCCGCACCGTCCAGCGCGGCTTGCTGAACCTCTTGTTCCGCCCCGTTCAGGCAGCCGGAAAGAATAGAGACTGCGATCATCGCCGTCCATATGATACCCATCAGCATGTTAAAATCCTCACGTTTTCGAACATTTGTTTTAACATTGTATTGAAACGAGTGCAAAGATATGTCCCTTGCCTTAGAAGATATTCAAAAAATATTAAGTTTTGCTCAAAAATCGCAAAAAAATATATTGACAGCCTTCTTATTTTTGGTATACTTATTGATGTATTTTGTGGGATATAAGTATTTCCGAAACGGAGGGAACTACATGAAGTCTACCGGTATTGTAAGAAAAGTTGATGAACTCGGCCGTATAGTTCTTCCCATTGAGCTGCGTCGTACTCTCGACATTGCCGAAAAAGATGCACTTGAAATTTTTGTAGAGGGTGACAACATCATTCTGCATAAGTATCATCCTTCCTGCGTCTTCTGCGAGAACACCAAGAACATCATCAGCTACAAGGGCAAGAATGTCTGCCCTGACTGCATCAAAAAGCTCAAGGAGAAAATTTAATCGACAAGAGCGACTGATGACCGCCGACTTAGTTATATAAAGTCGGCGGTTTTATTTTGATTATTATAGTAAATACATTGCTCCCATAATTACCAGCAGCTCCTTATCGCCGCTTTCGCGGTACATGAGATAGAGGATCAGGATGAGCAGAAGGTCCTCGGTCTCGAGATCGCCGAGCTTTTTCGGCAGATCGCCGAGTATGGGGAGCTTGCCGGGCGTCACGGAAGCCGGCGGCCGGCGGTGCTGCGCTTTCGGCGTTTCGCGGCGGTGATCGTCAACGCGCTCGGCACGGCTGCCGTTGCCGCGGTAGAGATTATACGCTGCCATCGTCACCGTCTCCGAGACCCGCGGCAAGCCCCGCGATACCGGCAAGGCGCGCGAGCTTCATGGCTCTGTCCATCTTTCCGCGCCGCTTTTCCGACAGATACGGACGCATGGCCTCAAGAAGCTTCGCATCTCGCCCGCCGCTCTTTCCGGACAGTGCGCCGCTCAGACTCTTGAGCAGCGACGGGTCTATATCCGGCGGCGCGCTTGGCTCCGCTGCGCCGCTCTCAGCCCCGGACATGAGCGATCTTGCAAAGCCGGCAAAGCGCTCCATCTCCTTCGGGTCGTTCAGCAGCTTATTCAGCTTATCCTCAAAATCGCTCAATGACTTTCACCTCACTGCATCGCTTTGCGGAGACTTTCGGCAAGGCGTCTCCCCTCTTCGGTCGAGAGCACGCCGCGCAGTATATCCCACAGAGCCTCCGTATCCCCGCTTTTTGCGGCCCGGCCTACGGCATCGGCATCAACGAGGCGGCTGACCGCCTTGCCGTCAGGCGATTGTGCAAGCTTCATGAGCTCGTCGCTCCTGCCGCTTTTTCTTAGCTCTTCGCCGAGCCTTTCGATATTCTTCATCACTATCACCCGCTCCCATTATATTCACGCGGCAGCTCCGGCTTTACAAATTTATTTTCACAGGAGGCAGATTATGAAGATCGCCGTATTCTCGGACACGCACGGCTCTGCCCGCGGCATGGAAAACGCCGTTGCGGAATATATGCCCGACCAGATCATCCACCTCGGCGACGGTATGCGCGATGCGCAGGCGCTGAGCGGTAAATTTCCGGCCATCCCCGTGTGCTGCGTTCCCGGCAACTGCGACGGATACTATGACGGCGAGGAGGCGTATAAGCTCATACGCCTCGGACCGTACACGGCATTTCTGACCCACGGCCACCGCTATGCCGTGCGCGGCGGCCGGCTCGACGTTCTGCTGTACGCTGCCGAGTGCTGCGGCGCGCAGATCGCCATGTTCGGGCACACGCACAGGGCTGTGTTCGAGCAGACCGGCGGCATTTTCGTCCTGAACCCCGGCACGGCCGGCAAGCCGCCCGCAAGGACCTGGGCAAAGCTCGAGATATCGCCCGAGGGCGAGATAAAATGCGAGATATGCGATATCGTTTAGTTTGTTTAGTTTACAAAAAAGCGTAGATTATTTAATACGTTTATATTATACTGATACAGTATTTTTACATTAGGAGATTTGTTATGAAAAAATTTATCGCACTGGCGCTTGCCCTTGTGATGCTCTGCTGCTGTGCGGCGGGCTGCTCAAGCGGCAGCAAGGAGGACACCGTAATGACCGTAAACGGCACGGCCGTCGGCTTTGACGAATACATGGCCGGACTGAATCAGGCGGTCAGCGAGCTGGAGGATCTTTATCAGAGCTACTCCGGAACGAGCGTAGACTGGGACGGCAAGTTCATGTTCGACGACTCGGTCACGAATATCGAGTGGTGCCTCAAGCGTGCAGCCCAGCAGGTAGCAAGATACCGCGTAGTCGAAGCCAAGGCAGACGAGCTCGGCCTTACGCTCACCGAGGATCAGCAGTCGGCCATCGACGAGCAGATAGAAAGCATAAAGGAGCAGTACGTCACCTCCGACGACGATTCCGATACCCAGCTCAAGGCATTCTTCGCCACCTACGGCTACACCGAGGACAGCTATAAGGAGCGCTGCCGCCTCAATTATCTGTACACCAATCTTTTCACCGAGCTCTACGGCGATCAGGGCAGCAAGCTCAGCGACGAAAAGGTTCAGGCCTACGCCGAGGAAAACGACTACATCACCTCCGCGCACATCCTGTTTCTGACTACCGAGACCGTTACCGCAGAGGACGGAACGACCAGCTCGCAGGCGATCTCCGACGAAGCGAAGGCCGAGAAGAAGGCCAAGGCCGAGGAGCTTTGCGCCGAGCTCAAGGCGATCACCGACGACAGTGAGCGCTGGGCGCGCTTCAAGGAGCTCATGAACGAATACAGCGAGGATCCGGGTCTTGAGCAGTTCCCCGAGGGCTACTGCTTCACGACCGGCAGCATGGTCGACGAGTATGACGACGCAAGCCGAGCACTTGAGGAGTATCAGGTCTCCGACGTTGTCGAGTCGCAATTCGGCTACCATATCATCATGCGCCTGCCTGTAAAGGGCACCGACCTCGTCTCCTACTCCAACGGCTATCAGCAGTCGGTAGTTCCCCTCACCTATCTCGCCGCTCCCGTCGAGTTCGACTCGGACGTTGCAGACTGGGCAGGCAGCGCAACGATAAAATACACCAAGCTGTACGACAGCATAGATTTCAGCCAGTTCATAAGCTCCGACGGCTTTGTCTTCCAGTCCTACGCAGACTACTCCGCCGCGCAGAGCGACAGCAAAAAATCTTAGTTTTGACGCAAAAATGCAGGGTCACGTGACCCTGCATTTTTCGTTTTGTTATTCCGCGTGCTTTGTCGGCAGCATCGCGCTGTACTCGGCGGCACTGTCGCCGTAGGTGTATGTGACCGTCAGCTCGCCCGTCTCCTCGTTCTGCTCGCAGGCCGTGACGCTTATCGACAGCGCCTGGATATCGAGATCGAGCTCGTAACGGTAGCCGTTGTCATCGAACATATCGCGCACTATCATGCGGTGGCCGTTGTCGTAGTCGTGATAGGCGACGAGCTTGCCGTCATCCCAGAAGGCGTTGAAGAACGACTCGGAGACGCGGCTGTTTTTAAGGTCATAATAGCGGCAGAATGTCTTGTCATTGACATAGAATCTCACGCCGAGAAGCCCGTCGTTTATGACCGCAACGCGCGGCTGATTTGTGCATATGGCGCTCTCGAGTTCGTTTCCCTCGCTGTCGCTTATCGTGTAGCTGTACTTGGTGACTCCGCTCGTGTGCTCTTCCGTTACAATGTAGTTATCTCCTTTGGAGAGGACTGCGGCCGAGGGCTCGGGCGTTTCGGCCGGTGTTTCCTCGCCGCAGGCGGCAAGCAGGGTGAGCATCAGCAGCATTGCTGCGGCTATTCTTTTTTTCATGGCAGTTTCCTTTCGTAGCAGACGAAGCTGTATTCGATATCACCCTCGCGCAGCGTTTCGCTCCGGCTTTCTATATGCCATTCCTCCGCTGCGTCGAGGTCTTCAAAATAGCTGTCCGAATACGGGCAGCTGTTGATTTTAGTGACGAAAACGCGGTCGAGATACGGCATCATATCGCGGAAAACGCTCTGCCCGCCGAGCACCATTGCATCGCCTGCGCACATCGCGGCGGCCTCCTCGGGGCTGTGCGCGATCTCGGCGCCTTCAATGCTTATATCCTGCCGCGTGAGGATAATATTCCTGCGGTTTTTCAGCGGTCTGCCGCCGGGAAAATCGGCGAGGGTGCGGCGGCCGGCTATGACCGTCTTTCCGCGCGTGAGTTCGACAAAATGCTGCCGGTCGGCCTTCAGCACGACAGGCTGGGTACCGTCTGCGCCTATCCCCCAATCGGAATAGACGGCAACTATTGCATCCATGTTCCTTCCTTTCAGACAGCGACGGGGATCCTGGACCTGAACTCGGAGTACTCATAGTCCTCGAGCCGGAAGCTGTCGCGCGTAAACTTATAAAAATCATCCACCGCGGGGTCGATAATGAACCTCGGCGCGGCCTTGGGCGTGTTTGCGATGATCTCCTCGATCGCCGGAACGTGGCGGTCATAGATATGCGCGTCGGCAATGACGTGCACGAGCTCACCCGCCCTGAGTCCCGCGACCTGCGCGAACATATGCGTGAGCACGGCGTACTGCACGACGTTCCAGTTGTTCGCCGCAAGCATGTCCTGCGAGCGCTGGTTGAGTATGGCGTTGAGCGTATTGCCGCTGACGTTGAAGGTCATGGAATACGCGCAGGGGTACAGCGCCATTTCGCTGAGATCGGCGTGGTTATAGATATTGGTCATTATGCGGCGCGAGGCGGGATTGTGCTTCAAGTCCCAGATGACCCTGTCCACCTGATCCATGTCGCCCTCGGGATAATGATGCTTTATGCCGAGCTGATAACCGTAGGCCTTGCCGATGGAGCCGTTTTCGTCCGCCCATGCGTCCCATACGCGGGTGCGCAGCTCATTTACGTTATTGCTCTTTGCCTGCCATATCCACAAAAGCTCGTCTATAGCGGACTTGAGGAACGTTCTGCGTATCGTCAGTATCGGAAACTCCTCGGACAGATCATAGCGGTTTACGATGCCGAACTTTTTGACCGTGTGCGCCGGAGCTCCGTCCTCCCAGCGCGGGCGCACCTCGCGGTCGGTATCCCACACGCCGTTTTCCAGTATGTCTCTGCAATTTGCTATAAATATCTCGTCGGCTCTGCTCATAAGGCACCTCACATTCAAAACTTTTCTTATTTTATCATCTCACCGAATTTTATGCAACGCATATTATGGCATTACAGGAGGTGATGAGATGAAAATACTCGTTTGCGGCGGCGATGAGCGCAGCGTACATCTGTCGCGGCTTATGAGCGCCGACGGCCACGAAGTCATGTGCTTCTGCCTTGAAAAGGCCGAGCTGCCCGAGGGCTGCCGGAGCCTCGGTTCGCCGGTCAGGGCCGATGCCGTTATACTCCCCGTTCCGGCCGAGGACGCGCACGGGCTTTTAAATGCGCCCTTGGGTACTCAGCCCTGCCGCATTGAGCACATACTCGACTGCGCGGGCTCCGCTGCGGCGGTAATAGGCGGCAGGCTCGGAGCCGGTATAAAGTCGGCAGCCGCGCAGCGCGGCATGGCGGTATACGACTATATGCAGAGCCCGGACTTTACCGCCCGCAACGCCGCAATAAGCGCAGAGGGCGCAGTGAGTGAGCTCATGAGCAAAACAAAGACCGCGCTGTGCGACATGCGCATACTCGTGATCGGCTGGGGCAGGATCGGGAAGCTCCTCATAAGCAGACTGCGCGCACTGTGCCCTGCGCTGTACCTCATG
The DNA here is from genome assembly GCA_963613665.1 of bacterium. Taxonomy (GTDB): domain Bacteria; phylum Bacillota; class Clostridia; order Oscillospirales; family Oscillospiraceae; genus F23-B02. The sequence continues at coordinate 16,263 of CAVEAL010000008.1, read as the reverse complement.
TCGCGCAGCTCCGAGGCTCGGGCTCTGGCGCGCGAGCTCGGCTGCGGTGTCGCGGCTCCCGACTGTCCGCCGGAGCTGCTCGGCAGCTTTGACGCCGTCATAAACACCGCACCCGCGCCCGTCATTGCCGATCTAAGGGCGTTCAGGGACAGCTGCATACTGCTCGAGCTTGCGTCCGCACCCGGCGGCTTTGACACGGAGGCTGCACGGGACTGCGGGCTCAGTCTCAGCGTTCTGCGCGGTCTGCCGGGACGCTATGCGCCGGAGAGCGCGGCGCGACTTATACACGGGTCCGTTTCAGACATATTAAAAGGGGTGGTATCATGAAAAAGCCACGGATAGGCATTGCCCTCTGCGGCTCTTACTGCACATACGATAAGCTGTTTGCTCAGCTTGCTCTTCTGGCCGATAAATATGAGCTCGTGCCCATCATGAGCGAGACCGCCGCCGCGACCGATACGCGCTTCGGCACCTGCTCAGGCTTTGCCGCGCGACTTGAAGCGCTGTGCGGCACAGAGCCCGTATGCTCGATCGCCGAAGCGGAGCCCCTCGGCCCTGCAAAGCCCATGGAGGCTCTTCTCATAGCGCCCTGCACGGGAAACACCATGGCAAAGCTCAACCACGGCATAACGGACACCGCCGTAACGATGGCGGCAAAGGCACATCTGCGCAACTCCCGGCCGCTCGTCATAGCATTTTCCACAAACGACGCGCTCTCGGGCTCCGCTCCGAATATTGCAGGGCTTTTAAACCGCAAAAACGTCTACTTCGTGCCCTTCCGTCAGGACGATCCGGCCAAAAAGCCCTTTTCCATGGCCTCAGACTTCTCGCTCATAGGCAAAACGCTTGAGTCCGCCCTCGCCGGAGTGCAGCTTCAGCCTCTTTTAATATAGCATTTAGGAAGCTGTCATATCGGCAAAATGCAAAAAACGTTTTTCGAAAATCGCCGTGAAAACCGGAAAAACGCCTATGACATTTTCGCTTCAAAAGTGATATAATCCGTACCAGACAATAAATGTTTCCTGCCCAATGTCCGACGGGCGGGTGCATTTATTGTCTTTTTATTTTTTATACGGAGGATTAAATATGCCGCAAAGTAAAAAGCAGGGGATCCTGCTGAGTGTTATCATGAGCTTGATAATGATCTACATCATGGCCGTTCTGAACATGGACGTACGCCTCGGATACTTCTCCGGAGAGGCCTGGCTTATCGCTCTCAAGCGTCTGCCGCTGGGCTTTCTCGTGGGTATAATATGCGATCTGTGCATCTGCACGCCGCTCTCGCGCCGAATCGTCGGCTCGGTCTGCTCCGAAGGCGACTGCGATGCGCGCAAAGTGTTCACGCTGCGCTTCTGCATGGTCATATTCATGACCGTAGCCATGACCGTATTTTCCGTTTTCGCCTCCGGCCTGCACGGCTCGGCCGCGGTCGCGGACTTTTTCACCTACCTGCCCTACAATTTCACCATTGCCCTGCCGATACAGATGATCATCGTTGCGCCTCTGTCATTTACATTAAGCAAAAAACTCTGCAAAAGCGTTTGACAAGGTCTTGCCCGCCGGTATATAATTTCAGTTTGTGAAAAATACAGAACGGATGGGTAAATGATCATGAATGTGATAGGCTTCGACAACGAAAAGTACATGCGTGAGCAGTCGCGCAACATCAGAGAGAGGATCGCCAAATTCGGCGGCAAGCTGTACCTTGAGTTCGGCGGCAAGCTGTTTGACGACTACCACGCCTCGCGCGTGCTGCCGGGCTTTGAGCCGGACAGCAAGGTGAAAATGCTGCTGAAAATGAAGGACGAGGCGGAGATCGTCATCGCCATTTCCGCCGACGATATAGAGCGCAACAAGCGCCGCGGTGACCTCGGCATCACCTATGACGAGGATACGCTCCGACTCATAGACGCGTTCCGCGGCATCGGACTTTTCGTCGGAAGCGTGGTCATCACGCACTACCGCAGCCAGCCTGCGGCGGAGCTGTTCCAGAAGCGGCTCGAGCGGCTCGGCATCAGGGTCTACCGCCACTATATAATCCCCGACTACCCCTCGAACGTTGAGCTCATCGTTTCCGAGGAGGGCTTCGGCAAAAACGACTACATCGAAACCGAGCGCAGCCTCGTCGTCGTAACGGCTCCCGGCCCCGGCAGCGGCAAAATGGCAACCTGCCTGAGCCAGCTCTACCATGAGCACGAGCGCGGCATAAACGCCGGCTACGCGAAGTTCGAGACCTTCCCTATCTGGAACGTTCCGCTCAAGCACCCGATAAACCTCGCCTACGAGGCGGCCACCGCCGACCTTGACGACGTGAACATGATAGACCCCTTCCATCTTGATGCCTACGGCGAGACGACGGTAAACTACAACCGCGACGTCGAGATCTTCCCCGTGCTCAACGCGATACTCACCCGCATCTACGGCGAGAGCGCATACAAGAGCCCCACGGATATGGGCGTCAACATGGCCGGATACTGCATCACAAACGACGAGGCCTGCCGCAATGCCTCGCGGCAGGAGATCATACGCCGCTGCTACGCCGCGGCCTGCTCGCTGCGTCAGGGTCTGGGCACCGTCGAGGAGGTGCGCAAGATCGAGCTCATCATGAACTCCATCGGCCTTTCCCCGGCTGACCGTCCCGTCGTCGCGGCTGCCTGCGCACGCGCCGAGGAGACCGGCGCTCCGGCTGTCAGCATAGAGCTGCCCGACGGAACGATAGTCACCGGCAAGACGAGCTCTCTGCTCGGTGCGTCCTCGGCCTGCCTCATGAACGCGCTCAAGAAGCTTGCGGGCATAAACAAGGAGCTGCTGCTCATAGCACCAAGCGTCATCGCGCCCATACAGCACCTCAAGGTCGAGCATCTCGGAAACCACAATCCGCGCCTGCACACCGACGAGCTGCTAATAGCCCTTTCCATCTGCGCCGTGACAAATCCGCTCGCGGAGCTTGCCATCGATCAGCTCGGCAAGCTGCGGGGCTGCGAGGCGCACTCCTCGGTCATACTCTCGCGCGTCGATGAAAATCTTTTCTCCAAGCTCGGCGTGAACATCACCTACGAGCCCAAGTATCAGGCAAAAAAGCTCTATCACAAGAAATAAATCCAAAAAAGGCAAGGACAAAACCTTGCCTTTTTCGGCATAATATTCTAATATTGGTTCAAAGGAGTGACGGATATGACTATTCTAGTGACCGGCGGCATGGGCTATATCGGAAGCCACACCTGCGTGGAGCTGCTCGAGCGCGGCTTTGACGTCGTTGTTATAGACAATCTCGTAAACAGCAGCGAAAGGGCCAAGGAGCGCATCGAAAAAATAACAGGCAGGACGCTCCGTTTTTACAAGGCAGACGTGCGCGACCGGAAAAAGCTCGACGAGATCTTCGCAGCGCACGATATCGGCTGTGTTATCCACTTTGCAGGGCTCAAGGCGGTCGGCGAATCGGTCGAAAAGCCGCTTGAGTATTACGGCAACAACATCGGCTCGACGGTGACTCTGTGCGAGGCCATGCGTGCGCACAATGTCAGAAAGATAATCTTCTCGTCCTCGGCTACGGTGTATTCCTCGGATAACGACATGCCCCTGTATGAGACCTCCCGCACCGGCAAGTGCACGAACCCCTACGGCTGGACAAAGTACATGTGTGAGCAGATACTGCGCGACTATGTCAAGGCAGATCCCTCGTGGAGCGTTGCGCTCCTGCGTTATTTTAACCCCGTCGGCGCTCATCCGAGCGGTCTTATCGGCGAGGACCCCAAGGGCATACCCAACAATCTCATGCCCTATATCTCGCAGACGGCTATCGGCAGGTTTGAATATCTGCGCGTTTTCGGCAGCGATTACAACACTCCCGACGGCACGGGCGTGCGCGACTATATACACGTCGTTGACCTTGCGCGCGGCCACGTCGCGGCGATAGCCTACATGGAAGATCACACGGGCGAGCTCGTCTTCAACCTCGGCACCGGCAGAGGATGCAGCGTGCTGGAGCTCGTGCATGCCTTTGAAAAGGCAAACGGTCTGACCGTTCCGTACAGGATCGTCGGCCGCCGCGCCGGCGATATCGACGAGTGCTACTGCTCGCCGGAGAAAAGCCGCCGTGAGCTCGGCTGGGCGGCACAGCACAATGTCGAGGACATGTGCCGCGACTCGTGGCACTGGCAGAAGCTCAATCCGAACGGCTACCGCGACTGATAATCCCCAAAATTTCCCTCCTGAAATTCACTTTACAATATGCAGTATATGTAAAGTTTTCACTGACAACTATTTAATTATTGTTGTTACGTCTGCTTGTTTTTATTATAATGAGCACATAAATGTACAAGGCCTTGCTCATAGTCGTCAGGAGGGAAGGAATGAGCAGAGGAACAAAAAAGAGGATCGCCGATGCACTCAGGGAGCTTATGTCAACGGCTCCGATGCAGAAAATAACTGTAAAGCAGCTTGTCGATAAGGCAGAGATCACGCGGCAGGGATTTTATTATCACTTTCAGGACGTTTATTCGGTGCTCGAATGGGACGTTCAGTACCATTTCAGGGAGCTGATGAAGTATAATCCCGACAAGAGCTGTGTTCAGTGGATCATGGATGTTCTCCGTGAGATACGGCGCGACCACGCCTTTTACAGGAAGGCCGTCAACGCCATAGGCTATGACACCGTTATACTCCACTGCATCCCCGTATCGCATCCTTATGTATGCTCGCATATATTCGGTGCGCCGCAGCCGCCGGAGGATTTCAGCGAGGACGAGCTGTACGCACTAAGACTTATAGAAAAGATGCTGTGCTCACATCTTTTAAAGCTGACAACTCAGCGCACGGATATCGACATAGATCAGAGCTACAACCGTCTTGTGGCCATGCTCTCGATGTGCCGCAAGCCCAATGATGCCGCAGACGAAGGCGGCATCTGAGGTCCCGCGCCCAAAGGCGCAATACATTTGATTCCATTCAGGGCGAAACCGGACAGTTTTTGAAAACTGTCCGGTTTTCAGCTTGTCAAAAAAGTCCCTCAAGGGACTTTTTTGACTGCGCTTTTCCGCCGAGCATTTTGAAAACGTTCAAAATGCTATTACCGAAATCCTTGAAATTTCAAGGATTTCGACGGCGGTTTATCCAACTTGAGGCGGGCCTTGCCCCCTCAAACTCCCCCGCTGCGCGGATATATTCACGCAGCAGCATAGTTTTTTGACAGTCTCGAAACCGGACAGTTTTTGAAAACTGTCCGGTTTTTTATTTACGCGGTATTTTTATGTGAATAATGCTCAATACTTCTGCCGAAAGCGACGTTATTTTGTCAATGTTTACATGGTTTTGACAATGTAAAGCTCAGACGCACCCATTGCTTTACAATTGTCTTTACATGACAAGTGAAATATTTTCCCAATTCGTGCATAATTTTAAGCAAGAAGGCTCGGGCGGTATTCCCGTCCGTACCGACGGAAAGATGAAAGAAACGACGTGAAAGACAGGAGGATCACAAGCATGGCAAAGTACATAATGGCGCTTGACGCAGGCACCACCAGCAACCGCTGCATACTCTTCAATCTCAAGGGCGAGATATGCAGTGTCGCACAGAAGGAGTTCACTCAGTATTTCCCGAATCCCGGCTGGGTCGAGCATGACGCAAACGAGATATGGCTCACGCAGTACTCCGTTGCATCCGAGGCTCTGGCAAAGGTCGGCGCGGCAGCCGAGGATATAGCCGCCATCGGCATTACAAACCAGCGCGAGACAACCATCGTCTGGGACAAGGCCACCGGCGAGCCCATACATCATGCGATAGTGTGGCAGGACCGCCGCACGGCCGAATACTGCGACAGTCTCAGAGAAAAGGGGCTGACGGACGTATACCGCTCCAAGACCGGCCTTGTTATCGACCCCTATTTCTCCGGCACGAAGATCCGCTGGATGCTCGAAAACGTTCCCGGTGCACGCACCAAGGCCGAAAACGGCGAGCTGCTGTTCGGCACGGTCGAGACCTGGCTCATCTGGAAGCTCACCGGCGGTAAGGTGCACGTCACCGACTACTCCAACGCATCGCGCACGATGCTGTTCAATATCATCGACCTCAAGTGGGACGAGGAGATCATGGCGGAGCTCGGCATCCCCGCCTGCATGCTGCCCGAGGTAAAGCCCTCCAGCTGCGTATACGGCGAGACCGTGCCCGATCTCTTCGGCGGTCCGATCACCATATCCGGCGCTGCCGGCGACCAGCAGGCAGCTCTCTTCGGCCAGACCTGCTTCACCCCCGGCGACGCGAAAAACACCTACGGCACCGGCTGCTTCATGCTCATGAACACCGGCGAAAAGCCCGTATTCTCCAAAAACGGCCTCGTCACTACCATCGCATGGGGCGTTGACGGCAAGGTGGAGTACGCTCTCGAGGGCTCGATATTCGTCGCAGGCTCGGCCATCCAGTGGCTGCGGGATCAGCTCAGAGTCGTTGACTCCGCTCCCGACTCCGAGTATTTCGCAAATAAGGTCAAGGACACAAACGGCTGCTACGTCGTTCCCGCATTCACCGGCCTCGGCGCTCCCCACTGGGACGCATACGCCCGCGGCGCGATAGTCGGCCTTACCCGCGGCGTAAACAAATACCACGTCATCCGCGCAACTCTCGAATCTCTGGCATACCAGACCTATGACGTACTCAAGTCCATGGAGGCCGACTCCGGCATAAAGCTTGCGGCGCTCAAGGTCGACGGCGGCGCATCCGCAAACGACCTTCTGATGCAGATCCAGTCCGATATCATCCAGGCTCCCGTAAACCGCCCCGTCTGCGTCGAGACGACCGCAATGGGCGCTGCCTACCTCGCGGGTCTTGCCGTCGACTACTGGAAGAGCAAGCAGGACGTCGTAAACAACTGGGCTATCGACAAGGTCTTCGGACCTCAGATCACTCCCGTCGAGCGCGACAAGAAGGTCGCAGGCTGGAACAAGGCCGTCAAGTGCACCTACGGCTGGGCAAAGGACGAGGAATGAGCCTGACTCAGGCATAAATATCAAGAGAAATTGGAGGATAAACAATGTTACCGTATATAGCTGAATTTATCGGCACAGCGCTGCTCATCCTTCTGGGCGACGGCGTCGTTGCAAACGTAAATCTTAACAAGTCCGGCATGAAGGGTGCAGGCGCCGTTCAGATCACGCTGGCATGGGGCCTTGCAGTCATGGTTCCCGCGTTCATCTTCGGCAACGCGTCCGGCGCAAGCTTCAACCCTGCGCTTACCATCGCACTCGCGGCAGGCGGCTTTTTTGACTGGGCAATGGTTCCCGGCTACATAGTCGCTCAGATGCTCGGCGGCTTCGTCGGCGCGGTCATCGTCTACCTGCTGTTCAAGGATCAGTTCGACGCTACCGAGGACGGCCCGACCAAGCGCGGCGTTTTCTGCACCGCCCCCTCCGTTCCCAACACCGGCCGCAACCTCTTCGCCGAGGCTGTTGCCACCTTCGTTCTCGTATTCGCCATTCTCGGTTTGAACCAGGTTCCCGGCCTTGATGCGGGCACCGGTAAGCTCCTCGTATTCGGCATCATCGTAGCCTGCGGCATGAGCCTCGGCGGTCTGACCGGATACGCAATGAACCCCGCCCGTGATCTTGGTCCCCGTATAGCTCACGCTGTCCTTCCCATCAAGGGCAAGTGCGACAGCAACTTCAGGTACGGCCTCGTCGTTCCCGTATTCGGACCTATCATCGGCGCTCTGGTCGCGGCGGGTCTGTATGCAGTCATCCCCTGGTGATCATTTGACCATCTCCTCATGCTTTCACCTCGCGGGAGCTGCCTTCGGGCAGCTTTCCGGGGGTGAGTAAAGCGTACAGCGAACAGTGTGCCTTGCTCCGTTCAAGAAGGTCTCTGTTCGCTGTTTTTTCAGAATATAAAAATCATACGGGAGGTAAAGCATAATGATACTTGACTGCACGAAATACACCGGCGTCTGCGAATGCGGGCGCGACCACGAGCTGCGCACAAAGCTCGTCGTATGCGAGTACGGTGCGCTGAAAAAATTCGATAAATACATGGACGACTGCGGGCTGCACGGCTTCCGCACGGTCATATACGACACCAACACATACAACCTGCCCTCCGTGACCCACGTTCCCGCCGATCAGGAGATCATACTGAAGGCCGAGGGGCTGCACAGCGAAAAGGGCATGATCGAGGACATGATGAAGCTGTTTGAGCGCAGGCCCGACTACATTGTCACCGTCGGCGGCGGCACGCTTATGGACTTTGCCCGCTACAGCGCGTACAAACTCGGAATACCCTTTGTCGCCGTCCCTACCATCGTCTCCTCCGACGGCTTCACGGCCGATATCTGCTCCATCATAATCGACGGGCAGAAAAAGTCCATACCCATGCAGGCGGCCGATGCCGTTATCTGTGATATGGATATCGTCTCGGGCGCACCGATGTTTCTCACCATTGCAGGTGTTCAGGACATCATGGCAAAGTACGTCTCCATTGCCGACTGGAAGATCGCTCACCTCGTTTCGGGTGAGTATTTCTGCGGTAAGGTCTGCGGCATGGCGCAGGAAGCTCTGGATATCATGGTGCGCTGCGCGCATGAGCTTGCCGAGGGCAAGGCTCCCGACTATGAGGCCATGGCGTACACGCAGATGCTCTCGGGGCTTACGATGCAGATACTTTCCAACAGCCGGGCGGCTTCCGGAGCCGAGCACCTCGTTGCGCATCTTGTCGAGATGAAGCCCAAGGGCTTTGAGCACGCCCACGGCATGCACGGCGAGTGCGTCGGCGTGGGCACGATAATGTGCGCACGCGCGTATCACGAGTACGCAAAGCGCGAAAGCATCGAAGTCAGACCCTTCGAGCCGCTGGACGAGGGCTGGGTGCGCGCGGAGTTCGGCGCTCTGGCAGACGGCATACTCAGGGAAAACGAAAACGACGTTCTCAAGAGCTTTGATCCGGAGAACATAAAGCTCCGCTGGCAGGAAATACGCGGTATAATCGCCGGCATCCCGACCGCCGAGGAGCTCACGGAGCTCTACACGAAGATAGGCGCAAAGCATTCCCTCGCCGAGCTTGAGATCGACGAGAGCGTAAGGGACGATTTCCTCGATATATCCTCGGCGATACGCAACCGCCTGACCTTTGCAAGAATGACCAGACTCATAAAATGAGGAGTACGCTTATGAATTACGACAAGCTTAAAAACACCGAGCTGTTTCTTTTCGACATGGACGGCACCCTTTACCTCGGCGACAATGTTTACGAGGGGGCGATAGAGCTCATGGAGGATCTGCCGGGGCTCGGGAAAAAATACATATATCTTACGAACAATTCCTCCCGCGCCGGGTCAGACTATATCACAAGGCTGCGCCGTCTGGGCTTTCCCTGCGAGGCGGAGAACGTTTTCACCTCCGGCATGGCAACGGGCATGTACCTTAACCAGCGCCACCCCGGTGCGAAGGTCTATCTTGCCGGCACAAAGGCATTCTACCGTGAGCTTGTAAGCTACGGCATCGACCTCGTGAACGACGAAAACGGGCGCACGGACGCAGACAGCGTCGACGTTGTGGTGCAGGGCTTCGACACCGAGCTTGTATACGAAAAGCTCGACAGAGCCTGCCACTTCCTGCGCCGCGGCGCTCATTTCATCGCCGCGAACCCCGACTGGGTCTGCCCGATGCCGCACGACGAGGTGCTGCCCGACTGCGGCAGCATATGCGCCCTGCTGACCGCCTCAAGCGGTGTAAAGCCCAACTACATCGGAAAGCCCAACCGCAATATGATCGACGTCATCTCCGAAATGACCGGCATAGCCAACGAGAATATCTGCGCAGTCGGCGACAGACTGTACACCGACATAGCGGTCGCGCAGAACGCGGGCGCCGTTTCCGTGCTCGTTCTCTCCGGCGAGACAACGAAGGAAATGGCCGTAGCCGCCGAGCGTCAGCCGGACTACACGCTTGCAGACGTACACGAGCTTCACAATATTCTCCGGAGTATTTGAAGCTATATCGCGCAGAACAGCAAACGAGCATCCTTTCGGATGCTCGTTTGAGACTGTCAAAAAACTATGCTGCTGCGTGAATATATCCGCGCAGCGGGGGAGTTTGAGGGGGCAAGGCCCGCCTCAAGTTGGATAAACCGCCGTCGAAATCCTTGAAATTTCAAGGATTTCGGTAATAGCATTTTGAACGTTTTCAAAATGCTCGGCGGAAAAGCGCAGTCAAAAAAGTCCCTCAAGGGTCTTTTTTGACAAGCTGAAACGAGCATCCTTTCGGATGCTCGTTTGTTATTATTGTCTTATCGGGAAGCTTTTCGCTTAGTACATGCCCATGTCGCCGCCGGCGGGGGCTGCCGCCTGTGCGGGAGGCGTGGGGATGTCGGTCACAAGGCTCTCGGTGGTGAGTACCATGGATGCAACGCTCGATGCATTCTCCAGTGCGCTGCGGCAGACCTTGGTCGGGTCGATGATGCCGAGCTGGATCATGTTGCCGTACTGCTCGGCAGCCGCATCAAAGCCGTAGGAAGCCTCGCTGCTGCCGTAGACCTTGTCGAGGATGACAGCACCCTCGAGGCCTGCGTTTGCGGCGATCTGCATGATGGGAGCCTTCAGAGCCTTTGCGATGATGGCCGCACCGGTCTTCTCGTCGCCTTCAAGAGACGCTGCGAGCGTGTCGGCAGCCTTTGCGGCCGCGACGTATGCCGTACCGCCGCCTGCTACGATACCCTCTTCAACGGCTGCGCGGGTTGCGTTGAGTGCATCCTCGATGCGCAGCTTCTTTTCCTTCATCTCGGTCTCGGTGGCTGCGCCGACCTTGATGACTGCCACGCCGCCGGAGAGCTTTGCAAGGCGCTCCTGGAGCTTTTCCTTGTCATACTCGGAGGTGGTGGTCTCGATCTGAGCGTTTATCTGAGCGATGCGCGCCTTGATATCGGCAGACTGGCCCGCGCCGTCAACGATAACGGTATTCTCCTTGGTGACCTTGATCTGACGTGCCTGACCGAGCATGTCGATCTGAGCGTCCTTGAGCTCCATGCCGAGGTCGGAGGAAATGAGCTGGCCGCCGGTGAGGATGGCGATATCCTGGAGCATCTCCTTGCGTCTGTCGCCGAAGCCGGGGGCCTTGACGCACACGCAGGTGAAGGTGCCGCGCAGCTTATTGAGGATGATGGTTGCAAGAGCCTCACCCTCGACGTCCTCTGCGATGATAAGGAGCTTTCTGCCGGCCTTTACGATCTGCTCGAGCAGGGGCAGGATCTCCTGAATGTTGGTGACCTTCTTATCGGTGATGAGGATGAGAGCGTCCTCAAGGACGGCCTCCATCTTCTCGGTATCGGTTGCCATGTAGGGGCTGAGGTAGCCGCGGTCAAACTGCATGCCCTCGACGACCTCGCTGTAGGTATCGGCGGTCTTGGACTCCTCGATGGTGATAACGCCGTTCTGCGAGACCTTTTCCATCGCCTCTGCGATCAGGCTGCCGATAACGTCGTCGCCGCTGGAGATAGCGCCGACACGGGCGATATCGCCGCTGCCGGATACCGGCTGGGAGTTTGCGCGGATCGCTTCTACCGCAGCGTCGGTGGCCTTTTTCATGCCGCGCTTCATGGTCATGGGATTTGCGCCCGCCGCGAGGTTTTTAAGTCCCTCGTTGATCATTGCCTGAGCGAGGACCGTTGCGCTGGTGGTACCGTCGCCGGCCACGTCGTTTGTCTTGGTGGAGACTTCCTTTATAAGCTGCGCACCCATGTTCTCGAACGGATCTTCGAGCTCTATTTCCTTTGCGATGGTAACGCCGTCGTTGGTGATCAGCGGTGCGCCGAATTTCTTATCGAGCACAACGTTGCGGCCCTTGGGGCCGAGGGTGATCTTAACGGTATCTGCAAGCTGGTTCACGCCGCGCTCTATAGCCTTGCGTGCCTCTTCGCCGAAAATTATCTGTTTTGCCATAATATAAGTGCCTCCTTATTCTACAACAGCGAGAATGTCGCTCTGACGGACGATGGTGTATTCCTGCTCATCGAGCTTTATCTTGCTTCCGCTGTATTTGCCGACGAGGACCTTTTCGCCGACCTTAACTTCCATTTTAACTTCGTTGCCGTCAACAATGCCGCCGGGGCCTACCTCGACCACTTCATATATTTCGGGCTTTTCCTGCGCAGACGCGGCGAGGAATATACCGCTCTGGGTCTTTTCCTCGGCTTTGGACTGCATAAGCACTACTCTGTCTGCCAAAGGCTTGAGTTTCATCATATATACCTCCAATTATAAATATACGAAATTAAAAATTCGACCGAGTTAGCACTCTTTTGCTCTGAGTGCTAACTCGGTTATTATAATAGCACATATTTTTAAAATTTCAAGCCCTAAAATGAAAAATTCGCAAAAATTTTTATATATTTTTTTCTGCGAGTTTATTTCAGATATATGAACAGGTCACATTTGATCATTCCGTTATAGAGCTTGCGCTTTTTATCGGCGGCTTTGCCGAAGCTGCGCTCAAACTCCGTGTGCGAGGACAGGAGATACAGCTTCCAGTTCTCCGTTTTGCGCCACGCCTCGCCGAAAAGCCTGTACAGCCGCTCGGCCTCCTGCTTTTCCATGATGCGCTCGCCGTAGGGCGGGTTTGTTACGATGATGCCGTTTTCGGTATGGCGGTCGAATTTTGCCGCGTCGGCCTTCTCAAAGCGGACAATGTCCGAAACTCCGGCGCGTTCGGCGTTCTCGCGCGCTATTCTGAGCGCGGCGGGATCGATATCCGCACCTATTATATTGTAGCTGCCGTTAAACTCCCGCGACGCGGCCTCCTCGCGCTCAAGCTGCCATACCGCACGGTCAAGACTTCTCCAGCGCATGGCCGAAAACTCTCGGTGCAGGCCGGGGGCGCGGTTTTTGGCGATGAGCGCAGCCTCTATGGGGATCGTTCCGCTGCCGCAGAAGGGGTCGCAGAAGTCCTCCCTGCCGCGATAGCGCGAAAGGCTGACCATGGCTGCTGCCATCGTCTCCTTGAGGGGCGCAGCGTTATGCGCCGGGCGGTAACCGCGCTTGTGCAGGCCCTCGCCCGAGGTGTCGATGCACAAGGACGCCGTGTCCTTCATTATCGAAAACTGTATCTGATAGATCTCCGCAGTCTCGGGAAACCACTCGATGCCGTAAACGCTCTTCAGCCTCTCGACTATTGCCTTTTTGATTATCTTCTGGCAGTCGGATACGGAAAAGAGCTTTGAATTGAGGCTGTAGCCCTTTACGGGGAAGGCTGCATCCTTCGGTATGAGCTCCTCCCACGGCAGAGCCTTCGTGCGCTCGAAAAGCTCGTCGAATGTCTCGGCCCTGAATCTTCCGAGCTCGAGAAGCACACGTTCACCGATGCGCAGGTTTATATTTGCCTTTGCTATCTCCGCCGCGCCGCCCGTAAAATAGACTCTTCCGTTTTCGTTCTGAACGTTCTGCATCTTCATGCGGCGCAGTTCATCGGATATAGGCCCCTCGAGGCCGAGCAGGCATGGCACGCAAAGCTTAAACTTATCCATATTTATCTCCGTTTGTATCAAAATTCATTGCATTTTATCATACTTCATGTTTTTGCACTTGTAAAGGAGCATTTATTCTTAATATGCGCTTAAATCAATTTACTTAACGTTTTCTTAACTGTTTTTTGTGTAACATGACAAAATGTAATGCTAAAAATTCGTCAAAAGCACTTGATTTTCACGGTTAACAGATATATACTGTTAATATCTTTGAATAAAAATTAACGAATTTAAAGCTTTATTAACACGAGAGGGTGAGAACGTGACACGGCTCGAGGCAATAGATAGGCTCTGCGATAGCTATTCGGTCTATTTCGATGTTGAGCGCTTTGATGAAAACGCGGATCTTCTGGCCGCGACCTGTTTTCTTTACGTTCACTCGGAGAAGTATGTTCTCGTCAAGGCGGCCAAGCTCTGGGAGGCCGACAGCAACGAATATGTCTACATTTTCAATGTCCCCCACCTGACGAAGGAGATATTCCGGCGCTGCCGCGACTACGCCCACCGCGACGGCATGAGCCGCATAGAGCCGAAGCCCGGACACATGTGCTCATACATAACGGCGCTGTTTGTATGCGACAGCTGCGACGGCGACGCCGTACGCGCATTAAAGCGCACGAGGATATACAAGAGCTTCCGTTTGTCCTATTACGGCTGGATGGATTTCCACACCGGCCTTATAGAGCTCGGCACGGGAAAGACCGCCGCCAACGGAAGCGGAAGAAGTACAGCCCAGCTTTTGAAAAAAACGCTGCTGAAATAACAACATAAAAAGGAGAGAACAAAACCATGAATGCTGCCGTATTACTTATTGTCAGCATCGCCATTCTGCTTATCGGTTATATTTTCTACGGCAGATGGCTCTCAAAGAAATGGGGAGTAGATCCGAGCAAGGCGACTCCCTCTCACACCATGGAAGACGGTGTGGACTATGTCCCCGCGAAAGCGCCCGTTCTTATGGGACACCACTTCTCCTCCATCGCCGGCGCAGGCCCGATAAACGGACCTATCCAGGCCGCCGTTTTCGGCTGGGTACCCGTTGCACTCTGGGTGCTCATAGGCGGCATATTCTTCGGCGGTGTGCATGACTTCGGCTCGCTGTTCGCATCGGTCCGCAACAACGGCAAGTCCATCGGCACCGTTATCGAGGACAGCATCGGCCTGAAGGCAAAGCGCCTGTTCATCATCTTCGCTTACCTGACGCTCCTGCTCGTCGTCGCGGCCTTCGGCTCGATCGTTGCAAACACCTTCAAGGCGACCTACCTTGCCGACGGCAGCATAGACTACGCCGCGAGCGCCGCAAACGCAAGCACCGCGATGATCTCCATCTTCTTCATCGTACTGGCCATTCTGTTCGGCTTCTTCGTCTACAGAAGAAACGCACCGCTCGGCATCTCCACCATCATCGGTGTCGTACTCATTGCCATCGCAATGTACATAGGCCTCAACTGGCATCCGATCTACCTCAGCTACGAGGCATGGATGATCATCTGCGGCGTCTATATTCTCGTCGCCTCGGTAACGCCGGTCTGGATTCTGCTCCAGCCGCGCGACTATCTGAGCTCGTTCCTGCTCTACGGCATGATGATCCTCGCCGTTATCGGCATCATCGGCTGCCATCCGAGCATCGACGCAATGCCCGCATTCACAGGCTTCACCGACACCATCGCCCCGACCGGCACCTCTCTGGGCTACCTGTTCCCGGCGCTGTTTGTGACCATTGCCTGCGGCGCAATATCCGGCTTCCACTCCCTCGTCGGCTCCGGCACGACCGCAAAGCAGCTCGATAACGAGCGCGACGCACGCCCCATCGCATACGGCGGCATGCTCATCGAGTCCGCACTGGCCATCATCTCCCTGTGCGCCGTCGCGTATATCTGGAAGGATTACGAGGCAGGCACCACCGTCGTCCCCACCGCGGTTTTCGCCGGCGGCCTTTCCGCAATGCTCGGTGAGCTCTTCGGCGCGGGTGCGCAGAGCGTGACCTATTCCCTGCTTATCCTCGCGGTCTCGGCCTTCTGCCTGACCTCGCTTGACACGGCGACCCGTCTTGCCCGCTACATGTTCCAGGAGTTCTGGATCAAGCCCGGCGAGAGCATCAAGGATATGACCGGTGCCCGCAAGGTTCTGACCAATCCGTACGTCTCCACCGCTATCACCGTCGTTCTCGGCGTTGCGCTCGGCATGACCGGCTACGCCAAGATCTGGGCTCTGTTCGGTGCGGCAAACCAGCTGCTCGCAGCCCTGGGTCTGCTCGCCGTCGCCGCATGGCTCGGCAAGATCGGCAGAGACAACAAGATGTTCTACTTCCCGTTCGTCTTCATGCTCATCGTCACTCTGACCTCTCTGGTGTTCACCATCAAGGCTCAGATCGGCCTGATCACCGCCGGTACCGACGTGACCTGGGCAGCCGTTCGCGCAGTTCTTGCCGTACTGCTCATCATCCTTGCCATCGACCTTGTCATTGAGGGCGTAAAGACTCTCAAGAAGCAGGCTCAGGCAAAGACGGCAAATTCCTGAAACGTCCACAAAACACAAAATACCATACTCGGGCAGACGCCGGCCGATCGGCTGACGGCGTTTGCTCAAGAGGAGGCCGTCAAAACGACGGCCTCCTCAGCTTGTCAAAAAAAGTCCCCCGAGGGACTTTTTTTGACTGCACTTTTCCGCCGAGCATTTTGAAAGTATTCAAAATGCTTTTACCGAAATCCTTGAAATTTCAAGGATTTCGACGGCGGTTTATCTAACTCGAGGCGGGTCTTGCCCCC
>CAVEAL010000007.1:0-90205 GCA_963613665.1 bacterium | reverse complement strand
GAAGCTATGAAAAAAGACAGTGCAGATCATAGTCTGCACTGTCTTTTTGATATCTGATATTAAATTTGATAACACCTCATCCGGCTCGCTTGCGCGACCCGCCTTCCCCTCAAGGAGAAAGCAAGGGATACAGATGAAATTTTGCACTAAATCGGCGCAATCTCACGGGGTGCGAAACGTTTTTGTTTCCTCCATTGTTTCGATACCGGGCTGACGCAATAAACGTATAAGTACAATGTCCGTGCGCCTCTAAAAATTCGCCTCCGAAAATCAAACGGTATGGGTGAGGAGGTAATCGGTGAGCTTATGGCAGTAGCTCGGCTGCATATGTACGCCGTCGGGGGAGGCGTCGTCGGGCAGTGAGCCGTTGACGGCAAGGGCCTCGAAGCCGTTGACGTAATAGACCTGCTTATCCGTGCACATGCCGAGTATACGCTGGTTAAACATATTGACCCTGTCGTTTGTGAGCATGTCCGAGCTCTGCGCGGCCTTTGCGCCGACGGGCAGGATGCTTATGATATATATCTGCGCCTCGGGATGAGTCTCGCGGATGAGATCGACGATGCGTCCGTAGTACTCGATGAACTTATCGAGATTGTACCAGCCGAGCTCGTTTATGCCGAGCATGACGTAGACCTTGCCGTATTTGAGATCGTTGCGCAGCGCGTCGGCGACGGTGACGGTGCCTGAATCAGTCTCGATATAGGGCTTGGTGAACACGTCCGCGACGTTCAGGCCGACATGCGTGTAGACCGAGGAGTGCTCAAAGCCCGAGTAGTTCATGATGCCCTCCATGCGCGAATCGCCGACGAAGGCAGCATCCTTGAACCACGACTCATCCTTTGCCGCCGATTCCGGAACGGGCTGTGAATAGTCGTAGGCCGGTGCAGGCGTCGGCGTGGGCGCAGGCGCAGCCGTAGGCTCGGCGCTGGGAGATACGGAGGAACCCGCATAGTACGCAGCAGACTCCTTCTCGACGGCGTCAGCGTCCGCAAGAAGCTCCTTGATCTTGCTCTCGACCGTCGTGGGATCCTTCGCCACTATCATGACCGCATAGTCGCCCTGGGTGAATATGACGGCGTTCTCGAGCATCTCGACGCTCTCCGGGCTGTAGAGCTCGAAGGTCTGGCGCTGCATATCGCGGCGGCTCTCGAGCGCGGCGGTCAGCGTCTTCATATCCGTGCCGCTTGCCGCGACGAGAACGCTTATCTCATCCGACTTTGCCGCCGAGGAATACGCTATGGCATAGTCGCGCACAACGCTCGTCTCTATGCCGTAAAAATAGTAAAATTTGTTGGTAAAGCTCTGATCGTCCGAGCCAAGCAGCGTATCGGCGTTCTCGGGCTTAGCCGAGTTCATCGTAGCTGCTATAAGGTCTTTTGCCGAAACGTCTGCCGTCTTATCCCCACCGTTGCCGCATGCGCAGACCGAAAACATACAAAGCACGGCGAGCAGCAGTGCTGTCAATCTTTTCATATGTGCCCCCTGTTAATTTTCACTGTATTGACAGAATAACAATCCACACACTTTAAGTCAACATAATTCTGTTACTTTAAGAGCAAATTTTTTCACATAAAACAAAGGCCGAATTTGTGCACTTTTTCTGAGAGAAACAGGAAGCGCTATATATTGTGTTCACTCCTGAGAAGATCATACAATTCGTCTCTGTTTTCCGGCGTTATGATGTACAGGCCGCAGCCGGGATGGCTGCGGACGGCGCGAAGGAAGGGCGTGTTGCGTGCCTTGACCGAGGCGAGCACATCATAGGGGCCTGAGAGTATTTTCATGACGGCGGCCTTGAAGCGCTCCTCGTGCTCTTCAAGCGTTCCGAGCTCGTCGAGCACGACGAGGCTGCCCTCGGGAATGCTCTCGAGAATGGGCGCTGCGATGCTGCTCATGTACTCGGGATGCCGCTCGATATCGCCGCCGCGGATGCTCATTATGACCTGCGCGTCCTCTATCCTCTCCGGCGGCGCGGATATATCGTAGAGGTATACCTGCGAAACGCCGTTTTGATCCTCCGGCATACGCACGGTTATATATCCGCGCGCCCTGCGGCCCGTGTCGGAAACGAGCCTGCGTATGAGCGTGGATTTGCCGGAATTTATATCGCCGCAAAGCAGAATTTTCATTTTTTGCTCTCCTGTTGCAAATATCAAAAAATTGTTGTATTATTAACTAAAATTATATGGCTGATGATTTCACTTGTCAAATGAAAGGAAGATATTATATGGCAGAAAAAATCAATATTGAGGATCTCATGGTCGAAAGCTATGCGGACAAGACCCTTAAAGCCTACTCGGAGATGATTGCCGACACAAAGAGCGTTTTCGGCCTCGGCTCCGGCGCCGCGGGCTCGGCAATGTGCGCCGCATCCATGGCGCTGCGCGCCCTGCGCCTGAGCGGCGGCGAGGATGCCGGCATACTGCACGCCGAGCAGGACGCGGAGAAGCTGCGCGTTTATTTCCTGCACCTGATCGATGAGGAGAACAAGGCGAAAAAGCCTCTTGAAAAGCTGCTTGCGCAGGCAGAGCCCGACGAGGCCTCGCTCGAGGCGGCATACCGCACGGCCTGCTGCATCATCGACGAGGTGTTTTACATGTCCGTCCGCCTTGCCGAAACGCTCGAGCCCGTCGCCGATAAGCTGAGCGCCGAGGCCGCGCCCTTTGCCTCGGCAGCCGTGCATTTTGCAAGGTGCGCGATGGATGCCGTGCGCATACAGAAGGCTGTGTACTCGACGAAGATGAACGAACCGGTGTTTGCTCATACGACAAAGCGTGAGCCCGAGATCGCAATCGAGAACAGCAAAGAGCTTTTTGACGGCCTCGTTTCAAAGCTTGAAGCCATGATAAAGTGATACAAACGAAAAAAATCCCCGACCGCGGTCGGGGATTTTTAATGCGCAGATTACTTGCCGAGGTGGAAGGCGTTGCCCTCTTTATCCTGGAAGTACTGGTTTGCGTAGTTGTCCTGGATGCAGTGGACGACCTTGGTGAGGATGTCGCAGGTCGGAGTTGCGATGCCGAGCTGCTTGCCGTACTCGGAGATCTTGCCGTTGAGAACGTCGATCTCGGTCTGACGCTGATGGAACAGAGCGTCCTGGCACATGGAGGGGTAGTAGTCGCCGATGTTGGTGACGATGTCGGCATGATCGTGAGCGATGAACTCGTCGGCGTTCATGGGAACACCCTTTGCGGTAGCGACGGCGCAGGTCTCGCGGATGACGCCGTGGAACAGCTGCTGGCCCCAGGGATCAGCCTCGACCTCACCGATCTTCAGACGCAGGACTGCGCAGACGGTGTTGACGGTTGCGTTGACGCAGACCTTTTTCCAGATGAACTTGTAGATGTTGTTGTCGGTGCCCGGCTCGCCGTCGCGCCAGTATGCATCGCAGCCGCCATCGCGGTAGCACTTGAGCATCTCTGCGCATGCAGCGTCGTTGAGCTCGCTTCTGACAGCGCCGCCGAAGTTCATCTGAACGCCGCCGGCAGGAGTGGATACGCAGTGGCCGGGCTCGGGCAGTGCGGTGCCGAGAACGCCGGAGCCGATGACGCAGCGCTCTTTCGGGAAGACCTTGAAGAGGTTGTCGTCGTTGCCGAGGCCGTTGATGAGGGAAACCGCGACGGTGGTGTCGCCCACGACGGGCAGGGAGTCCTGAATGGCCTGCTCGAGCTGGGTGGCCTTGGTCATGTAGATGATGACATCGACCTTGCCCTCAGCCTCTGCGGCTGCTGCGGAGCTGGTGTAGGTGCGGAAGCCCTTGAGCTGGTAGTTGTAGTCGGTGTATGCGCCGTTCTCCTCCTGGTGGATGGTGAAGTGCATGCCTTCCTCTGCGACCTTCTTCATATGTGCCTCATAGCGGTCGATGAGGATCATGTCTGCGCCGCCCTTTTTAAGATAAGAAGCAAAAACGCTGCCTGCTGCGCCGGAACCGTACATTGCAATTTTCATGATTTTTTGTCTCCTTTTTAAAATTTATTTTTCGCAATACTGCTTGTCGTAGTTTTGCTGAATTGTCTGTATCATAAGCGTCAGCGCCTCGTTGACGGGGGTGGGGATGCCGAGCTCGCGCCCATAGCGCACTATGGCGCCGTTCAGGAGCCCGACCTCGGTCTGACGCCGGTGTATGAGCACATCCTGTGCCATGGAGGGGTAATATCCTGCAAAGCCCTCTCTGAGCCGCGGAAGCTCCTCGAGCATCTCGCTCCAGAGATCGACGCCCGTGAGCGCCCCGGCCACTGCGCAGCCCTCTGCCCATACGCTTTTTATGAGCTCAACGCCCGTCCCGCAGTCGAGCATGGGGCCGACCTTGAGCCGCGTGAGCGCGGAGAGTGTGTTGTAGCCGCTGTTGGATATCGCCTTTTTCCATACGAAGGGGCGGATATCCTTTTCAAAGCTCGTCAGGCAGCCGCCGTCGCAGAAGCACTTTTCCAGCGCCCTGCCGGCCTTTTCGGAAACGGGATCGTTTTCCGAGGCGCCGAAGCGCATGATGACTCCGCTTTCGGGCTTTGATACGCATTTGCCCGGCTCGGGCAGCTCCGTGCCTATCGTGCCGAAGCCGTACAGTATTCTGTCCGCGGGGACATACTTTTTAAGCACATCGTCGTTGCCGATGCCGTTTTGCAGGGAAACGACGACGGTTTCACTGCCTATGCAGGGCAGCACCGAGGGCATGATGCCGTCGGTCTGCGTGGCCTTGACCATGAGTATGACCATGTCCATAAGGCCGATATCCTCGGCGGAGCAGGCCGTGTGAAAGCCCTTGAGGAGCTCCTCGCCGGAGGGGGTGACGAAGGTCATGCCGCTTTCGGCGACCTTGTCCATGTGTGCCTTGTAGCGGTCAACGAGCCAGAGCTCGGCGCCGCCCTTATTAAGATATGAAGCAAAAACGCTGCCGGCTGCGCCGGAGCCGATCATGGCTATTTTCATTATCTTTCACCTTACCAAACACCACCGGGAACCCGGTGGTGTTTGAATATAATCCGATTATTCGAGTTCTGCCTTCTTCTCGGCCTCGAGCTTCTTGACCTTGGGAACGCCCCAGATCAGCACGGGCAGGAAGATGACGAGGATGGCGTAGTAGCCGTCGTAGCCGTAGGCGTACTTGATGATCTTGCCGAGACCCAGCAGGGAGAGTGCAAAGCAGATGGCGATGACGATAACGCCGACGATAACGCCGCGGACCTTCTCGCTCTTGATGGTATTGGGCAGGCAGTAGCCCTGGAAGCGCTGGATCATGGTGAATACCAGGGTGACGCTGGTGGATACGAATGCGCTGAACAGCAGGATGCTGAAGATGACCATCAGCCACTTGATGCCGACGAGGGTAAGAACGGTCTGGTTGGGGATGCCGCTTGCAGCGGTGGTGAAGCCTGCAACGCCGCCGTCCTCAAGTGCCTTGAGGAGGGGATACCAGCGGGCGAGCATTGCGGTCGATGCAGCAAGTGCAAGGCCGTTCATGAGCCAGCCGAGGATGTTTGCACGCTTGATGCCCTTGAGAGTCAGGCCCTCGCCTGCGGCGATCATTGCGGGGATGGATACGCACTGGAATGCGGCGTAGACCAGAACGCCGCGCCAGATGGCCTGACCGGCATTGTCAGCATAGGCCGCCTTCTCGAGGCCGTCTGCGGCCAGGAGCTGAGTGCTGATAGCGTCGAAGTCTGCGGCAAAGCCGGCGATGACGACGACTGCGGTGGAGATGAGGATCGCTATGGAAAGAACGGTGGAAGCTGCGATAACGAGCTTAACGCCGAAAATGCTCAGGATGATGAGGACCGCAACGATGATGAGGTTGAAGATGATCTTGTTTGCGGTCACGGAATAGTCAATGCCGAAGAAGTTGGCAAGGACCTCGCCGGCGCCTGCAACTGCGGCCGCGACGGCTGCCAGCAGGATGACGATGTAGAATATCTCGAAGAAGACCTCCATCCAGGGCTTCGGATACAGAGCCGAGAAGGTATCTTTATAGTTTGTGAAACCGCTGAGCTTTGCAAACTTCATAACGGTGTACATTACAAGTGCGAGAAGACCCATTGCAACAATGGGGAGTGCAGCGGCCCAAATGCCGTACTGCGAGAAGTAACTGACTACCTGGTTGCCGGAGGCGAAGCCGCCGCCTACGTGGGTGCCGAACCACACGGAGGCTACGGTAAACGCGGCCGCCCATGTGCCCTTGGCTGCTTTGTTGTTCATAATGATTTTCCTTTTCTCTTTATTCTTCGATTTTGGCTTGTTGCCAAGTATATTACATCGCCCGTCCGCGCCCGTAAGCTCCTCGATCGGGGAGCGGAATGTCAGGAAAATGTACTCTCTCATGCGCGCATCGTTAAAGTCAAAACAAAGTCCCCGTTACGCCGAAGGAAAGGTTTATAAAAAACAATTCCTTGGGCAACAGGGCTCATCGGGAAAATGATCTTTGCCGCGGCAGACAGGCGAACGGGCTTTACCGTCGCTGCATTCCGCAAGAGGAGAGGCCTGCGGAATTGTCTTGCACTATGAGGTTTAAGTTATGGCTTTTTCAAAACGCATGCATATTTTACATGTACGTTTACAATGCGTCAACATTTGCGCTAAAAAATCCATAAAGTTCGCATGTTAAAAAGCAAACGAAGCAGTCTTTTTCGTCATTTTAACTAAAACGGATTAAAAATATTCGAAAAAAATCAAAAATTAATCTGTAAAAATTAAATAGTGCAAAATTTTAAACTTTTTGCACAAGTGCAGAAAACTCGTGGAAGATATTTGTTTTGAGCAGATAATCGTGCAGTTCAGGGGGTTTGCGGCTTTTTTAACGTGCTTTCGGCACATAAGTATGTGCAGTTCAATTTCAAGGCAGCTTTTGGCAGCGCTAAATAATTGACAATGTGCCTGCTTGTATGATATAAAGTATCTTAGACCTATATAAATGCGAAGATATATAAGAAGATACATATTATAATCAAAAAACTATAGGGGGAAACATTATGGCAAACAGACCGAACATCCTTGCACTGGCATCCAAGATTAGTCTTGAGAGCCTGACCTACACCGGCATCACCTATAAGGATCCCGAGTACAGGATCCTTGCACCCATCGTTGACGACGATATGTGCGCGGTAATGATGCGTATGCGCCTTGAGAAGGACTTCTCCGTCGAGGATCTGGCGAAGAAGGCGAAAAAGAGCGTCGAGTTTACGCAGCAGCAGTGCGATAAGCTCGTCAAGGCAGGCGTCATACGCGTGCGCTACCACGGCGAAGAGCCGTTCTACTACTACCCCATCTGGGTGCCCGGCATCATGGAGGGCATACTCGGCAACCGCGAACAGTGCGAGAAGTACCCCGACCTTGCGGTCTGCTTTGAGGAGTACACCCGCATCCGCGTCGGCATGCTCGCTCCCGTGCTCGGCGGCGGCGTGAACTTCATGCGCGTCATGCCCGTCATGAGCGCCATCGAGAACAACAGCCACAGAGCGTCCTACGACGAGCTTTCGACCATCATCGAAAACGCAACGGCGATCTCCGTCGGCCCCTGCTCCTGCCGCCGTTCGCGCAGGCTCATGGGCGAGGGCTGCGGCCATCTGGAAGAGGATATGTGCATGTACCTCAACGACAATGCCATAAACTTCTCCAAAAACGGCGAGCACCGCCTCATCAGCAAGGAGGAGGCCTACGAGATACTCAAGCGCGCCGAGGATAACGGTCTTGTCCACGACGTGAACCAGGCCCCCGGCTTCGACGGCGTCACCGCCATCTGCAACTGCTGCGGCTGCTCCTGCTACGCGCTGCGCATAACCGAGATGTTCCGCGCCCCCGAGGGCGTGAGCTCGAACTTCATCGCAAGGGTCGATAAGGACAAGTGCGTCGCCTGCGGCCAGTGCGTGGAAAACTGCCAGCCCAACGCCGTCAGACTCGGCCAGAAGCTGTGCACGAGCGATCCGCACGTTTCCGACGCGTATCAGTCGGATAAGGAAGTGCCCTGGGACAAGAGCAGCTACAACGTCGATTACCGCACCAACCGCACCGACGTCATGCCCTCCGGCACGGCTCCCTGCAAAGCGCAGTGCCCGGCGCACGTTCCCGTTCAGGGCTACATAAAGCTCGCCTCTCAGGGCCGCTACACCGAGGCTCTTGAGCTCATAAAGAAGGAAAACCCCTTCCCCGCCGTCTGCGGCCGCATCTGCAACAAGGCCTGCGAGGACGCCTGCACCCGCGGCGACATCGACTCGCCCATTGCGATCGACGATATCAAAAAATTCATTGCCGAAAAGGATCTCGAGGCAAAGCACCGCTTCGTGCCGAAGATGGTCAACCAGCTCGGCAAGCCCTATGGGGAAAAGATCGCCGTTATCGGCGCAGGCCCCGCCGGTCTGAGCTGCGCGTACTACCTCGCCGTCAAGGGCTACCCCGTGACCGTATACGAAAAGGAAAAGGCTCTCGGCGGCATGCTCACCATGGGCATCCCCTCCTTCCGCCTCGAGAAGGACGTTATAAATGCCGAGATCAAGGTTCTCAAGGACCTCGGCGTGAAGTTCAGGACCGGCGTTGAGGTCGGCAGGGATATCTCGCTCGACGAGCTGCGCAAAAAGGGCTTCAAGGCCTTCTATCTCGCAGTCGGCGCGTCCAAGGGCGCGAAGGTCGGCTGCCCGGGTGACGAGCTTGACGGCGTATTCACCGGCATCGACTTCCTGCGCGAGGTGAACCTCGGCGGAAAGCCCGCAGTCGGCAAGAGCGTTGCCGTCATCGGCGGCGGCAATGTCGCCATCGACGTGGCCCGCGCGGCAGTCCGCCTCGGCGCAAAGACCACCGTTGTCTACCGCCGCGACCGTGATGCCATGCCCGCAGCGGACGACGAGGTCGAGGAGGCGATCGCCGAGGGCGTGAAGTTCAGGTTCCTCTCCGCTCCCGTCGAGATAAGCGGCGAAGGCAAGGCGGAGACGCTCAGGCTCGAGACCATGGAGCTCAAGGACGGAAAGCCCGTCGGCACCGGCAAGTTTGAGACTCTCGCGGTATCCGCGGTCATCTCCGCCATCGGCCAGAAGATAGATCTCGGCGGCATGAAGTGCATCGAGACCGGCGCAAAGGGCGAGGTCAGGGTGTCCCTGCCCAGCTGGCAGACCAGCGTGCCCGACGTGTTCGCCGGCGGCGACGCGGTCACCGGCCCGAAGTTTGCCATCGACGCGATCGCGGCAGGCAAGGAGGGCGCGATCTCCATCCACCGCTATGTGCATCCCGGCCAGTCGCAGGTCATCGGCCGCGACAGGCGCGACTATAAGGCAATGAACACCGCCACCGCCGGCATCTCCGTCGCCGGCTTTGACACCGCGCCGCGGCAGAAGGCCGCAGCGGGCTCGGCCAGGGAGGCGAAGAAGACCTTCAGCGATCTGCGCGGCACCTTCACCGAGGAGCAGATGAAGATCGAGACCTCGCGCTGCCTCGGCTGCGGCGCAGCGGTCGTTGACGAGAGCCTCTGCGTGGGCTGCGGCATCTGCACCACCAAGTGCAAGTTCGACGCCATCAGGCTCGAAAAGGTCAGCGATTATGTCGGCGCGCCCTACTTCAAGGCGCTGCTCGGCGCGGCAGGCAATGCTCCGGCGGCGGTCGCAAAGCTCGTCACCAAGAAGATAGCCAGAAAGTAAGGGAGTCCGCCATGCATGAGATAGGCGTCGTCCGCTCAATGGTAAAGACCGTCACCGATTTTGCAAGGGAAAACGGCATCGACGAGGTGGCCGAGATCGTTCTGGATATCGGCGAGCTGTCGCTGGTCATCCCGAAGTACGTCGAGGAGCTCTACCCTGTCGTGGTCGCGGACACCTTTCTGAAAGACACCAGGCTCATCATCAACGTCGTGCCCGGCATGGCCGAGTGCGACGAGTGCAACGAGCTGTTCAACGTCGTCGAGCACGAGGGCTACTGCCCCAACTGCGGCAGCTTTGAAAAAACCGTTCTCTCCGGCAAGGACTTCCTCATCCGCGAGATCCACGTTTTTTCGGAGGCGAATTGACTCCCTGCCTATACGGATATTGCGTCAGCCCGGTTTTTCGGAGGCGCATTAACTCCCTGCCTATACGTTTATTGCGTGAACCCGGTATCGAAACGACGGAGGAAACAAAAACGTTTCGCGTAATGCAAGTGCGCAGTAATGTTGACATCTGCCTTCCTCTGTCACGGTTTTTACCGCAGCTTCCGGTCGGGACACCGCAAAAAACGTATCGGTACTGCGCGGCAGCGCCTCTGAAAAAGCCTTTCCCTTGAGGGGAAGCCGGATGAGGTGTTATCAAATTTAATATCAGACAAAAAAAGACAGTGCAGAGTAAAATCTGCACTGTCTTTTTTCATAGATTCCCCTCAAGGGGAAGCCAAGGGTGCCGGCAAACATTGCACTGCACCCGCGGGACGCGCAATGCTTTTATTTATACCGCTGTCCCGATACCGGGCACCTGCAATCACCGTATAAGTACTGCCTTAATGCGCCTCCAAAATCACATTTCTTCGACGGCGAAGACGTTGGGGATGGCGGTGATGGCGGGGACGAGCTCCGCGCCGCCGAGCCCGGGCGTGGTCTGGACGGACAGCAGCGCATAGTAGCGGTGCTCCTCGTCCTCACCCTGCGTGCGGCTCACCTCGAGGTTCGAGACCTTCAGCGAGCGAGCGCTCAGCAGCTCCAGCACGTCCTGGATCGTGTCCGGCCGCGTATACTCGATGTACAGCGTGCACAGGCGGCCGCTTTTGGCGAATTTGAACTCGAATTTTACGAGCACGATCTCGGCGAAGAGTATGACCGCCGTGGCAAAGACCGCGCACTCGACAAAGCCCGCTCCGCAGGTGAGTCCGACGATGGCCGAGGCCCAGAGTCCGGCCGCGGTGGTCAGGCCCTTGACCTGTCTGCGTCCGGTGACGATGATCGTGCCCGCGCCGATGAAGCCGATACCGGCGATGACCTGAGCGCCGAGCCTGCCGATGTCGGTGAACAGGCCGAGGCCGAGCAGCAGATACTGCCCGGTCAGCGTCGTGACCGCAGCGCCGAGGCAGATCAGAATATGCGTGCGGAACCCGGCCGGACGGCGCTTTATCTCGCGCTCTGCGCCGATCGCTCCGCCGCAGATGAACGCCAGCAGCAGACGCAGCGCCATGGCAAGCGTCGTCGGCTCGCGTATGAAATCAAAGCATGAAAGCATGGCCGCACCTCCTCACTGGCTTTCTTCGATCGACACCATGCCGCCGAGCGCCGCAAGCTGCGCCAGCAGTCTGGTGTGATTGAGCTCCCGCGGCAGATATACGCTCAGGTGTACGCTGATCTGCGCGCGGTGATCCTCCGGCTGCTTGCTCAGGTCAATGTCGAACACCGTCACGCCCTGCCCGCGCAGCAGCTCCAGCACGCCGCCGAGGTTCTCGAGGCCTTCGAGCTCGGCGAGGATGTTCATGTACCGCGAGCGCATGATCAGCCGGTTTTCCAGCGCCGGGAACGCGTACATGCACACGAGTATCAGCGCGACCGATACGAGCACGCACTCGTAGTAGCCCGCGCCGATGGCAAGACCGAGGCAGGCCGACGCCCAGAGTCCGGCCGCCGTCGTCAGACCCTTCACGCGCTTGCGCCCGGTCAGAATGATCGAGCCCGCGCCGAGAAAGCCCACGCCGTTTATGACCTGCGCGCCGAAGCGCGACACGTCGTGCTTTGCACCGACCGCCGCGGCAGCCGCGCTCCACTGCGTTGCGAGCATAATGTCGAGGTACTGGCTGAGCATGACCGTCATCGATGAGCCGACCGCAACCAGCATGTACGTCCGGAAGCCCGCCGGGGACGAGCGCCGCTCGCGCTCAAGACCCAGCGCCCCGCCGACGAGCACCGCCAGCACTATTCTCAATATCATTGATAAAAAATTCAAATCTCTCATACTTTCAGCGGCGCATTCGGTCTGCACCTATACGTTGATTGCGTGAACACGGTTTTTTGGCGGCGCATTGACGCACCTACGGATACGTTTGCTGCGTCAGCCCGGTATCGAAACGCCGGAGAAAACTACGGCGTTTTTCGAAACGTGAGATCGTGTCGTGTCTCTGCGCACTAAAATCGCCGCGCCCTGGCTTTCCCTTGAGGGGAAGCCGAAGGCTGACTGAAGAGGTGTTATCAAATTTCTTGCCGTCAGGCAAGCACAGATCACCGGTGCTGTGCGGTGGTTTTACTGCGCGGCTGCGGCGATTTTTTCCGCCTTGCGCGGCGGGCTGCCCTGCGAAGCTTTTGACGGCGCACGAGCAGAAGCACGAACAGCAGCAGAAGGAACACGGCTATCGCGCAGACGATGACCGTGGCGAGCTTCTGCTCGCGGCTGAGCTCCTGCGGCAGGGGCGTGGGCTCGGGCTGCTCAAACCGTGCGTCACCTGCCGCGACGAGCGCGGCGCTGCCGTAGAGCGTACCGTCCTCAGGGTCAAAAAAGCTCACCGTGCCGAGCTGCGTTCCCTCGGCCGGAGCCTCGGACAGCGTTTCGGAATCGAGCTCGACGGTCTTTTTGAGCTGCGACACGTCCAGCCCGTTTGCCGCAAGCGCCTTTATCTCCTGCGCGCAGACGAGAGTTACGCTGCCGCGGACGCCGTCGGCTTCAAGCGGCTGCACCGCCGCGGCATAGCCCTTTTCGACAAGCGTGCGGCAGGAAAAATTGGCAAAGCACCAGTCGAGCAGCGTCACGCTGTCGGCAAAGCTGTCGAACTCCTTTTCGTCCGCGTCGCCGGACGCGCCGAGGACGACGGCGATCAGGTTCATTTCGCCGCGCCGCACGGCGGACACGAGGCAGTAGCCCGCGTTTTCGGTGTGACCGGTCTTGATGCCGGCCGCGCCTGAGTAAACATACTTGTCCGAGTACGGCGACTCGCGCGTTATGAGCGCGTTCGAGCTCGTGAGCTCACGCGCGGGGTTTACGTTTGTGGCGGCCGTCGTGTATTCCGCCGTGCCGACGAGCTGCCGGAACAGCTCATGGCGCATGCCCTCGCACGAGATCAGGAACAGGTCGCGCGCCGTGGTGTAGTGATCGTCGTCGGGCATGCCGTGGGTGTTGACAAAATGCGTGCCGCTGCACCCGAGCTCGGCCGCGCGGGCGTTCATGCGCTCGACAAACGCGCTTATCGAGCCCGCTATGTGCTCGGCGATAATATTGCATGCCTCGTTTGCCGAGGCGAGCGCCGCGCAGTACAGCAGGTCCTTCAGGCTCATCGTCTCGCCCTGATTTATGTGAGCGGTCGCGCTGTCGCTGCCGAGGCCGGTCTTGCATTCGGAGGATGCCGTGACCATGTCGGTGAGCGCCGCCGTGCCCGCTTCGACGGCCTCGGCCGCCAGCAGCAGCGTCATGATCTTCGTCAGGCTCGCAGGCTCACGGCGCGAGTAGGCATCGACGTTGTAAAGTATCCTGCCGCTGTCCGAGTCGCCGACGAGGGCGCACTGTGCCGAGCTGAGAAGCGGCGCGGCAGGGCTCTCGGCGATCACGCACGGCGCTGCGGTACTCAGCAAGATGCTCAGGCACACGAGCAGTGCGGTTATGCGCAGTTTTTTCATGGCTCTCTATCCCTGTCTCTCCATACTCTTTATATATGCTTTACATTATAGATATATTTCCCTTCACGCGCAAGGTTTTTTTGGAGGCGCATTTTCAGAGGCGCATTGACTCCCTGCCTATACGTTTATTGCGGATGCCCGGTATCGGGGCAATGGAGAAAATAAAAACGTTTCGCGCTTTTTTTGAGGCGATTTGAAACCGTTCCTATACGCTTTTTGCGTGCGCCCGGTTTTTCGGTGGCGCATTGACTCCCTGCCTATACGTTTATTGCGGGTGCCCGGTATCGAAACAATGGAGGAAACAAAAACGTTTCGCGCTTTTTTTGAGGCGATTTGAAACCGTTCCTATACGCTTTTTGCAGGTGCCCGGTATCGAAACACTGGAATAAATAAAAGCGTTTCGCGTAATGCAAGTGCGCAGTAATGTTAAGCTCCCTGCCTTCCTCTGTCACGGTTTTTACCGCAGCTTCCGGTCGGGACACCGCAAAAACCGTATCGGTACAATGCAGCAGCGCCTCTGAAAACCCCTAAAAAACGCATCTAATATTTAATATTAGGTCTTGACAATATGGAGCTGATGTACTATAGTGCGATTATCAGATATAACCGACGGGATTAGTCGGTTTTTCGGCGGCGCACATGACCTCTTGAAAGGGTGCGTATCCGCCGGTAAAGAAGGAGGAACGATTATGAAGGACAATACGATCAGAAAATTGGTGTTTGCGGCGCTTTTCGCGGCGCTCAGCTGCGTTGCAACGATGGTCATCCGCATCCCGACGCCGATAGGCGGCTACATCCACGCAGGCGACGCGGTCGTACTGCTTTCGGCGTTCCTGCTCGGCCCGTGGTGGGGCGCAGCGGCGGCCGGACTCGGCTCCGGGCTTGCCGACCTGATCGCGGGCTACGGCCTGTATGTTCCGGGCACGTTTGTTATAAAATTCGTCGTTGCGCTGCTGGGCGGGCTTGTGCTGCGCTGCAAATTCATCCGCGTGCTGCCCGTGCGTGCGGTCGCCGCGGGGCTTGTCGGCGAGATATTCATGGTGCTCGGCTATCTCGGCTATGAGGCGGTCGTCCTCGGCTACGGCGCGGCCGCGGTCGGCGGCGTGCCGATGAACTGCATCCAGGGCGCATTCGGCGTTGTCGCCGGTGCCGCGCTCTTCCTCGCCCTCTCCAAATCCAAATTTTTCAAGGCGCATTGAGGCTGTACCTATACGGAGACTGCCGTGGCGGGCAGCTTAACGTTTCGCATTGCATAAGTGCGCCCCGGCTTCCTCTCGAAGGCTTTTTCGGAGGCGCTGCGGCATCGTTCCGATACGGTTTTTGCGGTATCCCGACCGGCGGCTGCGCTTTGCCTGATCTTAATGCGCAATGCCCGCCGCGGCGAGTGGCCGCCGGATACCTAACGGAGCCGAAAACGGCATAATAAAAAGGAGCCGTCACGCGACTGCTCCTCACATAAAATCGTGTCAATATAGAAAAATCGAGTATTCATAAAGTCAAATTCCTTATGAATACCCGATATGGCAAATCTACTGTTCGTGGATACAATGCGCCATGCCTTGCAGGCGTGGTGCATTTGTTCGTCTTGACGTACCAGGACAATGGAGACAGAAAGGACAAAATGCGGAGCATGTTACTGTTCCATTCCGCGGTATCCGTGTTTTTCGGCGTTCCCCAGCAAATACAGGAAAGCAAACGCAGAAATTCGCAGCAAATCTCTGCCACACTTCGTGTTGTGAACAGAAACCTCGCCTAAAGTTTTCGAACTGATGCGCTTTTTGAGTTGGACACTCATAAGGTTGGTAGCCCCCCTGCATCTGAGCCCATGTTTCAGCTACTAACTAATTGTGGACGGGTTACAGCTTGGACGGAGAGAAACCTTGCGGATGCTACGCAGCATTTTTTCAAAAGATTGTGTAGACAGAGAAGGTCATCGTGTGTGAAATATGTAGGGATACTGAGACTTCTCCTTGCGAATGTGAACGCTTTGTGTGATGGCGTTTTACTAACATTGAGATGCATTACTTTTTTTGCTTGTTGCGATTTGTGTGATAATCTGTCCTGCTTTGAGATGAATGATATGCAAGCGCAGCAGTTCCCCCTTGCGTTCCGAGCGACAGCATTCGCTTTGGCGCGCCAATATGATCATCATGGGCTTCCAGTAAGCGCGCGTACGCATAGTGATTTAGGATTCCTTCATAGGGATTATGAAGGTTTCATTAATATGCGCAGTAGAACAATTATTAATTATATAATCTCGATCTTTTATAAATACATGAGGATAACTCATATCCAGAGTAAGACAATTACGTTTGTTTAGTGTGGATATTTCACATTTTCTTAATTGAACCATGTTCATATCGATGTTCCAATAAATTGGCGTGTACAGCGTGCCACAATTATTAAAAATATAAAAGTCGCCGCTATCAGGAATCAGCAAATCATAGTTAAAGCGAAAAATATGATTAAATCATACAAGTTTGGAGGCGCGGCAATGCATGAACTACAAAAAATATTTGGGTGCATAAAGTGCAACAACATAAACTCGGAGGGAGAATGTACAAAAAAATTCTTTTGATAATAACGACCCTTCAACGAATCCTTTTCTGCACTGCATAGTCCAGCTGTTACTATGATTAATATTGAAAAATAATATTTGCTTCAATCCATTGATTGAGGAAATCCTCAAGTATCGAATTAACCTCGACAACTTTTTCAATATCTTCGTGAGCAAATGTACCCCAACTCCGTAATATGCATAAAAGATTATACACTGGCATTGTAACATAAAACTCATTGATACCAATTGATACTACCGCGCCGAAAGATTCTTCTCTTAAGATGGTTTTTTTATTAAACGAGTATGTTGCAGCTCTATTATATAATTTATTACGCAAAGGCGGCGTTAAATAAATATCGCAAGTGCTGTCTAAATAATAAGGTTTGTTTTTGTTCCGGATGGTATTTGGGCGACAGTCTCCACCACAAGCGTTTAGCATTTTGCATTTTTTACATTCCTTTGAAATAAACTCCCCAGTTCTCCATGCAACCATCCTTTCCCATGCTGCGCTCAGTCCGTCAATATAAATATTTCCGTATGCATTATTATGAGCGCACGGAGTTATCCCCCCAGAGATAGCATTTATACAGCAACCAATAATTCCTGCAGCACATTTGGTGGAAAATAAACCAACGGCCTTAGTGTCATCGATCAAACAAAACGGCAAAGAACAGAGAGAAGTTACTCTAATCCCATATTTATCTTTTATAGCTTTTAAAAAATCAACAATTTTATTAACATCCGTTCTGTCAAGAGAAAAAGTCTTTTCGGTACTATTGTATACAGGTGGAACAACTCGAGTCAATGCGAGAACTGATATGTCATGTCTATCGAGAAATTTGTACAAATGTCCCCGGCCAACGTGTGAAACCGCTCCGTGGCGGCGTCGGTCTTTGCAGCCAGATCGTCATATTCAAAGAGCTGGTGCTCTTTCAGATATTGCAGCGCAGCCGCCATCTGTTTAAGGTTATACACCTTGGCCCAGCGTTCATAGGCAGGGCCTTTGCCCTGCCGCATCCGCTCCTGAATGTCGATCAGCAGATTGACACGGCGGGGCGTGGGCGTTCTCCGCATCGGGGCCTTTCGCGTGGGAGCCTTGCCGTCAATGACGGCCTGTACATCCTCGGGGCCGTAGCCGTCCCCCAGCGTGGATGCTCGGAAGCGGGCTGCCCGCTGTTGCCCTGGCACAAGGAATGAGATCACACCGCCGCGCCCGCGCTTAACCTGTATGCCCGCCGTTTCTATGCGCCGGAGAAAATCTGCAAAGTCCACGGGGCGTTCCGTCAGGGCCGCGTCAATGGCAACGCGGATCTGTTCTTTCTGTGAGAGCTTTTGATTTTCGCCCAGCCATTGACCGTAGTGCAGATACCGTCCCTTGCTGTGGAGCTTGGGATTTACGATCACGGACAAATCGTGCTCCAGACATACCCGGTCAGACAGCCGCCGCAGGGCGAACGAGGAGCCGATGAAGTTGCGGAACTTCCGGGAGCGGTCATAGGCGGTGGAATTGTAGTAAATGTGATTATGAATATGACCGGTATGGACGGGTATTTTGACGACGAGAATCGGCGCATTGCCGTCCGCACCGGCATGAGCGAGGTGCAGACGGTATGTGCGGCAATTCACGAGATCGCACACTCCCTGTTGCATGGCAGAGACGATGTTGGCGAGAAATATCAGGTGATCGAGCTGTTTGAAGAATCTGCCCTGTATTCCAATGGACGCGTTGACAGAGAGAAGCTGCCCGAAGGGCTGTATGCGTATGACCTGCGAGGTTCGGACGACGATCCGGGGCTGCCCGTGACCATTCAGGAGCACGTTGTCGTCAATCATGCAGCGACCGTCATTACGGCAACGCCCATTGACCTGACGGATGCCGGGTATCTTCCGTTAGGCGAGGACGGCCTGAATTTCTTAGGCGGAGAGCAGACCATAAAAGGGTTTCTGCATGAGCAGTTTCCGGAAAGGCGAAAATCTCCCGCAATACCGAGGAAGTGCAGGCCGAGAGCGTTTCCTACGCCGTCTGCGCCTATTTTGGCATTGAGACCGGTGAAAACAGCTTTGGGTATATCGCCACATGGTCGAAGGGCAAGGAGCTGCCGGAACTGAAAGCATCGCTCGAAACCATCAACCGCACGGCGTCCGGCCTGATTACAGACATTGACCGCAATTTTAAGGCGCTGATGAAAGAGCGCGGTCTGGATAAGGAACCGGAAAGCCTTGCCACAGAACCTATGCAGGAGATCACCGTGCAGGAGCCGGAACCAGTCAGTGCACCGGATAACGGCTGCGTCCCTGACCCTGCGATTTCTGTTGAGAGCATGAACGCATACGGCTACACCGATGCCAATATGCTGCCTCTGACAAAGGAACGTGCATTGGAACTCATGGAGCGCGATGTGACCGTGTATATGCTTCACACCGACAACACCGAAGCTATGGCGTTTGATGCCGACGAAATCCGCAGCTTTGACGGTATCTTTGGCGTGGAGACTTCCGAATGGGAGACGATCAAAGACCGCTTCGCACCACAGGACTACGAGAAAGCGTTCCTTGATAACCCCGGCGACAGCTTTGCTATTTATCAGCTTCAGGATAGTGACGATACGGCACGGCTCCACTTTATGAACTACGAGTATCTGGAGAAGAACGGGCTTTCCGCCCAAAGGGAGAACTACGCCGCCGTTTACGCAGGAAACCTCGACCGCAGGGGCGATACCCAGGACAGATTGAACGAGCTGTATGAGACATTCAATATCCGCCGCCCGGAGGATTTTCGCGGTCACAGCCTGTCCGTCAGCGACATCGTTGCCCTGAAACAGAACGGTGTGGTATCCTGTCATTACGTTGATTCCTGGGGCTTCAAGGAGCTGTCGGGCTTTCTCAAGCCGGAGAACTATCTGAAAAATGCCGAGATGGCAATGGAGGATGATTACGGCATGATCGACGGTATCATCAACAACGGGCCGCGCAAAACAGTTGCGGAGCTGGAAGAACAGTCCAAGACCGGCACCCCCATTTCTTTGTTGGAGCTGGCACAGGCCGTTCAGCGCGAAGACGAGGAAAAGCGCCGCGCCCAGCAGCCGACAAGCAGGGAGATACCCGACAAAAAGCCATCTATCCTTGCCAAGCTGAAAGCGCAGCCCGCAGCCGATACCACGTCTTTGAAGAGTGCGCCGAAACGAAGCGCAGAAAGGGAGTTGTGACATGAGTGACTTTACGTTTGGCGAGATCAATCTGATGTGCATTTACAATACCGGCACCCGCACCGGTCTGATGCAGGAGCTGACCGACATGCGCAAGCATCTGGAGGCTGATGAGACGGAGCTGCTGGCACTCACGGATTCCGTGCTTGCCAAGCTCGCCGCCCTGACGGACGAAGCCTACGTTGGGATGGAACTGGTACCGGATTTTAACTGAACAGCAGAAGCAGCGAGACGGTTCCATTTGGAGCCGTCTCGCTGCTGGCACTATCGTTGTTGCAGCAAACATAAAGGAAGATGCAAGGATTCAGGTAGCAAAATATTGGACGTTTTTTTCGCATCTTTCAAAACCCCCTTGCGTTCGCATATGACTGTTGCTATAATATACTTGCATAACTCCTACGGAGTTTTATCAGTATGAAGATACAACTCCGCTGAAATACTACCTGTACGGAGGTGTTTGTATGGCAATCGTAAGCGATGAGCAGGTCATCAAGGTGTTGCGGCAGTATAACCCCTGGTGGCGCAATCCGCTGGCAATCAAGGAGGAAAACAAGCCGCAGAAAAGGCTTGCCTATTACGAAGCATTGAGAATGATTTCGCATAAGACGATTCGGCGGTTTGCCGTTTTATCCGGTGCAAGGCGTGTCGGCAAGACAACAATCATGTATCAGATGATGAACAGTCTGATAGACGAGGGTGTAAACCCCAAGAATATCCTGTATGTGTCTTTCGACAATCCGATTGTAAAGCTCGTCAATGTGGAGAAAGTCCTTTCAATCTATGAGTCCCTTTATCCTGTTGATGGAACAAGGTACATTTTTCTCGATGAGATTCAATATACAGAGCATTGGGAGCTGTGGATGAAGGTCATCTACGACAGCAGGAAGGACATTCGCCTTACAGCGACCGGCTCGGCAAGTCCGATATTGGAAAAGGGCTCGACCGACAGCGGGACGGGACGATGGAACATCCTGAAGATCCCCACCATGTCCTTTTATGAGTATTGCCGTCTGCTGCAAATTGAAGAGCCGCTCCTGCCTGATAACCTGCGGCTCACAAAACTCGTGAAAATGAGCAGAGCAGAGCTTGGCGACCTGATGGATCGGTTTGCACCGCTGGAAGGCCATTTCAATCGTTACCTCATGATCGGCGGTTTCCCTGAGCTTGTATTGTCGGATGACGATGTGTATGCACAGCGGATGCTGCGGGAGGATGTGGTGGATAAGGTTATCAAGCGTGATGTGCTGACGCTTTTTAATATTCGCAGCCCGCTTCTGATGGAAAAGCTGTTTTTGTATCTCTGCATGAACTCAACGGAGATTTTCAGCGTGACCACGGCGGCAAAGGAGCTGGAAAACACATCAGTCTCTACAATAGACAGCTATATCGAGGCGCTTGAAATGTCCAATCTGATTTACCTGTCAAAGCCGATGGATGTGGGAAGCAAGGGCGCATTGAAGGGCAAGCCGAAGATATACATTGCCGACGCCGCCATACGCAACGCCGTTCTGATGATAGACGATGTTCTTTCGGATGAACGGGAGCTTGGGGCAATGGTGGAAACGACTGTATATAAGCATGTCGTCTCCTTCTATCCGGGCAGCACGGCGCAGCTCGGCTACTTCAGAAAGGCAAAGGATAATCAAAAGGAGGTCGATGTGGTCATTGAGCTGCCCCGTGAAAAGATTCTCTGTGAGGTAAAATACCGCAACAACTCCCATATACCCGCTACGGACGCCATCGTTGAACTCTGCAAGGATGAAGGTGCAAAAGTCACAAGCGCGTTTCTCATCACGAAGCAACTGGACGATTTCGGCATTGCAAAGCATGAAACGCAAGTGCCGATTTTGCGAGTACCTGCCATCGCATTTCTATACCTGCTTGGAAAGGCGGAAGCAGACGGACAAAACGGAAAAATGTAATACCAATGGCACAATGCCCGCTTGTCACAACAGGCGGGTATTTTTCTGTCAGATTTATTGGTGAGTGGTCTTGCGCTCATACTTTTGTCTGGCGGATACGCCTGCATATCCAATCAAAAGCAAGCGGAAACATATTGAAAGCCTGTCATTCTCCATACATAGAGCACCCAATTCCGGGTGCTCTAATTTTTTGCCCAAAGGAGGTAGCCCTATGCCGAGTAAATATCAGGAGCACAGGCAGATGGCAGACACAGCAGAGCGGCAGCTTACAAGCAGCTACAAGAGCTGGACGCAGTTCCTGCGCACAGCCGCACGGCTCTACAAGTATCCCTATAACGAGCAGGTCATGATCCACGCCCAGCGGCCGGATGCGACTGCCTGCGCTGAGTACGATTTTTGGAACAAGAAGATGGGGCGCTTTGTCCGGCGCGGCTCCACCGGCATTGCCCTTATAAACACAAGCGGCCAGAAGCCGCAGCTGCGATACGTCTTTGACGTGGCTGACACCGGCGAACGGGAGCACTCCCGCCCCATGCACCTCTGGCAGTTCCGCGCGGAGCATGAGGATGCCGTTGCCGCCGCGCTGGAGCGAAGCTACGGTGTATCCGGAAACGATGGCATTGTCGAGCAGATGGAGTCAGCAGCCGCACAGCTTGCAAGAGAATATTGGGCAGATTACAAGCGAGACATTCTCCGCAACATTGACGATTCCTATCTTGACGGATATGATGAGTTCAACACCGAGGTGCAGTTCCGAAATGCCGCAAAAGTCAGCATTACCTACATGCTGATGAGCCGGTGCGGACTGGAGCCGGAAGCCTATCTGGAACCGGAAGATTTCATGCCTGTGTTCGACTTCAACACCCCGGCTGCGGTTGCGGCGCTGGGCACGGCGGTCAGTGAGATCAGCCAGCAGATACTCAGACAGATAGAAGTTGTCATCCGAAATTATGAGCGCGAAAGGAGCCAGAATCATGACCGAATTGACTTACACGAAGAACGGAGACTACCGGATTCCCGATCTGAAGCTGAGCGAGGAACCGGAGAGCAAGCCCCTGGGCAAGTACGGAATGCTGCGGAAGACCTACCTTCAGGAGCACCGCCCCATCCTTTGGAATCAGATGATCCTGTCCGAGACGCTGTTCCCGCACCTGCGGGAGATCGACGAGACGGCAAATCGGAGACTGGAGCAGATGATGCCGGAGCTGATGAAGTCGGCGGGCGTGACGGAAACGCTGAAAGCCAGCGACCCGATGCGCTGGGTGGGGCTGATGAACAGCCTGAAAGCACAGGCAGAAGAGATCATCCTGACCGAGCTGGTGTACAACTGACCAATGACGAGCCGGAAGCAGAACCGGCACAGCCCACGGCGGCATATCAGATGAGCCTGTTTCCTACGGAAGAGGAACAAATTGCATATATCGACACAGCGGAGAGCGTTAATTCTACGCCCTCCGCTTTTTCCATGTTCATTTCGCAGAACGATATCGACCACATCCTGCGCACGGGCGGCAACGCCGACCACGCCCGCATGAAGATCGCCACGGAGTTCTCCAAGGGCAAAAGCGCGGAAGAGATCGCTTCGTTTCTCCAAAACACCTTCCATGGCGGCAACGGAATCATCACCGAAAACGGCAGATACTCCGTATGGTACGCAGAGGACGGCATCCACATCGCCAATGGGGACGCCTCCCGCTATTTGACCTCCGCAAAGGTCGTAAGCTGGCAGGAGGCGGCGGAGCGCATCGGGCAGCTTTTGGAGCAGGGCGAATACGCTACCAACGTAGAGCTTGCGGAAGCGCCGGGGCATGAGCGCACGGAGCTGGCAGCGTCCCTCTGGCATCTCAAGCATGATCTCAGCGACGAAGCCACGGCGCAGGGGTATCTCTCCTGTCTGTCGGATATTCGCGGCAACGGCTATCCGGAGGAAACGGCGCGGCTTGCCGAGCGTCTGGCGGAACCGGCGTTTCGTGAGGTTGTTCTGGAAGATCTCATACAGTTCCAGAGCGACTACCGGGAGGACAGGAGCCTGCTGCGCTTTCACTACCACAAGTCGGACAATATCGAGCAGGGTCTGCGGGAGCTGTCCCTGCCCCGCAGAGAGTACAGCACCGATATGGCGGAGATCCCCGCCGTGCAGCGGTTCATTACAGAGGACGAGATCGCCGCGACCCTGACCCGCGGCAGCAATGTCGCAGGCGGAAAGGGGCGTATCTACGCCTATTTCAGAGAGAAACACAGCCCGAAGGAGCAAACGGACTTTCTGAAAAAGGAATACGGCATTGGGGGCAGCTCTCACGCGGTATCCGGCGCTACCCACAGTGGCGAGAATCACGGCGACAAGGGCATCAGCCTGAAAAAGCAGGACTGCCCGGAAATCCAACTGAACT
The DNA here is from genome assembly GCA_963613665.1 of bacterium. Classification (GTDB taxonomy): domain Bacteria; phylum Bacillota; class Clostridia; order Oscillospirales; family Oscillospiraceae; genus F23-B02. The sequence continues at coordinate 66,605 of CAVEAL010000007.1, read as the reverse complement.
GGGCAAACGTCGCCAAGCGCATCTCTGAGCTGATCCGCAAAGACCGTTTTCTGACCCCGGAGGAAAAGACACAGTACGATCAGCTCCAGCGGCAGACCGCAGAGCGAAGCGCGGGCTGGAGCGCCTATAACGCCGAGAAGGAAGCCCACCCGGACGACATCGTGCTCTATCAGGTGGGCGATTTCTTTGAGCTGTACGGAGAGGACGCAAGACAGGCGGCGGAACTGCTGGAGTTGAACCTGACTACCCGCAATATCCCCGGCGCTGGCCGTGTGGAGATGTGCGGCGTACCGGCACACAGTCTGGAGCAGTATGTAGAAAGCCTGCGGGACAAGTACGATGTGACCATCTCCGCAAAGGGAGACAGCGACCCGGAGCGGCGCACCTACACCCTGCGCTCCGTTGACCATGAGGCGGAGGTCGCCATCGACGCACAGGAAGCGGAGTTCGGCGCGGACGGCACGAGGGTGTTCCGCGATCCCGCCGCAGAGCAAGCTCAACCCACGGCGCAGGAGCTGTTCGGGCGATACCGCCTGAGCGTGGGTAACGCGCTTTCCGAGGATGACGCATTTCTCAACGCCTGCCGCAATTCCGACCGTCAAAACGCCTATCTGGAGGGTGCGGCGGCAATCCGGCGCATCGTCATGGCGTCTGAGGATTTGCAGCTCACGCGCCTCTATTTCGATACGCCCTCCTTCCACAACCGGCTCCATCAGGAGCTTTTGGACGAGCTGTATCCCACGCTGGCGACCACGATAACGCCCTCGCCCTACAAGATGACGCAGGAGGACATCGACGCTGCCTTGCAGAGCTGGAACGGAAAAAGTGAAAGCAAGCAGGCGGTTGTTCTGTATATGGCGCAGCACGGGCGTGAAAGGGAAACCGCCGCATGGCTGGCGCGGGAGTACGGCGCAGCCGACAGCACAAAGCCCCTCCGGATTTCCGTGGGCAACTCCGAGCCGGTTATGCTCTCGTGGCCGAAGGTGCAGCGGCGGATTGCCCAACTCATTCAATCCGATAACTTCTACACCGAACGTGAGCGCGACAATTTCGATGATATTGACCCCGTTGCCATCCGGGAAGCACTTGCCCAGCGGGGTATCGTCAACGGTGAGGTTGTAGACACTGAAAAGTTGCATAACGACCCCTTCATTCAGCGTGTGATGCAGGATACGGAGCTTATCGCGGAACAGGAAGAGCCTGCCCTCGACCCCGCAGACCGTTTCCATGTGGTGAGCCTTGACCGAGGCTTCCGCACTCTGTATGCCGTGTGGGACGACGAGACCCACGGCTACTATGTGGACGCGGACGGCGTGACCGAGGAATTTACAAGCGAATGGCAGGCGGAGGCGTACCGGCTGGAGCTGCAAGGGCAGGCGGAGCAGGCGCTCACGGAGCGTGCAAAGGGACTGATCTCCGACTTCTGCCGGAGCGAATACGGCTCAGAGGCGGATTTCAGCGATCCTACCAAGATTGGCGTCGCCTACACCACCGTCACCGACGATGAGATTCCCGTTCAGGTGAACATCGACCTTGTGAATTACCGGCTGGAACGCTATCTGGACGATAAGCATCTGGAAACCCGGCAGTACGGCTCTTTGCAGGAGCTTATTTCCAACGAGCTGGAAAACCTCGATTTCAGCGACCTCATTCACGTTTCAGATGAAGATATCGCACAGTACCGCCAGCATGAGCCGGAAAAACCAGCTCCCATCCCTCAGAAAGACCCGTTCCCATATTCTGTGGGTGATACGGTATATCTGGAGGACGGAAAGCCTTTCATTATTGAGAGCATCGGCCTTTTTGACATTTCCCTCCGCGACTCATCACTTCGCTATCCCATTTCCCGTGCGGAGAGCAAAGAGAGCTTCGCACGGCTCATGGAGCGGTATCCGCAGCCGGAAAAGGCACACGACTACACCGAGGAAACAGTAGCAGTGTATTCTGCCGACAAAAACAACCTCCCCTATGATGTGGAGATACGCACACTGCATATTGGCGAGCCGGAGCATACCCCTCCCTCAGCGGAACCTATCGAGCCTGAACCTCCCGTCATGAGCGAGGAAGAAGCGCTGATTCTGGAGCAGGAAGGCCGGGCAGCACTTTCGGAAATGGGCGAGTTTGTGCCTGATTTTGATGATGCCATCTCTCAGGCTGAGATAGACGAGCCTCCTGCACACCGTCCTGCGGTATCCATCCCCATTGACAGCGAGTGGCAGGACTTTCCTCGCGTCGCTACTGCAGAGCAGGCCGCTTATGCCGACTTCAAAGCGGCAAGCCGCCGCAATGCACAAAATTTTCACATCACCGACGATACCCTCGGCGTTGGCGGCGCAAAGACCAAGTATCAGGCAAATATCAATGCCATCCGACTGCTAAAACATCTGGAGGCCGAGGGTTTACAGGCCAGCGCAGAACAGCAGCAAGTCCTCTCACGCTATGTTGGCTGGGGCGGACTGGCAGATGCGTTCGATGAGAATAAGCCAAACTGGTCGGACGAGTTCGCAGAGCTGTACGCCACGCTTTCCCCGGAGGAATACGCTGCGGCCAGAGCGTCCACGCTGAACGCGCACTACACCAGCCCCACCGTTATCAAGGCGATTTATGAGGCCGTCGGCAGTATGGGCTTCCAGACCGGCAATATTTTAGAGCCGTCTATGGGCGTTGGAAACTTCTTCGGCTGCTTACCGGAAGCCATGCAGGGCAGCAAGCTCTACGGCGTGGAGTTGGACAGCATTACCGGACGCATTGCCAAGCAGCTTTACCCCAAGGCGGACATTACCATCGCCGGCTTCGAGACAACGAACAGAAAAGACTTTTACGACCTCGCCGTGGGCAACGTCCCGTTCGGACAATATCAGGTAGATGACTGGGCTTATAACAAGCTCGGCTTTTCCATTCATGACTACTTTTTTGCAAAAACGCTGGATCAGGTGCGTCCGGGCGGCGTGATCGCGTTCGTGACCTCCCGCTACACGATGGACAAGCAATCGCCCGAAGTCCGCAGGTACATCGCACAGCGGGCGGAGCTGCTGGGTGCCATTCGTCTGCCCAACAATGCCTTCCGCGCCAACGCCGGTACGGATGTCGTTTCGGATATCGTCTTTCTTCAAAAGCGCGACCGTCCCATTGAGATCGACGAGGACTGGATTCACCTCGGCCAGTCCGAAAACGGCTTTGCCATCAACAGCTACTTCGCAGAGCATCCGGAAATGGTGCTCGGAACCCCATCTTCAGAGAGCACACAGTACGGTAAGCAGGATTATACCGTCAACCCCATAGAGGGTGCAGATTTGGGGACGCTGCTCCATGAAACAGTACAGAAAATCGGCGGTAAATATCAGGAGGCAGGGCTGCCAGACCTCGGTGAAAACGAGAAGATTGGCACATCCATCCCCGCTGACCCCAATGTAAAAAACTACACCTACACCATCGTAGACGGTGAGGTGTATTACCGTGAGAACAGCGTCATGGTCAAGCCTGACCTGAACGCAACGGCAAAAGAGCGCGTCAGGGGCATGGTCGAGCTGCGCGACTGCGTGCAGAAGCTCATTGGGCAGCAGATGGACGGCTTTATCTCCGATGAAGCAATCCGGCAGACGCAGCGGGAACTGGATGCGCTCTATGATTCCTTCACGGCGAAGTATGGGCTTATCAATACGCGCGCCAACAATCTGGCGTTTGCGGATGACAGCTCGTACTTCCTGCTCTGCTCTCTGGAAGTGCTGGATGAAGAAAACAACCTCAAACGCAAGGCCGACATTTTTACAAAGCGCACGATTCGCCCCCACGAGGCCATCACGTCCGTGGATACGGCGGCGGAGGTGCTGGCGCTGTCCATTTCAGAAAAAGCCTGCGTGGACATGGACTATATGGCGCAGCTCTCCGGTAAAAGTCAGGAAGAACTGATTGACGAACTGAACGGTGTTATCTTCCTCGACCCCGTGCGCGGAGAATGGCAGACGGCAGATGAATATCTCTCCGGCGATGTGCGTCAGAAGCTGCGAGAGGCAGAGACGGCCGCGAAGGACAGTCCCGGCTATTTGCCCAATGTGGAGGCTCTGCGGCAGGCACAGCCCAAGGATCTGGACGCTTCGGAAATTGAAGTACGCCTCGGCGCGACATGGATCGACAAAGAGTATATCAGACAGTTCATGTTTGAGCTGTTGGAGCCTGCGTTCTATGTGCGCCGGAGTATTGATGTCAACTACTCGGATTTCAGCGCAGAATGGAATATCACCGGCAAGAGCGTCGTAGGCCGCAGCGACATCAACGCCAATATGACCTACGGCACGGAACGCGCCAATGCCTACAAGATTCTGGAGGACACACTGAATCTGCGCGACGTTCGTATCTACGACACCATTGAGAATGCGGACGGCAGAGAAAAGCGCGTGCTCAACTCCAAGGAGACCACGCTTGCCCAGCAGAAACAGCAGGCCATCAAAGACGCATTTCAGGAATGGATATGGAAAGACCCGACGCGTCGGCACGATCTGGTTCAGAAGTACAACGAGCTTTTCAATTCTACCCGTCCGCGTGAATACAACGGACAGCATATTACATTCTCCGGTATGAATCCGGAGATACAGCTTCGTGAGCATCAGTTGAACGCTGTTGCTCACATTTTGTATGGCGGGAATACGCTCCTTGCGCACGAAGTTGGTGCGGGCAAGACCTTTGAAATGGTCGCGGCAGCTATGGAGAGCAAACGTCTCGGCCTTTGCCACAAGCCCATGTTTGTGGTGCCCAATCACCTGATTGAGCAGTGGGCATCGGAGTTTCTGCGTCTATACCCCTCTGCCAATATCCTTGCCGTTACCAAAAAGGACTTCGAGCCGAGAAACCGCAAGAAGTTCTGTGCACGCATTGCCACCGGCGACTACGATGCCGTTATCATCGGGCACAGCCAATTTGAACGTATCCCGGTCTCCAAAGAGCGGCAGGAGCGGATGCTGCAAGAGCAGATTTATGAAATCGAAGACGGCCTGATGGAACTCAGGGCAAATAATGCCGAGCGCTTTACCATCAAGAGTCTGGAGAAAACAAAAAAGAGCCTTGAAGTGAAGCTCAAGAAATTACAGGACACCAGCCGCAAGGATGATGTCATCACCTTCGAGCAGCTTGGCGTAGACCGGCTCTATGTGGACGAAGCCCATGCGTTCAAAAATCTGTTCCTCTACACAAAAATGCGCAACGTTGCCGGTCTCTCAACGACGGACGCACAGAAGTCCTCCGACATGCTCCTGAAATGCCGGAACATTGATGAGATCACCGGCAACAAGGGCATTGTGTTTGCGACCGGCACGCCGGTCTCGAACTCCATGACGGAGCTGTACACCATGATGCGCTATCTCCAGCATGATATGCTCCAGAGAAAGCATCTGACGCATTTCGACTGCTGGGCTTCCACCTTTGGCGAGACTGTAACGGCGATTGAGCTTGCCCCGGAGGGCACTGGCTACCGGGCGCGTACCCGGTTTTCAAAGTTCTTCAACCTCCCGGAGCTGATGCAGCTATTCAAGGAAGCCGCCGACATCAAAACGGCGGATCGGCTTCACCTGCCAACGCCGACGCCGGTTTATCACAACGTTGTGGCACAGCCGACAGAAATTCAAAAGAACATGGTGCAGGAGCTTTCCGAGCGTGCTGCAAGAGTCCATGCGGGAATCGTGGATGCAAGCACCGATAACATGCTCAAGATCACCTCGGACGGGCGCAAGCTGGGGCTTGACCAGCGCGTTATCAATCCTGATCTGCCCGATGAGGCGGGCAGTAAGGTCAATCTGTGCGTGGACAATATCTATTCCGTCTGGCAGGATGGACAGGCAGATAAGCTCCCCCAGCTCGTCTTCTGCGACCTCTCCACACCCAAAACGGCGGTACCTGCATCCAGAGCGGCAAAGGCCGCAGGCGGGAACCTCGACAGTCCGGAGCTTCACGCGCTGGAAGCTGCCATTGGGCAGGATGCAGCCGAGGAACCGGCGTTCACGATTTATGACGACATCCGGGAAAAGCTCGTCGCCCGTGGCATCCCCCGTGAGCAGATCGCGTTCATCCATGAAGCCAATACCGAGGTGCGGAAGAAAGAGCTTTTTGCGAAAGTACGCGCCGGTCAGGTGCGCGTGCTCATGGGCAGCACCTTCAAGATGGGTGCCGGTATGAACGTGCAGGACAGACTCATTGCACTCCATGACCTTGACTGTCCGTGGCGGCCGGGAGATCTCGAACAGCGCAGCGGCCGCATCATCCGTCAGGGCAACCGCAACAAGGAAGTCCACATCTACCGTTACGTCACGGAATCCACATTCGATGCCTATCTGTGGCAGACAGTGGAGAATAAGCAAAAATTCATCTCACAGATTATGACCTCAAAATCTCCGGTTCGCTCCTGCGAGGATGTGGACGAAACAGCTCTTTCCTATGCAGAGATCAAGGCGCTGTGCGCCGGTGACGAGAGAATCAAAGAGAAGATGGATTTGGATGTGGACGTTGCCCGTCTGAAGCTGATGAAGGCCAGCCACCAGAGCCAGCAATACAAGCTGGAGGACAGCCTTTTGAAGAAATTCCCGGAGGACATTGAAAAGTCCAAGGGGTTCATTTCCGGCCTTGAGGCAGATATGAAAACGCTGGCGGCGCATCCGCACCCGGAGGACGGCTTTGCCGGTATGACGGTCAAAAACGACAGTCTCACGGATAAGGACAACGCCGGTGCGGCGCTGTTGGAAGCGTTCAAGGATGTGCGAGGCATGGAGCCGGTGCCCATCGGCACTTACCGCGGATTTCAGATGTCCCTCACGCTGGAGGATTTCGGCAGGGATTATGTTCTGACGCTCAAAGGCCAGATGACCCATCGCGTGACGCTGGGCAAGGATGCACGCGGAAACCTCACTCGTATCGACAACGTTTTGAACGCCATGCCGGACAGATTGCAGAACGTCCGAAACACGCTGGACGCAACGACCGCACAGATGGAAGCTGCAAAGGCGGAGCTTGGCAAGCCATTTCCGCAGGAGGAAGAGCTGCGTGTAAAATCCGCACGGCTTGCAGAACTCAATGCAGAGTTGAACATCGACGAGCGCACGCCCGTGGAGCAGTTGGCAGATGACTCTGCGCTCTCCGCAAAAGCGGAGCGTCCTTCTGTGCTGGCAAAGCTGAAAAAAACATCGACACGCCAGGCACAGGACGCGCCCGCAAAGCAGCGGGAGCAGGAAAGCAGATAACAAAAAAGCGCCGACGAGGAATTATTTTTCCTTGTCGGCGCTATCCTGCGACTTTGCCACATTCTCACGGCGGCGCTGCTTCTGCGCTGCCTTTTTGCTGCGCTTTGCCTCTATCTCATGGAGCCAGTCCTTGACGGGAGCTTTCCACGGCTCACTTTTGTTTGGAATGTTCTTGATAAGGCTACGCGGATTCAGCCCCAGCCGCTTGGCGAGGGCAATATCTTCATCATTCAGTCGGCAGCGATTTTTTGCTTCCTGCCAGAGCTGATCGTTGTTTGCCATTTTACCACCACCGTTTTTCTTTTTCTTATTATACGGAAAAGGCGAGTACAAATCAAGATTACAAGGAGGACGATTATGGAACGTAATGATATCAAAAAAACTTCTTCTGAAACCGCACAGGTTCCGATCAACAAGCAGAGCGCAGAGTATGCCATCGAGCATGACGAGCTGCCCGCCTACCGGGAATCCTTTCGTGTGAACATGGTCTGCCGGGACGCACTGGAAACCGCGATTCATGAAAGCTACCACGACTACTGCCTCGGCACAGGTAAGGCCGCCGCACAGGTCGCAGCGCAGTTCGGCATGGAGCGTGTGGCGTATGTGCTTGCCAATACCGTGCGTGCGTTTGACCACGACGGGCGAATCAGCCGCGATAATAAAGCCTGGGCACAGACGATTCCGGTCTGTACCGATGCCGACGAATGGGGACATGAACGCAGTCGCTACTTTCTCGTGTCGCAGGTCAATCCTGGGCTTGTCAATCTGCTCGTCTCTCGTGTGCGCGAGGAACTGGCAAAAGAAAAAGACGCACCAGCAAAACGTCCCTCCGTGCTGGAGAAGATTCAGAAAAACAAAACGGCGATTCAGGCGAAGACCGCAGAGAAAAAGCTGCCAGGACAGGAGCGATGACCATGGCCAGAAACAGAAATGTACAGATCATCTTCTGGGTATCCGAAAATGAAAAGAGCATGATCGAAGAAAAAATGGCGCAGGCGGGCATGAGCAATCTCAGTGCCTATCTGCGCCGCATCGCCATTGACGGCGTGATCGTCCGGTTGGAGCTGCCGGAGCTGAAAGAAATGGTCTCGCTTCTGCGCTACGCCAGCAACAATATCAATCAGATTGCGCGGCGGATGAATGAATCCGGGCGCATCTACGATACAGATTTGGAACAGGTCGTCCAAAATCAGGAGCAGCTTTGGGACATGGCGAATGGGATATTGGTAAAGCTTGCCGGCATCAAATAATGGAGCTGCGGCTCCAATATCGTTTTTCTCCGCGACATCCTTGCCTCCGCTCCTATTAAATTGTAATATGTAGGCGAAGGAGTTGATGAAAATATGAAGTTCGTTCTGAAAATTTTGCTTGCCCCGGTCATGCTTGTCCTCGCGTTTCTGATCTGGCTCTGCACGCTGACTCTGCATATTTCCGCTGTGCTGCTGAATGTTCTGTCTGTGCTCCTCGTCCTTGTGAGTATTTTCAGCTTCATCGACCACAATGTAAAAAACGGAGTAATCGAGCTGGCGGCGGCATTTGCGCTTTCGCCTTACGGTTTGCCGATGCTGGGCGCGTGGCTTGTCGCGCAGCTTCATCTGCTGCGAGCCTGGATGAAAGAAAAAGTATATTGGTAAAGCACAGCGCGGAAGTGTAAAAGCTTCCGCGCTATCTTTTTGCAAAGGGGGGGCTTGCCCGTGGCGACCACGCGAATCATTCCCATGCACGTCAACAAGGGCAAGACCATTGCCCAATGCCTGACGGAGCGGACGGACTACGCAAAGAATCCGGACAAGACGGAAGACGGCGAATATATTTCGGCTTATGCCTGTGATGCCAAGACGGCGGACAGTGAGTTTCTTTTATCCAAACGCCAGTACCGGCAGCTCACCGGCCGGGAACAGGCCAGCGATGTGATCGCGTATCAGATCCGGCAATCCTTCAAACCGGGCGAGGTCACGCCGGAGGAAGCCAATCGGCTCGGCTATGAATTTGCCAAGCGCTTTACCAAGGGCGACCATGCCTTTATCGTCTGTACCCATACCGACAAGCAGCACATCCACAACCATATTATTTGGAACTCCACGACGCTGGACTGCACGCGGAAATTCCGCAACTTCTGGGGCAGCACCGAAGCTGTCCGGAAGCTCAGCGATCTTGTCTGTATGGAGCACCGGCTGTCTGTGATCGAGAATCCGAAGCCCCACGGTAAGAGCTACAACAAGTGGATGGGCGGCAATGCAAAGCCATGTCAGCGCGATCTGCTGCGTGCGGCCATTGACGCAGCGCTTGCGAAGAAGCCGAAAGATTTTGAGACATTTCTGGAGTTGGTGGAAGCAGCCGGTTACACCGTAAAGCGCGGCAAGCATGTCACCTTTATGCGGGACGGTCAGCCGCAGAATATCCGGCTCCGGTCGCTGGGCGAGGGTTATTCGGAAGAAGAGCTGCGGGCTGTGATCCTCGGTACGCGGGTGCATACACCGCGCCGGAAAAAGTCGTATCCTATCAAGGCCACAAGACCGACGTTGATTTCGCAAATTGAAGCAAAAATCGGCAACGGCAAAGGCACTGCATACGATCAGACGCTGAAAATCGTGAAGCTGAAAAGCATGGCGGAAACGCTGCTCTTCATCCAGAAGCATGACTTTGCCGACCTCACCGCGCTGTCCGATTGCGCGGATGCTGCAAGCGCCAGGACGAAGGAACTGACAGCGAAAATAAAAGCGGCAGAAAGCCGCATGGCGGAGATCGCCGTGCTGAAAACGCACATCATCAATTATGCCAAGACCAGAGATATCTACACCGCCTATCGCAAGGCCGGATATTCCAAGAAATACCACGATGCGCATGAGAGCGACATCATCATCCACAAGGCTGCGAAGAAAGCGTTTGACGATCTGGCGCTGAAAAAACTGCCCACGGTCAAGAGCCTGCAAGCGGAGTATTCTGATCTGCTTGTGCAGAAGAAACTCGACTATGCGGCGCTTGCCAAGGCACGCGAGGAAGCCAGGCAGCTCCAGATTTATAAGGCCAACGCCGAGATGCTCCTGCGCACGGATGCCGATGAACAGCGCCAGACAAGAGAGCATCAACAGGAAAAATAGCACTGCTTTGCAGGGCGCAGCCGAACGGGAACCGTTCGATCAATCAGGGGTTTGGGAGAGAGCTTCCCTCAACAAGCAAAGGGAGATTTCCGGCATCCGGAAATCTCCCTGTTCGTCAAGTTTGTATAAACGCAGGCATTGCTTGCCAGTTGCGTTTCCCCGTTCTCCGGCGCACCAACCGCAGTTCAAACCTCTCCTTTATAATATTGTATGCACGTCCAAAACACAGGGAGGTTCATACATGGAAGCAAAAGAATATGCGTACATCCGGGTATCGTCCAGAGATCAGAACGAGGACCGGCAGAAGATCGCTATGGTGGAGTATGGCATTGCGCCCGGCAACATCTACATGGATAAACAGTCCGGTAAGGACTTTGAGCGTCCGGGGTATCAGCGGCTCCTGCGAAAGCTTAAAACCGGAGACACCATCGTGATTAAGAGCATCGACCGGCTGGGGCGCAATTACGATGAAATCCTGGAGCAATGGCGGCTCCTTACAAAGCAGAAACAGGTGGACATCATCGTTCTGGATATGCCGCTGCTCAACACAAAACAGGGCAAGGACTTAACCGGCGTGGTGATCGCGGACATTGTTCTGCAGCTTCTCTCCTACGTTGCACAGACGGAGCGGGAGTTCAACCGGCAGCGTCAGGCGGAGGGGATCGCTGCGGCAAAATCCCGCGGCGTACAGTTTGGCAGACGGCGGATCGACCGTCCGGAGATATACCCGGAAATCAAAAAAGCGTGGGAGGCCGGAGAGCTGACAGCCGGACAGGCGGCGGATGCTCTTGGCGTCTCACGCACAACTTTTTTCAAATGGGTTCGCAGCGAAGAGGTATAAGCTAACCGTACCGTTCCAAAGCGAGAGTAAAAATAAGTATGCTTATTTTTTCTCCTGAAACTCTTGCAATTTTCCATCAATCATGGTATAATGAAGCATCAAAATAGCCGTATTTCGCGCATTTTGATGCTGAAAGGGCATACCGCGCACGAGTTCATTAAAGCATACTTTATTGGACGCGCATATGCATCACGTTGCACCGGGTCGGAATGATCCGTGACGCTTGAAAAAGCTTCGGCTATGAAAATCTGCTGCCCATCCCGACGCGCCATTGCGCGCGGATCATAGGTATGCAGAGACAAGAATAATTCAACCGCAGTTCACGTTGGCTGCGGCCGCCGAAGGCATATTTTACACCTATCATCCGAACACCGCCGCTACAATTTCACCTCAATTATCCCAGACCTGCGGAATCGGCTGCCGCGGGTTTCACCACGTTTAGAGGAGTTTTTCTCATGCTGACAGACGCACAATGCCACCTTATCGACCAGCATCTGATGGAGGACGTTGAGCCGCGTAAAGTCGCCGCGTTCCTCTGCTTACATATGGGTCTGCTGCTGGGCGAGGTCACGGCTCTGCGCCGTCAGGACATCGACCTTGCTGCGGGTATGATCTGCATCCGCTATGTTGCAGGCCGCGGCAAGGGCGGCACAGCCTCCGACCCGGTAGAGTTTCTGCCGTCGGATGCACCGCGGGATCTGCCCATGCCGCTCAGCGTGAAGCTGTTTCTCTCCGCAAACATCGGACTATATCCGAGCGGAGATTGCTTCATTCTGAACGGCGAGAAACATCTGCCGCCGTTCCGGCTGATGCAGGTGCTGCTCAGTACGATGAACGAGAAGTATCAGATCGCTGACAAGCTCTCCTCTATGGAACTGCGCTATGCCTTCATCCGGCAGAAGCTGGAGGCGGGCGTGGATATGTACAGTCTCTGCACCTATCTCGGTCAGAACAAGCGCCCAGACGTGATCGTCAAGCGGTTCTCGGAATACTGCCGTGTTGATCTGGCTGCTGTTGCCTTCTCTGAAATCGAACAAACAGAATATCAGCGCCGCAACGCGCCACGGCAGATGAATCTGCTGATTCTCGGCGCGGGAGGTCAGGGGCAGGTCGTCCGTGAAACTGCTGAAGCCATCGGTGTCTTTGAACATATCGCGTTCCTGGACGATGACACGACGCTGCCCGGTGTCCTGGACAGCCTTGGAAACTGCCAGCGCTATCGCAACGATTACCCAATGGCCTTTGTCGCCATTGGAAATAACGAACTCCGGCGCAATCTCATCAATTACCTGCAAATGGCAGGCTTCATCGTGCCGGTGCTCAAGCATCCGACCGCAACCATCAGCCCTGCTGTGGAGGCCGGAGCCGGAACCATTTTTGAAGCAAAAACCATCGTCAATCCTGCCGTGAAAATCGGCAAGGGTGTGATCCTCTCAAGTGCATCCATTGTGGAGCACGGAGCGGTCATTCACGACTACAGCCACGTTGAAGCCGGAACGATCATCCGAAAAGGAATGATTATCCCAGCCGGAATGCGTGTAAACAACCTCAACCTGAACGAACTCAATTCTGCGCAGAACGCCGGCTGATTCGCAGAACATTTTTGAAAGGAGACGGCACATGGCTATCGCGCTGTTTGAGCACAATCGAATCGCCTATGAAGCCGCCGTCTCGCTCCTGAACGAAACCGGCAAAGCCGCCGTCGTTCACCCCACCGGCACGGGCAAATCCTTCATTGCATTTAAGCTCTGTGAGGACAATCCCCAAAGCCGCATCTGCTGGCTTTCCCCCAGCGCCTATATCTATGAAACGCAGTTAGAGAACCTGAAATCTGCCGCAGACGGCTGGCAGCCGGAGAATGTCACGTTTCTGACCTATGCCAAGCTGATGGGCATGACGGACGAAGAAATCGCGGAGCTTCAGCCGGACTACATCGTCCTCGATGAGTTCCACCGCTGCGGCGCGGAAATGTGGGGCCAGGGCGTGCAGAAGCTGCTTGCCACCTATGCCGCGACACCTGTGCTGGGCCTGTCGGCTACGGCGATTCGCTATCTGGACAACCAGCGCGACATGGCGGACGAGCTGTTTGATGGCAACGTCGCCTCCGAGATTACGCTGGGCGAAGCTATCGTCCGTGGTATCCTCGCAGCGCCTAAATATGTGCTGTCCGTGTTCTCCTATCAGAAGGACCTGGAGCGCTACAAAGCCCGTGTGCGCCGCGCGAAAAGCAAGGTCGTGCGCGATGAAGCGGAGCGGTATCTGGATGCCCTCCGCCGTGCGCTGGAAAAGGCGGACGGTCTGGATGTCATCTTCGACAAGCACATGACGGAACGCACCGGCAAGTACATCGTGTTCTGCGCCAACAAGGAACATATGGACACCATGATGGACAAGGTGCCGGAGTGGTTCAGCCGCATTGATAAGGCTCCGCACATCTATTCCGTGTACTCCGACGATCCCTCTGCCAGTCAGTCCTTTGCAGACTTCAAGGCAGACGAGGATACCGAACATCTCAAGCTGCTGTTCTGCATCGACGCGCTGAACGAAGGCATCCATGTGGAGAACGTCAGCGGTGTGATCCTGCTGCGGCCTACCGTGTCGCCCATCATCTACAAGCAGCAGATCGGTCGAGCACTGGCTGCCGGAAAACGCGGGAATGCTGTAATTTGGGATATTGTCAACAATATCGAAAACCTCTATTCCATCGGAGCCGTTGAAGAGGAAATGCTTGTGGCGACCACCTATTACCGTTCCCTTGGAGAAGACCAGGCAATCGTCAATGAACGGTTCCAGGTAATAGACGAGGTGCGTGAGTGTCGTGAGCTTTTTGGAAAGCTGAATGATGTTCTCTCCGCCCCGTGGAACGTCATGTACAGCTACGCCAAAGCTTACTACGAAGAAAACGGAAATCTGATGCCGTCCAGCCGCTATCGAACTGCGGACGGATATTCTCTGGGCAGTTGGATATTCAATCAGCGTGCAGCCCGCAAAGGGCAAAGCAAAACCTTTCTTACGGATGAGCAGATTCAGAAACTGGATGCCATCGGCATGGTCTGGGATAACATTCGTGACCTGAATTGGGATCGCAATTTCAATGCAGCCAAACAGTATTATGACGAGCACGGCGTGCTGAACCCGGATACCTCATTTGTCACGGCTGAAGGAATTCATCTCGGAAGCTGGCTCAGCAATCTGCGTTCGTGGAAGCGCGCCGGAGCACATTCTAACTATCTCAATCAGGAACGCATTGCACAGCTTGAAAACATCGGCATGATTTGGGACGTCCTGGATTACTACTGGGAGAGAAATTATCTTGCCGCCTGCGATTATTACAAAGAACACCGTAATCTGCGAGTTCCATCTGGCTATACCTCTGCTGATGGAATCCGCCTGGGTTCGTGGATTTCCAGACTGCGTGCCCTGCGCCGCGGCGAAGGAAAAGGTACTCCGCCAACGCCGGAACAGATTGCGCGTTTAGATGCCATCGGCATGATTTGGGAAACAGGTGCCAGCGCAAAATGGGATGCAATGTATCAGGAAGCTAGGCTGTTTTATCAGACACACGGCAATCTTTCGGTTCCGGGAGAATACCGGGTAAGCAATGGTTCCTCCCTGCGCGCCTGGATTGCGCGGCAGCGAAGCAGCTATGCAAAAGGAAAACTCCCACAGGACAAGGTCGATAGGCTGAACGCTGTCGGCATGGTCTGGAATTGCGGCGACCCGTGGATGAATTCATTCCGCGCAGCTCAAAAATATTACGATGAACACGGAACGCTTGATCTTTCCCAAAACGAAGTCGTAGACGGCGTTTGGCTTGGAAAGTGGGTCGCTGTGCAGGCAAAGCGTATGCGGGATGAGGCGGATATTCCGGAAGCTCAAAGAAAACTGTTAGAAACCCTGCCGCTAAAAATGGAATCCGAAGTGGATCGAATCTGGAACGGCAATTTTGACGATCTTTGTTCTTATGTGGATACCTATGGCGGGTTCAGCATTCCCGCAGACTATGTCGGTGCGCACGGCACCCGATTAAGTGCCTGGGCAACGGTGCAGCGCATGAAGCGGGCAAAGGGTGAACTCGATGAAGAACGAATCGCCAAGCTGGAATCCATTGATTTCCCCTGGAAAATCGACCGCTGGCAGCAAAGCTACGAACAGGCAAAGGCTTATGTGAAAACGCACGGCGATCTTGATATGCAGAAAGCATACAAGACGGAAGATGGCTATGGGCTTGGGAACTGGGTCTGTGCACAGCGGGATGCTTACAGAAAAGGTACGCTGTCTGCGGATAAGATTGCAAAGCTGGAAAAGCTGGGCATGGTTTGGACGCAGGAATCCACATGGGATATCAATTTCAGTAAAGCGAAAGCCTATTACAAGGAACATGGCTCTTACCCGCAGAAGCGTTCTGCCAAACCCGGAATCGAGCTTGAGGTCGCTACATGGGTTGATAGCCAACGGCAGAGATTCAACCGTGGAGAACAAACACCTGAACACATTGAACAGTTGAAAACAATCGGTCTGTATTTCAGAGAGTTGTCTACAACTTCATGGGAATACGGCTATTTGCAGGCCAAAGCATATTACGAGAATCATGGTAATCTGGATGTACTTTTAACCTATTCCGAGGGAGAAGGCTTTCGCTTGGGTTATTGGATAAGACGGCAACGCGAAAATCGCAGCGCCCTTACGGAAGAACAGATTCAGAAACTTGACGCGATAGGCATGGTTTGGAATCCGCTTACCTATTGGGACACCTGGTATGCAAAAGCAAAGGCATATTACGACCTTCATAATACGCTGCCATATTATCCTGCATCATTCGCTGATCAGGACGAAGAAAAGCTTCACGAATGGCTGAGACAGCAGCGTGGCCGAAGAAAAACCGGAAAGCTGAACCAAGAGCAAATAGAAGCATTGGATGCCATCGGTATGAATTGGCTCAACAGTAAAGAACAAGCCTGGAAAAACGGCTTTGCCGCCGCCTCAAAATACTACGAAGAAAACGGAAATTTAAGCGTGGCTGCTACATACTCCACGCAGGACGGCTACCCGCTCGGTCAATGGATTCATGCCCAGCGGCGAAGCCGAGAGAAAATTGACCCGCAGAGAGCGGAACGTCTAAACAAAATCGGAATGATATGGAGCCAGAAGGCAGGAGACAAATGATGGATAAACGACTTTTGCTGGCCAGCCCGCATATGTCGGATGAGGGCTATGAACTGGAGTACATCAACGACGCATTTCGGAAGAACTGGATCGCGCCACTGGGCGAGAATGTCAACGAATTTGAAAAAGCAATGGGTGCTTACATGGGTAAGGGCTATCCTGTCGCCCTGTCTGCCGGTACGGCGGCGCTGCACCTTGCGATGATCCTCGTGGGTGTAAAGCCCGGCGATACGGTGTTCTGCCAGAGCTTGACCTTCTCCGCGTCGGCCAACCCTGTTGTCTACTGCGGCGCGAAGCCGGTGTTCATCGACTCCGAGCGTGAGACGTGGAATATGGACCCTGCCGCTCTGCGTCGTGCCTTCGAGCTTCACGGCACGCCCAAGGCGGTGGTCGCGGTGCATCTGTACGGCAACCCTGCCAAGCTGGACGAGATCGTTGCTGTTTGCCATGAGCACAATGTTCCTCTGATTGAGGATGCCGCCGAGGCGCTTGGCTCTACATACAACGGACAGAAGTGCGGCACCTTTGGTGAGTTCGGCGGCCTGTCCTTCAACGGCAACAAAATCATTACCACCTCCGGTGGCGGTATGCTGCTGTGCCGGACGGAAGAAGAAGCCAAGCATGCCCTGAAGCTGGCAACGCAGGCCCGCGAGAATGCGCCGTGGTATCAGCACGAGGAAATCGGCTACAACTACCGTATGAGTAACATCTCCGCTGGTATCGGACGCGGCCAGATGAAGGTGCTGCCCCTGCGCGTGCAGCAGAAGCAGGCGATCTTTGCCCGCTACTCTGAAAACCTGAAAGGTCTGCCGCTGACCATGCAGCCGAAGCTGGACTGCGCCGAGCCGAACCGCTGGCTGTCCGTCGCCCTGCTGGACGCGGACTGCGGCGTGATACCTGCCGATATGCTGGCGCGGCTGAATGAAGCCAATATTGAGGGCCGCCATCTCTGGAAACCCATGAATTTGCAGCCGGTCTTTTCGGACTGCTCCTTCGTCAGCGTCAGTGACGAGCCGGTGTGCGACGATCTGTTTGCCCGCGGCGTGTGCCTGCCGAGCGATACGAAGATGAGCATGGATGATGTTAACCGCGTGTGCGAGGTCATTCGGGGGATGTTCTGATGCAGCACAAGGCTGGATTTTACGAGAAGTTTGTCAAGCGATTTCTTGACATTTTCCTCTCCGGAATGGCGCTGATTATTCTGTCTCCGATACTTCTCGTGACGGCAATCTTGGTGCGCGTGAAGCTGGGCAGCCCCGTGATCTTCTGTCAGGAGCGTCCGGGAAAGAACGAGAAGATTTTTAAGCTTCACAAGTTCCGCAGCATGAGCGATGCACGGGATGAAAACGGTGAACTGCTGCCGGATGAGGAGCGGCTGGGACGTTTTGGCCGTTGGCTCCGCTCCACAAGTGCAGACGAATTGCCGGAGCTGTTTGATATCTTCCGCGGAAAAATGAGCATTGTTGGGCCAAGACCGTTATTGGTGAAGTATCTGCCGCTCTATACGGAAGAGCAGCATCACCGCCATGATGTGCGCCCTGGCCTGACAGGGCTGGCTCAGGTAAAAGGGAGAAATAACCTGACGTGGGAACAGAAGTTTGCGTATGACATTCAATATATTTCTAACGGAATTACGCTGAAACAAGATGTAAGCATTCTGCTCCAGACCTTTTTATGCGTTATCAGGCGAAAAGGTATCAATGCGGAGGGCAACGCAACGATGGAAGCATTTACGGGAACGGGGGCTTCATCACATGAATGAACAGGTCATCGTCATTGGAGCCAGCGGTCACGGAAAGGTCGTAGCGGATATTGTCCGCAGAAGCGGCGATACGCTGCTAGGATTCTTGGATGACAATGAGCCGCTTCCACCTGAAACTGCCGGTATCCCCGTGCTGGGCAAAGTTGCGGATTACGCGAGATATCCGGATGCGGCCTTTGTAATCGGAATTGGTAATTCAACCGTCCGTGAAAAAATCTCGCGTCAGCTTGATGGCGTGCGCTGGTACACGGCAATTCATCCGTCTGCGGTTATCGCTGCATTGGATACACAGATCGGTGTGGGCAGCGTCATTATGGCAAATGCGGTGATCAATTCCTCTGCCCATATTGGAGCACATTGCATCATCAATACCTCGGCGGTCGTGGAGCACGACAACTGTATTGGGGATTTTGTGCATATTTCCGTTGGTGCAAAGCTCGGCGGAACCGCCTTAGTCGGAGATCATACATGGGTCGGCATTGGTGCGACCATCAGCAATAACGTAAGCATTTGTGACCACTGCATGATTGGCGCGGGTACGGTGGTAATTCGTGATATCAAGGAGAGCGGAACCTATGTCGGAGTCCCTGCAAGGAAAATCAAATAAGCGGATTCTGGTGCTTGCCAACAACGATGTCGGGCTGTACCGCTTTCGGAAAGACCTGCTTGCGGCGCTTTTGGATGCAGGGCACGAGGTATATATTTCCCTGCCGGACGGTGATTTTGTCCCAGAACTGGTGCGGCTTGGCTGCCGCTTTATTGACACGCCTATTGAGCGCCGGGGAATGAACCCCATTCACGACAGCAAACTTTTCCACCAGTACCGTGCCATGCTGAAAAAGGTCAAGCCGGATTTGGTTCTGACATACACCATCAAGCCAAATATCTACGGCGGTTTGGCCTGTCGGATAGCGCACATTCCCTATGCTGTGAACATCACTGGATTGGGCAGTGCTATTGAAAACGGCGGCTGGCTGAAAAAATTCGTCTTGGCGCTTTACAAGCCAGCGCTGAAAAGCGCCAAGGTTATATTTTTCGAGAATGCCGGAAACCGGAACACTCTCATTGCCACTGGTGTTGTGCCGAAAGGGCGCGACGTGGTGCTTAATGGCGCGGGTGTCAATCTTGAAGATTATCCCCACCAGCCTTATCCGCAGGAAGGGCCTGTGCGGTTTCTTTTTGTGGGCCGTGTCATGCACGAAAAAGGCGTGGACGAACTGTTCACCGCTGCAAAGCGAATGAAGCAGGAATACGGCGATGGTGTGGAATTTCACATTGTCGGCTCATTTGAAGAGGCCTACAAGCCTGTCATGGATGAACTGGAAAAGGCCGGTGTGGTCAAGTACCACGGCTATCAGTCGGATATGAAGCCGTTTTACACAATGGCAAGCTGCATCGTACTGCCTTCGTACCACGAGGGCATGTCCAATGTTCTGCTGGAAGCTGCTGCTTCCGGACGGCCACTTATTACCAGTGATATCCCCGGCTGCCGCGAGGCAGTGGAGAACGGTGCCAGCGGCTATCTGTGCCCGACAAAAGATGCGGACGCGCTCTATGACGCGATGCGACGTTTTGTAGAGTTATCAGAGGGTTCGCGAGCCGAAATGGGCTACTGCGGCAGAGAACGGATGAAGCAGAAGTTCAGTAAAACTGCTGTTGTGGCGGAGACGATCAAACACTTGGAGATCTGAAATGCGAGAGTTAGTCATCCTCATGCTCATAACGATTGCACTGGCGTGGTGTGCGGATCATGTTACCATTCGACCGTTGAATGGGCAAAAAATGCATAGGCAGTTGCTGCCTGCTATCGTGATTTTTATCTTGCTGGCAGGATTTGTTGGCTTGCGCAAGTGGTACAACGATACGGAGACATACCGCTATGCATATGAGGCAATGAGCGTCTTTCCAACATATTGGAAAGACGTCCGCCTCGATTTGGGGTCGAATTTTGGGTTCGGCATTATCAATGCATGGCTTAAAACGCAAGGGGTTATTTCGCAGGATTTCCTGATGTTTTGGGCTGTAATTGTTGTCGGGCTGTACCTGTTCTTTTTGCATAAGCACGCGGAAAATTATCCTCTGTCAATTTTTCTGCTATTTGCGACTGGTGCGTATTCGTTTATATGTGCTGCTATCAAGCAGACGGCGGCTGTCGCCATTTGCCTTCTGGCTGTTCACTTTTTTCTTGATAAGAAATATGCCAGATATGTTTTTTGCGTTTTGTTGGCTGCAACGATTCACCCATACGCATTGATGTTTCTATCCGTCCCGATATTCACCTATAAGCCGTGGACAAAGAAGACTTACTTCTTTATCGCTTTATTCATTACTGTTGGCTTGGCTTTGCAGCCCCTAATGGGAACCATCATCAATATCACAACCATGATAGGCGAGGAATATACACTTGAAAGCTTTAACCAAGCAGGCGTTAATATTTTTCGCGTTTTGGTCTGCAATGTCCCGCTCATATTGTCATTTATTTACCGAAAACAATTATTTGCGGACAGTTCAAGAGAACAGAATCTGTTTATGAACCTGTCCATGCTCAATGGAGCAATTATGTTTGTGGGGCTATTTGGAACGGCCAATTATTTTGCGCGACTAGCCATCTACTTCTTGGTGTTTCAGGTGCTGTCGCTTCCGTGGATGGTCAGCAAAATCCAAGGTAGGGATCGCAAGGTTATTAAAGTTGCAATGATCATCTGCTATATTGCGTATTTTTACTATGCCCACGCCATCAATCTTCCGTTTGACGATAATTTCCGCCGCTACACGATCAGCGAATATTTAGCAATGCCGAGGTGAGGTATAATTGCGTGTTTTACAAGTTGTCACCCACATGGAGCGTGGCGGTTTGGAATCCATGATTATGAATTACTACCGCCACATTGACCGTGAAAAGGTGCAGTTTGATTTCCTGGTGCACCGCCAAGAACAGGCAGCATTTGACGACGAAATTGAATCTCTTAGCGGAAGAATCTATCGCTTGCCGCGCTTAGTGCCGTGGAGCAAAAGCTATTTATCTGCTCTGAATCATTTTTTTGATGAACACCCGGAGTACAAAGTTGTTCATGTACATCAGGATTGCTTGAGTTCAGTGATTCTGAAGGTCGCTGCACAGCATAATGCCTCGGTGCGAATTGCTCACAGTCATAATGCAAATCAGGATAGAAATCTGAAATATCCGATTAAGCTTTGGTATCGCCGCAGCATTCCGCAGTATGCTACAAATCTTTTTGCCTGCGGGAAGGATGCAGGCGATTGGATGTTCAGCGGAGCACCATATCAGATCATCAATAACGCCATTGATGCTGCCGCTTACACCTATGATCCGGTAAAATGCATAGAGATGCGGCAAAAGCTTGGTCTCGAAGATGAGTTAATCGTCGGCCATGTTGGCCGGTTTAATCCGCAGAAGAACCACCTGTTCCTCCTCGATATCTTTGCCGCACTGTTGAAAAAAGAACCAAATGCAGTCCTTCTGCTGGTCGGCGGTGGAGAAGATATGCCGAAGATGCAGGTCAAGACGCACGCGCTGGGCATTGCAGAACACGTCCGTTTCCTCGGTGTCCGCAGCGATGTCGCAGATTTGTTGCAGGCGATGGACGTATTTGTGTTCCCGTCGCTGTATGAGGGATTGCCTGTGACGATGGTAGAGGCACAGGCCGCAGGTCTGCCCTGCCTGATCTCAGATAAGGTTCCGCCTGAATGCATCCTGACCGACAGCTTGGTGGATGTTCTGTCCCTGTCGGCGAATCCGGAAATTTGGGCGGCAAAGATTCTCGAAAAGAGAGAAGCGCCTCGCACTGACCGCCGAGCCGAAATCGCCGCTCATGGCTTCGATATCACCGCCGAAGCCGTAAAACTACAGGAGTTCTACATCAACGCTTATGAACAGAATTGCTGAACCTATCCTCACAATCTTCACTCCGGCCTACAATCGGGCGCACACTTTGCCGCGCACATATGAGAGCCTTTGCTGCCAGAATTGCAGGGACTTCATCTGGCTGATCGTGGACGACGGCTCTACTGACAACACCGCAGAACTGGTGCGTGATTGGCAGAGCTGCGATAACGGCTTTGATATTCAGTATATCTACAAAGAGAACGGCGGGATGCACACGGCACACAATGTGGCTTATGCTAACATCCGCACGGAACTGAACATCTGCGTTGATTCCGACGATATGCTGGCAGATGGTGCGGTAGAGAAAATCCTGCGCAAATGGGCCGAGGTCAAAGATAAAGGGTATGCGGGCATTGTGGGTCTTGACGCCGACTTTGAAGGAAAGATCATCGGCAAAGATTTTCCTGCTGCTATGACAGAAACAACACTTTCCGGTTACTATGCCGCTGGCGGCGCGGGTGACAAGAAGCTGGTCTACCGCACGGATATCATCAATGCCTATCCGGCGTACCCTGTGTTTGAAGGCGAAAAGTATGTCAGTCTGGCCTATAAGTACCTTCTGATCGATCAGGACTATAAGCTGGCCGTACTAAATGAGGTACTCTGTAATGTGGAGTACCAGCCGGACGGCTCCAGCAACAATATGTTCCGGCAGTATCTGAAAAATCCGAAAGGCTTTGCTTTCTGGCGCGTGGTGAAGATGCAGCATCCGGAATCCTTTAAGCGGCTGGTGATGGATTGCATTCACTACTGCTCCAGCAGCCAGATTGCAGGAAATCAGAACTATATCAAGGAATCCCCACGCAAGTTGCTGACGGTGCTGTGTACGCCAGCGGGCTGGGCGCTGACGGGGTATATCAGGAGAAAGGCGAGAAATTAACATGTTGACAGAGAACACGAGTCGAAGGACAATCTCTCGACAGACAGACAGACAGACAGACAGACAGACAGCGGTCATTGTCCCTGTTTACAATACGGGCAAGTATAAGCTGACAAAGTGCATTCGGTCTATTCTGGCGCAAAGTTATCAACAATTTGTTTTGATCCTTGTGGATGATGGGTCTACGGATGACAGCGGGCAGGTATGCGATTATTTTGCCCATAGCGATTCTCGCATCAAGGTGATCCATCAGCCAAACAAAGGATGCGTGGAAGCCAGAAAAGCGGGAGTTTTCTCGGATGAGGCGCAAGCGACAAAATATATCTGCTTTTGTGATTCAGACGATACGATGCGGAAGGACGCACTTGAAAAACTGGTGGCGGCAGCGGAGAAAGAACAGGCTGACTGTGTTTGTGGAAATACACGCCGTATGTATCGTGGAGTAGCATTACCAAACCGTTTTATGCCGCCGTGTTTTTCCATCAGTGCGCCAAAAGTCTACTCAAACGCAGAAATACTTTCCGAATTGTATATAAGCTGCTTTGGCATCAGTAATTATCCGGTTACGCTATCTGCGAAAATATATCGGACGGAACTGATCACGCAGGCATCAGATCATCCCTCCATTGTCAGATTTATGGGAGAGGATTTGAGCGTTACGCTTCGCATACTTCCGGAAACGCAAAAGCTGGTGATCATTCCGGATGTCATATACAACTACCGGATCGGTGGTGGTACATCGAAGTTCATGCTCTATATGCTGGACGACTTTCTGCAATTATACCGCTTCAAGAAAGCGATGGCAGCCCGCTATCCAATGCCGCAGAATGCGGAATATCTCATGGCTGTGGAGCTGAAAAACATCGTCCTCTCTTGGCTTGAGATGTGTGCGTTGAGCGACAGATATGACAGTAAGTCCATCACAGAAGAAATCATGCGGGTCTGCCGGTTGCCGGAGGTACAGGAGGCTGTGCGGCAAAACGACTTTGCTGTACAAGAACCGGGCGGAGTCCGCAAAGCAATTCAAGAAAGCAACGTTGAATATATTGAGAACTTTCTTGCCGAGCGAATTTCGGCAGGGAAATACAGAAGATTCATTAAGAAAATATTGAAGTGATAATATGAAACCATCCATTCTCATCTTCTCACAGGCCATGGAGCTTGGCGGAGTGGAACGCAGTCTGCTGGGCTTACTGGATTCTATCGACTATGACCACTATGATGTTGATCTTTTCCTAATGCGGCACAGCGGGGAACTGATGCCATATCTGAACCCCAAGGCAAAGCTCCTACCAGAGATTCCACAATATGCGTCGCTGGCCGTGCCAATGGCATCGCTTATCAAAAGCGGTCAGTTCGGCGTGCTTTGCGGGCGGCTGCAAGGAAAGCTTGCGGCGCAGCGTTTCGACAAGCAGCACCCCAGCGACAAGCCCTCTATTGTAGCGCTGACGTATAGCCACAAGTACACACTGCGCTCTATGCCGCAGATTTCGGACAAGGCCTATGACCTTGCCATCAGCTTTCTAACACCGCACTACTTTGCACGAGAACGGGTGAAGGCAAAGAAGTACGCCGCCTGGATACATACCGACTACACGGCGCTGTCTTTCGACCGCACGGTGGAGCTTGCCATGTGGGGCAAGTATGATGCCATCTGCGGCGTTTCGGAACAGGCTTCTAAAGGCTTTCAAACGGCCTTTCCAGAGCTGGCAGGAAAGGTGCAGACTATTGAAAATACTCTGCCGAAAGAGCTGATCTATAAACAGGCCGAAGAGCCGCAGAACGATATGCCATCAGGCGGAAGTGTGTTGCTTCTCTCAGTTGGCCGGTTCTGCGATGCTAAAAACTTCGATAATGTGCCGGATATCTGCCGCCGCTTGGTAGCGGATGGACTGGATGTAAAATGGTATCTCATTGGCTACGGCGGCGACGAGCCGCTGATCTGCCGGAAGATTGCCGAGGCCGGGATGCAGGACCGCGTCATCATCCTCGGCAAGAAGGACAACCCCTACCCCTATATGCGAGCTTGTGACCTGTATGTGCAGCCGTCCCGCTACGAGGGCAAAGCCGTCACTGTGTGTGAGGCACAGTTGCTGGGAAAGCCCGTAGTTATCACAAACTATGCAACCTCCGGTAGCCAACTTGAAGACGGCGTAGATGGCGTGATTGTCCCGATGGACAATGCGGGCTGCGCCGCTGGCATCGCGGCGTTGCTGCGCGATCCTGCGCGGATGCAGTGGCTTTCAGAGGACTGTAAAAAGCGAGACTATACGAACAGCGCCGCGGTTGAAAAAATCTATACGCTGATGGAGTGAATGATGGACATTACGAAACGGAATTCAAAAATGCTCAAAGGTGTGGCGATTCTTTCCATGCTGATGCTGCATCTTTTCTGCCGAAAAGAAAACCTGCCATATACTCCGCTCCTATGGATTGGGAGTACGCCGCTGATCTACTACTTCGGCTTATTCGGTGATATCTGCGTGGCGATGTACTGTTTCGTAAGCGGCTATGCCCATTATCTGCAAGCATCCAAGACGGAATTACAGCAGCGCTGGAAGCGGCTTTTGCGATTCATGATCCCATTCTGGATAATTGCAGTGGTATTTTCACTGGTCGGCCTGCTTACCGGAAACGCTGCGATTCCCGGAAGCATGAAGGAATTCCTTCTGAACTGCCTGACCGTCAGGAACAGCTATAACGGTGCGTGGTGGTATGCGAACACCTACATCCTGTTAGTGGCCTTGCAGCCGCTCTCCCGCAGATTTGCGGAGCGCTGCCCTGCATGGCTGGTGATCCTATCGACACTTGTGTTCTATACCATTGGCTACGGCATTCGTTTCTGGGGCTGGGGTGCCTGTGATTCCGTTATCCTGTCGTGGATCATCACCCACATCGGCTTGCTGGGGACCTCATACTTCCCCTATGTCATCGGCATGCTGTTTTGCAAAAAACAGGTCATTTCCCTGCTGCGACAGCGGCTGACCTCCATTAAGGCTCGTAATATATATATATATATATATATTCACAGCCCTTACGTTTGCCGGAATGATTATCGTGCACGGCATTGTGCAACCGCTCTTTGTGGCGGTTATCACGGCGACTGTGACGATCGTACTGCTCTGCGCTTGCCCACTGCCGAAGTGGCTAACCGGCTTGCTGTGCTATTTTGGTGAGCATTCTACGAACATCTGGCTTACCCACATGTTCTTCTATCTGGTACTGTTTGACGGTTTTGTGTTCTGTGCGAAGTACCCGATTCCAATCTTTCTGCTGTTGCTGGCGGTGTCTCTCGCATCGTCCTATGTTATCAAATGGTTGAGCAAACCAATTCTGAATCTTGTGAGGTAAACCCCATGATTCCAAAGATCATCCACTATTGCTGGTTTGGCCGCGGTGAAAAGCCGGAGCTGGCCAAGAAGTGCATCGCCAGTTGGCGCAAGTTCTGCCCGGATTTTGAAATCCGCGAGTGGAATGAGGACAACTGCGATTATCTCGCCATGCCTTTCATGGCTGAAGCTTACGCTGCGAAGAAGTACGCTTTCGTGTCCGATGTCATGCGCCTGATCGTGCTGGAGCAGTATGGTGGTGTGTACTTTGACACCGATGTGGAGGTCGTGCGGGATATTTCGCCTCTCTTGGATGATGAGGGATTCATTGGGTTCGAGAATGATAAATACGTTGCATCAGGGTTAACAATTGCTGCTGTAGCCCACCATCCTGTTATTCAAGCGATGATCGATGAATACAAAAAGCTTCACTATTTGCAGCCAGATGGTAGCGTTACGCCGGTAGGGTGCCCGCATCTGAACAGCAACGTGATGGAACGCTTTGGCCTTGTCCGCAACGGGCAAGAGCAGGTTGTTGAGGGAATTCATGTCTATCCGGAGGATTATTTCAATCCCATGGATAGTACAACGGGGAAACTGACAAGGACAGAGAACACATACTCGATCCACTGGTACTCGATGAGTTGGATACCTTGGTATAAGCAGATTAGAGTAAAAATAGGAAGAATATATAGAAGGATGAGAAGATGGTGACGCGACATGAGATATAAATCTAAGGCAACGATTATTCTGTTTGTGTTACTTTTGTTTTTCGGGGGCTTTGGTTGCATACTGACATTGAGCGATTATTTCTCCCCAATGTTTTCAGCCTCAGAAGGAAGCGCCGTTTTAAATATTGCGACTTACATAGATGGAGAAAATCAGCCTACGCATCCGTCCGTAATCGATATGGGTCAAGAGTGGAACGGTTTTCGTTATTGGATGGCATATTCGCCATATCCTTATGCTGATGGAGCCGAGGAAAATCCGTGTGTGTGTGTCAAATGACATGTATCACTGGTCGACTCCTGATGGGCTGTATAATCCGATAGCATTCAACGAAGAGACAGCGTGTGACGAGCTAAAGGATCCCCATATCGTTTATAACGACGATTTGAACAGACTTGAGGTTTGGTATCTCGGGCGAATTGATTCCACTATTAAGAGTGGAGGAACGCTTCTGCTTTTTAGGAAGGTCTCTTCTGATGGTGTGCATTGGAGCGAGTATGAGGTTATGAGAGAACTCTCAGGCTATACGTCTCCAAGTATCGTTTACGAAAATGGGAAATACAAACTCTGGGCAATTCAGCAGTCCACGTCCGAAGACAGTGGAGCATTAGCATATCTTGAAAGCCCTGATGGCAAGATTTGGTCTAACGTTACAGAGTGCACATTTAGCGGCCGTCCGGAGCTCCAACAGATATGGCACGGCGCTGTTAGCCACGATGATAAGTACCGATTTGTTTTCATCGAGACTTCTGCAAAGAGCGATACAGTTTTATATACCGAAAGTTCCGACGGCCTTTCGTGGCAAGAGCCGACTGAAATCGTACAGAAAGAAAACTTCTGGGAAGGCTTTTATCGTCCCTGCATCCTGTACAGTGATAATAGGTACTATTGCATTTATGGCGTTATCTCGCAAGACAATGAATGGTATCTTTCAATGAGCACAGGTGATTCGCCGGATGATATACACGGCATCTCTGTACAAGATGTTGGCGACTCAGCAGAAAACATGGAGATATCAGCAAAGCATAGCTTTACCCAAGTAGTGAAGGATACGTACCACTTTGTACAGTCCCTTTGCAGACCCGAGTTGGTGTTAATCTGCATTATTGCCGCTGCGGTTCTAATGCTTATTAATAAAAAGCACTCACTGTCGGTGCTTTGGGGGAGTTCTTGGGCACTATGTGTCTTACGCTTTTATGGGCAGTTTAGATGGCTCACGCTGCCCGAAAAATTCCTTCTGCTGTTTACTGCGGGGATAATCAGTATGTTGTGCTCATTAGCAATCAAGAAAATAACCGACTCATTTGGAGTTGAACAAAGAAGGTAAGATATGCCAAAAGTCAGTGTTATCGTTCCGGTGTACAACGCCGAAAAGTATTTGCAAAAGTGCGTGGACAGTATTTTGAGCCAAACGCTTTCTGATCTTGAGTTGATTTTGGTGGACGATGGTTCCACCGATAGCAGTCCAGCGCTTTGCGACCATTATGCAGCGCATGATACGCGAGTGAAAGTGATCCACAAGCCTAACGGTCGTGCTGCATCCGCACGGAATGCCGGACTTCGCACTGCCACGGGAGAATATGTTGCTTTTGTGGATTCGGATGACTGGATCTCTCCGGACATGTACGAGAAAATGCTGCAAACCGGCGCGGATGTGACACTGTGTGACTATGTGCGCTTTCAGGGCGAAAAAGAATTTCCGTTTACACAGCCCAATGTAGCTGCTGGCTTTTATAGCAAAGCACAGATACGCGAGAAGATATATCCACATCTGGTCATGGACGGTATTGAGTATCCGATTACCATCTCAAATTGGGCGATGCTCATCAAGCGAGATATTATTGTAAAGAATCAGCTTTCCTATCGAGAAGACATTCTCATCAGCGAGGATGCGCCTTTCGGTTCGGAAGTGCTGTATTGTGCCGATAGCTTTGCATATCTGAAGGGTGAACGGTTTTATCATTATCGCATGACCGAAGGGTCCGCTTCTAAAACGTACAAGCCCTGGTGGTGGGACAGTAGTCTGAAAATCAACGAGGAAACCGAGAACTTCTTCTCCAAATGTGAGGACTACGATTTCACCCAGCAGATCAAATCCAACATGTTTTACCTGACACGTGCAGAAATTTATTACATTTTGTGCGATCGAGAACTATCGTGGAAAGAGCAGAACCGTAAAATCAAATCCGTGATGGAGAATCCCCGTGTGGCGCGAATGATGAAGGACTTCGATGTTAGTCCATACCCGCTGTCGTTTAGAATGCTGTATTGGTCGATTAGGTATCGTTCGGTGGCGCTTCGGCGGTTTGTGGGAGTACTGTCCGGAATACGCAGCAGAGTGAAAAAATGAAGCACATTCTATTTATCAACGGACATCTGAATACCGGCGGCGTGGAGCGTTCACTTGTAGATATTCTCAAACACATGAATTATGAGAAATATACAGTTGATCTTTTGCTGCTGGAGGATATCGGTGACTATGCTTCGGAATTGCCGTCCAAAGTGCATGTGCTGTTTCGAGACATTCATCATACCTATGGATGCTTTGTGTCATCGATTCGGCAGTGCATTGCAGCACACGATTGGATGTGTCTAAGGTTGCGCCTCCTGTTCTTATTACAAAAGTTTTTCGGAGCATGTGCATTGAAACGTGCGGCAACTGTTCTGCTTGGAAAACACCATTACGATTGCGTGATTGGATTTCGACCGGGGATTTGTTCCGACTTGGCGGCGTATTCCGTGCAGGCAGACCGGAAAATTACATGGTGGCACCACGGCGAATTCAATGTGGATCGCACAGCCTATGGCGATATGTGCAGTAAGATGGACACAGTGGCTGTAGTATCGCAATCCTGCAAGGACATGCTGCAAGGCCAGCTGCCGGAGCTTGCCGATAAGCTGGTCTGCATTCCGAATATGTTGGATGCTGAGGTAATTGGAAGAAAGGCCACAAGTTCGCCCTATACAGGTGATGCGCTGCATATTGTCTCGGTAGGTCGCCTTGCGCCAGAGAAGCATTTTGAAAATATCATCCCTGCTGCAAAGGCGCTGCGGGAAACGGGTATAGATTTCACTTGGCATATTGTTGGTGAAGGCCCTGAGCGTTCAAAATTGGAAACGTTGATTGCTGAGAACGACCTGAAAGATCATGTGATTCTGGAAGGGAGCAAGTCAAACCCTTATCCCTATATGAAGTATGCAGACCTATTTGTTCACCCGTCATATGTGGAATCGCAGGGGCTGACGGTATTGGAAGCGATGTCGCTTGGCGTTCCGTGCGTGGTGACGAAATCCCGTGGTCCCTGTGAGTTTATTGAAGATGGTGTCAATGGCCTGCTGACAGAGCAGTCTCCGGAATCGCTGGCAGAGAAAGTGCTGACGATCCTGAATGATAAGGAACTGTATCAGCGCATTAAGAAGAACACAAAGTGCCCCGAACAGTTCAGCCCAGAGAGGGTTATGAAGCAGATTGAAACTATGATAGATGGAGAAAACTAACGATGAATTTTTGGGATCAAGTCCTTATCAAATTACATTTGAAAAAGCCCATCGACTACAATAGCATTGAGTATCTTCGGTCTCGTGGTGTAGAGATTGGGGAAAATGTTCACCTATTCAATACGAATATTGACTTCGGTCATGGGTTTCTTGTTTCCATTGGAAATAACGTAACCTTGACTGGAGTCATGGTGTTAGCCCATGATGCCAGTACCCAGATCCCGCTTGGAGTTAGTAAAGTCGGTAGGGTGAGAATAGGCAACAATGTCTTTGTCGGCCACGGTTCTATTGTGTTACCCGGCGTGAGCATTGGCGACAACTGCGTAATTGGCGCTGGTTCGGTTGTCTCAAAGAATATTCCCTCTGGCTCTATTGCCGTTGGCAATCCCATTCGTATTGTGGGCAGCTATGAGGACTTTGTGAAAAAACACAAGGCCCAAATGGAACAACGACCTGTTTTTTCGACCTTCTGGGCCGATAAATCTGACGAAGAAAAGGCAGATATGAAAGTAAAACTTGCAGACGGCATTGGGTATGACAAGTGAGTAAAAATATGAACGTTTTATTCTATGGTAATGGTAGCTGCGGAAATCATGGCTGCGAAGCAATCGTGCGCGGCACCGTACAACTTCTGGGAAATGCTTCGTATACAGTTTTGTCTGAAAATATTAGTGATGATGTTCGATACGGCCTTGGAAACATTTCAGAGGTCATTTCTGCTAAAGAGGAAAGACGACGCGACATATCCTTTTTTAAGGCTTATGCCAAGATGAAGTTGACTGGAAACTACACAGATATGGACGGCCTGTATTATATGCCTGTGATTCAGCGATTGAGCAGGTATGCCGATGTAGCACTTTCTGTCGGCGGAGACAATTATTGCTATGGGAACACAGCAATTTATGGCTATCTGAACGCAGCATACCAAAAGAATCATATTAAAACCGTTTTGTGGGGCTGCTCTATTGAGCCGAATGTCGTGGCAGAGCCTTCGGTTTCTGAGGATTTACGTCATTACACTCTGGTTGCAGCCAGAGAAAGCATTACTTATGAAGCGGTTAAGGCGGCAGGAGCCAACGTTATACAAATGCCTGACCCGGCGTTCCATATGCGGGCTGAGATATGCGAGACAGATGAGCGCTTTCTAAAAAGCAATGTTATCGGCATCAATATCAGCCCACATATCATTGTCAGTGAAGAGCATTGCGGTGCAGCTTATGCAAACTACAAAGCTCTCATCCAATATATCTTGGACAACACGGATGCATCCATCGCTCTGATCCCGCATGTGGTTTGGACCAGCAATGATGACCGCATTCCCTTGAAACAGCTCTATGATGATTTTAATCAGAACCCACGCCTGATTCTGGTTGAGGATCATACTGCCCCAGAGCTGAAGTACATTATTTCCAAATGCAGCTTTTTCGTGGGCGCACGCACCCACGCGACCATTGCTGCTTACTCCACTGGGGTTCCGACGCTGGTAGTTGGCTATTCCGTCAAAGCGCGGGGTATTGCCCGTGATCTGTTTGGGACGGAGGACGGCTATGTTTTGCCGGTGCAGCAGCTCAAAGAAAGCAATGAACTAACACAGGCATTTATACGCTTGTATGAGAAGCGTGATGCCGTCCGGGCACACCTTATTGAGATGCTTCCCGTTTATATTGCCCGTGCAGATGAGGCACGCAAAGCATTGGAGGAACTTGCAAACGCATGAAACGTGACGAGATCAAAGCAGGCGCGCTGCTGTCCTATCTGAATCTGCTGATCGGCAATCTGATCCCATTCATCTATACGCCCATTATGCTCCGTATGCTGGGACAGGCCGAGTACGGTATTTACGGGATCGCGCAATCGGTTATGGGCTATATCGGCCTGCTGAATTTCGGCATTGGTGGTTCCATTATCCGCTATCTTTCCAAGTATCGGGCGGAGGGGGATTTGGACGGTGAACGTCGCGTTTTCGGCCTGTTTATCAAGATATACTCTGTCATTGGCGCGGCAGTCCTGATCATAGGCACATTCTGTTCGTTCCACTTGGGGGCATATGGCCGCTCCTTGACACCGGATGAGCTGGTACTTCTGGAACGGCTGGTGCGTCTGATGACACTGAACACGGCGGTTTTCATGCCGTTCAATGTGTTCAGCTCCATGATCCTCGCGCACGAAAAGTTCATTTTCAGCAAGACGATCTCCCTGATCACCAGCGTCGTATCGCCCTGCCTGAATCTTGTACTTCTGTTTCTGGGTTTCGGCTCCATTGGCCTTGTTCTTTCTGCGACGGCTCTCAATTTTGTGACCTATGCCATTTACACGGTCTATGTGATCCGCAGAATTGGGATTCGTCCCAGCTTTCAGCGTGTGGGCGGCGGTCTGCTCAGTGAGATCATCCGCTTTTCCCTGTTTGTATTCTTGGCGAATATCGTAGATATCCTCTTCTGGTCTACGGATAAACTCATCATCGGCTGGGCGATTGGCTCTGTCGCTACTGCAATTTATAACGTCGGTGCGACCTTCAACAGCTATGTTACTAGTCTTTCCACGGCAATCAGCGGTGTGCTTATGCCGAGAGTGACAAACATGGCGGTCAAGGACACCCCGTCTTCAGAGTTCACCGCGCTGTTTATCAAGGTGGGACGTCTACAGTTCCTTCTGATCTCCTTTATTGTCTCAGCGTTTGTC
Source organism: bacterium (assembly GCA_963613665.1). Classification (GTDB taxonomy): domain Bacteria; phylum Bacillota; class Clostridia; order Oscillospirales; family Oscillospiraceae; genus F23-B02. Next base: position 33,487 of record CAVEAL010000007.1, on the reverse strand, counting down.
GCATTTGGACGGCAGTTTATCGTTATCTGGGCAGGTGCTGGCTATGAGGAAGCTTATTATGTTGCGCTCTTAGTGATGATTCCCGTAACGGTTCCGCTCATACAGAATACCGGTTTGAACATTCTCTATGCCATGAACCGACATAGATTTCGTTCTCTGGTCTATCTTGGCATTGCAATTCTAAATATCGGCTTGACCTTTTGGTGGGTAGAAAAATACGGCATCATAGGTGCAGCAATGGCAACCTGCGTCGCTTATGTAATTGGCAATATTCTGATAATCAACTGGTACTATTACAAGAAAATCGGCATCGATATTCCGCTGTTCTGGAAGAACATCCTGCATATGTGCCCCGTCATGTTCGTGGTGGGAGCTGCAGGATGGTTTATGTTAGAGCACATTCACATTGATAACTGGTTCGTCTTCTTTGCGCTTGCTGCGGCCTACACCGTTATCTATTGGGTATTGGCATATTTCTTTATGACGAACGATTATGAGAAGGCGTTCATTAGGACACCTATATCAAAAATCTGCGTGCGCTTGAAGGGGGAACACCATGACGGATAATCGTCGCATCAACAGTATCGACATAGCGCGCCTGTTTGCGGCAATTCTGGTGGTCGCAATTCATACACAGGCGATCACATGGTTTTCAAGCTACAGCAATGGCAATATTCAGATTCTGACTCGCGTGGCAGTTCCATTTTTCTTCTGTACAAGTGGTTACTTCCTGCGTAATATATATATATATATATATATATCAAACGAAGGACGTCCGACTATAGCAGCAGTCATTTGGAAAACTGTCAAATTGTACACTATTCTATCACTGGCCTATTTTACTGTAATTTTCCTATCGCATCCAGCGTTACTGCACGAATCGAAGAAATGGATGCTGATGGACTTTCTGTTCAGTGGCAGCTACTACCATCTGTGGTATATGGTAGGCATTATCTATTCCATGGTAATAATCGGCCTGATCTGCAAACTGAAGCTGACGAAAGTCTTGCTTCCATTGGCAGTCATTTGTTATACCATTGGTCTACTGGGGACATCGTATTATGGCATTGGCAGCAGGCTGCCCGTCTTAAATGTGCTGTTTGACAGTGGATGGTTTTTGAGCATTCGACGGATATTCCTTATGGGATTTCCTTTTACTGTTCTCGGATGGGTAATTTCGGAGAGAAAGCTGAAACTGCACATTTCCAAGAAACATCTGCTGTTTGTGACCGCGCTGGCGACACTGTTATTTGTGTCTGAGATCATTGCTGTGACAGTCACGGGGATGTCAAGAACAATCGAGATCACTCTATTCCTTTATCCTCTACTGTTTCTTCTGTTTCAGATTTGTCTGGCTTATCCGCTTGAAGGGAAAAGCAAGCTTGCTTCGGCTTGCCGTGATACTGCAAACTTTACATATTTCTGGCATCCGCTTGCCATTCTTGCGCTGCGGAGAGTTGTTGATGCGAACTTTCTCCTGTTTACGATTACGACAGTAGTATGCCTGATATTGGGCTTTGGCTATCACTCCTTGAAGAACCGAAGGAGACTTACGTATGAACGTCACTCAAAAATCTGATATTTGTACCGGCTGCGGTATGTGTGCGGCAATCTGCCCGTCAGGCGCAATTCAGATGCAGGCAGACTCGCACGGCTTTCTGCATCCGATTGTCGATACGGCGAAGTGTACGGATTGCAGTCTTTGTACTCAGAAATGTCCCGTTTACATGCCGCAACATGTATCTGCGCATACAGATATTCTGACTGGATATGCCAAGGACGAGACGCTTCTACCCGGTTCTTCCTCTGGCGCAATTTTTCCGGTACTGGCGGCGGAAATCATCCGCCGGGGCGGAATTGTATTTGGCGCAGCATTCAATGAGAATTTTGATGTGATACATACCGCTGCTGAAACGCTTTCGGAGCTTGCCACTCTTTGCAGTTCTAAGTATGTTCAAAGCCACATTCCGACGGACTGCTATTTACAGGTAAAGAAAGCGCTGGCTGATGGGCGCTGGGTCTATTTCAGTGGAGTGCCGTGCCAGATCGCGGCGCTGAAAAGCTATCTTGGTCGGGAGTATGAAACACTGATCACGCAGGACATTGCCTGTCACAGTGTTCCATCACCTATGGTATGGAAAGACTATACGGCGGCCTTGAAGAGACAGCATGACGGAACTCTGACCGGGTTTTCCTTCCGCAACAAGGCAAACGGTTGGGAAGGCTATTATATCTGTGCTGAATTTGACAACAGCAAGGAATTCCGGCAGCCTGCCGCAGAAAATCCCTATCAGCGCGGATTCATCAAAGGGCTGTATTCCCGCAGTTCGTGCTTCTCATGCAAGTTTAAGGGTATCGAGCGTTGCAGCGATATCACACTGGCGGATTATTGGGGTGTAAAAGGCATTCAGCCGGAGGCTTATAATCCGCAGGGAACATCTTTGATCCTGCTGCATAGCGATAAGGGACGCGCTCTGCTGGAGAGTTGCAAAGACAAGCTTCAGACTACAACTGCCGCAGACAGTGCTTTTACTTTTAATCCAGCGGTACTTACACCGATTCAAAAGCCTGCGCGCTATGACGAATTCTGGGCAGGTTATGGCAAAATTTCTTTTGATGAGTTGGTTTCTTCCTGCTGTGAGCCGACAAAGGAAGAACTGGCGAGAGAGCGGTGGAACAAAAGCCTGTTGGCACGTGCGATCCATCGACTGACACGGTAGTCTAATATGTTTCAACGGATCTACGCAATGAACTTATGGTCGGCATGTTTCTTCATGCTGATATTGATACTCATTTGGGCAATTCTCTACCAACACTTCAAAAAGAAGCGATGGGCTGCAATCAACGCGGTTATCTTCAGCCTTTCAACCGCCGTTGTCCTCTACGCCACCATTCTGAATCGCACACCCGGCGATTATGAGGTCGTTCTCACACCTTTCGCCACTTTCACCGCTACGCGGCAACAGCCGGAACTTTACCGCGAGATGCTGATGAACGTGTTTCTCTTTTTCCCGCTGGGGCTAACGCTGTCCAATGCCTTGCCGCAGAAGTGGTACCGCTGGAGCAGGATCATTCTTGCGATGCTCATCGGCTGCATTCTCAGCGCAGGAATCGAGTATGCCCAGTACCGCTATGCCCTTGGCACGGCGGAAGTGGACGACGTGATCTGCAACACGCTGGGCGCATTCATTGGCTCTACCTCGCTGCTCATCGCCCACGCCATCGAAAAACGCAAAGAAAGGGTTCGGCACACGAACATGACCCTGACCACCAACGAAACGCAATTTCTCCATATTGCCAAGGCTGCCGTCACCAGCGGCGACCTGCCCGCCGAAGGCGTGGATTGGCCTGCCATTTTCACGCTGGCCAACCAGCAGAAGCTGCTGCCGATCCTCTTTGAGACTGTCCGCAAGACTCCTGCCGCTGAAGAAAATGCCACTTTGTTCGCAGTGACCAAGCAGCAGGTCATTGGACAGGTGCTGAACCAGACGGTACGCTCGGCGGAGTTTGCCGACCTTTATCGGAAACTGCGTTCGGCGGGGCTGCACCCCATCGTGGTCAAGGGGCAGCTTTGCAGCCGCCTGTATCCGCTGAAGGATCACCGCATCAGCGCGGACGATGACCTGTACATTCCCGATGCGGAGTTTATGACCTGCTACAAGCAACTTCTTGCCAACGGACTGACCACCGATACGCCTGCCGACGAACTGTCCACGGCGGACGAGGTGTCTTACACAAAGAAGGACAGCCCGCTTTATATCGAGCTGCACCGGCATTTATTTGATTCTGCTGAGGATGCCCACGACGAGCTGAACCATTTTTTCGCGGACATACAGCCCATCGAGGTAGATGGCTTCTTGACCATGCCGCCACACGAACATCTGCTGTACCTGATTCTGCACGCCTACAAGCACTTTGTGCGCAGCGGCATCGGCCTGCGGCAGTTCTGCGACATCGGCCTGTGGGCGCGGGAGTATCACGATGAGATCGACTGGCAGCGTCTGCATGACCAGTGTGCCAGCGTCCATGCGGCGACCTTTGCCGCGGCGGCGTTCCGCATTGCTAGAGACTATCTAGGCATTGACTTTGCCCTATCTGCGCCGTGGGACGCTTCCATCGACGTGGAGCCGCTGCTGCATGACACCCTTGGCGGCGGCGTGTACGGCTCCAACGACTATACCAGACTCCATTCTTCGACTGTGACGCTGAACGCCGTCAAGGCCAGCCGCACCGGCGAGAAGAGCAGTGTTTTGAGCACAGTGTTCCCGAAGAGAGAGTATCTGGAGCGAAATTATCCCTACCTCAAAAAGCATCCGTATCTGCTGCCGGTCGCATGGGGGCAGCGCATTGCTCACTACGCCAGCGAAAAGCAGGCTGGCACGGACAACAGCGCCTCCGGTTCCATCAAGCTGGCCAAGGAGCGCATTGAGCTGATGAAGCGGTACGGGATAATGGATTAAAAGTAAACATCGTTGTAACAATCCGTTCAGCTTGTCTGTACGGTTTACGTCAGAAGCTGTCCGATTGATATTGGGCAGCTTCTGCGCATTTTTGAAAACAAAGGAGTGTGTAAAATGGGAAAATGCGGATTTGAGGAACGGCCCTATCCCGAAAGCTACAATGCTTTCCATGAAGGACTAAGAATGCTGGAAGAAAGCCTGCGCAGCTTGGAAGATTCGGAAGATATCATCCATGGTCTGCTGCAAGGTGCGGCGGAGTTTTACGGCGCTGCCAGAGCTTCCGTCGTAGAAGCGGACTAGGATTTGAAAATCGGCCTGCTTACATACGAATGGTGTGCGGAGGGTGTGGAGCACCAAAAGAACATGCTCCAGTATCTTGCTGTAGAGAGCTTTCCTCGTTGGTGCAAATTTCTGTCGCTTAACAGACCTGTTGTCATACCGGATATGGAGGCAATCAAGGATACACACCCAGATGAATATCAATTCTTTCAGCGGTACGGTGTGAAATCCATATTGGCAGCTCCGTTTTCCAAGCGCATCAATCAAGGCTACATCGCAGTAGATGACCCGACGCGCTTTCAGGACGATCCGACGTTTCTCTTCATTGTTTCCTATGCGGTTGTTGTGGAACTGAATGAAATCAAGCTGAGCCAGTCCATTGCAGCGGCACAGCGGGTGTCAAAATACAGTGACCACGATGTCTATGTGAACTGCCTCGGTGATTTGGAGATCAGGAACGCAAAGGGATCGCTTACGGAAGAAGATATCTCTTCTGACCTTTGCTTGAACCTCTTAGCCCTTATCATCACGAATATGAAACGGCCACTAAAGGTTGAGCGATTAGCAGAGGCACTTTGGCCGGGTGATGTAATGGACAATCCGTATCGCTCTGTCAGCAATATTGCTTATCGTCTCCGTCGTATTCTGAGCATCATTGATTTGGAGGATTTGATCGTTGGGCGTCATGGAACGTTTGTCATCAATCCGGAGTATACCATCTATGCAGATTTTGACCGTTTTGAGGATAACTGCCGTCGTATGGAGTCAGAGGCAAATTCGAAGGCACAATGTGAACTTTATCAGGGAGCAGTCGAACTATACCGCGGTGATTTATTTTCTAAGATCTCCTATCAGCATTGGCTGATGCCTAAAACGGCGTATTATCACAACATCTTTCTTCGGATTATCAAGTGCTACATTGAGCGTAAGATGGAGCAGGGCGATTATTGCGCAGCGCACCGTGCGGTAGTCGATGCGATGAGTCTCGATCCTTATGACAGCGAACTAAACACCGACATGATCCTTATCATGTACCACAGAGGTGGTACCGAACTGGCAAAGAGCTTCCTGCAAACCGCGAAATCATACATGAGTGAAGAACAGATTGCGTTTGTGCAGCAATTATGGGAGAGAAAATGATGCACCTATGAGCTTTTCGTGCGGCGCTGGTGAGGGTACTCGTGCTGCATAAATGAGGGCTACGGCGCAGCTTTATTGCGGCAAAACTGCTGCATAATTTAAGCTGAAATAAGGCTCAGGCCGAGACCACCCGTCTGGTATGATCCTGTTACCGGCTGAACAAGCCGGAATGGAACCGGACGGGTGATCTTTATGGGCGGCTGTATGCCGGCAGGGGCGTGGCTCCTGCCGGGACTCTTATTTTCTTTTTTACGGAGCGCGGTTGTAAGTGCCCCGTATGCCTTGCGGCCTCTTTCGGATGCGCCGCCCCACCACAATCTCACATTGCCCCATTCTGCCCGCAGTAATCATGCTGCGGGCTTTTCTGCGTCTTTAGGGCTTCATTGCCGTTCTCCACCTCCGTGTGTTTGAAATTCCCACATTTCAAATTCACGGAGGTTTTTTATGTATTACAACACGAAGGCCAGCGGAGCGCGGATTCGTGAGCTTCGCATCGCAAAGAACTTCACGCAGGATGATCTGGCAGAACACATGAATGTTTCTCGTGGTTTTATCAGCCTCATTGAGTCGGGGAAGAAAGGCTGCTCAGTTGATGTGCTGATTGTCCTCTCAGACCTGTTCGGTGTATCCATCGACTACCTTGTTCTCGGAACTATCACATACACTGCGCCGGATTCCACTGCACTGAAAACAGATATTCAGGCATTGATCGGGCAGTTAGAGAAATTCAGGGAGCGGCTGTAGCTGACGTTACTAATGGTAACGCGGATGTTACCAACGTTATATTCAAAACCTGCCCATGGTCTTCTAAAATTAAATCACAGCGAAAGCTGACTGTTCCTTGAAAATTTCATACTCATTCATCAGGTACATTCCTGCATATGTGCGAGAGCACAAGCCAGCACAGCGGTGCGCCAAGACCTTCACGAGCGCGGACAACATCCAATCAGCGCAGCTCCCGTGAACGAGCGATAAAACCGACTGCAAAAATCGGGCGGTTCCCGATTCGGCCATGACCGTATGCAGGGCTAACGATACTTCTGTCCAGCCACAGCTTCTTCACGCAATGGGGGCAGCTCGGAGCGATCCTCGGAGGGGTTCAAATCCCATGGAGCGGCACAGCCAGCCGCCGCCTGATGATTTCCCACGGCTCTGGGGTGTCGAGGACAAATTAGGGCTGTACATACCAAAACAGAAAGGAGTCCTTGCCCTTGAAGGAGAACTGGACATATCGCCGCGGCGATATCTATCTGGCGAACTTAAATCCCTATTTTGGCTCAGAACAGGGCGGCACACGCCCTGTTCTTTTGCTGCAAAACAACACCGGCAACTTCTATTGCCCGACCCTCATTGTAGCCCCTTTGACAGCCCGCAGAGGCAAGAAACCGCATCAGCCCACACACTATCTACTTTCCTCTGTGAAGGGCATGGACGGCGCTTCGGTCGTTCTTCTGGAGCAGATCAAAACCATCGACAAACGCCGTGTGGTGCGCTATATCGGGCGTATCAGCCGCGAGCAGATGGACGGCGTCAATGAAGCCCTTCAGATCAGCCTCGGCCTTTATATACCGGAAGAGCTTGAGGCTCCTTGAGCAGGAAATGAGGTGGAGCTATGAATACAGAAAAAACGACTGTGATTTCCCAGCGGGAGGCATACCGCCTGATGCTCAAGGACTATCCGGACGTAATGAGCATTGAGCAGATGTGCGAAATTCTCTCGGTCAGTACAAAGACCGGCTACAAGCTTTTGAAAGAAGGGAAGATCTGCTGTCTCAAGGTGGGACGAGCCTACCGGATTCCCAAAGCGCATCTTTTCACTTATCTTTGCATTGGAAATCAGATACCTCCCGCAGCGCAGGAGGCATAGAAAAAACAGGACGACATTCTTCCACTCGAACCCTGATTGCAATACAATGTACTCAGGCCAACGGTAGGAGCCGTCCTGCAAAAAATTATAGGAGGTATTTAGTTATGGTCGCAGGACATCTTAGCGAAAAGAACGGCAACTATTATGCCGTACTGAGTTATACTGATGCGTTTGGAAAGAGAAGAACGAAATGGGTGAACACTGGTCTGCCGGTACGGGGCAACAAGAAAAAGGCAGAGGTGTTTTTGATGGAAGAACGCAAGAAGTTTCAAACCGCCGAGCCTGTAACTGGCGGAGTGCTTTTTGCGGACTACATAGAGCAGTGGCTTGAAGTTGCAAAGCCGACCATTGCGGTCGCTACATACGCTTCCTACTGCGCTATGGTGAAACATGTGATCGCCCCATATTTCCGGGAACGTAGGATCACGCTGCAAGGGCTTATGCCGAAAGACATTCAGGATTTTTATCTGGAAAAGCTGAAAACGGTGAGCGCTTCATCTGTCATCCATTATCACGCGAACATTCACCGCGCATTGAAACACGCGGTGAAGCTTGATCTTATTCCGACGAATCCCGCCGACAAGGTAGACCGTCCGAAGAAAGACCGCTTCATTGGCAGTTTCTATGATGCAGAAGAGGTAAACAAGCTCTTCGAGGTTTCCAAAGGAACCAAGCTGGAATTTCCGATTTTGTTCGGCGCATTTTATGGCTTGCGTCGGAGTGAAGCTCTGGGTCTGAAGTGGGATGCCATTGACTTTGAAAATGACTCCATCACGATCCGTCACACCGTAACCTCTGTGACGCTGGATGGGAAAGTCCAGCTCGTCGCGGCAGACACGACAAAGACCAAATCGAGCCTGCGGACACTCCCGCTGGTTCCATTCGTGAAGGAACGTCTGCTTCTCTTGAAGAAAGAGCAGGAAAACAACCGCAGACTGTGCGGCCGATCATACCACAAGCAGTACGCCGGTTATGTCTGCATCAACGAAATGGGAGACCTTATCAAGCCGCATTATGTGACGGAGCAATTTCCAAAACTGCTGGACGCAAATGGGCTGCGGCGTATCCGTTTCCATGATCTCAGACATAGTTGCGCCTCACTCATGCTGGCAAACGGTGTCCCAATGAAGCAGATTCAGGATTGGCTGGGACACAGCGACTTTTCCACGACGGCAAATATCTATGCCCATCTGGACTACAGCACAAAGCTGTCCTCGGCAGATGCCATGCTTTCGGGGCTCGGATTTCAGACGGAAAAGGGGTAGCTTTTTCTCTCCTGTATTCTCTCCAAAAACCTAGAAAGCCTTGCAGCACAAGGTCTTTTCGGCATTGAAATTTGCAGGAGATACGAATTGGGGACACATGCAGTGGCCGGAAAAGACTCGAAAAAGTCATGAAATATAGTGAAAGTGTTCAATCAGAACGCTTCCGATTGAACACTTTCAACAAGAAATTGGCGGAGTGGGTGGGATTCGAACCCACGGTACCGTTGCCGGTACACCTGATTTCGAGTCAGGGCCGTTATAACCACTTCGATACCACTCCGTATCTATCTCAAAGCAATTTTCTCTTTGCTTCCGGTCGAATGGCTTTGGACGGAGCCTAAAAAAAGCCCGGAAAAAGGAGAGAAAACGCGGAGAGAACGACAGAAAATATTGAGTTGTGAATGCCTCAAAAGTCCTTATAAATCAAGGGTTCTGAGGCGGCGGGGTACCGAATGGCGATTCTGATTTCGAGTCAGGGCCGTTATGACCACTTCGATACCTATCCGTATATACAAGCGGCGAGGGCCGTTTGTTTTTCAGTTTACATCCTCGAGGTCTATCGTATCGTCGTCGAGGTCCATGCTCATCTCGCCGACGCGCATGCGCCGCTCGATCTTCATTTTCTCGACGTGCTCGTGGATGAGTTCCTTGACCTCGTTGGGCTGGCGGATGTTCTTTAGCACTAGCTCCGGGATGCTCTTATCCGTCGAGATCACCGTCACCGTGCCGACGCCGAAAATACGCTGCCACAGCGACACCGTTACGCGCAGGTCACGCACACGGTACAGCACGATCTCGTCGTGCCTGACGTTCAGGAAGCCGCGTTTTAAAAACAGCCTGTCCTCACTCAGCGCGTATCGCGTGAAGCTGATGGGCATTCCGAGGATGCGCTTGCGGTCGTGCCAAATCTCAACTATCTTTGAAACGAGCTTTGCCATCGCGGTCACCCCTTACATCATGCTATGATATTCTACCTAATCCCATGCAAAAAGTCAAGGCTTTTTAGAGGCGCTGCTGCATTGTACCTATACAGATATTGCGTCAGCCCGACCGGCGGCTGCGCGGGAAACCGTGACATGCGGAACGGGCAAGATAATTTCCCAACAAACACTGCGCCGCACTCGCGTGAGGCGAAACGTCGTGGCTTATGCCATTGTTTCGATACCGGGCTGACGCAGCGAGCGTGTAAGTACAATGTCCGTGCGCCTCCGAAAAGCCGGGACACCGCAATCTGCGTATAGGTACAGCCTGAATACGTCTCTAAAACTAATCGATGCCTTTTTCCTCGTTCTGCTTGAAGCAGGACTCGTCGTTTGCCCAGCCCTTATCGACGAGCCAGTAGTGGTACTCGGCATCGGCGGCATTGAGCTCGGCCTCGGTCAGCTCCACGTCGCGGCTGCGCTCGTGCTTTAGCTGGCGCTCGTAATTATACAGATCCATGAGCGTGAAGCCCAGGCCCATATCCTCGGCAATGGGGATCAGCACATCCTCGACGACCGACTCGCGTATCTCGAGCGAGCCGGGATAGGCCATCTCGGCCTGCTCGACTCTCGCACGCAGCTCGGGGTCACTGTCGTACTGCTGCAAAAATTTAATAACATTCAGATTGAGGTTCAAATTGCTCTCCTTTCAGCACAGGCGGAAGCCGGCGGGGATACCGTCATCGAGCATCAGCAGGTGCAGCTCCTCCTTGCCGTCGTGCTCGTGCACGGCGGAGATGAGCATGCCGCAGGAGTCCTGACCCATCATCTTGCGGTTGGGCAGATTGAGAATTGCAACGACGGTCTTGCCGACGAGCTGCTCGGGCTCGTAGAACTCGTGGATGCCGGAAAGTATCTGACGCGGCGTGCCCGTGCCGTCATCGAGCATGAACTTCAGCAGCTTCTTGCTCTTTTTGACCGCCTCGCAGGAGAGGACCTTGCACACGCGCATATCGCACTTGGCAAAATCGTCTATCGTGACCTCCGGCTCGATGGGGTCGAACTTGGGCTTTTCCGGAGCGTTGAGCTTTTCAAGCTCGGCAAGCGCCTTTTCCATGTCAAGGCGCGGGAAGAGCGTCTCGCCCTTATGAACGGTGACGGTTGCGGGAAGGACGCCGAACACTGCGGCGCTGTCCCAGCTCGAGCACTTTTCGCAGGCGCCGATCTGGGCAAAGGCCTTCTCGCAGCTTTCGGGGATGAAGGGCTTGAGCATGATGAGGCTTATGCGCAGGCACTCGAGCAGATTGTACAGCACACTTGCAAGACGGGCGCGCTTGCTCTCGTCCTTGGCAAGCTGCCAGGGCGCCGTCTCGTCGATGTACTTGTTTGCGCGCTGGATGAGTCTGAACACCTCTTCGAGTGCAAGGTGCAGCTGGAGCTTATCCATCTGCCGCTCATACTTATCGCGGCTGGTTTTCGCAAGCTCAACGAGCTCATTGTCGAGCTCTGCCGCCTCGCGCTCTGCGGGCAGGGTGCCGCCGAAGTATTTTTCGACCATCGCGGTGGTGCGGGAAACGAGGTTTCCGAGGTCGTTGGCAAGGTCGGTGTTTATCGTGGAGATCAGCAGCTCGTTTGAGAAGTTGCCGTCCGAGCCGAAGGGGAAGGTGCGCAGCAGGAAGAACCTGAGCGCGTCCACGCCGAACATATCCGCAAGCTTGTAGGGATCGACGACGTTGCCCTTGCTCTTGCTCATCTTGCCGCCGTCGATGACCAGCCAGCCGTGGCCGTAGACCTTCTTGGGCAGGGGCATTTCCATGCTCATGAGCATTGCCGGCCAGATGATGGAGTGGAAGCGGACTATCTCCTTGCCGACGATGTGGACATCGGCGGGCCAGTATTTATCGTAATCGTCGTACCTGTCGTTGAGGAAGCCGAGCGCGGTGGGGTAGTTAAACAGCGCATCGACCCAGACGTAGACGACGTGGCCGGGGTCAAAATCGACGGGGATGCCCCAGGAGAAGCTCGTGCGCGATACGCACAGATCCTCAAGACCCGGCTTTATGAAGTTGTTTATCATCTCGTTGACGCGGGATGCCGGCTCGAGGAAGGTACCTGTCTCCAGCAGCTCCTGAACGGGCTTTGCGTACTTGGAAAGGCGGAAGAAATACGCCTCCTCCTCTGCGTAATGCACCTCGCGGCCGCAGTCGGGGCACTTGCCGTCCTTGAGCTGGCTCTCTGTCCAGAAGCTCTCGCAGGGAGTGCAGTACATGCCCTTATACGCGCCCTTGTATATATCGCCCTTGTCGTACATCTTCCTGAAGATGCGCTGGACGGCCTGGACGTGATAATCGTCGGTCGTGCGGATGAAGCGGTCGTTCGAGATATTCATAAGCTTCCACAGATCCGTTATGCCGCCGGGTCCCTCGACGATCTTATCGACGAATTCCTTGGGCGTAAGACCTGCGGCCTTGGCCTTTTCCTCGATCTTCTGACCGTGCTCGTCGGTGCCGGTCAGGAACATGACGTCATAGCCGCACATCCTCTTGTAGCGCGCGATTGCGTCGGTGGCGACGGTGCAGTAGGTATGGCCTATGTGCAGCTTGTCCGAGGGGTAGTAGATAGGCGTTGTGATAAAAAACTTTCCCTTTTCCATAATATATCTCTCCGTTCGTTTAAGATATCGATGCCGTTTCCTCCGGCGCGGACGTTGCTTCGGCCGCGGGGGTCGGTGTGGGCGCGGGCGTGGGCGACGGGGTCGGCCACTGGATGTTTTCGGGGTGGTAGCTGTAGTAGCTGTCAGCCTCTTTCGTGCGGCTTATAAGCTTGTCGTTTTTATCGTAAACGCAGCGGTAGGTCACGGCGCCCGTGCCCACGGCTACGCTCGGATACGTTTTATCATACACCGTCCACGCGGAATAATCCATCTTAACATAGCTTCCGTCCACGTCGGTGCCCCAGATCTCTATCGTGAGCTGGCGGTTTTCGCATTTTGTCACGATCTTTATCGGGAATTCGCGGTTGTTTTTGAATCTGAATTCCGGGCCGCCCCAGCTGACCGTCGCGTCCATGCCCCAGGGGACATAGGAGACGGAGAAGCCGTGCTCCCAGCGGGTGACGATCTCAAGATTTGCGTACAGCGCCGCGCAGTAGAGCGTCGAAGAGGTCTGGCATATGCCGCCGCCTATCTCCTGCACGACCTTGCCGCCGGCGTAGGCTCCCGCGGACTTGAAGCCCGCCTCGGCCGTGCGCTTGCCGACGACCGTGTTATACGAAAACGTCTCGCCCGGAGCGAGGATACATCCGTTTATCTTTTTCGCCGAAAGTTCGACGTTTGTGGCCCTGTTCTCGGTGCTTGAGGAGTAGCCCGTAGTCATCGAGCCGAGCTTGTCGGCAAAGAGCATCTTCTCAAGCTGCTCCTGCGTATATTTCGGCTGCGTGACGGTAAGGGGTATCTTCACCGTATCGCCGTTTTCGGCCTCTTCCCAGAGCTTTTTTGCCTCGGCAGCGTCAAATTCTATGCCGGTGCGGCTCTCGGTGGCCTTCTGCGTCTCGGGATCGTAGCCCGAGTCGAGCACCTCGGTGCAAAGCTCCCCGTGCAGCTTGTCGAAATCCGGCTCGGCCGTCTCTGTGACCTCCGCCTCGTAGCTTACGCTGCCGCTGCCGTCTGCAAAGGCGCTCACTATCATGCCGCAGAGCTTGCCGGCATCAACGTCCGTCGTGTCGGTGCCCTTTACCATTTTGAGCACCGCATTGTCCGTATCGAGCTCGTAGCCTGCGCCCATGCGCTCGTTATAATCGGCAAGGGCCCTGTCAACAGCCGCCTTTATATCGTCGGTATTGGCCTCCTGCATGATATCGCCCTGCGTGACCGCGCCCGCTATACATTTAAAATAACAGACAAGATCGTTTATTATGCTGCCCGAGTGGCCGTAGTCATAGGCCGCCTGCGCAGCCTCGGCACAGCTGAGCTCGAGCCCTGCCTCGGCTGCCGTAACGGTGAATTTATACTCGCCCGGAAGCGTCACCTCAACGCTGCCCGTGTCGCAGCTCCAGCCTGCATTTTCGAGCGCCGCCTCAGCCTCGGCAGCCGTCATGCCGCCGATCGAAACGCCGTCGAGCGTCATGTTGGGATGTATCCTGTCCGAGTGTCCGGCAAGATAGCCTCCGCCGAAGGCCGCCGCCGCGCATATGACGACGGCTATGATGATCACAAGCAGCGCCTTGCCCGCGCCGCCCGAGCTTTTTTTCTTTTTTACATGCTCCGCTTTTTTCTCTTTCTTCGGAGCCTCGTGCTTACCCTTTGCCATATTGAGCCTCCTCTCAGCTCATTTTGTCCCTGTACACGGAGCTGAAGCGCTCGTACTCGCCCTGAGGGAGCTCCTGCTTCTTTTCGCTGCGTATCGCATCGCGCATCCACGGGTTGTTTTCGACCTTCGCGCCGGTCTGAGCCTCTAAAACGGCGTTTATCAGCACGTTCGAGAGCAGGAAGCCCGCCGGAGTGAGGCGCCAGCGGTCTTCGTTTTTTTCCGCCCAGCCCTTGCGCTCGAACAGCTCGAAGGTCTCCTCAATGGGAGCCCAGTCGCTGCGGTATATTCTATGGTATTCCTTTTCGGATATGCCGTGCGTCGTGCGCATGCCGAGCATGAGATACTCCGTTGCCTTCTGTATCGGCACGATCTTCTCGTACTCGTCGATTATCATGCTGTCGCCCACAACGGCGGAAACGTACCGGTCAAGGTCGCGCACATAGCTGTATCTCACGCCGCCGGCGCAGGAGTGCGCGCCCGGGCCGAAGCCCATGTAGTCGCCGAGCTGCCAGTATTTCAGGTTATGCCGCGACTCAAAGCCGGGGATGGCAAAGTTTGATATCTCGTACTGCTCAAGGCCGAAGTGCCTGAGGGTATCGACCGTGTACAGATACATGTCGGCCTGCTCATCCTCGTCGGGGATCAGCGGCGAGCCGAGGTAGCTGCGGTACATGGGCGTGCCCTCCTCAAGCTTCAGGCCGTAGCAGGAAAGATGCTCCGGGTGCAGCTCCAGCGCACGCGAGAGCGTCTCGGCCCAGTCGCCGCGCGTCTGGCTCGGCAGTCCGTAGATGAGGTCGAGGCTCACGTTTTCAAAGCCCGCCTCGCGCGCCGTATCGACGGCGATTTCCGCCTGACGGAAGTTGTGCCGCCGGCCGATGATCTTCAGAATGTCGTTATTTGCCGACTGCACGCCTATAGAGAGCCTGTTTACGCCCTCCGCTCTCAGGAGCTTGAGCTCGTCGAGCTTCGTCGTGTCGGGGTTTACCTCGACGGTGATCTCGGAGTCAAGGCGCACATTGCCCATGCGCTTGAGCTCGTCGAGGATCTCGACGATGCGCTTTGCGCCGTAGCAGCTGGGCGTGCCGCCGCCGATGTAGATGCTGTCGATCTCGTAGCTGCTCATCGCCTCGGCCGACTCGCTTATGTGCGACAAAAGCGCCGACTGATAGTCGGGCATGCGCTGCCTGCCGCCGGCGATCGAGTAGAAATCACAGTAGCTGCATTTTGAAACGCAGAACGGTATATGAATGTAAATTCCTAATCTGTCCATCTTTTCAGAGGCGAATCAACGCTTCTCCTATACATATATTGCGGCGTCCCGACCGGAGACTGCCGACAAAATAAGAACACTGCACCGCACTTACGGGACGCAAAACGCCGTAGTTTATGCCGCGGTTTCGATACCGTGCACCTGTAATCACCGTATAGGTGCAGCCCCCGTGCGCCTTTAAAAAAGCTTGCAGACGAGCTCGGCGTAGACAGTGGGGTCTTCGATCTCGACACCGGCGATGAGCTCGGACTGGGCATAGAGTATCTTCGAGAGGTCGGCGGCTCTGTCCTTATCGCCGTCGTCGTAGGCCTTCTTTATCGCAAGGCAGGCCGGATGTCCGGCGTTGAGTTCGAGCACGCGGTCGGCACGCAGCTTGCGCATCTCCTCGCTCGGCCCGTTGCGGAAATATTTCTCCATCTCCAGCGTGAAGCCGCCGGTGGAGGTCAGGCAGCAGGAGGAGGAAACGAGCTTGCTTGAAAAGGTGACCTGCTTGAGCTTCTCGTCGCCGATGCTCTCGCGCATGAAGTCGAGCAGTTCCTTGTTCTCGACGACCTTCTCCTCGGCAGCCTTTTTCTCCTCATCGGTCTGGAAGCCGAGGTCCTCGGTCAGAACGTTGACGAAGCCCTTGCCCTCGTATATGCGCAGCTGCGCAAGCACGGTCTCGTCGATGGGATGGTCGAGGTAGAGGATCTCATAGCCGCGCGAGCGCACCTCCTCGCACTGGGGCAGCGCCATCGCGTGCTTTACGGTGTCGGCCGAGGCAAAGTATATGGCCTTCTGGCTCTCGGGCATCGCGTCAACGTACTCCTTGAGCGACTTCATGGAGTCCTCGGAGGTGTAGAATATCAGCAGATCCTTGAGGAAATCGGTGTAGCGGCCGTACTCGTCGCAGACGCCGCACTTGATGTGGATGCCGAAGTTGCGCCAGAAGTTCTCGTACTTCGGGCGATCGTCGCGCATCATTTTTTCGAGCTCGGCCTTGATCTTCTTTTCGAGGTTCTGGCCGATGACCTTGAGCTGGCGGTTGTGCTGAAGCACCTCGCGTGAGATGTTCAGGCTCAGGTCGGGGGAATCGACGATGCCGCGCACGAACTCGAAGTAGTCATGCAGCAGTTTGTCGCAGTTTTCCATGATAAGCACGCCGTTGCAGTAGAGCTTGACGCCCTTCTTCGTCGCGCCGGATATGGCGTTGTCGATATCCTTGCCGGGGATGAACAGCATCGCCTTGTACGCGACCACGCCCTCGGCGTTGATCCTCAGCACCGCGGCGGGGTCGGCCTGGTCGCGGTTTGTCTCCTTGTACCACTCGACGCACTCCTCGTCCGTGACCTCAGTCTTGGCCCGCTGCCAGATGGGCACCATGGAGTTGACCGTCTCGGGCGCTGTGACGCTGACGGTGTGCATGACGGGATTGCCGTCGGCATCGTTCTCGCCGGTGGGCTGCTGTTCCTGATGGGTGATGTCCATGACGATGGGCCAGCGTACATAGTCGGAGTACTTCTTCACCAGCGCCTTGAGCTTCCATATCTCAAGGAAGGAGCCGTATATCTCCTCGTCGGTGTCCTCCTTGATGTGCATGATGACATCAGTGCCGGGCTTGTACTTGTCGCACTCTGCGACGGTGTAGCCGTCAGCGCCGGTGCTCTCCCACTTGACGCCCTTTTCCTCGCCGTACTTCTTCGTCACGACCGTGACCTTGTCGGAAACCATGAAGGCCGAGTAGAAGCCGACACCGAACTGGCCGATGATGGATATATCGTCTTTCTCCGCCTCCTCGGCGCTCATATCGTTTTTGAATTTGAACGATCCGCTCTTTGCGATGACGCCGAGGTTTTTCTCGGCCTCGTCCATGCTCATACCGATGCCGTTATCGGACACGGTGATCGTGCGCGCGTCCTTGTCAACGGTGATGCGGATGCGGTAGTCGCTCCTGTCAAGGCCGACCTTGTCGTCCGTCAGCGAGATGTAGCACAGCTTGTCTATTGCGTCGGATGCGTTGGAGATGATCTCTCTGAGGAATATCTCCTTGTTGGTATAGATCGAGTTGATCATCAGGTCAAGCAGGCGCTTGCTCTCTGCCTTGAATTGTTTTTTTGCCATTTCAAAACCTCCGTTTACCTTACGGGAGCCCTTGTGCTGCAAGGGCAAATTATAATATTTTATTATAACACATTATTCCCGTTTTTCAAGGTTTTTTGCCAGGCGCACGAACATTGTACTTATACGTTTATTGCGTCAGCCCGACCGGAAAATGCCGACGGAGCAAAAATACTCGTCCACCCCGCAGAGAACGGGCCCGTCCGTTCCGCATGCCGGGGTTTTCACGCAAAAAAAACTGCCGCCCCATTCGGGACGGCAGTTTGTGAAAAATGTTCGATTATCGCTTGCTGAACTGCGGAGCGCGACGAGCGGCTTTGAGGCCGTATTTCTTACGCTCTTTCATTCTCGGGTCGCGGGTCAGGAAGCCGGCGGCCTTGAGGGATGCGCGGTAGCTCTCATCGACGAGGAGCAGTGCGCGGGAGATGCCGTGACGGATGGCGCCGGCCTGGCCGGAAACGCCGCCGCCGTGGACGGTCGCCTCGATGTCCACCTTGCCGACGGTGCCGGTGGTGACCAGGGGCTGACGAACGATGAGCTTCAGGGTCTCGAGACCGAAGTAATCGTCGATATCACGGCCGTTGATGGTGATGACACCTGTGCCGTTGGGGATGAGGTGGACGCGCGCGACGGACTGCTTTCTGCGTCCGGTGCCGTACATATACGGTCTTTTGCACTTATAAGTTGCCATATTCTCTTCCTCCTATTAGCGATCCCAAACTTCGGGCTTCTGTGCTGCGTGGGTGTGCTCCGCACCGGCGAAGACGCGCAGGCGCTTGAGCTGCCACTGAGCGATGGTGTTCTTCTGAAGCATGCCGCGGACTGCCAGGCGCATTGCCAGCTCCGGACGCTTTGCCATCAGGTGCTTGTACTGGGTCTCCTTCAGGCCGCCGACCCAGCCGGAGTGAGTACGGTAGTACTTCTGCTCGAGCTTCTTGCCGGTCAGGACTGCGTCCTTGGCGTTGATGATGATGACGTAATCGCCGCAGTCAACGTGCGGAGTATAAGTGGTCTTGAGCTTGCCGCGAAGCAGATCGGCGGCAGTCGCAGCAGTCTTGCCGAGGGGCTTGCCTGCCGCATCAAGGACGTACCATTTTCTTTCAACGGTCTCCTTGGTAAGCATTGTCGTGGACATATTTGTGCCTCCAAAAAATAAATATACTTTGACTTTTTAACGGGGCGCTATTAAAATACTTACGTCTCATAATAAGGTGCTTTAACAGCGTGCCTTACTTTTATACCACAGTGACGGAACGGTGTCAACACGGATTTTAATTCTCGTTTCGGAAACTCGCAAATGCTCGCAAATACTCCCGAAAGCTCTGCGAAGCTCCGTTCCGATTTTAAATATTGCGAGGTGCATTTTCATGGACATACGCGCACTAAACGAATTTTCCGGGATCATCCGCAAGGCGGTGGACGATTACGGCATGATAAACGAGGGCGACAAGGTCGCCGTCGGCGTCTCCGGCGGCAAGGACAGCATGCTGCTTCTGCTTGCGCTCAGACATCTGCAAAGCTACTATCCCAAGCACTTCGAGCTTGAGGCGATCACCATCGAGCTCGGCTTCGAGGGCATGGATTTCACGCCCGTGCGCGAGCTGTGCGCGGAGCTCGGCATACCCTACACATGCCTGAAAACCGACATCAAGGAGATAGTTTTCGACGTGCGCAAGGAGGACAACCCCTGCTCGCTGTGCGCCAAGATGCGGCGCGGAGCGCTCAACGATGCAATACGCGCGCGCGGCATATCGAAGCTTGCGCTCGGCCATCACTTCGACGACGCGGTCGAGACCTTCCTCATGAGTCTGCTGTTCGAGGGACGGCTCAGCTGCTTCCGTCCGGTGACGTACATGGACCGCAGCGGCGTTACGCAGATCCGGCCCCTCATATACGCCGGTGAGCAGAAGATCATAAACCTCGCCGACGCGCTCGGGGTGCCAATCGTGGAAAACCCCTGCCCGCAGGATAAGGCCAGCAAGCGCTACGAGATAAAGCAGCTCATCAAAACCCTCTCGGCGGCCTATCCCGACATGAAGTCCAAGGTCTTCGGCGCCATGCAGCGTCTCCCCCTCCCCGGCTGGGGAATTTCGGAGACGCATTGAGGCACCTCTAAAAAATTGAAGATACGGCGGGAGAGGTCTCGGCGATGACGCGGCCGTTTTTGCAGGACAGGAGCACGACGGCGTTGCGGTTGAGCGCATCGTAGTAGTTGGGCGCGTCCATGACGATGAAGTCGGCGGGGCTGCCGGTGCGTATGCCGTAGCCGTCGCCGAGATGCAGCGTTTTTGCCGCATTCGTCGAGATAAAGCGGTAGGAGTTCATGATATCCTCATAGCCCATCATCTGGCACACATGCAGCCCCATCAGCACGACCTCGCGCAGCGAGCCGGTGCCCATCGGGTACCACGGGTCGAAGATATCGTCCTGCCCGAAGGAGACGTTTATGCCGGCCTCGGTGAGCTCCTTGACGCGTGTTATGCCGCGGCGCTTGGGGTATGTGTCGATGCGTCCCTGAAGATGGGTGTTGACCAGCGGGTTTGACACGAAATTTATGCCGCTGAGCCTGAGAAGCCGCATGAGACGCTGCACATAGGCGTTGTTGTACGAGTGCATGGCCGTTGTGTGGCTGGCGGTGACGCGGTCGGCAAGGCCGCTTTCGTATGCGCGCGCTGCCAGCGTTTCCAGACCGCGGGAGGCCTCGTCGTCGATCTCGTCGCAGTGGACATCGACGAGCCTGTCGTATCGCTCGGCAAGCTCCATGGCAAAGTTGAGCGACGACACGCTGTACTCGCGCGTGAACTCAAAATGCGGTATCGCGCCCACGCAGTCGGCGCCCATGCGCACTGCGTTCTCAAGCAGCTGCCGTCCGTTGGGATAGCTCTCGATGCCCTCCTGCGGGAAGGCGACGATCTGGATATCCATCACATCGCGCAGCTCCTCGCGCAGCTCGAGCATGGCCTCCATTGCGGTGAGCCTGGGGTCGGTCACGTCAACGTGGGTGCGGATATGCTGCACGCCGTGCACCGCGTACATGCGCACTGCCCTGTTAACGCGCTCGCGCACGTCGGCCTTCGTGAGTTTCTCCTTGCGCTTTGCCCAGCACTCGATGCCCTCAAAGAGCGTGCCGGACATGTTCCACACCGGATCACCCGCCGTAAGGCAGGTGTCCAGATGCACATGGCTCTCTATAAACGGCGGCAGAGCGAGGGCTCCGCCGAAGTCGCGCACCGTCTCGCCGGGCAGCGGCTGAAGATCTGTGCCTATCTCGGTGAACACGCCGTTCTCGACGCGGATATCGCTCGGCTCGGCCGAGTTTTCGATGTAAAGGTTACGATACAGCATAGCTCTTTTCCTCTTTCTTTGCCGTCCTGCGGATCAGTCCGCCGACGAGATAGCACACCGCGGCGACGGCCATATTGTTTATTGCGGCAATGCCGAAGCTGAAGCCGGGGATGATGTTGCCGCCGGTCAGGTTGCCGACGACCGCGCCGGCGACCACGCCGATGAGCGCGGCCCAGTTGACGCTGTTGTGCCCGGGCTCCTCGCCCTCGTACTTTTTGCGGTCGAGGAAATAGTCCATGATGAGTATGACGCCGATCGCGGGGAGCGTTGCGTTCAGAAGCGTCAGCCAATTGCAGAAGTTATAATACAGCCACATGGCCGTGAGCGTGCCGATGACGCCGCCGACGATGACCATGGGCTTTTTCTTTTTGCCGGTGATGTTGGCAAGGCCGAGCGCGCCGGTGTACAGCGCGTTGTCGTTGGTGGTCCAGATGTTCGCGCCGAGCACGAGGAAGGCGAATATGCCGAGGTTGAGCTCGATCATGACCCAGAATATATCGTTGCTGTTTGCAAACGCGCCGGATACGCCGCCGAAGCAGAACATCAGGGTGTTGCCGATGAAGAACGCGATGACGGTCGTCCAGACGGCGGACTTGCTGCTCTTTGCAAAGCGGGTGAAATTCGGGGTTGAGGTTCCGCCGCTGACGAACGAGCCGATGACCAGCCCGACGCCGGAGAATATCGTCAGGCCGCCGGTGGATTTTTCAAATATTGCAACAAGGCCGCCGCCCTGCACGGTGGCGGTCACCATTGCGTAGGTGCCGAGGATGGCGATGAGCGGAACGGAGATATAGGAGACGATCTCCAGGCCCTTGATGCCGAAATATGCCGAGGTGGTCATGCACACGCCGACCGCCAGCACCAGCAGATACGGCAGCACCGTTGAATCCGGCGCGAGCACCTGCGCGGCGGGGATGGCGAACATTGCCGCTCCGACGCCGAACCAGCCGATCTGCGTAAGCGCTATCAGCGCCGACGGCAGGTACGAGCCCTTTACGCCGAAGGCGCGGCGTGCAAGCAGGTCAAACGAAAGACCGCTCTTGCAGCCGATGTAGCCGAGTGCGCCGGTGTAAGCGGCGAGGATGGCGCCGCCGAGGAGAATGACGGTTATGAAGCCCCTGAGGTCGAGGCCGTTTGCGAGGTCAACGCCCGTCCACATGCTGGCCGAGAAAAACGTGAAGCCGAGCATGATGAAGAACATCGGCCAGAAGCCCTTGCGCGCCTTCTGAGGCACGCTCTCGTTTGTGTAGTCTGCGTCCACCGCAGCAGTTTGCTTTTTGGACATGGTAACTTCCTTTCCCTGCATTTTTGCAGAACAGAATTTTTGCTTCAGAAGTCCGCAGCAGACATGTTCGCTTCGCAGAAAACCGCAAAAAAGCTCATAACCAGATAATGGTTATGAGCTCCGAGGCATGCAAAACTAAGGTATCCACATCTTATCGGCATCTCTGTACCATTTTAAAGACATCTGAATTCTTCGGTATTTTACGCGCTGCAAGGATAAATGTCAATAGATAAAACCGGATACTTACGAAAAATTAAGCTCCGTGCCGACGGCCCTTCATTCAGGGTCGATACCGCCGCTGAGCTTTAGCGCTCAAAAGCTGAACAAAATGTACAATTTTCGTTTGTGCACTTGCGCGGCGGGAAATTTTATGGTATGATTTATCTAACAGTATTAGCTATTGGAGGCCGAGCGAATGGATTACACCGTTCTTGCGGAAAAAATGCTGTCGGTCAGGGCGCAGCTGAGCCATCTGCCTGCCGGCGAGGCGGTCAGCGACGCCTGCGGAGGCGAGTTTTTTGCGCTCAGTCTGCTGCTTATGAGCCCGGCGCCGAGCTGTCCCTCGGAGCTGAGCCGGCGCATGGGCGTGTCGTCGGCGCGCATTGCGGCGCTTTTAAAGCACCTTGAGCAAAAGGGCTTCGTGCAGCGGCGCGCGGATGAGCGCGACGAGCGGCGCGTTATCGTTTCGCTCACCGACTCCGGGCGCGAGCTCATACGCGAAAGGCGGCGCGAGGCCATAGAGCGCGTCGCGGCGGCGCTGCGCTCGCTCGGCGAGGACGACGCAAGGGAATATGTCCGGCTTCAGCAGAGGATGCTTGAGGCGATCGCGGCCTCCGATGAAAATTAAGGGGTGGTATTATCAGAAAATCAGTAAACTTTGAAACCAACCGCACGGCGATAGTCGAAAAAACGCGCGAGGCGGCGGTGTCCGTGCTGCCGATAGCCGCGATCGTCGTCGTGCTGTGTCTGTTCGTCATGCCGATGCAGTCGGATCTGCTCCTGTGCTTTCTCATAGGCGCGCTGCTGATCGTTCTGGGCATGGGGCTGTTCTCGCTGGGAGCGGAGCAGGCGATGATGCCCATCGGCACAAAGATCGGCACGGCGCTCACGAAAACGAAGAACCTGCCGCTCATACTCGGCGTGAGCTTTCTGCTCGGCTTTGCCATAACCGTCGCCGAGCCCGACCTTCAGGTGCTTGCGCAGACCGTTCCGCATATCAAAAGCATCGTGCTGCTCATCACCGTCGGCGTGGGCGTCGGCTTTTTCATGACGGTGTGCATGATGCGCATACTCAGCGGTGCAAGCCTCAGATGGCTGCTTATCGGCTGCTACGCGCTCATTTTTGCGCTGGCCGCCTTCACCGACCGCAATTTCCTGAGCATAGCCTTTGACTCCGGCGGCGTGACGACCGGACCCATGACCGTACCGTTCATCCTTGCGATGGGGCTGGGCGTTTCGATGATACGAAGCGACCGCTCGGCCGAGGCCGACAGCTTCGGGCTTGTCGCGCTGTGCTCGGTGGGCCCGATACTGTCGGTGCTCATACTCGGATTTTTCTACGACGACAGCGAGGCGATAGCCGATATAAGCGCTGCGGCCTTTGCCGACACGCGCGAGATAGGCTCTGCCTTTCTCTCCGCGATACCGGCGTACATGGCCGAGATGGCCGTTGCACTGCTGCCGATCGTCGTGATATTTCTCATTTTCCAGTTCTGCCTGCTGCGTCTGCGCGGCCGGTCGCTTGCGAAGATACTCATCGGCATCGTTTACACCTATATCGGGCTCGTACTGTTCCTGACCGGAGTGAATGTCGGCTTCTCGACCCTCGGCGCGGCCCTCGGTGCGGCTCTTGCCGCGAGCTCGGCCAGGTGGCTGCTCATTCCGCTGTCGATGCTGCTGGGCTGGTTCATCATCTCCGCCGAGCCCGCCGTCGGCGTGCTCGAAAAGCAGATCGAGCAGGTCAGCGCGGGCGCCATACCGGGCAGGGCGATAAAGCTCAGCCTCTCGGTCGCCATCGCGCTTGCCATGGGGCTTGCGATGCTCCGCGTCGTGACGGGCATCAGCATAATGTGGTTTCTCGTTCCTGGCTACGCGATAGCGCTCGGGCTGTCGTTTTTCGTGCCGGATATCTACACGGCGATAGCCTTTGACTCCGGCGGAGTCGCGTCGGGACCCATGACCGCAACATTTATGCTGCAATTTATGATGGGCGCGTCCATTGCCCTCGGCGGCAACGTGCTCAGTGATGCCTTCGGCGTCGTCGCAATGGTCGCAATGATGCCGCTGCTGTCGATACAGGTCGTCGGCGTCATGTTTGAAAAGCGTGCAAAGCTGGCCGGAACGGCCGAGGAGGCCTACGGCGACTTCGAGATCATCGAGCTGTGGGAGGATGCTGTATGAACTACGTCATTTCAATAATAAACCCGGAAGCGCTCGATACCCTGTGCGGCATATGCGCCGAGCTCAGGCTGCCGATGACGGTGGTCATGCACGGGCGCGGCACGGCGGTGCAGAGCATGATGGATCTGCTTGGCATCGAGTCGCGGGATAAGCGCGTCGTCATGACCGTCGCCGGCCCCGACAGGACCCGCGAGCTCATCGACGCCCAGCGGCGCAGGCTGCATCTCGGCGTTCCGGGACACGGCATCGTCATTGCCGTGCCGGTAAAAAGTATTGGAGGAGGAAAGGCCTTGGCATATCTTAATCAGGACAGCAAGAACGTAAAGCAGGCTCCGCCCGCGGGCTTTGCCTATGAGCTCATCGTCGCTATAACCAACGAGGGCTGCACCGACATGGTCATGAACGCGGCCCGCGCAGCCGGAGCGCGCGGCGGTACGACCCTGCACGGCAAGGGTACCGGCGAGAAGGACCCGAGGTTTTACAACATCACCCTCGCATCCGAAAAGGAGGTCGTGCTCATTGTCGCGGCCGCAGAGCAGAAGTCGGATATAATGGCCTCCGTCGTCGCCAAAGCAGGCCCCGACACCGAGGCCGGCACCATCGTATTCTCCCTCCCCGCCACCGAAGTCGCCGGCTTCGGTTTTCCGGCGGCGCATTGAGGCTATACTTATACAGTAACTGCCGGTGCCCGGTATCGAAAATGAAAACGTTCCGCACTGCATGAGTGCGCCCCTGCCTTCCCCTTCGAGGGGAAGGCTTTTTCAGAGGCGCCGCCGCGCAGTACCGATACGGTTTTTGCAGTGTCCCGACCGGAAGCTGCGGTAAAAACCGTGACAGGGGAAGGCTTTTTGGAGGCGTTGCCGCGCAGTACCGATACGGTTTTTGCGGTGTCCCGACCGGAAGCTGCGGTAAAAACCGTGACAGGGGAAGGCAAGATGCTTGACATTACTGCGCACTTTTGTTGCGCGAAACGCTTTTGTTTCCTCCGTCGTTTCGATACCGGGCACCCGCAGCAAACGTATAGGTATAGCCTCAATGCGCCTCCGAAAAAAGCGCCTCCAGAAAAACGTTGGGGGAGCCGCAGAGCTCTTTGAGCTCGGCGATAAGGGAGGGATGGATCAGGCACTTTGCGCCGATGCGGCGCTTTTCGCGCTCGAGATAGATGATGAGCTGCTGGCGGCCGGGGAACATGGAGAGGATGAGCCCGATACGCTCAAGCCGCGGATCGTCCCCGTCGGGGAGTCTGACCCAGAGCCGGGCGTCGTCGCCGATCTGTTGCGGCTCGGGTCTGAGATTGCCCAGATCCGTGATCGGGCGGATGGCATCGACCATGAGCTGCGGCTCCTTCTCATCACGCAGCGAGATGCGGCCGCGCACGATGATGAGCGCATTGTCGTTTATAAAGGCTCTGCCGTTGTCGAGCGCGCGCTGGAAGGCGATCAGCTCCATAGCGCCGCTGTCGTCCTCGAGATTGATGTAGCTCATTAGCGTGTTGGACTTCGTCGTGCGGGTGCGGCTGGACTGAACGACACCGGCAACGGTCACGACAGCGCCGTCGGGGTAGGTTTTTTTACTGCTCTCGGATGCGGCGTCGGCGAGTATCGCGCCGATGGGCACGATACCCGCGCGGCGCACGGCATCGCGGTACTCGTCCATGGGATGCCCGCTCAGGTACAGTCCGGCGGTCTCCTTTTCCATTGCCAGAAGCTCCGCGCGCGTGTACTCCTCGACCTCCGGGATCTTTATGCTGATGGCTCCGGCCTCCTCGAAATCGGGCTCGCCGAAGAGATTGAGCTGACCGTCAACGTTGCTGCGGCTCTCCTGCTGGATGCCGTCTATCATGACGCCCGCGACGCGCAGCAGCGCCTTGCGCTTGTAGCCCATACTGTCGAAGGCACCGGCGCGGATGAGGTTCTCGACCGCGCGGCGGTTGAGCTCCCTGCCTGCCATGCGGCGGCAGAAATCCTCGAGGCTGCGGAAGGGTCCGTCCTCCTCGCGGCGGGCGATCAGCTCGTTTATGAAGCCGCGGCCTATGCTTTTTATTGCGACGAGGCCGAAGCGTATATCGCTGCCGCTTACGGAGAAGTCGGCAAAGGACTCGTTCACGTCCGGCGGCAGGAGCTTTATGCCCATTTCGCGGCACTCGGCTATATACTCGGCGATCTTGGTGCTGTTATCGAGCACCGAGGACAGAAGCGCGGCCATGTACTGGCGCGGATAGTGCCGCTTCATGTAGGCCGTGCGGTAGGAGACGATGGCGTAGCTTACGGCATGCGCCTTGTTGAAGGCGTAGGAGGCAAAGTCGAGTATCTCGTCATAGATGCTGTTTGCCGTCGCCTCGGGCACGCCGCGCTTTACCGCGCCGTCAATGCCGCGGCTTTCGTCGCCATGGACGAAGGCCACGCGCTCGGAGTCGATGACCTTGTGCTTTTTCTTGCTCATCGCGCGGCGTATCATATCCGCCTGGCCGAGCGAGAAGCCCGCGAGGCGGCGGAAAATTTCAATTACCTGCTCCTGATAGACGATGCAGCCGTAGGTGACCTCAAGTATCGGGCGGAGCATTTCGTGCTTGTAGCTTATCTTTTCAGGGTGCGCCGAGCACTCGATAAAGCGCGGTATGCTGTCCATCGGGCCGGGGCGGTAGAGGGCTATGACGGCGGTGATATCCTCGATGCTTTTGGGCTTGAGCCCGGTGCACACGCCCGTCATGCCCGTGCTTTCAAGCTGGAACACGCCGCAGGTGTGCCCCTCGGAGAGCATTTTGAACACCTCCGCGTCGCCGTCGGGTATGGTCTCGACCGCAAAATCCGGCTCGGTGCGCCGCACCATCTTCGCCGCGTCCTCCAGGACCGTGAGGTTTCGCAGGCCGAGGAAATCCATTTTCAGAAGCCCCAGCTCCTCGAGCGTCGTCATCTGATACTGCGTGACTACCGACTCGTCATTTTTCGACAGAGGCACATACTCATACACCGGCCTGTCGGTTATGACCACTCCCGCCGCGTGCATGCTCGCGTGGCGCGGCAAGCCCTCGAGCGCCTCGGCGACGTCGATGAGCCGGTGCAGCAGCTCGTCGCCCTCGTACATATCTCGCAGGGGCTTCGAGACGCGCTTTGCCTCCTTTATGGTCATGTTCGGCCCCATGGGAATGGCCTTTGCGACGGCATCGGCCTCGCCGTAGCTTATATCGAGAACGCGCGCAACGTCGCGCACGGCGGCGCGGGCCGCCATCGTGCCGAAGGTGACTATCTGTGCGACGTGGTCGCTGCCGTACTTGCGGTTTACGTAGTCGATGACCTCGCCGCGGCGGTTTACGCAGAAGTCGATGTCGATATCGGGCATGCTGACGCGCTCGGGATTGAGAAAGCGCTCGAAATAAAGGCTGTATTTTATGGGGTCAACGTCGGTTATGTTCAGCGTGTAGGAAACGACGCTTCCCGCCGCCGAGCCGCGTCCGGGGCCGACGGGTATCTTCCGGGACTTTGCGTAGGCTATAAAGTCGGAGACTATGAGGAAGTAATCGACAAAGCCCATCTTTTTTATCACGCTCAGCTCGTAGTCGAGCTGCCGCGCGACTGTCCCGTCGTCGTCGGGATAGCGGCGTCTGAGCCCCTCGCCGCAGAGCCTCTGCAGATATTCAAAGCTGTCCGTCTCGCCCTCGGGGAGCTTGAAGCGCGGCAGCTTGTACTTGCCGAACTCAAAGTCGTAGCTGCACAGATCGGCTATCCTTGCCGTGTTGTCGGCGGCGTCGGGATGCCCGGGAAACAGCGCGCGCATCTCCGCCTCGTCCTTGAGGTAGAACTCCTGCGTCTCAAACCTCATGCGCGAGGGGTCGGAGACGGTTTTCTGCATCTGAACGCACATGAGCACGTCCTGATAGTAGGCGTCGGATTTTTCGATATAGTGCGCATCGTTTGTCAGCGCAAGGGGTATGCCCGTTTCGCGGTGGATGCGCAGTATCCCCTCGGCCGCGCGCTTTTCCGGCTCAAGGCCGTGATCCTGTATCTCGAGGTAAAAGCCGTCCGCGCCGAAAAGCTCGCGCAGCTCCAGCGCCTTTTTCTTTGCGCCCTCGTAGTTTCCGGCGTTTATCATGCGCGGTATTGCGCCCGCGACGCAGCCGGAAAGGCAGATGAGCCCCTTTGCGTGCTCGTGCAGCAGCGCCCAGTCGATGCGCGGCTTGCCGTAAAAGCCCTCCGTGAAGGCCATGGACACGAGATAGCAGAGGTTTCTGTAGCCCTCCTCGTTCCTGCACAGCAGGATAAGATGCGTATACTCCGAGTCTATCCCGTGCTCGCGGTCAAAGCGCGTTCTCGGCGCGACATAGACCTCGCAGCCTATGATGGGCTTTATCCCCGCCGCGCAGCAGGCCTTATAAAAAGCGACCGCGCCGTACATAACGCCGTGGTCGGTGATGGCAAGTGCGGTCTGCCCGAGCGCCTTTGCACGCGCAACGAGCGGCTCGATGCGGCATTCACCGTCGAGCAGCGAATATTCGGTATGAACATGCAGGTGAACAAAGCTCATGTCCTCATTCCTCCTCCGGCGTATATGTCAGGAGCTTCTTGAGCCTGTGGCTCAGGCAGCTTTTCGATACGGGCGGATACGAAAGCATCGCAAGGTCGGCCAGACTCGCTTCCGGATTTGCGTAGCGCAGGAGCGCCGCCTGCTGGAGCTTATCGGGCAGCGTGTCGAGCCCGTAGAGCTTATCTATGCGCTTTATGGCCTCAAGCTGCTTTGCCGCGGCCTCGACGACCTTGTCGGCATTGGCCGAATCGCAGTTTACCTTACGGTTTATGCTGTTTTTCATGTCCTTTTCCACCTTGGCGGACATGATATCCATCGCGGCTACCGGAGCGCCCACGGTCGTGAGCAGGTCCTCTATATGCTCGCTTTTTTTGAAATACAGAAGATAATCGCCCTTGCGCTGCGCCTCCTTGGGCGAAAAGCCCATCTCCAGCAGCACCGAATATGTCTCGCGGCTTACGCTGTAATGCGTCGTCGCAAGCTCGAGATGATAGCGCTTTGCAGGGTCCGTGACCGAGCCTCCGGCCAGAAAGGCGCCGCGTATAAACGAGGCCTTGCAGCAGGGCTCCTCGATAACGCCGAAGTTGAGGTGAAGCGAGGGGCTTTTCATATCGTTCCCGACGACGTCGAACACCGCTTGCAGCTTTGCCGTGTCCGTTATCCGGAACGAGTGCTTTATTCCCCTTGCCTTTTCCGGCTCATCGAAGTCTATGCCGAAGGCGCGGCGCATGAGGTGCGGCAGACGCGCGGCAAACTCGTCGCTCGCCGTCGTTATGCGTATCTCCTTTGCCGAAAAGCTGTGCGCATACAGCAAAACGCCGTAGGCCTCGGCGACGGCGCAGCATTTGCGCTCGACCCGAGGCTGACACAGCTCTGTTTTGACTTTTTGCGCGAAGGTCTTTTCCATCACTTGTTAAGGTCGCGGTTTATGCTCACCGTCGGCACACCGAGGCATTTCAGATGCCCCGCCAGGGCCGAGGCGACGGCCACGCTGCGGTGCCGGCCGCCGGTGCAGCCGACGGCGATGGTAAGGCTGTACTTGCCCTCCTCTATATACAGCGGCAGCAGGTATTCTATCATGTCCGTGAGCTTGTCCATGAAGGTATTGGACTGCTCGAAGCCGAAAACATAGTCCCGCACGGGCGCGTCGAGGCCGCTTAAAAGCTTGAGCTCCTCAACGTAGAAGGGATTTGGCAGGAACCTCACGTCGAACACGAGGTCGGCATCGAGCGGCATGCCGTATTTGAAGCCGAAGGACATGACGTTGACCATGATCGCGCGGCCGGCCGCGGAGTCGGAAAAATAGGTGTACAGCTCGTTGTGCAGCTGGCCGAGTGTCAGATGCGAGGTATCGACGATATAGTCGGCAATATCGCGTATCGGGCGCAGCTGCTCGGTCTCCCTGAGTATCGCGTCCTCTATCGAGCCGCCGGTCTTGACCGCCAGCGGGTGCGGGCGGCGCGACTCCTTATAGCGCTTTACGATGACCGCGGGCTTTGCCTCCATGAACAGGATCTTGTAGCCGAACTCCATCTCCCTGAGCGTTTCAAGGGCGCTG
This sequence comes from bacterium, assembly GCA_963613665.1. Lineage (GTDB taxonomy): Bacteria > Bacillota > Clostridia > Oscillospirales > Oscillospiraceae > F23-B02. The sequence goes on along the minus strand of CAVEAL010000007.1, from coordinate 2,773 downwards.
AAAATGTCCTCTATCCCGTTCTTCTCGCGGATATCCGTCACGAGCGCGACCTTTTCGTAGCGTCCCTTCGTCGCGGCGCACAGCTCCGCAAACTTCGGGATCAGCGCGACGGGCATGTTGTCCACGCAGTAATAATCCAAGTCCTCTATGATGTCCGCAGCCTGGCTCTTGCCGCCGCCGGACATGCCTGTTATGATCAGAAATTCCATGTTTTTTCTCCGTCAGCCCGGCTGAGTGCCGCTTTCGGCAGCCTTCTGCTTTGCCTGCCCGAGCATTTCGTCCATTATCGACTGCTTTCTCTCGCGCCAGTTATCCACGAGCATCATGCCCTTGGGATATATGCGTATCTCCGGCTCGAGGGTTATCTGAGTCTTGTCGTACACCTCGCGGCGGACATGGTCGAGCAGCGCCACGACGTCGTCGTAGGTCGCGTCGCCCGTATTCACCGCAAAGCCCGCGTGCTTTGTGCTTATCTGTGCGCCGCCCACCGTATAGCCCTTCAGGCCGCACTGATCTATAAGCGCTGCGGCGTAGCCGCCAACGGGGCGCTTGAACGCGCTGCCCGCCGAGGGCATATCCAGCGGCTGGCTGGCCGTGCGCTTTTCGTTCATTTCCTTCATTCTCGCGCCGATGGCCTCGGGATCGTCGGGCGTGAGGGCGAATACCGCGCCCATGATGGCGCAGTTTATCCGCTCAAAGCCGCTGCGGCGGTAGTCAAAGCCGCAGTCGCAGCCCTTGACCTCGGTGAGCGTCTGCGTCGGGATATAATACACGACGACCGACTCGACGACGTCCTTCATCTCGCCGCCGTAGGCCCCCGCGTTCATCAGAACGCCGCCGCCCACGGAGCCGGGGATGCCGCTTGCAAACTCAAGTCCCGACAGGCCCTTGTCGCGCGCAAACTGCGCAAGCCTGGCAAGCGATACGCCCGCCTCGGCGTATATCGTGTTTTCCGTTTCACCCATGCGCAGCTTGCGCAGGTTCTCGGTGCTGATGACCATGATGTCAAGCCCCTCCTCGGGGATGATGACGTTGGTGCACTTGCCGAGCGTCAGCGGCGAAACGTTGTTCATGTGCAGGTAGAACATGACCTTCGACATTTCAAAGAGGTCGCGCGGAACGGCAAATGCGCGGACCTCGCCGCCGACCCTGAACGAGCAGTGCCCGCGCATCGGCTCGTTCTCCCGCAGATCGAGACCGGGGATGTTTTCCTTTATCTGTTCAATTGCTTTTTCAAGACCTTCCATGATAACTCCTATTAAAACATGCCGCTGTCAACGGCTTGATCTACACTCGATGCAAGGGCTTCGGCCGCGTTGTAGCCCATCTTCTTCTGACGGTTGTTCATTGCGGCAAGCTCAAGTATGACGGCAAGGTTCCTGCCCGGCCGCACGGGCACGGTTATGCTCGGCACCGTGACGCCGAGGATGTCCTGCGTCTCGCTCGTAAGTCCCAGGCGGTCATAGGCCTTCTGATCGTCCCATGCCTCGAGATTTACCACAAGGTCGATGCTGCCTTCGGGCTTCACCGCGCCCACGCCGTACAGATGCCGCACATCGACAACGCCGATGCCGCGCAGCTCCATGTAATAGCGTATGAGCTCCGGCGCCGTGCCGACGAGCCTGAAGCGCCCTATGCGGCGGATGTCAACCGCGTCGTCCGCGATGAGCTTGTGCCCGCGCTTTATGAGCTCAAGCGCCGTTTCGCTCTTGCCTATGCCGGAGTCGCCGGTCAGCAGTACGCCCTCGCCGTGGACCTCGACGAGCACGCCGTGCATGGTCGTGCGCGGGGCAAGGTGCGTGTGCAGCGAGCTTATGACGTCTGCCATGAAGTCGGAGGTGTCCTCGGGCGTGACGAACACGTTGCGGTCGTATTTTTCCGCCATCTCGAGGCATTCGGGAAAGGCCGACGCGCCGTGGCAGATGACCAGCGCCGAGATATCGTAGCGCATAAGCTCCTCAAAGCAGCTGCGCCGCTCGGCCTCGGTCTTGAGCTCAAGATAGGTGCTCTCGACCCGGCCGATTATCTGGAGCCTGTTGGGGTCGAAGTAATTATAAAATCCGGCAAGCTGGAGCGCCGGGCGGTTCACGTCCGCGACCGTGAGCAGGCGCGTTTCGTAATCTGCCGAGGTGTGCAGCGGCTCAAGCCCGTTTTCCCCGACGATCGTGCGCAGCGGCACGGAATATTTACTGGCCATATCGTCTCTCCGTAAACATAAAATAATTTATACTTAATATTAACCTGTAATGCATTAATTTGCAACGATTTTTCATGCGCCGAAAATTTTTCTTGCAATTGCAGGTATGTTCTGTTATTATTAATAAGCTGTCTGTAAAAACGGACGGCTAAACACAAGCAAGGAGGTGCTTCAACTTATGGCAAAATGTCAGTTTTGCGACAAGGGCGTTGCCTTTGGCATTCAGGTGTCTCACTCCCACAGGCGTTCCAACCGTACTTGGAAGCCCAATGTGAAGCGCGTCAAGGCGATCGTGGACGGAAGTCCCAAGCACGTTTACGCATGCACTCGCTGCCTGCGCAGCGGCAAGGTCACCCGCGCTGTGTAATAACCTGATATTACCCGAAACAAGCTCGCCATACGGCGAGCTTTTTTCGTTCTTTCGGAGGCGCATTAACGCCCTGCCTATACGTTTGTTGCGGGTGCCCGGTATCGAAACAATGGAGGAAACTACGTCGTTTCGCGTAACATAAGTACGCAGTAATGTTAAGCATCCGTCTTCCTCTGTCACGGTTTTCACCGCAGCTTCCGGTCGGG
>CAVEAL010000006.1:0-111308 GCA_963613665.1 bacterium | reverse complement strand
CCGCCGCCTCGTTGCCGTCCATCGTCTTGTATCTTCTTGTCATATCTTTTCCTCCAGGACTAATGGATTTCTAATAATTATACATTATATTATGTACTTTGAGTTTATCACTAAAAAAATGCGATGTAAACATCAAAATATTGCTTGTACTTTTCAAAGCTGTGTATTATACTATTGTAGCAATTTTATAATTGCGCGTATTTTTGACGAAAGGAGCCTTTCAATATGGTGAACATCAGTAATGAGCTTGGAAATATAAGCATCACCAGTGAGGTCTTTACGAATATTGCCGGCGCGGCTGCGACGAGCTGCTTCGGCGTAAAAGGCATGGCCGGACGCAATAAGGAAGGCGGCCCGCTCCAGCTTCTCAGACGCGAATCAATGTCGAAGGGTGTCATGACCCACCTTAATGACGACGGCACGCTTTCGCTTGAACTGCATATAGGCGTTGACAACGGCGTTAATATAAGCGCCGTATGCCGCAGTATTATAAAGGAAGTGCGCTACAAGGTCGCAAAGGCCACGGGCGTTCCCGTTAAGAGTGTCGATGTTTATGTCGATACGGTCATAGTCGGTTAATTACAGAGAAATCCCTCCCGGAGGTGCTTTTAGTTTGAGAGAATATTTAGACGCTGCGGTGTTCAAGGACATGATCCTCTGCGCTGATGCCGCGCTTGCCGAAAACACCCAGCAGATAAACGAGCTTAACGTTTTTCCCGTACCCGACGGCGATACGGGCACAAATATGGGCCTTACGATGAACGAGGCCGCAACGCAGCTCAGAAAGAAAGAATTTTATGCTGTCGATGCAGTTGCCGACTGCGTGGCCGGTGCTCTCCTGCGCGGCGCACGCGGAAACTCCGGCGTTATCCTGTCGCTCCTGTTCCGCGGAATATCGCGCAGGCTCAAGGGCATGGAGACCGTCGGCGCGAAGGAATTTGCAGCCGCCATGGAGGACGGCGTTGACGCAGCCTATAAGGCGGTCATGAAGCCGGCCGAGGGCACGATACTGACGGTCGCACGCATGGCTTCGGCGGCCGCCGTCGAATATGCGAAAAAGGGCACGGATATCGAGGAACTGCTCGAAACTGCGCTCAAGATCGGCGGGGAAGCGCTTGAGAACACCGTAAACCAGAACCCGGTTCTGCAAAAGGCGGGCGTCGTTGATGCCGGCGGCAAGGGATATATCGTCATCTTTTCCGCCATGCTCGCATGCCTGCGCGGTGAGGTGAGCGCTCCGACGGAGGCTGCAAGGGCGGGCGTTATCGCAAACGAGAACAATGCCTTTGACGTCTTCGGCACGGATGAGATAACCTATGCCTTCGACACCGTGTATATAGTGCGCAAGCACGAGCCGAACGTTGACCTTACGCCGCTGCGAGCCTATCTTTCCAGCATCGGCGACAGTCTTGTTATCGGCGAGGATGACGAGGCGTTCAAGGTTCATGTCCATACGAATATCCCCGGCGAGGCGCTCACGAAGAGCCAGCAGTACGGCACGCTGGAGCTTGCCAAGATCGAGAATATGCGCACGCAGTATGACGACATAATGGCAGGCCGCAAGGCGCAGTCCACCGACGATCTTGAGAAGATCGAGCAGGAGCTTGAAAGCGGCGAGGAGCAGCATGCAGCTCCCACCAAGCGCTACGGAATAGTCGCCGTCTGCGCGGGCGAGGGCATTGCAAACCTCTTTAAGGAGCTCGGAGCCGACACCATCGTTACCGGCGGCCAGACCATGAACCCCTCCACGGCGGATATAATAAAGGAGATAAACCGCACACCGGCGGAGGTCGTGTTCGTCCTGCCCAATAACAAGAATATCATCATGGCAGCCGAGCAGAGCATCCCTCTGTGCGAGGATAAGACCGTTGTCGTCATCCCGACAAAGACCATTCCCCAGGGAATAACGGCAATGCTCAACTTCGATCCCGAGAGTGAGGTGTCGGACATAGTCGAGACGATAAGCGACACTCTCGGCGACGTACACACGGCACAGGTCACCTATGCCGCGCGCGACTCCGACTTTGACGGCTACGCCATCCACGCGGGCGAGTATCTGGCGCTTCTGGACGGAAAGCTCATCGGCAGCTTTACCGAGATGCCCGCCGTGCTCGGACAGATGTCAGAGGCGTTTAACGAGCTTGAGCCCGAGATAATCACCGTTTACTACGGCGAGGATGTCAGCGGCGACGACGCGGAGCAGACAGCCGGAGTGCTTGAAAAAGCCTTCCCCGATGCGGAGGTAACGGTCGTAAACGGCGGTCAGCCCGTTTACTATTACATGATATCGGTAGAATAAGAGAAATGACAAATAACCACCTGATGCGTCGGGTGGTTATTTTACGATACGGAGAAACGCTATGGCAGATTTTACGCATTTTAACGAAAACGGCAGAGCCAGAATGGTGGATGTGTCCGAAAAGGCGGACACCGTGCGCACGGCGGTCGCGGCGGGCAGGGTGCTCGTAAACGCCGGGACCTTTGAGCTCATAAGATCCGGCGGCATGAAAAAGGGCGACGTTTTGTCCGTCGCGCAGATAGGCGGCATAATGGGCGCAAAGCGTACATCCGAGATAATACCCATGTGCCATCCGATAACGATATCGGGCGTTGATATAGACCTTTCGCTGTGCGAGGAAAGGCACAGCGTCGAGATCGTCGCCACGACCAAATGCACAGGCGCAACGGGCGTTGAGATGGAGGCGCTCACGGCGGTGAGCGTCGCGGCGCTCACGGTGTACGACATGTGCAAGGCTGTGCAGCGCGATATAGAGATAACGGATATCCGCCTTCTCAAAAAGACCGGCGGAAAAAGCGGGGTGTTCGAGAGAAAATGAAAAAGATACTCATGATCGGCACAGGCGGTACGATAGCCTCGCAGATAAGCGGCAGCGCGCTCTCGCCGCAGCTCCGCCCCGAGGAGCTGCTTGCGCTCGTTCCGGCAATATCGAAGCTGTGCAGGGTAGAGTGCATAGCCCTTTTTAACGTTGACAGTACGAGCATGACCCCTGCGCACTGGGTGAGGATAACGCAGTGCGTAAAGGATAATTACGATAAATACGACGGCTTTGTCATAAGCCACGGAACCGACACGATGGCATACACCGCGGCGGCTCTGAGCTATATGATACGCGGCTCGAAAAAACCCGTTATACTAACGGGCGCTCAAAAGCCCATCGGCTTTGACTCCACTGACTCGAAGATAAATCTGCTCGATGCCTTCACCTGCGCATGCTCTGACGATATGTGCGGCGTCAACATCGTCTTTAACGGCCGCGTCATACTCGGCACACGTGCAAGAAAAACGCGCTCAAAGTCTTATGCGGCGTTTTCCAGCATAAACTACCCCTTTATAGCAACGCTCCAGGACGGACTGCTCATGCAGTATATAAAGCCCGAAAGCCTTGAAAAACCGGAGTTTTTCACTGAGCTCGACACAAATGTCGGACTTATAAAAATGATACCAGGCATGGATTTTGAGCTTTTGCAGTTTATGACCGAGCGCAAGGATGCGGTTATAATCGAGGCCTTCGGCGTCGGCGGCCTGCCGTCATACGGCGACGATAAGTTTCTGGATATAGTCATAAATGCCATCGGCAGGGGAAAGGTCATCATCATGACCACGCAGGTGCAGAACGAGGGATCGGACCTGGCGGTGTACAATGTCGGACACAGGCTCAAGGGCTGGCGCAACGTGCTGGAGGCCTACGACATGACGACGGAGTCGGCGCTGGCGAAGATCATGTGCATACTCGCTGCAACGCGCGACTCCGACGAGATACGCCGTGCGTTTTACGAGCCCGTTGCGCACGATATACTCTATCACTGCGGTGACTGTAATGAATAATGTCGTAATAATAGGAGGCGGCGCGTCCGGCATGGCTGCGGCGATAACGGCCTCAGAGGATAAGAATAATAACGTCATACTGCTCGAGCGTCAGCAGCGCGTCGGAAAAAAGCTTTTGAGCACCGGCAACGGCAGGTGCAACCTTACGAATACCGGCGCTTCTCCCGAGCACTATCACGGCTCGCAGCCGGGCTTTCCCGACGCGGTACTGACGCGCTTTACGCCGGAGGATACCCTGCGCTTCTTCGATTCTCTCGGCCTTGCCGCAAGCGTTGAGTACGGCGGAAGGGTGTACCCGCAGTCTAACTCGGCAAACAGCGTTGTGGACGTGCTGCGTTTTGCGCTCATGCGCGATAACATTAGCGTCAGGACCTCATGTCCGGCACGAAAAATAGAAAAGCGCGGCGCGGGCTTCTGCGTTATCACCGACGAAGGGAGCATAGACGCAGACTTCGTCATAGTCTCCTGCGGAGGAGCGGCCGGAGCAAAGGTCGGCGGCGTTTACGACGGCTATGAGCTTTTAAAGCCGCTGGGGCATAAGTGCACGCGGCTTTTGCCCTCGCTCGTGCAGCTGGTAACGGATCCGACCTACCCGCGGGCGCTCAAGGGCGTGCGCGTCATGGCAAAGCTGCGCCTTGAAAAGGACGGCGAGAGCATAGCGCACAGCGCAGGCGAGCTGCAATTTACAGAGACCGGACTATCCGGCCCCGCAGCCTTTGATATATCCCGCGCAGCGGCTGAGACCGGCAGGGGAGAGGTGCACATAGACCTCTCCGGCGGCGCTGATATTGAAGCAAAGCTCCGTGCCCGTATAAAAGCTAACCCCGGCCTCTGCGCCGACGATGCACTCACGGGCGTTCTGCACAACCGCCTCGGCAAAATGGCGGTCAAATACGCGGGCGTACCGGGTGCAAAGCCCCTCAGCGAGCTTGACGGCAGCGATGCCGCGGCCATAGCGAGGGCATGCAGAGACTTTACGATCGCTCTGCGCGGCGTTGAGAATTTTGACCGTGCGCAGGTGACGGCCGGCGGCATAAAAACCACGGGCGTGAACCCGGAAACGCTTGAGAGCTGGTTCGTGCCGGGGCTGTTCATAACGGGCGAGCTCCTGGACGTTGACGCCGACTGCGGCGGATTCAATCTCCAATGGGCGTGGGCAAGCGGCGTAACGGCGGGGAGGCTCGGAAGATGATACTTGTACGAAATCTGCGCCTCGATATCGGCCGTAGCGAGGATGAGCTCAGAGCGAAGGCCGCGCGTGAAATGCACGTTTCCGAGCGAGAGATAAAGAGTTTCAGAATAACGAAGCGCTCACTCGACGCGCGGAAGAAAAACGATATACATTGGCTGTATTCGGCCGCGGTGTCGGCGGATAACGAGGGCAGGATACTCGCCAAAAGCAGAAGCAAAAATCTTGCCCTGTACGAGGAGACGGAATACATTGTTCCAAAGCTGACATCGGATACGCGCCCCGTTGTTGCGGGCTTCGGGCCGGGAGGCATGTTTGCAGCACTGGTGCTCAGCATAGCGGGGCTCAGACCCATCGTCCTTGAGCGCGGCGCGGATGCCGAAACGCGAAAGAAAAAGGTCGAGGCATTCAGAGCGGGCGGAGAGCTTGACCCCGAGTGCAACGTCCAGTTCGGCGAGGGCGGAGCGGGAACGTTTTCCGACGGCAAGCTCGGTACCGGCATACGCGATAAGCGCATACGGTGGATACTGCGCGTGTTTTACGAGCACGGTGCGCCCGAGAGCATACTCTATGACGCAAAGCCGCATATCGGCACGGACATACTTATAAATGTTGTTCAGGGCATACGCAAAAGTATCATAGCCAATGGCGGTGAGCTGCGTTTTAACTCCAAGCTCACGGGGCTCGTTATCGAAAATAACGCACTTCGCGCCGTAAAGGTCACGGATAAGGCCGGCGAGTACGAGCTGCCGTGCTCGCAGCTCATCCTTGCCATAGGCCATTCCGCACGCGATACCTTCGAGATGCTCGAGCGTTCAGGCGTTCCGATGGAGGCAAAGCCGTTTTCCATGGGCGCGCGCATCGAGCACAGGCAGAGCGGCATCGACCGTGCCCAGTACGGCGAGACCGTGGCCGGGCTTCCTGCTGCCGACTACTCGCTCAACGTACATCTGCCCGACGGTACGAGCGCATACACCTTCTGCATGTGCCCCGGCGGCGAGGTGATAGCGGCGGCGTCTGAGCCCGGCGGCGTGTGCACAAACGGCATGAGTAATTCCCGCCGTGATGCGGAAAACGCCAACAGCGCCCTGCTCGTGACTCTGACTCCCGAGGATTTCCCCTATAGCGGGCCGCTCGGCGGCATGTACTGGCAGCGCGATATCGAGCGTGCGGCCTTTGACGCTTCCGGCAGCTACCGTGCTCCGGCGCAGACCGTCGGAGATTTCCTTGCGCACAAAAGCTCCGACGGAGCGGGCGCGGTCACGCCAAGCTACAGACCCGGCGTTCACTGGTGTGATCTGCACGATGTGCTGCCCGAGCGGATAACCGGCGTTCTTGAAAACGCACTGCCGGAGCTCGGAAAGAAGCTTTCAGGCTTTGATGCGCCCGATGCCGTGCTCACGGCGCCGGAGACGCGCTCGTCGTCGCCCGTGCGTATACTGCGCGATGACAGCCGCCGCTCGCTCATACGCGGGCTCTACCCCTGCGGCGAGGGCGCGGGCTACGCCGGAGGCATCACCTCCGCAGCCGTTGACGGTATGAAATGCGCCGAAGCACTTTTTGAGGCTCTCTGAGGTGTCAGCCGCAAGGCTGACGGATGAGATGTAAAAAATCGTACCGCAAACCGCAGCGAATAAAGCCAGTGTAGATTTAGGTCTGCACCGGCTTTTTTATATTCAGTATTAAATTTGATAACACCTCATCCGGCTCGCTTACGAGACCCGTCTTTCCCTCAAGAGGAAGGCTTTTTGGAGGCGTTGCCGAGCAGTACCGATACGGTTTTTGCGGTGTCCCGACCGGAAGCTGCGGTGAAAAACCGTGACAGAGGAAGGCTTTTTGGAGGCGCTGCTGCACAGTACCGATACGGTTTTTTGCGGTGTCCCGACCGGAAGCTGCGGTGAAAACCGTGACAGAGGAAGGCTTTTTGGAGGCGTTGCTGCGCACTTGCATTACGCGAAACGTTTTTATTTCCTCCGTCGTTTCGATACCGGGCTGACGCAGCGAGCGTATAGGAACGGTTTTAAATCGCCTCAAAAAAAGCGCGAAACGCTTTTGTTTATTCCGCTGTTTCGATACCGGGCACCTGCAAAAAGCGTATAGGTACAGCGTCAATGCGCCTCCAAAAATGTGGTGTATGCTACAAAATGAGCGGCACGGCTTGTGTTAACATAAGATCACAAACACAAAATGTTGTGCTGCATCGAAACTTGCAAATCCGTTTTGATTATGGATGCGCGTGCCGAGCAAAGCGGCGCTAAGCCTTGAAACGGCAAGGTTTTGCACGCGGTGAAAAAGTTTCAAAGCCATAAAATGTCTCGGAATAATTACTCTCTGTAAAAATGCCGACCACAACATTTAGTGGTGGCGCGGGTTACAAAGCGGTAAAAATAACTACATTTTGTGTTTTTCTATTGACAGGACAATCGGCTTATGCTATTGTTTAGACCGTTATATAAAAGGAAGTGCGCAATGAAGGTCACAGGTATTCAAAAATTAACGCTTCTTGACTATCCCGGAGTTGTTGCCTGCACGGTGTTCACGGCCGGCTGCAATTTCAGGTGTCCGTTCTGCCACAACTCAATGCTTGTCCTGCCGGAGCAGACAGACGATGACTGCCTCACGGACGACGAGGTGTTCGACTTCCTGCGAAAGCGCAGGGGAGTGCTCGACGGAGTCGCGGTAACGGGCGGCGAACCGCTGCTGCATGCGGACATGCCGGAGTTTCTTGAGCGCGTCAAGGCGCTGGGCTATAAGATAAAGCTCGATACGAACGGTTCAAACCCCGGACTTCTGGAGGAGCTGATCCGCGGCGGCTTGGTTGACCGTGTGGCGATGGACATCAAGAATGCACCGGGAGACTATGCGGCGACGGCAGGCTTAAAGGAGCTTGACATCACGCCCGTCGAGCGTTCGAAGGAGCTCCTTCTCGGCGGCATCGTTGACTATGAGTTCCGCACTACGGTAGTCCGCGGCATCCACACAAAGGAGAGTCTCACGGAGGCTGCAAAGTGGATAAAGGGCGCGAAGGAATACTATTTGCAGCAGTTCAAAGATTCCGGCAGCATCATCCGGCCGGACGGACTTGCGGCATACGACGAAAAACAGATGCACGAGCTGCTCACAGCCGTCAGGGACTATGTCCCCGCGGCGGAGCTGAGAGGTGTTTGAGAGAAAAATTGGAGGATAGAAATGTATCAGATCATTAAAAGAGACGGAAAAATTGTCGATTTCGACATCACTAAGATTGCCAACGCCATCAAAAAGGCATTCGAGGCGACCGACACCGAGTATACCGATGATATCATCGACTTCATCGCACTCAAGGTATCGGCCGACTTCCTGCCTAAGATAAAGGACGGCTATGTTGCCGTTGAGGACATTCAGGACAGCGTCGAGGCGGTCCTGTCGCGCGGCGGCTACGAGGGCGTTGCGAAGGCCTACATACTCTACCGCAAGCAGCGCGAAAAACTGCGCAACATGAAAAACACCTACCTCGACTATAAAGAGACCGTCAACAGCTATGTCAACGTTCTTGACTGGCGCGTCAAGGAAAACTCCACCGTCACCTACTCTGTCGGCGGACTTATCCTTTCAAACTCCGGCGCCATCACCGCAAATTACTGGCTCAGCGAGATCTACGATGAGGAGATCGGCAACGCCCACCGCAACTGCGATCTGCACCTGCACGACCTGAGCATGCTCACCGGCTACTGCGCAGGCTGGAGCCTCAAGCAGCTCATCCAGCAGGGGCTCGGCATCCCGGGCAAAATAAACTCCTCCCCGGCAAGCCACCTGAGCACCCTGTGCAATCAGATGGTCAACTTCCTAGGCATCATGCAGAACGAATGGGCAGGCGCTCAGGCATTTTCAAGCTTTGATACCTACCTTGCTCCATTCGTGAAGATCGACAATCTAAGCTACAAGGAAGTCAAGCAGTGTATACAGTCGTTTATCTTCGGTGTGAACACTCCCTCGCGCTGGGGTACTCAGGCTCCGTTTTCAAACATCACCCTTGACTGGACGGTGCCCGCCGACCTCAAGGACATGCCCGCCATCGTCGGCGGCAGGGAAAGAGACTTCACCTACGGCGACTGCGTCGAGGAAATGGCCATGGTCAATAAGGCCTTTATCGACATCATGATCGAGGGCGACGCAAACGGCCGCGGCTTCCAGTACCCGATCCCGACCTACTCCATCACCCGCGATTTTGACTGGTCTCCCACGGAGAACAACAAGCTCCTGTTCGAGATGACCGCAAAGTACGGCACTCCGTACTTTTCCAACTACATAAACTCCGATATGGAGCCCTCTGACGTGCGCAGCATGTGCTGCCGTCTGCGCCTTGACCTGCGCGAGCTTCGCAAAAAGTCCGGCGGCTACTTCGGTTCCGGCGAGAGCACGGGTTCCATCGGCGTCGTCACCATAAACATGCCGCGCATAGCCTATCTCGCGGCCGATGAGGCGGACTTCTTCAAGCGACTTGACAAGATGATGGATATCGCGGCACGCTCGCTGAAGGTAAAGCGCAACGTTATAACCAAGCTCTTAAACGAGGGCCTTTATCCCTACACCAAGTACTATCTCGGCAACTTCGACAACCATTTCTCCACCATCGGCCTTGTCGGCATGAACGAAGCAGGTCTCAACGCAAAGTGGATCCGCGCCGACATGACGGACGAAAAGTGCCAGGAGTTCACCAAGAAGGTCCTCAACCACATGCGCGAGCGCCTGTCGGACTATCAGGAGCAGTACGGCGATCTGTATAACCTTGAGGCAACCCCGGCCGAGAGCACGTCCTACCGTCTCGCAAAGCACGACATCGAGCAGTACCCCGATATCATTACAGGTTCGCACGGCGACACACCGTATTACACGAACTCCAGCCACCTTCCGGTCGGCTACACCGACGATATTTTCTCGGCCCTCGATATTCAGGACGAGCTCCAGACGCTTTACACCTCCGGCACGGTGTTCCACGCCTTCCTCGGCGAGAAGCTGCCCGACTGGCAGGCCGCGGCAAACCTCGTCCGCAAGATCGCGGAAAACTACAAGCTGCCGTACTACACGATCAGCCCGACCTATTCCGTGTGCAAAAATCACGGCTACCTTGCCGGTGAGCAGTTCACCTGCCCGGAATGCGGCGAGGCCGCCGAGGTCTACAGCCGCATCACCGGCTACTACCGCCCCGTTCAGAACTGGAACGCAGGCAAAACGCAGGAATACAAGGAGCGCAGAGAGTACAACATCGGTACCTCCGTCCTCAAGCACAAGGGTCCCCTGCACCCCGAGGCAAAGCCCGAGCAGGAGCCTGCCGTCGAGGAGGAGATCTGCAAGGATTCCACCGGCAGGCGCACGATACTCTTCACGCGCGAAAACTGCCCGAACTGCCGCGTAGTCTACGGCTATATGGACAAGGCAGGCTTTGACTGCGAGAAGATCATGGCCGAGGAAAACGTAGAGCTCGCACTGTCTTACGGCGTGAAGCAGGCGCCGACGCTCGTTGTCATCGACGGCGAGCACGTCGAAAAATTCGCCGGAGCGGGCGCTATCAAGACTTATCTTTTCAAGTAAAGGCAAAGTAATGCATGATATAATAATTATCGGCGGAGGGCCGGCAGGATTAACTGCCGCCCTCTACGCCTTGAGAGCGGGAAAAAGCGTTCTCGTAATTGAAAAAAGCACCTTCGGCGGGCAGATAACATGGTCGCCCAAGGTCGAAAACTTCCCCGGCATACCCTCGATATCCGGAGCGGAGCTCGGCGATAAGTTCACAGCTCAGGCCATTGAGCAGGGCGCGGAGCTTGAACTCGACGAGGTCGTATCCGTTGAGCTTGACGGCGATATAAAGCGCGTAAAAACCGACTTCGGCGGCACTTTCGAGGCAAAGGCGCTCATCATAGCCTCCGGTGCAAGACCGCGCACGCTCGGTGTTCCGGGCGAGGAGGAGCTCACAGGCGCGGGCGTTTGCTTCTGTGCGGTGTGCGACGGTGCGTTTTATAAGGGCAGGGAAGTAGCTGTAACGGGCGGCGGAAACTCCGCATTGCAGGACGCGATGCTGCTGAGCGATACCTGCTCTAAGGTTTACATAATTCACCGCAGAGATACCTTCCGCGGCGAGGCGAGGCTTGTCGAGGCGCTTAAAGCGAAGAACAACGTCGAGTTCGTGCTCGGCAGCAGCATTACGGCGATGCTCGGTCAGGACGAGCTGTGCGGTGTGAGGATCGCCGGCCGTGACGGCACGGAGAGCGAGCTTGCGGTTGACGGCCTGTTCGTTGCGATAGGCCATGCACCCGATAACGGTATATTCTCATCTCTTATCGATCTTGACGAGGGTGGCTATGCAGACTCCGACGAGAGCTGCACGACGAAAACGCCCGGCGTTTTCGTCGCCGGTGACTGCCGCAAAAAGACCGTACGGCAGCTCACGACGGCAGCCGCCGACGGATCGAGCGCCGCGCTTGCCGCCTGCCGCTATATAGATTCGCTCAAATAAAACAGAAAGCCCGGAAGAACAGCTGCTGCTTCCGGACTTTTTCGACTGACGGAGGATATATGAAGGAGAAAAACACGGCATGGGTACTGCTCATAATCGCAGGTCTTCTGGAGATCGTGTGGGCGTATACCATGAAGCTCAGCCACGGCTTTACGGTGCTATGGCCGAGCGTTATAACGATCGTCATACTCGTTGTGAGCTTTTTCATGCTTGCAAAGGCAATAGACACGCTCGGCATAGGGCTCAGCTATGCCGTGTTCACTGGAATCGGAGTTGTCGGAACGACGATTACAAGCATTTTTGTCCTGAATGAGGGTGCAAGCGTACTGAAGCTTGTATCGCTCGGCGTGCTCATTGTCGGCATACTCGGCCTAAAGCTCTGCGATAAGGAGGACGCTGCAAAATGATGTGGATAGTCCTTGTTATCGCCGGCTGCTTTGAGCTTGCGTTCACGGTGTGCATGAAGCTGTCAAACGGCCTTAAAAACGTAAAATACACGATCCTGACGGCGCTCTGCTCGTTTATAAGCATCGGCCTGCTGTCGATAGCGGCAAAGACCCTGCCGCTCGGCGTGAGCTACGCCGTGTGGACAGGGCTCGGAACGCTGTTCAATGTTCTGTTCGGTATAATCGTCTTCAAGGAGAGCAAGAGCCCTAAAAAGCTCGTTTTCATGGCGCTTGTGCTCCTCGGAGTTATAGGTTTAAGACTTGCGTAAAGAGCAAATACATCAATGAGCGAAAATAATTCAAGATCATGCCTGATGCTGATATCCTCAATGCTGATCTTCGGCACGATCGGTATATTCAGAAGATATATACCGATCTCATCGGGGCTGCCGGCATTTTCGGCGCTGTGCTCGTCATCGGCTCTGCGATAGTCAGCGAGATAAGTTTGAAGAAGAATAATGCCTGAACTAAAAAATTATCCTCTGCACAAAACGTGCAGAGGATAATTTTTTGCTGTCAGCCGAAGATGCCGCGGATGAACTCAACGACCTTGTTTACAAACTCCGTTACCGTGTCGGCAACATTGGAGAGGAACTGCTTTATCTCGCCCTGCTTTGTTACGATGTCCTTGAGGTACTGCTGCACCTGCTCGACCTTTTCCTTGAGGGCGGCGGTGTCGAGCTTTTCCATAGAGCGGCACAGGGAGATGAGGCTGTCGATCTGACTGTCGGTGAGAGTAACGTTATACTCCTCGGCGATCTTTTTTATCTGCTCGCGCAGCTCATCGTCCGTCATGTTCTTTGTTTCGTCGAGGATGAGCTTGAGCTGGTTGACAATCGCGGCTGAGTCCGCGCTGCCGATCTCCTCGGCAAGCTCCGCCGTAACGGTGAGCTCCTGTGTGCCGACGAGCTTTGCGTTCTCGTCGAGCTTCTTGCCGCTTATGTCCTCATAGGCCTTGTATATTCCCGTGAGCGCTGCCGTACCGGACACCTCGAAGGGAGCTGCGATTATGACGTTCGCGTCTGTGATACCGGCGGTGACCATTGCGTTCATGTACATGTCCGGCGTGCACCATGTGATGTTATTTACCTTGACGTCAAGCCCTTTGCCCTCGGAGAGAGCCTCGATGTACACGCAGGAGATGCTCTTTGAACCGATGAGGCTTTCATCGACCAGACCGTTTAAGTACTCGCGCTCCTCGGCGTTGGTGACCGTCAGCTCCTTCACGTCGCCCTGTGAAATGCCGAACTGCTTGTAGACATATGCGACTTCGTCTGCGTCGAGGTCAGCGCCTATTACGGCGCGGCTGCCCTCCACCGCGTCGGCAAAAGCGAAGCAGCTGCCGAGCATGAGCACGCAGAGAATAAGGGAAATTACTTTTTTCATATCAAAACCGTCCTTTCACGGAAGTCCATCCATTGTAGTATATGTAAACTTTGATTGTGTTAACTATCTATTAATTGTGCAGGACGATAAATAATAATTTAACGTGCCAAAGTTGTTGACATACTGTGAACAATATGCTAACATACGCTCATAAATCCTGTGAAACCTCAAGGATCGCAAGAGACTGGAGGCGGAGGATGCTCTGGAGAATCCCGAAAGGGTGCCGAAGGTGTAAGGCGCTGTGCGCCGAATCTCTCAGGCAAAAGGACAGAGGAAAGCATAAATTAAGATAAATATGTTTTCTAATATGTCTCCGGAGCTGCTGAAATGTTTCAGCAGTTTTTTTGTTGCAAAAAACAAGGAGGAAACAAAGAAAATGGATGCAGTACTAAAAATTGTTCAGACCGTGAACCTTTACCTTTCGGATTATATTCTTATAATCCTGCTTGTCGGCTGCGGCCTGTATTTCAGCATCAGGACGAAGTTCGTGCAGGTGCGCTGCTTCGGCGAGGGCTGGCGCAAGGTTTTCGGCAACTTCTCGCTGCACGGCGGCAAGCATGAGGGCGGCATGAGCTCGTTCCAGGCGCTTGCAACGGCAATAGCCGCGCAGGTCGGCACCGGCAACATCGTCGGCGCGAGCGGCGCTATCCTCATCGGCGGCCCGGGCGCCATCTTCTGGATGTGGGTGATCGCTTTCTTCGGCATGAGCACCATCTACGCCGAAGCGGTCCTTGCCCAGAAGACCCGTATCGTAAATCCTGACGGAACAGTCGCCGGCGGCCCCGTTTACTACATCAAGAAAGCGTTCAACAACGCATTCGGCAAATTCATGGCGGGCTTCTTTGCCGTCGCCATCATCCTCGCACTAGGCTTCATGGGTGCAATGGTGCAGTCCAACTCCATCGGCGAGAGCTGCCAGAACGCCTTCGGTATACCGTCATGGATCGTCGGCGCCGTTATCGCAGCCATCTGTGCCGTTATCTTCATCGGCGGAGCAAACCGCGTCGCGGCCGTTGCCGAGAAGATCGTTCCCATCATGGCATGCCTGTACGTACTCGGCGGCCTCGTTGTTCTGGTCTGCCGCGCAAAGTACATCCCCGAGACCTTCGGTCTCATCTTCAGCTACGCATTCGACCCGACCGCAGTTATCGGCGGCTCGTTAGGCTTTGCTATAAAGCAGGCCATTTCACAGGGCGTCAAGCGCGGCCTGTTCTCCAACGAAGCCGGTATGGGCTCGACTCCTCACGCACACGCTCAGGCAAAGGTCAAGTGCCCGCATGAGCAGGGCGTTGTCGCAATGATCGGCGTGTTTATCGACACTTTCATAGTCCTTACGATGACCGCACTTGTCGTTATCTCCACTCTGTACACCGGCGACGGCGTGCTTGCAGGCGTCATGACCACCTCCGATACGCTTGACGCACTGGGCATCGCAAAGACAAATCTCGCACAGCTTGCCTTCGGCAGCGTATTCGGCGAGAGCCTCGGCAGCGCATTCGTAGCAATCTGCCTGCTGTTCTTCGCCTTCACCACCATCATCGGCTGGAACCTCTTCGGCCGCATCAACATTGAGTACCTCTTCGGCAAGAAGGCCGTTCTGCCGTACTCGATCATAGCAGTGATCTTTGTCTTCCTCGGCTCGCTGCTGTCCAATGACCTTGTCTGGGAGCTGACCGACATGTTCAACCAGCTCATGGTCATCCCGAACGTTATCGCACTGCTCGCACTGAGCGGCCTCGTCGCCGCCAGCGCCAAGGCAGGAAGCAGCGAAACGCTCGAAAATAAGAAAAAGTAATAATACCTTTAAAAATCTCGGTAATACGCGGCGTATTACCGAGATTTTTTTATCTGAATTTAATATTCTCTTTTTGCTATCGCCAGAAACGAGCCGGCGCCTGCCGCGATAAAATAAGCAAGCGCCGTGAGTAACGCTTTTTTCAGTTCATCCGAGCTAACGTCAAACGAGCCGAGTGAACTGCTCACGCGGTCGATCCAGTAGCCGGAGAGCTCTATCTCCTTTTCGGCCAGCGCGGTGTCCGCCAGCGTAAGCAGAACTGTCATGACCATCGGCAGCACGAGGCATATTGCGATGGCACCGCCCGTTTTCTGCAAAACGCTGCATATTGCGTAGAAAAGCGTGGTTTCCGCCAGTATGACGGCAAGCTGACACAGCAGTATCTTAACGGCCGATGCGTCAAACGCCTGTGCACCGCTTCCGGCGAATGCCGTTCCGATGAGATAGCCGGAGGCCATGCAGACTATCGCCATTACCGCTGCCGCGAGCAGAACTACTATGAGCTTTGCGGAAAATACGGCCAGACGCGTGTAGCCGCGCGTTATGATATTGCGTATCGTGCCGGAGGTATAGTCCTCGCACACGAAAAGCGGAACGAATACGCCGATGACCATGACCAGCGTCCCGCCGGAGGCGGCACCTATCATGACGTCCATGCCGCATATGCCCATTTGACCGGCATCAACAACATCCTTGCTTATCAGATATGTTGTATAGGTCGAAACAAACAGCATGGCCACGGCGACGGCAAGGCAGATATAAAAGCTCTTTTGCCGGATGAGCTTGTGCACTTCGAAATGCAGAAGTTTTCCCATATCACTTGCCCATCCTTTCAAGAAAGTAATCCTCAAGCCCCGTAGTCTGCACCGCAAGCTCGCTGACCATTATCCCGTGACGCACAAGCAGCCGGTTTATTCTGTCGCTCTGATCGAGAAGCTCGTACAGGTAGATGCATCCGTCGCCGAGCCTGACGGACTCGGGTCTGACTATGCACGATAAAAGAGCCTGTGCCCTTGGAACATTGTCAACTCTCAGCTTCAAATGGTGGCGGCAGCGCTTCTCAAGCTCCTTTGCGGATATCTGCTCGGCGAGGACACCGTTATTTATGATGCCGTAGGTCGTGACGATCTTTGAAAGCTCATCGAGCAGGTGGCTGGATATGAGAAAGGTAACACCCTTTTTCTGATTGAGCGTAAGTATAACGTCGCGTATCTCCTTGATACCGGCAGGGTCGAGGCCGTTTATAGGCTCGTCGAGCACGAGAAAATCGGGATGTCCGAGCAGGGCAATGCCTATGCCGAGACGCTGCTTCATGCCGAGGGAAAACTGCCCGGCCTTTTTTCTGCCGGTGTTTCCGAGGCCGACAAGCTCCAGTATATCCTCGAGCTCATCTTCGCCGCCGCTGCCGGTCAGTATCGAAAAGCGGCGCAGATTTTCAAGCGCCGTGCAGTTTTTGTATATGCAGGGATACTCAAGCAGAGCTCCGATGCGGTGCCGCGCCTCGCTTTCGCTCTCGCGCCCGTCAAACAGCTTTATACTGCCGCCCGTGGGCATGGCAGCGCCCAGAACAAGCCGCATGAGCGTGGTCTTGCCTGCGCCGTTTTTGCCGATAAAACCGTAGATATCGCCCTTTTTTATCTGCATACTGACATTTTTTACGGCCGTTCTGTCGCCGAACTGCTTTGTCAGGTTTTCCGTTTGCAGAACGTAATTCAAATAATTCGCCTCCGCGTGAATTGACTTTTAGTTTATTAACTATATAATATAATATTAATCGGAAAAAATCAACAGGAGCGGATGTTATTATGCCTGAAATGAAGATAATAGCGCGAATACATACGCCGTTCAAGACAAAGTTCGGCATCCCGCGTCAGAGCGGCGTTGCGGCCTCGGTAAAGGGCGAGATAGTCTTTGAGCCGGAATACCGCTGCGCTGATGCCGTGCGCGGTCTGGAGGGCTTTTCGCATATATGGCTGATATGGTGCTTCTCGGAGTCGGAGAGAGACCGATGGTCGCCTACGGTGCGTCCGCCGCGCCTCGGAGGAAATGTGCGCATGGGCGTATTTGCAACGCGCTCGCCGTTCCGGCCGAACCCCATAGGCCTGTCCTCGGTAGAGCTTGAGCGCATTGAGCTCAGCACGGACCGAGGCCCCGTGCTGCATGTCCGCGGAGCCGATCTCATGGACGGAACGCCCATATTCGATATTAAGCCCTATGTTGCCTACGCAGATTCACATCCGGATGCAGCGGGCGGCTTTACCGATACCGCAGGCTTTGCAAAGCTCCGCATTGAACTCACAGACGGGGTGGAGGAGCTGCCCGGCGGTCTTGCCGAGGTTCTCGCAAACGACCCGCGCCCGCGCTATCATGACGATCCGGAACGCGTTTACGGCATGGAGTATGACGGCATGGAGGTCAGGTTCCGCGTCATCGGAGACACTTTGCTTGTTATCGGCTTGACGAAAGTGTAAAGAAGTGATATATTAATTTTACCAAGTGGTCAGTAAAAACGGGTTGTGTGCCATGACTGAAATTTCGCTGAAGATAAACGGAATAGACTGTGCCGCGTGCGTAAGGCGCCTCAGCCGCGCCCTGAGCGCCCAGAGCGGCGTTATATCGGCTCGGGTGAGCTATGCAGAAGGCAGGGCGGAGATAGGCTATGACGCAGCCGTGACAGACATTGCGGCCATCGCGCGCTGCATAAGGAACGCAGGCTACGCTGTGCCGGCGGATACGCTTACCGTTAAATGCGAAGACGTCAGTGCGGCGGCAGAGACGATCGGTTCACTCGGCTGCGCGGAGCGGATCGAATGTGACGTGCAGAGAGGAACCGTTACTGCGCTGCTCTGGCCGCTGGGCATAGACGAGAATTATATAAGCCGTGCACTCGGTCGGAGCGACGGCATCGAGCTTAAAAGATCCGATGCCGAAAGTACGGGCAGGGCAGCACAGGCAGGGCTTGCACGCGGTATTTTTGCAGCCCTGTTCTTTTCTCTGCCGCAGCTGTGGGATATCTCTCATGCCGCGCGCATTGTTTTCGGGGCACTGACACTGTTTGGCGGCGTTTATTTTTTCGGTGCATCGCTCAGGGCGATAAGAAAAAAGGTATTCAGCCCAGATATTGCGGCAGCGCTTTTATTAACGGCGCTGTATGTCCTGTGCGCAGCCGGAAAAGCGAACTTCCTGCTGCTGACTGCGGCGACGGTACTGCTGCTTGCCGTCCGCCTGGCGGAAAGCAGCGCCGTTTACGCCCTTGGAGCGGCGGCGCGCAGGCTCTCGCATATGCAGCCGAAAACAGCACGCATCCTGCGCGGCGGCGAAGAAGCGGAAATAAGCAGCGACGAGCTGCGTGCAGGAGATATACTTATCGTACTGCCCGGCGAGCGCATTGCCGCCGACGGTGAGATAGTTTCCGGTGATGGCATGGTCGACGAATCGGCCGTAACCGGCGCAGAGGAGCTGTCCGAAAAGCGCAGGGGAGATACCGTCCTGTGCGGCACGCTTCTGCGCACGGGCAAAGTGCGTGTAAGCGTCGTTCGGGCAGGGAAGGACACCGTCCTGCAAAGCAAGATATCCGGGCTCGGTACTGCCGCGCTTCCTCACGCGCTGTCGTCCATTGCGTCGGCGCTTGGAATGACCGCCGTGTTCACGCTGCTTTTGAGAGGGGAGGTCGGCGAAAAATGAAAACCTGCGAGACCGAGATAAAAGTTCGCGGCGTGATCTGCCGCGCCTGCACTGATGCCGTCGAGGCGGCACTCATGTCGGTGCGAGGCGCAGTATCCGCAAAGGTCAGCTATTTCAAAGGCCTTGCCGTTGTTTCATACGACCCGGAACTGACGGACATACCGGCGCTCTGCCGCAGTATAGAAGCCGCCGGATACGAGACCGGCGAAAAGGGAAAAAACGAGTATTTGGTTGACATAATATGCGCGGCGCTCACGGTATTCCTCGTTTGGCTTCTCATGAACCTGAAGCTGAATGTTGTGCCCGAGGCCTATGACGGCGCGCCGCTCGGCTACATATTTCTCATCGGACTTCTCACGGGTACGCACTGCATCGCCATGTGCGGCGGCATAATGCTCAGCCAGACAGGCAGTGCCTTGTCGCCGGTCAGAGCGGCAGCGGGGTATAACACCGGCAGGCTCGTGTCATATACCGCCATGGGTGCGGTGTTCGGCGCACTCGGAACCGTCATAAGCTACACAATGCAGACAAAAAGCATAGCCTTCACGATGATCGGCATTCTCGTAGCGCTTTTGGGCATCAACATGTGGGGACTGCTGCCGGGACTGCGTTCACTTTCTCCGCAGCAGAGCTCCTACTGCTCTGCGGCATCGAACGTGCGCCGCAGCTCTGCCTCGCGTCCGCTTATTGTCGGACTTCTGACCGGCGTAATGCCCTGCGGCTCGATGTACGCCATGTGGCTGTTTGCGATGTCCGGCGGCAGCGCCGGAAGAGGAGCGCTCGTCATGCTGGCCTTTGCCGCCGGAACCGTGCCGCTCATGCTGCTGTTCGGCTCTGCAGGCTCGCTGATGCCGCGTAAATACATGAAGTATATGATAAAGCTCAGCGCCGTCCTCGTTACGGCCTTCGGCATAAAGATGCTCATCGGAGGTCTGCAAATGTCCGGCCTGTTATAAGATATTCACAAAATGCACGGTCTCGGACTGTGCATTTTTACTATTGAAATACTTAAAAATGTTGATATAATATACTTAAAATTTTTGAAACATGAGGTCTACGGCAATGAAATATATTATTATCGTGCTTATTGCATATCTTTTGGGCTCGTTCTGCGCCTCCATTCCGCTGTCAAAGCGTGTGTACGGCGGTGACGTGCGCGAAAAAGGCAGCGGCAATGCGGGCGCGACGAACATGGCTCGCGTCTACGGCATGAAGGCAGGTATTGAAACGTTTGCCCTCGATGCGCTGAAGACCGCTGCGGCGATGCTCATAGGTCTGCATTTAGCAGGCCAAACGGGCGAGGCACTCGCAGGAGCGGCCTGCATAGTTGGTCACTGCTTTCCTGTATATTTTTCGTTTCGCGGCGGCAAGGGCGTATCGGTAGGCGCCGCGCTCGGCATCATGACGGGCCCCCTGGTGTTTGCCGCTATCATGGCCGTATTTTTTGCCGTGAGCCTTTCAACGCGTAAGGTGTCGCTCGGCTCGATGTGCGCCGCGGTTTCGCTGCCGATAGCCGCAGCGCTCACAGATGCGGGAAAACCAATGCTTTTCATGTGCATTTTTTCCGCAGCGCTCGTCGTTTTTATGCATCGCGGCAATATCACCCGGCTTATCAGCGGAACCGAGGGAGACTTCCACGCGAAAAAATAGTGCAAAAAGTTTCGAGCTATAATTTGTTCAAAATGTCGAAATTGTTTGTCAAGTCGTTCACACTCTTGACAAGCAAGTCATACATGTTGTAACATAGTCATATCATCAAAGCGGACACAGGGAAGGCCCGCGTATAAAAGAAAAGGAGAATTACATTATGCCTAAGTTTGATGAAGTGACCGGCAAGCAGTTTCTGGAGGATTACAACGGCAAAGAACTCTTCAAGGAGTTCATTCCCGTCATCGGCAAGATGCCCAGCATAGCATATATTCCTTTCCACAAAAAGCAGGCGAAGGACGTCGTCGGCTACGTTCTGGGTAAGGGCTACTGCGATCAGGCCGCAGCCGATGCGCTCATTGCCAAGTTCAATGAGCTGTACGGCGATAAATAATTATAGCTATAAAAATAGCCCTGCCTTTCGGCAGGGCTGTTTTTGAAATATGATCGAGGAGGAAGGGCTATGGATGCCAGAAGCATAACGGTAAAGGACTTCTTTGAGGTCTACGGAGGGCAGGAGCTGTGCGAACAGTACGCGCCCAACCTTTTAAAGTACCCGATGAAGCTGTTTTACAAGAAAAAATGCGGCGAGATATTTGATCTGATAGTCGAAAAAAGACTTGTTCCGGCGGATAAGATCGCGGCGATCGAAGCCGCGCTGAAGGCTAAACTGTAAGAAAAAATTCCGAGGTGATGACCTCGGAATTTTTATGTTAAATCACACGCCGTAGTCCCAGTCAACTGCCTTCTTGGAGTCGATGAGGCTCTCGTATACGCCCAGGTGAGCGACTGCTGCAAGCAGGTTGCCCTTGAGCTTGAACTTGCCCTTCATGAGAGGAGTCTTGGAGTCCCACTCGCCGGTGATGACCTTTGCGAAGTTCTCGTAAGGTCCGATAACGGTGAAGCTTGCATCGGGAGCGCTGGCCTCGCCGGTGCCGCACTTGTGCTCGACGCAGACGTTATCCTTAACGTCAACGTAGAACCAGAAGGTGCTGCCGTCGGGATTCTCGGTCCATATCTCGGTGTAGGTAAAGGTATTGAGCTTGCCGGTCTTCTTCTCGGAGAACTTGGGCAGAACGTCTGCGCACAGTTTCTCGAACCATTCCTGGTTAACAGCTTTTGCCATGATTATTCCTCCTATACTATTGCGCACTCTCTGGAGCGCGGCTAAAAAAGCGTCTATATTATAACTGGCAAATGCGTTAAAATCAAGGCAATAAAAGTCAAAAACAGCTTTTTGACCAAGAAAGTCCAAAATAATTACAAATTCGCAAAAATGTATGAAATAAAGCAAAAAAACGGCTTTACAAAGGTGGATATCACTCTTTACTAAAGCCGTTTTTTTGTTTTACAGAGCCTCGCTCTGTCCCGATGTTATTTCTTTGACATCCAGCTGATGAACCCCTTGGCCATCTTTATGCCGGTCTTGAGTGCGGAGGTACCGAGCTTTGACGCAGCGTCCGCAACGCTGTCCTCGACCTTCGTGATGAACTCATCTGCCTTGTCGGCAATGTGGTTTTCGGTGTCGATCTTATCGGCGAGATCGTTAAGACCCTGCTGCACCTTGCCGAGAGCTTCGCTGCCGGAGGTGTCGATGCTGTCGGCAATGCCCTTGATGGCCGCCTGAACGGTCAGAGCCGCATTTGTCCTCGCGCTCGTCGAGACGCTGTAGAAGGTCCAGCTCTCGTCGATAGTGCCGGTTACAACGCTCTTTGAGTCCTTCATGACCTTGTTTGCAAATATCATCATGTTCTGCGCCGTGCGGCCGTAGGAGTAAAGATACTCCGTCAGAGCAGCAGCAAGCTCCTCCTGAGAGCCGTATACCAGCTTGCCGCCCATGTACCAGTAGATGTAGTAGCTCTGATATGCGATGGCTGCGGCAGTCACATCGGTGTCATCATTGAGCATGTCCTGAATGAAGCTGTCGAGCCTTCCGCCGCTTATGTTGTCAAGAATGCCGTCTACAGACTTTGCAAGATCAAATTCCCTGAGATAAGTGTAGCAGTCTTCGGCGTAGTAGGGGAGGACAATGCCGCAGTTTCCGACGCTTGCAAAGCACCACTTGCTTATATCCTGACCGCTTGTATCCCAGTTAAGCTGCACCGTGTAAAACAGCGGGCTGCGCACATAGCCGTAGGGAGCCTCGGACTGGAACAGAATGTAGCTGCCGGACGGCATCTTCGGCGTGAGTATCGCATGCGAGGGGAGCATGTTTATAACGTCCTCGTACTCGCTTGCCTTATCTTTAAGCAGATCCTTGGCGTACTGCATCACGTTGTCGTTCTGCAGCACAGGGTAGATCC
Source organism: bacterium (assembly GCA_963613665.1). GTDB lineage: Bacteria > Bacillota > Clostridia > Oscillospirales > Oscillospiraceae > F23-B02. Next base: position 88,518 of record CAVEAL010000006.1, on the reverse strand, counting down.
AGTCGTTTATGAATTCGGCAAAATCAGGCTTCTCGGAATAATCCAGCCCCTTCTGAAGCAGATACTTTGCCGCTATGATCGTGAAATTGACGAGCGCCTCGGTGCTTTTGTTTTCAAACACGCCGTCAAGCAGCTCTGCATCCTGAATCTCGTCGATGACGACATTGCCGAGCTTGAGGAGTATCTGCATCGACCAGATGAGCGTCACGTTGCTGTCCTCGGTGAAACGGACTATGCCGTTTTCATCGGATGTGGCAAGAAGTATTGCCGGCAGATGGATATACGGCTCATCGTTGAGGAAGTCGGTTATCGGCTCCTTTGCCGAAGCCTCGACCAGCGCCCAGTATGTGCCCAGAAGCTTGCGTGCGTTTTCCTTATTGAGCGTTATCTGCTGATTTTCGCTGTCCCATTCGAGCAGCTCCTTGTTGAGGATGCTCAGCTCATTCCAGGTAAAGCCGTCGGAGCCGATCTTCTCCATTGCGTTGGTAAATGTGTTTTCACCCATAACGGCAGCGGCTTTTACGATTCTTTCGACCTCGTCGCGGTTTACGAGCACAAACTCGGCATCGGGCACGGCCTGTCCGCCGTAGTTGGCGGAGGTGAAGCTTATGCCGGGGTCCTCGGCCTTGAGGAATACGCCGGGCATGCTGAGCTTCAGCGTAGCAAGATCCCAGCCCCAAAAATCAAGACTGTAGTCGCCGAGGGGAGCCTCGTATCCGACGTAGTTTACGCTGTCATCACCGACATGCACCGAGATATCTCCGCTCTCCGGACGCCAGAGCTTGTAGCCGTCGCCGCTTATCTTGAGTATCTTGAGCGTGTAGTCGCCCTCGGGTACGTTCGTCGCGCCGTATATTCTGTAAAACTGGCCAACGGTGTCAACACCGCTTACAAGCCAGCCGAATACAGACTCAACGGCATCGGCGAAGTATTCGAGCCAACCTGCAAGACCGCTTGCATCGACCTTGAACGACGACAGAAACGCTGCGTTTTCAGGCTTGCCCTCCTGCGTGAGCTTATAGCCCTGACCCTCGCTGTTTACAAGATACATCTCGACCTCGGGCAGCTTTTCGTTTGCAAGCCAGCCCTGAAGCTCAGCCTTTAGCTTGTCCGAGAAGCTGTCGAGTGAATAATTGCCGGTGCAGACGATATCCGAAACGCTCTTGCCGTAGACCATGACGGCAACGTTTTCGTCGCCTGCGGGACCGGCTTCATACGGAGCTTCGGATGCCGTGGTATCTTCGGCCATCACCGCGGCGGGGAAGAGCCCCACTATCATGACGATGACCAGAAGAATGCTTATGAGTTTTCTGTTCATGGCTTTTCTCCTTTTCTGTTAAGACCCCAAATTTAACGCAAATAATTTATACTATTTTCGAACATTTGTCAATAAAATCGCGCTGATTTTTAAAGAAAGGGTCTGCACGGTAAAAACGTACAGACCCTTTTGACATTTGCTTTTTCAGTTGTCCTTCAGATAATTAGTCAGCAGCTCGTGCATGAGCTCGTCTCTGTCGATCCTGCAAATAAGACTTCTCGCATTGTTGTAGTTCGTGATGTATGTCGGATCCTCGGAAAGAATGTATCCGACAAGCTGGTTAATAGGATCATAGCCTTTAACCTTAAGCGAATTGTATACGGACGACAGAATCTCGCGCATCTCGGTCTTGCTGTCAACGACGGCAAATTTTCTCGTGATGTCTTCCATAAATATCACTCCTCGGTCAAAAAATTATATTGATACTATTATAACCAGTTTATTCTCACTTGTAAAGCACATATGCGAGAAATCATGCAAATTGCGCACGAAAAGAGCCGCTTTAGCGCATCACCGCACCGAAATCGCGCTCAAGCGCCTCGAGAACGGATTTCATCGTCTCCTCTGCGTGCTCGTCGGTGAGAGTCTGATCGTCGGCTCTGAGCGTCAGAGAGAAGGCCACCGACTTCATGCCGCTTGCTATGTGCGAGCCCGTATAGATATCAAACAGAGCGCAGCCCTTGAGATATTTTCCGCCTGCCTTCGTGATGCAGTCGATGAGCTTTGCCACGGGTATGCTCTTGTCGCAGACAACGGCGATATCGCGCGTTACCGCGGGGAACTTGGGCAGCGGCTTGTATACGGGATCGGGGCCGCAGCAGCCGAGAAGCTTTTCGAGTGAAAGCTCGGCGCAGTAGAGCTCAGCGTCAACGCCGTAGTTTACAGCGACCAGCGGGTGGATCTGGCCGAATACGCCGATGCACTCGTCACCGGCCCAGACGGTCGCGCAGCGGCCGGGATGGTAGGAGGGATTGTCGCCGCACGCCTCGTAGCGGACATCCGCCGCGCGCAGATCCTTCATGACGGCCTCTACAAGACCCTTGACGGTGAAGAAATTGATCTTCGCGCCGTAGGTGCCGAGGGTGAGGTACTTTTTCTCTATAGCAAGGCCGTCTTTGCCGCCGAGGTGATAGGTGCGACCCAGCTCGTAGAGCCTGACCTCCTTGTTGCGGAAGTTGTAGTTGCGGGTGAGTATCTCGAGCATGGACGGCAGCGTGGTCGTGCGCATGATGGAGGTGTCCTCGCCCAGCGGGTTGAGTATCTTAAAGCTCTCGCGCTCGGGAGAGTCTGCCGGCATACGGATCTTGTCGTAATAGGTGGGGGAGATAAAGGAGTAGGTGATTATCTCGTCATAGCCCGCCGCACGGCACAGCGCACCGAGGCGCTGCTCAAGAAGCTGCTCGTCCGAGTAGCCGCCGAGGGTGCTCTCGCCGGAAACGAGCGTGCAGGGAATGTTGTTGTAGCCGTAGAAGCGTGCGACCTCTTCGGCAAGGTCGGAGTAGTGGCCGACGTCGCCTCTCCACGAGGGTACGCTTATCGTCTCGCCGTCAACGCCGAACTGCAGGCTTCGCAGGATGCTCTGCATCGTTTCGACCGAAACGTCGGTGCCGAGAAGCGCGTTGATTTTATCCGGGCGCAGGGCGAGCACGGTCTGCTCGGGCACGGAGTTTACAATATCTATAACGCCGTCAACGACCTCACCCGCGCCGAGCAGCTCAACGAGCTCGCAGGCTCTGTTGACCGCAGGAAGGGTGTTCAGGGGGTCAAGACCCTTTTCAAACTTTGCAGAGGCCTCCGTGCGCATACCGAGCGACAGAGCCCCCTTGCGGATGCAGGTGCCGTCGAAGTTTGCCGACTCGAATACGACATCGACCGTGTCGGAAACTATCTCGCTGTTCTCGCCGCCCATGATGCCGGCAAGGCCGACCGCACGCGTATCGTCGGCGATAACGAGAATGTTGGGATTGAGCTTCCTGACGTTGCCGTCGAGCGTTGTGAGCTCCTCGCCCTCGCCGGCTCTGCGCACGATTATCCTGCCGCCCTTGACGTAGCGGTAGTCGAATGCGTGCATCGGCTGGCCGTACTCCATCATGACGTAGTTTGTGATATCGACGATGTTGTTTATCGGCCTTACGCCCATTGCGCGAAGTCTCTCGCGCATCCACTTCGGGGAGGGGGCTATCTTCACGTTGCGCACCATGCGCGCGGTGTATCTCGGACAGAGGTCGGCTGCCGGAGTTTCGACCGACAGAAGCTCGGTGAGAACGCCCTCCGCGCCGCCTCTGACCTCGGGGGTATGCGTTTTGAGCTCCTTGCCGAAGGTCGCCGCAGCCTCTCGCGCGAGACCTATGACCGACAGGCAGTCGGGACGGTTGGGGGTTATCTCGAACTCTATGACGTGATCGTCGGCACCGATGATGGGCTTTATATCGTCGCCGGGCTTAATGCCGTCCTCATGCATGATGAATATACCGTCGGGGATGCAGTGGGGAAACTCAGCCTGCTGCGCATGAAGATCCTCAAGAGTGCAGATGCTCTCCGACTTGGTGTTGTACGCCACGATGTCTCCGACATGGAGGTTCTGACACGCGGTCGTGACAGAAACGCCCTCACAGCCGGTGCAGAGTCTGCACTTCCAAAGGTTGATGCCCGCATTCTCGACAGACTTCACCTCGGCTGCGATAACGGGTCCGAACACCTTGTCTCCGGCCTGAATATCCGCCGGTATTGAGGGCTTTTCCTTGTCCAGCGGGTGATAGTCATTCAGAAGCGCAGCCGCGGTGATAACGGCGTATGGGAAGTCGCGCTCGTCGAGCTCAAGCTCCTTGAGAGAGCAGAGCATACCGTTTGACGCAACGCCTCTGAGCTTGCCCTTGGTGATCTTCTTGCCGCCCGGCAGCAGGGAATTGTGCAGCGCGGCGGGAATGAGGTCGCCCTCGTGAACGTTCCACGCGCCGGTAACTATCTGAACGGGCTCTGCCTGCCCGATATCTATCTGACAGACCCACATATGGTCAGAGTCGGGATGCTTTTCCATGGAGAGGATGCGGCCGACCAAAACGTTCTTTATATCCGCGCCCAGATCCTCATAGGTCTCGACCTTCGAGCCGGAAAGGGTCATGGCCTCGGAAAACTCGCGGTCGTCTATATCGCTGACGGAAACGCCGTCAACAAACTCGGTGAGCCATTTTCTGCTTAAATTCATATCATTTCTCCTCCCATCAGAACTGTTCCAGGAAGCGGACGTCGTTTTCGAATATCAGGCGCAGGTCGGATATCTTGAATCTGCGCATGGCAAGGCGCTCAAGACCCATGCCGAATGCCCAGCCCGTGTATTCCTCGCTGTCTATGCCGCTCATTTCAAGGACCTTGGGATGTATCATGCCCGCGCCGAGCACCTCGATCCAGCCCTCGCCCTTGCAGGTGGGGCAGCCCTTGCCGCCGCACTTGTGGCACTGCACGTCCATTTCGCAGCTGGGCTCGGTAAAGGGGAAGTGGTGGGGTCTGAATCTCGTGACGGTACCCTCGCCGAAGAGCTCCTGCATGACAAGGTTCAGCGTGCCCTTGAGGTCAGCCATGGTGACGTTTTTGTCTATGACCATGCCCTCAACCTGGTGGAACATCGGTGAGTGCGTTGCATCGACCTCGTCCTTGCGGTAAACTCTGCCGGGAGCGACGATGCGGATAGGCAGCTTCATGGTCTCCATTGCGCGGACCTGCATTGGGCTGGTCTGCGAGCGGAGCATAACACGGCTGTCGGTATCAAAATAGAAGGTGTCCGACCAGTCGCGGGAGGGATGGCCCTCCTCGGCATTGAGCTTATCGAAGTTATATGATGCAAGCTCGACCTCAGGACCGTCAAGCACGGTAAAGCCCATGCCGACGAAAATATCCTTTATCTCATCAAGCGCCTTATACATCGGGTGCTTGTGTCCGAGGCGTATATCCTCGCCCGGAACGGTGACATCGACCGTTTCAAGCTCAAGACGCGCTTCAAGAGCGGCGGCCTCAAGCTTCCTGCGGGTCTCGTCTATCGCCGTTTCAAGCTCCGCGCGGATCTGGTTTGCAAGCAGCCCCATAACGGGGCGCTCCTCGGCCGAGAGCTTGCCCATCTGCTTGAGTATGGCCGTAAGCTCGCCCTTTTTGCCGAGATATTTAACTCTCAGCGCTTCAAGATTTTCGGGACTGTCAGCGTTGAGAATAGCCTTGACGGCACTTTCCCTGAGCTGATTCATCAATGCTTTCATCGTGTCTCTCCTTATCTTTAGATCATAAAAATAAACAAAAAAATAGTCCTGCGTCCGCACTGGGACGAAAGACCAAACTTCCGCGGTACCACCCTTATTCGATGTTTATCGCACTCAAATGGCTGTAACGGAACCGCCGCCGGGGATTGGCCGGAGCTCACGGGCGAACCGAATATCCGCATCACGGGCGGCTTGCAGCCGGTGACCGCCGTTCTCTGGGTGATGCCGCGATATTATTTTCCCGATCGAAGCAATAACATATACTATGATATTAAAGCCCACATTCAGATAAATGTCAAGAGAAAATTTGAATAATATCCGGCGCACGCAGAGCTGCCGCCCAGACGTGCGCCGGTTTTGGCTTTTAGTCTCTATGCAGCAGCTTGTTTGCCGCGATGCACAGCACAATGGTGACAAGCATGTCCGGCAGGGTGTTGCCGACAGCTATATCGACCTGCATCAGCAGACGGTAGATGATAAATCCGATGAGCCATATGACGAGGTTTACTGCGTCACATGAGCTGTTCTCGGCGTTTTTCTTCAGAATAAAGAAGTCCGCTATCTGAATGGCGATCATGGGCGCAAAAACCGAGCCGATGAAGTAGAGAAAAGCCGTGATGTCGTAAAGCGGGAGGAAGATGGCACCGAGCGTACCGATAACGGTCGCGGCTAAGGCCATGGTCTTGCCGTTTATCTTTGGCGAAAGCGATTCGCTGGAAATGCCGGCGGAATATGCGTCGAGGAAGGTCGTGGTGACGGTCGAGAAAACGACGATCAGCAGACCGCCGATGCCGAGTCCGGCCTTGAGCATTATCTGAGCTATATCCGATTCGGCGGTAAAGATAGCGGTCCCCATACCGATTATATACATCCAGCAGCTCACAAGACCGTAGGTGATCGCGCTGGCAGCGGTCGCCTTGACGGGCTGCCTTGCCTCGCGCGTGTAGTCGCTTATGAGCGGCAGCCAGGACAGAGGCATGGCGACCGAGAGCTCGACCGCTGCGCCGAAGCTCATACCCTCACCGCTTATGTTAAGCATACTGCCCCTGCCGAAGATGAGGAAGCTGAGGATCACCGTCAGAGCAAAGAGCGCTGCCATGGCAACCGTGTTCACCTTTCCGAGATTTTTGATGCCGATGAGTATCCACAGCGCGATGAGCGCTCCGATTATCAGGCACCACAGCCAGCTGCCTATATCGAAAATGCCGTTTACGGCCTGAGCGCCGTCGAAGATCATGATGGCCGTCCAGCCAACGAGCTGAATGATATTCAGCACCGAAAAGAGCAGCGCGCCCTTGCTTCCGAAGCTCATTTTGGTCGATTCCATGGCGCTCCTGCGCATCTTGCCGCCGATAACGCCGGAGAGAAAGAGCATGGTGCAGCCGATGATGTGACCGATTATGATGGCGAGAAGCCCCTTTGTAAAGCCAAGGGGGGCAAAATACGTGCCGGTCGTTATCTCCGCGATGGACACGGCGGCTCCGAACCAGATAAGACCGTTTTCAAATACCGAAGTGCGTTTTTCTTCCATCTTATTTGGCCTCCTGTGCGTATTTGCCGGCGAGAGCAAAATTGTGCTTCATGGGGCCCGATCCGCTTCCGAGATCGAGCATTGCCGCGAGCGCCTCGGAGATGTAGTCCTTTGCGAGCCTGACAGACTCATTGAGCGTAAAGCCCTTTGCAAGATTTGACGCAATGGCGCTCGACAGAGTGCAGCCGGTGCCGTGGGTGTTCGGATTATCTATGCGCCTGCCTTCAAACAGGCTCAGCTCTCCGTTTTCGTAAAGCAGATCGTTTGCATCGCTGACGCTGTGCCCGCCCTTGAGCAGCACGGCGCAGTGATAGCCGTCGCCAATCTTCTTTGCCGCAGCTTCCATATCCGCCTGAGTTTCAATACTCATGCCGGACAGCACCTCGGCCTCGGGAATGTTCGGCGTTACAAGCGCTGCAATGGGAAGAAGCTCCTGCGTAAGCGTCTGCACGGCGTCGGTCTTCATCAGCGCAGAGCCGGAGGTCGCAACCATGACGGGGTCCACGACGATATTTTCCGCGCCGTAATACCGCAGCCGTTCGGCTATAACGCGGATAAGCTCCGATGAGGCTACCATGCCTATCTTCACTGCGTCGGGGCGTATATCCTCAAACACTGCGTCTATCTGCTGCTTCAGAAAAGCGGGAGACGACTCCTCTATAGCTCTTACACCGGTCGTGTTCTGTGCCGTAAGCGCCGTTATGGCACTCATGGCGTAAACACCGTTCATGGTCATTGTTTTAAGATCGGCCTGAATACCGGCGCCTCCACTGCAATCGCTTCCTGCAATGGTCAATGCTGTTTTCATTTTCATTAGTTTCTCCTTTCGTTATCAGCATTGTTTTATATTGCGGCATAAGGTGGTGCCCCCCAATGTGCCGCATGAAGCTGCCGGCCTATGCCGAAGCGAACTTCCAGAATTCCTCCGTATGCTCAAAATCCGGCAGATAGAGATCTGCCAGTGCACGCAGCTCATCCTGCCGCTTTTCGCTGCCGTCGAATACGGCAGCTACCGTAAAGCCGTCGGCCTTGGCCGTTTCGGCAGCGTGAATTGCGTCTTCAAATATGACCGTGCCGCTGCGCGAGGCGCCGAAATGCTCCATGGCCTTTCGGAAAATGAAGGGCTCGTCCTTGCCGTGCCCGACCTCGCTGCATGTGAATATGGCGTCAAAATACTGTTCCATCGAGCATCGTTTCAGGGCGGCCTCTATCTGATACCGGTCCGATGCCGTTGCGATGCAGACCGGTATACCGGCCTTTTTGAGCTCTTCAAGAAAGCCGGTGACGCCCGGTTTCGGCTGTATCTCATTGATATAAAAATGCTCGACTGTCCTGTTGATGCCGGCCATGATCTTATCAACGGAAAGTGGCAGCGCGTATTCATCCCTGAAATAACAGGCGGTCTGATACAGGCTCAGTGCCTTGATGGCATCGAGCAGAAACGGCTTCGGCTCCCTGCCGACGGAGCGGAGATACATCCCACCGGCGATATCCCATATGAACATGGAATCAAAGAGCGTTCCGTCAAAGTCAAAGACGACGCAGTCAATCTTCATGCATTCACCATTTCCTCCGAGAGCTGCCTGAGCGTGCGGCACTCGCTTTCGATATCCCCGGCGGAAAATATCGCGCTGACCAGTGCGACACCGTCCACGCCCGTTCCGGCAAGCTTTGAGATATTGCCCTTGCCGATCCCGCCGATGGCGACCACGGGAATGTCAACTGCATCGCAGATATCGCGTATGGTCTGCTTCGAAAGAACATTGGCGTCGGCCTTCGTGGAGGTGGGGAAGACCGCACCCACGCCGAGGCAGTCCGCGCCGTTTTTCACGGCATCAAGAGCCTCCTGCACGGTGTGGACGGAAACGCCTATCATCATTCCGTCGCCGACCTTGCTGCGCACCTGAGCCGCCGCCATGTCCTCCTGACCGACATGAATGCCGTCGGCATGGCATTTCACGGCGATATCAACGTTGTCGTTTACGAAAAATGCAACTCCGTAGCGCCTGCACAGAGCGCCGATTTCGATAGCTTCCTTCAGAAAGGCCTCGTCGTCCAGCTCCTTTTCACGCAGCTGAACGCAGGTCGCGCCGCCCTTCAGGGCACACTCCACCTGCTCGTACAGGCTTTGCCTGCCGACCCAGGCTCTGTCGGTGACTGCATACAGCAGCATGGTTTTCTTATCGCACTTCATATTTTGCGCCCTCCTCCAATGTTTTCGGGGTCATATTATAAATTGCATCGATGATATAATTTCTGTAGCTTGCGCTGCCGTCAGCCTCGCCGAGCCTTGCGTGGGCGATCTCACCGGCAAGCCCCATGGCGGAAACGGCCGCAGCCGCAGCCGCGAGCGGTTTATCCGGATTTGCCGTCACGAAGGCTGCCGTCATTGCGGAAAGCTGGCATCCGGTTCCCGTAACGGAGGACATCATCGGATGACCGTTGCGGATGCAGTAGGCTATGCTGCCGTCAGTGACTATATCAATGGCTCCCGTTACGGCAATGACGGCTCCCGACGACCTTGCAAAGGCCTTCGCAAAGGCGACGGCGCCGTCAAGATTTTCATTGCTCACGCGGTCTGCAATATCGGCGTCCACGCCCTTCGTCGTGCCGCTTCCGGATGCAAGCGTCTTGATCTCGGATATGTTACCGCGTATGACGGTGAACTTAACTTCATCAAGAAGCCGCAGAGCCGTTTCGGTGCGAAGCTTTGACGCACCGGCGCCTACGGGATCCAGTACGACCGGATGACCGAGCTCGTTTGCCCTTTTGCCGGCGATCAGCATCGACTCGACCGTGCGGCTGTTAAGAGTTCCTATATTGATGTTCAGGCCGCCGCATATGGATGTGATATCCGCGGCCTCGTCTCTGTCGTCGGCCATTATGGGTGATGCACCGCAGGCGAGGACGATGTTGGCACAGTCGTTCACGGTCACGTAATTTGTGATGCTGTGTATCAGAGGACTTTTGTTCCGCACATTTTCAAGAATTTCAAAAAACATTCCGTTCCTCCTCAGCTGTTGAGAGAATTCTGCATTTTGTCAAGTACGCCTGCTTTTTGCAGACTGTATATGAGGATTGCCGAGATTATTGCGCCTGCGGCCGTGGAGATGAAAAACGGGACGATATAAACATAAAAAGCAAGGCCCGCAGCGCTCTTGTCCATGAACAGTATGGCGACAGGGTAGGCGCACAGACCGCCGAGAACGGCAGTGCCGAATACCTCGCCGAGCAGGGTACCCGTTATGCTCTTGGTTTTGACGTAAACCAGACCGCACAGCAGTGCGCCGAACATACTGCCCGGAAAAGCCATCAGGCTCCCGAGGCCGAGCAGATTGCGTATAAGAGATGCCGTAAATGCCGCGGCAACGCCGTAGCCCGGACCGAGCAGCACCGCGCACAGTATATTTACCATGTGCTGCACCGGCGAGCATTTACTGCCGAAAACGGGGAAGGAAAACAGACTGCCGACGACGGCAACGGCGCATAGAATTCCGGCAAGCGCCAATTTTTTTGTATTTGAATTTTTCATTCAGGACCCATCCTTTTGATAAATTCGGAAACGACTGTATTCAGCGGCGCTTCCGTTTTGTGCTGCGGCTGCCGCATTGCGGGCCGCATGGAAGTTCGGTCGATGCTTGCTGGCATCCTCTCACGCCGGAACACGGCTTCCCATCGCTGATATACAAGACTCAGGGCGCTCCCCCTCAGTCCGCCACCCAGGTGGTGTTCGCTTCCCCCTTTCTCAAAAGACAAACAAAAAAACAGGAGAATACCTTTTGCGGTATCCTCCTGTAACGGAGCGGCAGTGCTTCCTACGGCGGCATTATCCACATCAGGTATAAGGGTCGAAGTTCGATTACTTCCTCTCAGCCTGCCGGTGCAAGCTCCCCTGTATTCGGTTCGTTGTGTATTGTACTCTTGCCCGCGTAAAAATACAATAGCTTTTTCAAAGAAATTTGAAAATCGGAATAATGTTTGCCGCCGGCGGTTAATAGAATGAAATAAGAAACGCTTACGGAGGTCGGATATGAAAAGAGTATTGCCGTTTATCCTGTGCCTTTTGCTGTTGTGCGGCTGTGCCGACGACGGAAAGGCTCAGTTTGCCGAATTTACAAATATCGTCTCGACGGCTGAGAATATATCGTTCTCGGCTAATGTTTCGGCGCAGTATGACGATAAGACCGCCGAGTTTACCCTCGCCTATGCGCAGACGAAGGACGGCGCATCCGTTTCGGTGGTAAAGCCGGAGCTTTTATCCGGTATAAAGGCCAACGTCACGGGCAGGGATCTGAGCCTTGAGTTTGACGGCGCGATGCTTGATATCGGAACGCTCGACGATGCCGAGCTCAGCCCCATGTCCTCGCTGCCGATAATAGTCCGCGCCATGCGCGAGGGGCACCTTGAGATAAGCTGGGTCGAGGGCGATATGATCGCGGCAAGACTCATCCCGTCGGATGATTATCTTGTTACGCTGTGGATAGATCAAAGCCTCACACCGCGCTCGGCGGAGATAAGCCATAAGGAACACAGCGTCGTGACGGTTGAGATATCCGATTGGGTCATTTCGTAAACGGAGTATAAAATTCACACACCAGTGGGAGAATATAGTCAGCGCACTACATAAGATGTAGCGGGCGGCTATATACCGTAGCGGAGTGTGAATAAAATTGAGTACAGTCAAACGCGGAGATATTTTTTACGCCGATCTCAGCCCCGTCGTGGGCTCGGAGCAGGGTGGCATGCGCCCCGTGCTCATCGTCCAGAACGACACCGGAAACAGACACAGTCCGACCGTCATTGCCGCGGCCATAACCAGTCAAACCGGCAAGGCGCGGCTGCCGACGCATATAGAGCTCAACGCCCGGAGCGTGGGACTTTCGCGCGACAGCGTTATCCTGCTCGAACAGATACGCACCATCGATAAATCACGCCTGCGCGAGCGCATGGGCAAGCTCGATGAGAGCACCATGACGAAGGTCGATAATGCCATCGCCGTGAGCTTCGGCCTGTAAAAATACCATGCTCCCCGAGTGAAAGCCCGGGGAGCAGCTTTGAGGAGAGGTAACATGCAGAGCCTGCCTGTCTACATAGACGGAAAAGAATGCGGCAGCCTGAAGATATATTCAGACGGCCTCATGCGCGTTTTCGACGCGAAGTGCCGTGCGGCAGCGCAGAGCCCGCTGCGCCTTTATCTGTACGGCGGCGGCGCAAGCGCACTTCTCGGCACGCTGCGGCCGAACGGTACGGGCCTCGGCATAGTGCGCCGCTTTTCGCGCACGGAGCTGAGGGGGCTGCCCGAGAGCATCGAATACGCCGCCGACCGGCCTCTGCCGCGATCAGAGAACTGCGACACCCTGTGGCGGCGCGGGAAAATGGGCTGCCTTTTGTCCGACGGGCTGATCGCAATACCGGCAGATGGGACAGGGCTCGGCCGCGTTTCGGATAAGCTGCGCAGCATAGAGGGTAAAACATATTTGATATTTGAAAGAAAGTTGTGATACCGGTGGAAATATTCCTTCATCTGTGTTAAAATGACAGCATAGAATATAAAACAATTGGAGGTATCCGCTATGCTGATGACCGATATTATCGTAAAAAAGCGTGACGGCGAAAAGCTCAGCGCGGAGGAGATAAAATTTGTTGTAGACGGCTACACAAGGGGAGATATCCCCGACTATCAGATGTCGGCGCTCATGATGGCGATACTGCTGCGCGGCATGGACAGGGAGGAAACGCTTGAGCTCACCATGGCGATGCGCGACTCCGGCGAGACGCTCGATCTCAGTGCCGTAAAGGGCGTCAAGGCCGATAAGCACTCGACCGGCGGTGTCGGCGACAAGACCTCGCTCATACTCTGCCCGATGGTGGCGGCGCAGGGCGTGAAGATCGCAAAAATGTCCGGACGAGGCCTCGGCCACACGGGCGGAACGATCGACAAGCTCGAAAGTTTTTCCGGCTTCAACGCAGCCATTTCCGAGGAAAAGTTTATTGAAAACGTAAATAATTACGGCATTGCCATAGCCGGTCAGACGGCAAATCTCGACCCTGCGGACAAGAAAATGTACGCCCTGCGCGACGTTACCGGCACGGTGCCGAGCATACCGCTTATCGTGAGCTCTATCATGAGCAAGAAGCTCGCTGCCGGCGCGGATGTCATAGTCCTTGACGTTAAAATGGGCAGCGGCTCGTTCATGAAAACGGCCGAGGACGCAAGAGAGCTTGCCGAGAACCTTACGGCGGTCGGAAAGCTCGCCGGAAAAAAGACCGTCGCAGTCATAACGGACATGGACGAGCCCCTCGGAAACGCCGTGGGCAACGCCCTTGAAGTCAGGGAGGCCATCGAGGTCCTGCGCGGCGAGAGAAAGGGCGAAGTGCTCGAGCTGTGCCTTACGCTGGGTGCGTGCATACTCACCGAGGCCGGTATCGCCGAAAATGACACCGCAGCGCGAAAGCTGCTCGAAAAGGGCGTAGAGGACGGCTCTGCGCTCAAAAAGCTTGCGCAGCTCGTCGAGGCCCAAGACGGCGACAGCCGCGCAGTGTACGATACGTCGCTTCTGCCGCAGGCGCCCGTACAATACGAAGCCGTGTCCGACTGCACGGGATATGTCAGGCACATCAGCGCAGACGAGATCGGCCTTGTTTCAATGCACCTCGGCGGCGGCAGAGCCACCAAGGAGAGCGTCATAGACCTCTCCGTCGGCCTGATACTTAAAAAGAAGGTCGGCGACAGGGTAGAAGCAGGGGAGAGCCTCGCCACCATACACGCGCAGAGTATTTCCGCCGCGCAGAAGGCCGCCGAGATGCTTAAGGGCTGCTACGGCATAGTTCCCGATCCCGTCGAAAAGCCGCCGTTTATAAAGGGCATAGTAAGATAAGAAAAAGGACAGTCAGCCTGACTGTCCTTTTAACTTGCTAACTTGCAATAGCAATGAGCACCGAGGCAAAGACTATCAGCAGCGAAAAGCCGATCTCTCCTGCCCAGACCATGCGGAGCTGATCCTCCGATATGACCATGCCGTAGCTTTTTACCTTTTCGCGTATCTGAGCTGCGGGCTCCTGTGCGGCGGTGTCTTCAGTCTCTTCGAAGATATCATCCGCGGCGGCCTCATCGTCGAAGGAGGCAAAGTCCGCGTCCGTCTCCGGCTCGTCATTTTCATTCTTTCGGTGCGGCTTTGATATATTTACCTTCGGTATTTTCACCTTGGGCATATTGACCCTGGGTATTTTTATTTCCGGGATATTGAGCTTCATATAGTTACCTGAAAACGGTGGGCGATATAGCCCACCGTTTTAAATCCGTAGGAATTACTCAGCCTCAGCCAGAGCCTTAGCCTCTTCAATGACCTTCTGCTGGACATTGCCGGGAGCTTCCTCGTAGCGGATGAACTTGCAGGTGAACGAGCCGCGTCCCTGAGTCATGGAGCGCAGGTCGATGGTGTACGAGCTCATCTCGGCCATGGGGACCTCGGCCTCGACGGTCTGCATGCCGTCCTCTGCGTTCATGCCGAGAACCGTGCCGCGGCGCTTGGAGGAGATATCGGACATGATATCGCCGAGGTTCGCGTCGGGGATGGTGACCTGAAGCAGGCCGATAGGTTCAAGAATGGTGGGCTTCGCCTTGGGGATGCCGTCCTGATACGCGAGACGTGCCGCGGTCTGGAAGGCCATATCATTCGAGTCGACGGGGTGGTAGGAGCCGTCGTACAGAGTAGCCTTCAGGCCGACCAGAGGATAGCCCGCGAGGACACCCTTCTGCACCGCGTTGCGCAGACCCTTTTCGACGGAGGGGAAGAAGTTCTTGGGAACGGAGCCGCCGAATACTTCCTCTGCGAAGATCATCTCGTCCTGCTCATCCTGCGGCTCAAAGCGGATCCAGACGTCGCCGAACTGGCCGGAACCGCCGGACTGCTTCTTGTGGCGGCCGTGAGCTTCGACCTTGCCCTTGATCTTCTCGCGGTATGCAACGCGGGCGGGCTTGAGCTCGGTCTCAACGCCGAAACGGCTCTTGAGCTTTGCGCACAGAACGTCTACCTGAATGTCGCCTGCGCCGGAGATGACCATCTGATGGGTCTCGGCATTGTTGACGAGAGTGAAGGATACATCCTCTTCATTGAGTCTGGAAAGGCCGCCTGCGACCTTGTCGTCCTGACCCTTGGTCTTGGGGGAGATGGCCATGGAGTAGCAGGGATCGGGCATCTCAAGCGCGGGGAGCTCGACCTCGTTCTTGGGATCGCATACGGTGTCGCCGGTCTTCCACTCCATCTTGCCGACGGCAACGATATCGCCGCAGCAGGCTTCCTTGACCTCGGTGGTCTTCTTGCCGCAGATGGTGTAGAGTCTGCCGAGCTTGTCGGTGCTGGAGGCACGGACGTTGCGCAGCGAGAGGTCGGCGGTGATCTTGCCGGAGACGACCTTTACGAAGCTGTATTTGCCGAACTGGTCGGAAACGGTTTTGAAAACAAAGCCGCAAACGGGCTCTGCGGACTTATCTTCGGGAGCGGGCACGTAATCGCAGACGGCCTGCATGACGGCCTCGGTGCCGATGTTGGACATGGCCGCGCCGCAGACTACGGGAACTACGCTGCGCTCTGCAAGACCGGCCTTGAGACCGGTGACGATCTCGTCGTCCGTAAGCTCCATGGTGTCAAGGAACTTCTCCATGAGCTCTTCCGTAACGGCTGCCGCCTCCATGAGCTCCATGCGCATCTCTTCAACCTTGTCGGCATCGGCTGCGGGAACCGCGACCTTTGCTGTCTTGCCGCCCTTGGTCTGATATGCGGTGCTGTGAACGAGGTCGATAACGCCCGTGCCGTCGGACATGGGGATCATGACCGGACAGACGGCCGCGCCGTACTTTTCCTTCAGCGCGGACAGAACCGCATAGTAGTCGCCGTGCTCCTCGTCGATCTTGGAGATATAGAACATTGCGGGAACGTCGGCAGCCTTGAGGTATTTCCAGCTTCTCTCCGCGCCGACGGTGATTCCGTCCTTGGCGGAGCAGAAGATGATGCCGGTCTCGACGACGCGGATGGCGGCGAGAACGTCGCCGACAAAGTCGAAGTAGCCGGGGCAGTCAAGCACGTTGATCTTGCAGCCGCCGAAGTTTACGGGAGCGACGGAAGTTGCAATGGTGATCTGACGCTTTATTTCTTCGGCGTCATAGTCGCAGACGGTGTTGCCGTCGGTGACCTTGCCCATACGGTCGATAGCGCCGGTAGTGAACAGCATGCTTTCAGCAAGGCTGGTCTTACCGCTGTTGCCGTGACCCATGAAGCAGATGTTGCGGATGTTTTTGGTTTCGTAGCTCATGTGTTGCTTCCTCTCTTGAAAGATATATTAAAAATTTAATCTCGTATAAAACGCAATCAATTAATTATACACTATTGTATATTTATTGGCAACATTTTTTTAGGGGGTACGTATCGTAAAGCTGAGCACGACCGTTATGATCAGCCAGACCAGCAGGTAGCTCAGCGCAGTCACTACGCCGGGCAGGGTGCTGAGGCTTATGATGAACATGACGAGCATACCGATAACGGCGCTCAGAACACTGAGCAGGACACTGAGCCTTATGCGTGAAAAGAGCACTCTGCCGTTGTCGGCAAGGCTAACGAGCGGCTTGAGCCCCTCACGCGTTATGAGCGCTGCGGGCTTGCTGCCCTCGGCAGGCTCGGCTCCGGATATGGCATAGCGCTCGGAGTACGGCGGGAAATCAAAGCCGTCGGTCGGCATATCGAATTTGACGGACAGCATCTGCGGCGTGATGTTGAAATCGCGCACGGCAAATATCGCGTGCCTGTCCGAGCCGACGAGCTCACCGAGAGCCTCCTTTACGGCGTCAGACGCCGTGTACTCCATCTCGAATACGCCGCAGATGATACCCGCGACGGCGACGTAAACACCGTTTCCGAGGACATATTTTTCCGGCAGTACGACGCCCATAAGACGCATGAACGCCGCGTTTCCGCAGTAAACATCCTCGCCGTCGACCATGGCGGTAAGGCCGCCGCTTTCATGCACCGAGAAGGCCTCGACCGGCATAAGACTGCTGCCGGCCTTGTGCATGAGCTCGTTGAACGGATGCACCATGGCGCTGCCGGAGGCCGAGATTATGCTTCCGGCAAAGGATATGATCCTCTCGGGCGGCATACCGGCAAAAACGCGTGTGCGGCTTATTCTGACGCAGCCCTTGGGGAACAGATCCGTATCGGTTATGATGATGTGCCTGGCCTTGCCGATATCGTAAAGACCCGACCACCCGGCTATCGTCGAGCCGCCGCGGATGAGACTTTTTATCGAGATGAAAAACGGCAGGGGAAAGCTTAAAAGCATCGCTATGGGCGCTGCACAAACAAATATGCCGGACAGAATGTGGGCAAACGACGAAAAGCTTTTGCTCACTATGGCGGCGACAATGCTCAGAACGAAGGCGGCTATAATGAAATATGGCGTGAGCACGCCGAAAACCGATTCGTCCGGCCCGTCCTCCTCGGTGCGGCGGACTATGCCGTCAACCGGACGCCTGCCCTTGACCAGGGTGATGTCTCCGCCGGAGATATCCGACTGCGCAGTGAGTATGAAGGGCCGCTTTGCAGCGGCAGCTGTGTTGAATATGACTCTGTTGCTGCGCGCGTTCAAAACGCAGCCGAGCAGAGTGCAGGCTATCGTGAGCGATGGTATGACGCAGAAGGGGACGACCTTTTCGGAGATGCTTGCCGCAGACAGAAAGGCGTCGATCATGCACAGCAGACAGGATACGACGATCAGCGCGCTTGCGTGAAGCTTGAACCTGACTATGCTCATAATGCCGGTCGTAATAATGTCAAGCCCGCAGATCATGACTGACAGCATCATGATAAGGCACACGGCGCTTTTGACTCCCGCGTCGTATAGTGCACCTGGTACGGGCAGACCGTAGGATATGTACATCATCACCGCGCACAGCACAAAGGCTATCCTTGTGCGCAGGCGCAGACCGGCGATGTGCTTATCGTAAAACCGCGCGGCCTTGTCCGGCTGCATTTCCTCGCCGAGCTCCTCGGTCTCGTAGCTCGTCTCGGCGAGCGATACCTGGCTCTGCTTTATCTTCATTGCGATAAACGCAAGAGCCGTTATGAGCGGTACCGTCACGGATTCGAGCAGAGATCTGGACTCTCTGCGCGGTTTTTTCTCCTTTGGCGGCTCGGGTTCAATGACGGTGTAGTCGGCATCGGCCGCATATTTGTCCTCCGGATCCTCGGATATGCCCGAGCCCTCGTAAAGATCCGGCTCCTGCATGTCCGCTTCCGGTTCGCCGAAGCGCACCTTCGTCTGCTCCGGTTCGGGTTCCGAAGACTCGGCGGAGGACGGCTTTTCCGGCTCACGGCGCTTTGTGGGTTCCGGCTCCGGAGGCTCGGCGGGGGAGGGCTCGATTATGTGCACGGACTCCTGCACCTGCGGCCCATTTCTGAATTCCGCTATTATGCGATCGACCTCGTCAAGTATATCATTCGTCTCCGACTCAGCATCGGAGTGCTTTTCCGCCTCCGGCTCTTTTGCCTCGGGAGACGGCGCCGCGCCGTCATCAAGGTCAAATTCGCGCCGTATGCTCTCGGGGTCGATGGCCGAGGCGTCTTCCGAAACGCTGTCGTGCGAATAGAACTCATCTATTATCTGCGCACGCTCGAAGCCGAAGTCCTCCGGAGAGAGCCCGGCATCAGACTCCGCCTCGGGAGCGGTCTCAAGGCCGTCGCCAATAAGAGATGAGAATACCATGTCCTGTTTGTCCGACTCGTCCTTTATCATGCCTTTGAGCTCAAATACCGGCTTTTCGGAAACGGGCTCCTCGTCAAGAGATGCAAATTCGCTCAATATATCGTTGATCTCAAATACAATACCGGAAGAGTTTTTGTCGTTTGAACTCATAGCTTACCCTCGGTCACTGCGCTGACGCAGCACTTCGTACATGATAACTGAAGCCGCGGCGGAGGCGTTGAGTGAGTTTATCTTTCCTGCCATGGGGATGCTCACGATGAAGTCGCAGCTTTCACGCACGAGCCTGCCCATGCCGTCGCCCTCGGAACCGATAACGATTGCACACGAGCCCGTGAAATCCGTGCTCCAGAGCCCGCTGCTGCCGCCGGCTGCCGCGCCGTAGACCCAAACGCCCTTTTCCTTGAGCTCCTTGAGAACGGACGGAATGTTCGGAACGCGGGCTATCTTCATGTGCTCGGCAGCTCCGGCAGAGGCCTTGCCGACAATGGCGGTAAGCCCCGCGCTGCGGCGCTTTGGAATAATGACGCCGTGTGCACCGGCACATTCGGCGCTGCGGATTATCGCACCGAGGTTGCGCGGATCGCTGACCTCGTCGCAGACTATGATAAAGGGCTGCTCGCCGCGCTCGTCGGCAAGCGCCAGAATGTCGGATACCTCGCAGTATTCGTTGACGCCGACAAGAGCCACAACGCCCTGATGCGCCTTCGTGACCGACATGTTGTCGAGCTTGCGGCGGTCTGCGTCCACGACCACTATACCCGCCTCACGCGCCTTGGAGGCAATATGTCCGAGAGTCTTGTCCGTTTCGCCCTTGGCGATGAATATTTTATCTATGCTGCGGCCTACGCGCAGCGCCTCAATAACGGCATTTCTGCCCTCGATTATATCGTTTTTTATCTCAAAACCGTTTTCTTTGTTCTGCATGTTTTCACCTGTGCTCATAATAATACAAAATACATTCTAACATATCCTTGTAAAAGTTTAAAGGAAAAGTTTTTGCCGCGACAATATTTTTGTGGACATTATGACAATTTGGTTGTAAGATGCACTATAGATTATTATGTGTATCTATACCCTGCGAAAGGAAAGCAAAAT
The DNA here is from genome assembly GCA_963613665.1 of bacterium. Lineage (GTDB taxonomy): Bacteria > Bacillota > Clostridia > Oscillospirales > Oscillospiraceae > F23-B02. Next base: position 68,570 of record CAVEAL010000006.1, on the reverse strand, counting down.
GAAAAAACTCAACAAAAAGATCGACATGTTCTGCTACAGGCACCCGCGCTTCGGTATTCCGAACCTCATGCTGTATATCGTTGTTATAAGCCTTGCGGTCTGGCTTCTGAGCATTATGGACAGCAGCCGCACGCTTCTGACATACTTCGCTTTTTCGCCGGAGCTTATCCTGAAGGGACAGGTCTGGCGGCTTATAACGTTCATGTTCATACCGCAGGATCTGAGCATGTGGGCGCTGCTGTTTTTCTATTTTTACTACTGGATCGGAAACACGCTTGAACGAGAGTGGGGCACGGCGAGATTCAACATATTCATCTTTTCCGGCGTTATCCTGACCATTATCTACGGTATGGTGATCTATCTCCTCACCGGACAGTCGGCCGCGATAGGAACGTATTACATCTACCTGTCAATGTTTTTCTCCTTTGCAACGCTTTTCCCGAACACACAGGTGCTTTTCATGTTCATAATCCCCGTGAAGATAAAATGGCTTGCCTATGTAAATGCGGCGTTTTTCGTCTTTGAGATGCTGGCAACGCAGTTCCCGTTCAATCTCCTGCCGCTTATAGCAATGCTCAACTACCTCATTTTCTTCGGCTCGGACCTTATATCGTCCCTGTCCTCGGGAAGAACGCATTATCGGCAGACAACGGTGAACTTCAACCGCGAAAAGCAGAAAATGAAATACGAGCAGCGGCAGAAGGATTATAACTACAAGTGCTGCGTATGCGGCAGGACCGACAGGGACTTTCCGAACCTTGAGTTCCGTTATTGCTCCAAATGTTCGGGCTATCACTGCTTCTGCCAGGATCACATAAACAACCACGTTCATTTTACCGAATAAAATTACAGGGTGGATAAGGATATGGATAAGAACAAAAAGCTCACAGTCAGAACTGTCGCCGGAGCGGTCATATTCGTACTGCTTCTGGCGGTGCTGGTGTTTGTCGTGATGCGCGGCGTTGCGGCAAACAGATCGCTCGGCGAGACCGCGGAAGAGCCTTCAGCCACAGCGGCTCCAACGCCCACTCCGACTCCCGAGCCCACGCCTACACCGGTGGGACTTGCGGATTTCAAACCGCACTCGGTTGACGGGACCGAGCCCGAGAGGCTCATTTCCAGCACGGCCATCATGGTAGACGGCGAGATAGTCGAGGACTACGAAAGCGATTACGAGATAAACTTCGACCTGCCGGAGAAATATACCGAGCTCGAGGGCGTCATAACCTTCCGCGGCGACAACTACCGCACGGGTGCAGCCTACGGTACGGCCGATGTTACGAATAAAAAGCTCACCAAGCTCTGGACACAGTCGACGAGCGGCCTGAGCGATACCGACGGCACCTACTGGTCCGGCAGCGGCTGGACGGGTCAGCCGCTTATCGTCAAGTGGCCCGAAGCCACACGGAAGAACATGAGCGCAATGTACGACTGGGCGCGTGAGAAGGAGGACCTTGTCGAGGTCATCTACGCGACGCTCGACGGTCATGTTTACTTCTATGAGCTTACAACGGGCGAATACACGCGCGAGCCTCTGAACCTCGGCTTTAACTATAAGGGCGCCGGTGCGCTCGACCCGCGCGGCTATCCCATACTCTATGTCGGCTCCGGCGTTGACAGCATAAACGGCAAATCCCGCGTCAAGGTAGTCAACCTCATCGACAACAGCGTCATGTTCGAGTTCGGCCATAACGAGACCTTTGCAAACCGCGGCTGGCATATGTTCGACTCCTCGCCCCTCGTGAGTGCCGATACCGATCAGCTCATATACCCGGGCGAAAACGGAATACTCTATATCATTCATCTGAACACGAAGTACAACGAACAGACGGGCGAGCTGTCGGTCAATCCGGACAACATAGTCAAGTGGAAGTACAACGGCACGCGCAGCGGCAGCCAGTACTGGCTCGGTGTAGAGTCCTCGGCCGCTATAATCAACAATTACGCGTTCCTTGCCGATAACGGCGGCAATCTCATGTGCCTTGACCTGAACACACTCAAGCTCGTGTGGGTGCAGGATATCCTCGACGATACAAACTGCTCGCCGGTCGTCGATGTCGAGGACGGGCATCCGTACATTTATATAAGCACATCGTTCCATTACGGATGGCGCTCATACTCAACGGCGGCGATACCCATTTTCAAGATCGACGCCGAGACCGGCGAGATCGTATGGCGCACCGACTACACCTGCTATACGGTGCAGGATCTCTCCGGCGGTGTTCAGGGCACGATCGCCGTCGGCAAGAACAAGCTCTCCGACATGATCTTCGTCCCCGTTGCGCGCACTCCGGGCGCAAGCTCGGGAACGCTCGTGGCACTCAAGAAGGATACCGGCGAAAAGGTCTGGGAGAAGGAAACGTCGATGTACAGCTGGAGTTCGCCCGTCGATTTCTACGACTCCGACGGCAACGGCTATCTTATCTACTGCAACTCCGGCTTCTACATGTTCCTGATAGACGGAAAAACAGGTGAGCAGCTCGATTACATAAACCTCGGCGGCAATATCGAGGCTTCACCGGCGATGTACGATAATTACGTCGTCATCGGAACTCGCGCCATGCGCACATACGGCATACAGGTGGGTTAACAATTCACATATGAGGAAAAAGGGAAGGGAAAAACAATGAAATACGCGATATTCTATTTCAGCCCCTGCGGCGGAACAAAAGCCGTTGCAGACATTTTCAGCAAGGAGCTCGGCGACGCTCCCATGCAGGAGCTGACCACTCCGAGCATGAACACGGCCATCGACCGCGATACGCTCACATTCTTCTTCGTCCCCGTCTACGGCGGCAGGATACCAAAGCCCATGTACGAGCGCATGAAGATCATAAGCGGCGACAATACGCCCTGCGTTCCGGTTGCGGTTTTCGGCAACCGAGCGGTGGACGACGCTCTGCTTGAGATGAGCGACCTTGCCGCAAAGTGCGGCTTTGTTACCGTTGCCGGCTGTGAGATCGTGGCTCCGCACTCGATCGACCCGCGCTTCAGCGCGGGCAGACCCGACGCTGCCGACAGGGCAAAGATCCATGAGTTTGTCGAGAAGCTCAAGGCAAAGGACAGCTTCAGCCCCGTCCAAATGCCCGGCGATCCCGGCTATGCGAAGAAAAAGAGCGCTCCGCTCCCGCTGTATCCTGTCGCGTCAAAGGAATGCATCGGCTGCGGCATCTGCGAAAAATACTGTCCGGCAAACGCCATAAAGGGCAAGCATATGACCACAAATCCTCTCAAGTGCATAAGCTGCATGAGATGTGTCGCCATGTGCTCGACCGAGTCGCGCAAGGTCCCGGCTCCCATGCGCCTGACCGCTTATCTTACGCTCAAGAAGCTCTGCTCCGAGCGTAAGGAGGATAAGTTCTATCTCTGATGATTGCAAATTATCTGTCAATTTAATGTTGTGTTAATACATACCCGTGTGATATAATGTTAAAGACCTGACTAAGAAGATGAGAATAAATATTAAAGGAATATGGACAGGGAAATAAGGAAGGAGTAAACATGGCAAGAGAAAAGATAGTGGCGCTCGGAAAGAAGATAACCGACCGCGTACCGCAGAAGCTCGGACTTGAGAAGATCACCGAGACAGACCCCGAATACTACGGCCTTGAATGCGTCATAACCGACGAGGAGGCCGACATTGCGCTGGCAATGGATGTGCGCAAGCCCACAACGCCCGAAAAGCTCGCGGCAAAGATGGGCAAGCCCGTCGAATATCTCCGTGAAAACATGGACATCATGTCCGACAAGGGACTTCTGGAGTATAACTACGATACTCCCGACGGCAGCCGCCAGTATGTTCTGCCGATCTTCGTTCCCGGCTCTGCCGAGCTTATGAACATGAACCTCGAGCAGGTCGAGAAGTATCCGCAGATAGCAAAATTCTTCGAGCGCATGGCATTCCTGCCGCTGACGAAGATCACCCCGCTGGTACCTCCCGGAGGCAACGGTATCGGCATGCACGTTATCCCCGTAGAGAAGGCGATACCTGCGACCAACGAATCGGTCAGCGTCGAACATATCTCCCACTGGCTCAAGAAGTACGAGGGTCAGCTCGGTGTCGGCTACTGCTCCTGTCGTAATGCGATGCGCATCATGGGCGAGGGCTGCGGCGAGATGCAGGAGGAGCTGTGCATAGCCGTCGGCACCTTCGCAAGATACTGTATAGAGACAGGTAAGGGCCGTTCCATCACCTATGAAGAGGCAATGCGCATCCTGCAGCGCTCCGAGGAAAACGGCTATGTCCATCAGATAACCAATATCGACGGCGAGGACAAGATATTCGCCATCTGCAACTGCGCGCTCGGCTCCTGCTTCGCTCTGCGCACCTCTCAGCTTTTCAACACCCCCAACATGTCCGCCTCGGCATACCGTGCGCACGTAGATAAGGAAAAGTGCGTGGCCTGCGGCAAGTGCGTCGAGGTCTGCCCCGCGGGCGCCGCAAAGCTCGGCCAGAAGCTGTGCACAAAGGACGGTCCCGTCGTATATCCCAAGCAGCCTCTGCCCGACGATAACCACTGGGGCGAGCACATGTGGGATCCCGATTACAAGAACAACAACCAGAAAAACTGCCACGAGAGCGGCACAGCTCCCTGTAAGGCTGCCTGCCCCGCGCACATCGCCGTTCAGGGCTATATCAAGATGGCCGCTCAGGGCAGATATCTTGACGCTCTCAAGCTCATAAAGCAGGATAACCCGTTCCCGGCAGTCTGCGGCAGCATCTGCAACCGCCGCTGCGAGGATGCCTGCACCCGCGGCCAGCTCGACCGCGCCGTAGCGATCGATGAGATAAAGAAGTTCATCGCCGAGAAGGAGCTGAGCGAAAAGTCCCGCTACATACCCGAAAAGCGCCGTCATAAGACTCCCGATACCGACTATGTCGAGAAGATCGCCATAATCGGCGCAGGCCCGGCCGGTATGAGCTGTGCCTACTATCTTGCGGAAATGGGCTATGCAAACGTCACCGTTTTCGACCGCAATCCGATACCCGGCGGTATGCTGACCCTCGGTATCCCGTCCTTCCGCCTCGAGCGCAAGGTCATAAACGCCGAAATAGACGTTCTCAAAAAGATGGGCGTGAAGTTCAAGTGCGGCGTTGAGGTCGGTAAGGATATCACAATTGCCGAGCTGCGCGAGAAGGGATATAAGGGCTTCTTTGTCGCCATCGGCGCACAGAAGATGGCAAAGCTCGGCATCCCCGGCGAGGAACTCAAGGGCGTGTACGGCGGCGTTGATTTCCTGCGCGAGGTAAACCTCGGCAACAAGGTCGAGCTCGGCAAGAAGGTCGCCGTTGTCGGCGGCGGCAACGTCGCAATGGACGTCGTGCGCACGGCGGTCCGCCTCGGCGCGGAGGAGGCATACATAGTCTACCGCCGCTCCGAAAACGAGATGCCCGCAGACAAGGAAGAGGTCGCGGAGGCAATGGCAGAGGGCGTTAAGTTCTGCTATCTCAACGCGCCGGTCGAGATCACCGGCACAGCAGCCGGAAAGGTGAACGGCCTGAAGGTCGAGATCATGGAGCTCGGCGAGCCCGACGAAAAGGGTAATAGAAAGCCCGTTGGGACCGGCAAGTTCAAGACACTCAAGGTCAACACCGTCATCGCCGCTATCGGCCAGACCATAGACTGGGGCACGCTTGACGTCGGCGAGCTCAAGACGGCGGCAAAGGGCAAGGCAGTGGCAGACCCCGTAACTCTCCAGACGGCTCAGAGCGATATCTTTGTCGGCGGCGACTGCTACACGGGACCCAAGTTTGCCATCGATGCTATCGCGGCAGGTCGTGAGGGCGCGATCAGCCTGCACCGCTATGTCCATGAGGGACAGAGTCTTACTCTCGCCCGTAATCCGCGCGATTTCTACGAGCTTGATAAGGACAATGTCGTCATCGACATCAACTGCTTCGACGCACCCGTCCGTCAGGAAGTGAAGCACGATCCGCGCAAGGCCAAGACCATGAAGAACGACCGTATAACATTCACCGAGAACGAGGTCAGGGCCGAAGCGAGCCGCTGCCTGGGCTGCGGTGTGTCGGTCGTCGATCAGAATAAGTGCATCGGCTGCGGTCTGTGCACCACCCGCTGCGAGTTTGACGCTATTCACCTGCACCGCGATCACCCCGAGGCGAGCAAGATGGTCAATACCGACGACAAGTATCTGCCTCTGGCCGTATACGCGGCAAAGCGCGGCGTGAAGATCAAGATAAAGGATCTCAAGGAAAAATTCGCAAAGTAAGCACATCGGAGGATATGTCACATGCATGAGCTCGGAACTGTATTTTACGTCATAAAGGAAGTCGAGAAGCTCTGCGACGAAAACAGTCTCACCAAGGTCGGAAGCGTCACGCTTCAGATCGGCGAGGTCAGCGGCATTATACCGGAATACATCGTCGATTGCTGGAACTGGGCGATCAAGGAGTCGAAGTACATGAAGGAGGCTGAGCTCAAGGTCGAAAAGCTTGAGGCCGTGACCTTCTGCGAGGACTGCAAGCAGACCTATTCCACGGTGAAATACGCAAAGGTGTGTCCGTATTGCCAAAGCGAGCATACTTACCTCGTCACAGGCAACGAATACATCATAAAAGAGATCGAAGCAATGTAATGGCCCAAGCCTCCCGTTCACTGCGAACGGGAGGCTTTTAGTACCTTATGAACGGTGAAAGATAAATCTATGACATAGCTTGAACGGCATGTTCTGCTGTGGTAGAATGTAAATCGTTAAAGAAAAAAGGGCGGTATGTGAGGAATGCCGCCTGTTTTATATAGCTTTAAAAAGTTGAGAGAAGAATGTGAGACGAAAGGAGCAAACAATGGATAAGCATGAACTGACCGAGCTTTTAAACCATGTCGCCGACGGCAGCCTGAGCCCGGACGACGCGGTGCTCAAGCTCAAAATGCAGCCTTTTCAGGAGATAGACGGCTACGCGAAGGTAGATCATCACCGCGGTATACGGCAGGGCGTGCCCGAAGTCATATACGGTGCGGGCAAGGCGAAGGAGCACATCCTCGGCATAGCAAGGGCGATGATGAAAAACGGCCAGCAGACCGTGCTCATAACGCGCCTTACCGAAGATGCGGCGGAGTATATCAAGGCGGAGCTTCCGCTTGAGTACAACAGCATGGCGCGTATCGGAATTATCGGCCGGATACCAGAGCCGAGCGGCAAGGGCCGTATAGTCGTAGCGACCGGCGGCACGAGCGATATCCCCGTGGCCGAGGAGGCCGCGATGACGGCGGAAGCTCTCGGCAACGACGTTCTGCGCCTCTATGACGTGGGCGTTTCGGGCATACACCGTCTGCTTTCAAATATGGACACCGTCATGACGGCACGCGTCATAATCGCCGTTGCCGGCATGGAGGGCGCACTGCCGTCGGTCATAGGCGGCCTTGCAGACTGCCCGGTCATAGCCGTCCCAACAAGCGTGGGCTACGGCGCGTCCTTCGGCGGCGTTGCGGCGCTTCTGAGCATGCTCAATTCCTGCGCAAGCGGCATGTCGGTGGTGAACATAGATAACGGCTTCGGCGCGGGCTACCTCGCCAGCATGATAAATCACCTCGACTGATATGGAGCTCAAAGAATTCTTCAACGAACATAACAGAGTCGCACTGGCCTTTTCCGGCGGCGCGGACTCGTCATACCTTTTGTATGCTGCCGTTGCCTGCGGCGCAGACGTGCAGCCTTACTATGTGAAATCGCAGTTTCAGCCTGAGTTTGAAAAGGAAGATGCGAGAAGGCTTGCGGCAGAAATGGGCGTTCTGCTGCGCGAGATAAGCCTTGATGTTCTGCTGCTTGACGAGGTCGCGGCAAACCCCTCAGACCGCTGCTATTACTGCAAAAAACACATCATGGGCGCAATACGCGCTTTCGCCGCAGCCGACGGCTATGACACGATAATCGACGGTACCAATGCAAGTGACGACGGCGGCGACAGGCCGGGGATGAAGGCGCTGGGCGAGGAGAATATCCTCTCTCCGCTCAGGCTGTGCGGCATAAGCAAGACCGAGCTGCGCAGACTTTCGCGCGAGGCGGGGCTGTTTACGTGGAATAAGCCCGCCTATGCCTGCCTTGCAACGCGTGTGCCGAGCGGTGAGAGGATAACGGCGGAAAAGCTCACCGCCGTCGAGGAGAGCGAGAGCTATCTGTTTTCCCTCGGCTTCACGGATTTCCGCGTGCGTCTGCGCGATGGCGGCGCACTGCTGCAATTTACCGAAAAGCAGCACAAAAGAGCCGAGACGGAGCTCGATACGATAACAGCGGAGCTGTCAAAGCATTTTGCGGCCGTGCGGCTCGATCCGCAGGCGAGGGAGGATAGCAAATGAAAACATTGTATATAGACTGCGCCATGGGCTGTGCCGGAGATATGCTCACGGCTGCACTTCTTGAGCTGCATCCGGATAAGGACGCCTTCATCGCCCGAATGAACGCCGTGCTTGGCGGCAGCGCCGAGCTCTCTGCAAAGCCCGATTTAAAATGCGGCATTACGGGAACGCATGTCACCGTTGGCATAAACGGCGACGAGGAGGGCGGGCCGGAGTGTCACGGCCATGACCACACGAGCGTTTCGGAGATAACGGAGTTTATTGACGCCGCGCCGCTTGCCGCTGAGGTCAGGCAGAACGCAAAGGCTGTGTTTTCTCTCATCGCCGAGGCAGAGAGCAGAGTGCACGGCTGCCCGGTCGAAAACGTGCATTTTCACGAGGTCGGCTCGCTTGATGCACTGGCGGACGTTCTGAGCGTGTGCCAGCTCATGCACGAGCTCAAGCCGGAGAAGGTGCTTGCATCTTACGTCAACGTCGGCTCGGGCTTCGTGAAATGTGCGCACGGAGTGCTGCCGGTCCCGGCACCCGCAACGGAGCTTATACTTCGCGGCGTTCCCGTATATTCGGGGCAGATAAAGTCCGAGCTGTGTACGCCGACGGGCGCTGCGCTGCTGCGGCACTTTGCCGAAGAATTCGTTCCGATGCCGCTTATGAAGGTCGAGAGCGTCGGTTACGGCACGGGAAAAAAGGACTTTGAGGCTGCAAACGTCGTGCGCGTACTGCTCGGCGAGACGGAAAACGAAAAAGAGCGGATCATCGAGCTTGCCTGCAACCTTGACGACATGACGCCAGAGGATCTGGCTTTCGCAATGGAGGAGCTGTTTGCGCTCGGTGCTCTGGATGTGTATTTTACCGATATCGGCATGAAAAAAAGCAGGCCGGGCGTGATGCTCACCTGCATGTGCCGCGAGGACAGGCGCGGAAAAATGCTCGAATGTATATTCAGACATACGACGACTCTCGGTGTACGCGAATATTCCTGCGGCCGGTACAGCCTTGAGCGCAGCTTTGATACGGTGCAGACAAGGTACGGACCTGTCCGCGTAAAAACCGCCGAGGGCTGCGGCATAAGGCGCTCAAAGGCCGAGTACGACGATCTTGCAAGGCTTGCGCGGGAAAATTCCGTATCGCTTGCCGATATAAGAAAAGAGATTAAATGAACCTTATCCCCGAGCCTTGGCTCGGGGATATCGGCGCTGTGCGATAATTGGCGGATTTACAAAATTGTAATTGCATTTCTCTGCCGGCAAAGCTATAATTGACTTTGTCAATAAGGAGAGAAAAATGAACGATTTTGAGTATTTTAAGCCCTACGAGGGTGATAAACCGTATATTTTCATAAGCTATGCGCATGCAGATGACGATGTCGTCCTGCCCATAGTCAGCGATATGCACAGCCGTGGCTACAACATCTGGTACGACGAGGGAATAGAGGTCGGCAGCGAGTGGCAGGAGTGCATAGCCTCGCACCTTGCCGACGCGCATCTTGTTGTCGCATTCATATCAAATGCTTACATGCGCTCGGATAACTGCCGCCGCGAGATGCATTATGCGCAGTCGAAAAAAATTAAGACCATAAACATTTTCGTTGAGGAAACTGCGCTCACTCCGGGCATGGAGCTTCAGATAGGCAACATCTACGCACTGATGAAATATACCTATCCCAGCGACGAGTATTTTTACGATAAACTGTACAGCGCACCGCTTTTAAACAGCGAAAACTTTGCCGAGTCCACTCCTCGTCCGACCACCGTGACTCAGAAGGCGGCTGCCGCGGCACCTCCTAAGAAAAAAGAGAAAAAGGAAAAAAAGAAAAGCGGCAAGGCTAAAAAAATAGTCGGCTGGTCTGCCGCCGTCGTTGTGTTCGGCCTTGTTCTGGCAGCGCTCATTGTCGGCTATTTTACGGGCTACCTCGAAAAGCTCCTCACGCCGACGACGCAGATAGAGACCCTTGCCGACGATACGGTGTGCGAATTTAAAAACAGTATCTTTGAAAACGCCGCGCGTGAGTATACCGGCAAGACCGACGGAGATATCACCGTCGGTGAGCTCAAGGGGCTTACGGAGCTGTACATCGTCGGCGACGAATACAGCCTCAGTGAGCCTGTCTCCGGTGTAGGCAAGCTCAGCCAGAGCGACAAAACGGCGTCGTATACCGATTGGCAGGGCAACAGCCGCACAGTCAGCAGGGGAAGCGTAAGCGATCTGTCCGATCTCGCGTATTTCACCGGTCTCAAGACCCTGTGGCTTCAGTATCAGAGCCTCGGCAGCCTCAATACGATGCCCGCGCGCTCGATAACGAGCCTGAACCTTGACGGCAGCCGCGTAGCGGATCTTACGGGCATCGGCAATCTGCCGGAGCTGCGTAAGCTGAGCGCAAACTATAATCCCGTCGGTTCGCTCGGCGATCTCAATAAATGTCACGAGCTTACCCACGCCTCGTTTATCGGAGCAAGCGTTACAGATCTGTCGGCATTCAAGCCGCTTACGAAGATACAGTCCGTTGCGTTTTCAAACTGCTCACTGAGCGATATCTCGCAGGTGCTTGACATGAGTTCACTGCGCAGCGTAAAGCTCTGTGACTGCAACCTCAGCGGCAGCTTTTTCAGCGCATTTGACCGTGAACGCGCGATAACGGAGCTTGAGCTTATAAGCTGTACGGTCGATTCAACAAGCGGCCTTTCAGACTTCACGGGTCTTACGATGCTTCGTCTGACCGGGACGCGCGGCGTTTCCGACTGGTCTGAGCTCGACTCTCTCACGGCGCTCAAGACCGTGTACATAGACGAGGGCCTTGCCGGCAGCTTTACCGGCGAGCACGGCTTTGAAGTTATAACAGAATAGTGAAAAATGCCCCGAGTGCTGCGGCACTCGGGGCAATGATCTATTCGCTTTTTTCTTCATCGTCAGCAGGCTTCGGCTCAATGGCCAGAGCGACTATCTTTTCCGTCAGAAGCTTGTACAAATGCGAGTATATTGCCGACTCCGCAACAAGATGCTTGACCGCGGCATCGTCTTTGCAGGCCGGATCAAACACATCGACCGCAAGCTGCTTTACCTGCTCTGTGCACAGGCGGCACAGACTGCGGTGGCGCATGACGAAGTCGTCGTATATCTCCCTGACCTCTTCCTCGTTTATTCCCATGGGAATAAGCCTGCTCACAACGGATATGCTAAGGCTCTGCTTGAGCGTGCATATCATGATGAGATAGGCAAGATGTATCCTCGTATATTTTTTCTTAACGGGAGCAGGCATGATCTTCATGCGGACATAGTTGTTTATCGTGCTCGGAGTTATGATCGGATCGCTGTCCGGTGTGTGCGGGAACAGGTCGAGAAAGCGCGATACAAGCGACACGACCTGATCCATATACAGCTCAAAATCCGGAAGCTCATCCCATGACGGCAGCGAAAAACGTGTGATGTATTTATCCCAGCGCCGCAGCTTTGCCGCAACAAGCTTACTGTTATATATAAGTCAGACCTCCCCGCGCTGTGTTTCGTTGTTTTATGATTATAGCACCAAAGCGCAGGCATTACAAGAAAATATAATATTGCTTATTATTTAATAAATTGATTATTATTTATAAAAAGTATTTACTTAACGCCGGAAATGCGGTAATATGATATAACATATTAGGTACGCACTGTATCTTTCTCATACGGAGGTGTATGATGTCAATCGAAGTATTTACCGATTCTGCGGCCAACATCCCTGCCGCAAAGCTCGAGGAGCTGAATATACATGTGATTGCGTGCAGCTACGAGCTGGGCGGCAAGATCATAAAGTGCCCTCAGGCTCCCGAGGATTTTGATGCACACGATTTTTACGATATGCTCCGCGCCAAAACCGAGGTGCGCACGAGCATGACCAATTCGCACGATATCGCCGAAGCTTTTGAGACGGAGCTTTCAAAAGGCAATGATATCGTCTACATAAGCATTTCCTCCGGCATCAGCGGAACGTACAATGCGGGCCGTCTCGCCGCCGAGGAACTGCGCGATAAGTATCCCGAGCGCCGTATTGAGATCTTCGACTCCATGGGAGCGGGACTCGGCATCGGCCTGCTTGCCATGAAAGCGGCTGACTACCGTGACGCGGGACTTAACATGAACGCCCTCATCGAGCACCTTGCATCCGACCGCAGCGGCCTGTGTGAATATTTCACCGTTGATGATCTCATGCATCTGCGCCGCGGCGGACGTCTTTCGGGAATTGCCGCGATGGTCGGCACGGTGCTTAACGTAAAACCTCTCCTGCGCGGCGATGAGGAAGGGAAGATAGTCGTCTTCTCAAAGCTGCGCGGCAGAAAGAAGGCCATCGAGGCCATTGCACACGAGTACGAGGCCAAGGCCGTCAATCCGCAGCAGCAGCGCGTTGCGATAAGCCACGGCGACTGCCCCGAGGATGCCGAAAAGCTTGCCGAGATGGTGCGCGCCATAGCCGAGCCGCAGGAGCTCATCATTGCGGCCCACGAGCCGTACACCGGCATCCACGTCGGTCCCGGCATGCTCTCGCTGTTTTTCATAGGCGCAGGCAGATAAAAAAATCCCCGACAGCGGTCGGGGATTTTTGATTTCAAATATCAGTGGTGATCCTTTTTGCCTGCGCCCTTGTCGCCGACACCGAAGTGAAGCTCCTTCATGCCCTCGACCTCGTCGCAGATATCCTTGAGCTGGCAGACGGTGCAGTCGGTGGGAAGACCCTCCATGATGTGGGTCAGGGTGCTGGTGATGGCATCGGCCTTCTTGGCGTTTTCGAGCATTGCCTTGAAGTCAAGCGAGGGATCGGTGATGAAAATGACCTTGACGTTGAGAACGTTGGGGTCTTTTTTGTATGCCTCGATGTAGCGGTAGCCGACCTGTTCAAAGTTTATGCCGCGCTTTATCGCCTTCTTGGAAACGCGCACCTGCTCGCGGTGGCTCTCGGGAGACATGCGCACCATGTAGCCCTCGGGATAGACGTGGTATTTGCAGAACTCAATATCCTTGAGCGCACGGTATACCTCCTCGTCCTCACCCTCGAGAACGCCGACGCGCAGCAGAACTATGCGCGCGAATGGAACGTCCTTCTTGATGGCCTTGAGATCGGGGCCATAGAGCACGACCTCGTCACGGTTTACCAGCTCGGAGCTCGTAGTCGTGCAGATGTAGTTTGCCGAACCCAGACCGAGAGCGCCAAGCTCGTATGCCGCGTCGGACTGGAGTACCAGCTCCGCCGAGCCGAGGTCGGGCCACGATTTTCCGGCCTTGTACGGCCATACCCTGGGCGAGCCTTTTGCCAGAAGCTCATTAGTGTGTTCTATTAGAGCGTTGTACAGATCCATGTTGTATACTCCTTTACCAATTTCCTTTGCCTCTATTATAGACGCATGCTCAGTGAAAACCTGTGGCGTATTCTACAGTGCAATGAGCAAATGTTAAAAAATTTGCATATTTATTCGAAAACCGGAGCTGTCTGACCAACTCCGGTTTTGAGATTTTTAATTGTCCGTCAGAACGAGCCGCTTCTGCCGCCGTGGGTGGCGCCGCCGCTCGAGGTGTGCGTGCTGCTGAAGCCGCCGCCCGAGCCGAAGCCGCCGTGATGGCCGCCGCCGTCGTTATCGTTATTCTTAGGCCGTGCCGTCATTGTGACTGTGTGATACAGGAACAGATCCTGCTGCCTGCCGGGTCTGAAGCTGCCGGCGCGCAGATAATCGGCGGCCGAGGACTGCATGGAAACCGACTTCATGCCGCGTTTCATGATCTTCATGCCGATGAGAGCGGCTATCAGTCCGATAAACAGCGCCATTCCGAGCCATGCGATACTGAAATAGCCGCTCGAGCCGATCGGATTATAGTTGCCGTCATAGTCGTTATTGAAGTCGTCGGGATCGTAGACGTAATCGCCCTCATCCGCAGCGACGAGGCAGGGACCGCAGTCGTTTATGAAGCTCAGGCCGGCGCTGCACCAGTTCCCCTCGGAGAGCGAGGGCAGAAAGTTTTCGGATATGTACTCAAGGTCGTAGTCCGTGAAGGCATATATGCAGCTCCCCGATGTCGTTATTGCATATTGGCGCTCGGCTCCGCTTATGAGAAGCATTATACCGTCAAGGTTCTCGCCCTGACCGAGCCCGTTTTCGTCGTAGAAATCGTCCGCATATTCCTGTGCGGTCTTGCCGTCGAGCGAGGCCGCCGTGACGATCGCTGCGTCAACCTCATATGTTCTGCTCAGCTCCTCAAGCTTTGTGTTGAGCATTTCAAGCTCGGATGCGTCAAACAGCCCCTCCTGATCGTAGACGATGCTTTTGGAGTTGTCGGCCAGAACGGCGGGGATAAGAGCAACGGCGAGGATAAGCGCAAGCAGAAGAGATAACAGTTTTTTATTCATGCCGCACCTCCTCAATGAAACAGCAGCAGCTCTATGGCGTATGCAATGACCGATGCTGCGGCAAAGATGCCGCCGAAGTACTTCCAGTAAGCGCCCTTGTCCACCGGCAGATCGCCGACGAATTTGCCGGTCTGACCGTTCATGGCAAAGGTATACCTGCTGCCGTTCCACGTAGTGTTTAAAAGCCACACGGGATATAGGGCGTAGTGCTTCCGGCCTTCGGAAAACTGAACGGCGATATTCTCGGGCGTTACGGAGTCATAGCCGACTGCCGTGCCGCGCAGGGCAATATCCGCGCTGCGCTTTACGCGCTCGTTGGCTCTGCCGTTGCATTCGTCCGCACTGACGTCGTACTTGTCGGCAAGATAGCCGGAGAGATAAGCCGTCTGAAACTCAACGGCCTGACCGAAATCAAAGGGTTCGAGTGATTCCATGAGATCGTCCGGCATTTTCTTTGAGCCGTCAACGGGAATGTGCTCAAAGCCCATGCTGCCGCTGCGCAGGAGACTGAAATGGCTCGTTTCGGTGTAATCGAAATCTCCGTCGGACCAGAAGCGCGTCTTTGTCGCGCGGTACCGGCACTCGGCGTCCGCGTCGGTGTCAAACAGCCAGAAAGGAACGTACACTCCCTTTATCTCATCAATGTGGCTCTCGCTTTTGAACGGCTTCGGCAATAGCTTTCTGCCGCTCAGGTGCTTTTTGAGAGCTTCCTTGGCGGCATTCTTATCGAGCTTGAAGGGGATTATATAGTCAGGCTTGAGCTCACCGGCCAGACGCGACTTGAAGATGACCGGATTCCCGCAGAAGGGGCAGCTTGTAGCCGCCGTTGTCTCCTCGGCGATTATCTCGCCACCGCAGCTTTGGCAGGCGTAAACGCCCATGCCGTCGGCATCGTCGTCAAAATGCTCCCTGTCGTCATCTGACGACCAGCTCATATCGTCGGCCTTGTCGCTTTTGAGATCCTCGTCGTAGCTTCTGAGCGTTTCAAGCTCGAACTCCGTGTCGCAATAGGGACACTTCATCTTGCTTGAGCGGCTGTCGTAGGCTATGAAGCCGCCGCAGCAGGGACATTTGTATTGAAGCTGATTTTCGTTTCCCATAGCTTTTACACCTTGTCGTTATCATCGAACGGATCGCCGCAGTCGGGGCAGAACCTCGGCGGATGCGCCGGATCCTCGGGCTCCCAGCCGCACTTACTGCATTTATATTTGTTAGCGCCCGCCGGCTTGGGACTGCCGCACGCGGAGCAGAATCTGCCGTTATTGAGAGCGCCGCAGGAGCATGTCCATGCATTTGCCGTCTGCTGTGCGGCGGGCTGCTGAGATGCCGCCATACCGTAGAGAGACTGTGCGTTTGCGCCGCCCGCATTTGCGGCCATGCCCATGCCGACAAAGCCGGCCATAGCGCCGGCCGTGTTCCCGGCTGCCGTGCGCATGGCGTCTGCCTGAGCGCCCACGAGGGTGCCTGCCGCGAGAGCGGGATTGGTAAGTGCCGCAGCGTGCTGGAGCTTCTTTATGATCTCTGCGTCCTCGTCGGGAATGCTGACAGGATTCATTGCAATCGAAACGACGCTAAGACCGCGCACCTCGGACCACTTGCGCGTGAGAGTTTCGTTCATCAGATCGCACAGCTCCATTGTGTGCGCCGGTATCTGATTCGGACGCAGCTCAAGCTCCGAGAGCTTTGCAAACGCAGGCTGAAGAGCGGTCACAAACTCCGTTTTGAGCTGGGAGTCTATCTCCGAGCGCTCATAATCCTGTTCTACGTTGCCGCAGACATTGCTGTAAAACAGCAGGGGGTTCGTTATCTTGTACGAGTACACGCCGTTGCACCTTACGCCGGTATCGAGGTCGAGACCGACGCGGCTGTCAACAACGCGGAAGGGGATAGGGGTCGCCGTGCCGAACTTGTTATCGACTATCTCCTTGGTGTTGAAGTAGTAAACGCGCTGATCCTTGCCGGTTTCGCCGCCGAAGGTAAAACGTCTGCCGACGGTCTTGAAGGTCTCCCTGATGCTGTCACCAAGCTTGCCTTCGAAGATGCTCGGCTCGGTCGAAGCGTCATAGGTGAACTGTCCGGGCTCTGCGCATACCTCGACGACCTTGCCCTGCTCCACGATTATCATGCACTGACCGTCCGCTACCGCAATGCCTGAGCCGTTGGAAATGATGTTGTCACTGCCCTTCGTATTCGACGAGCGTGATCCGATGCGCTTTACGCCTTTAACGACAA
This sequence comes from bacterium, assembly GCA_963613665.1. Lineage (GTDB taxonomy): Bacteria > Bacillota > Clostridia > Oscillospirales > Oscillospiraceae > F23-B02. The sequence goes on along the minus strand of CAVEAL010000006.1, from coordinate 51,653 downwards.
GCGTATCCTTGTCTATCGCGTCGCAGGAGAAAAACTCCTTCCACTGATCGGCCAGTGTTCCGCCGAGAGCTCCGACGCCTGCTCTTATAAGACCCATATCTCGGATGTTCCTTTCGCTGTACATTAATTTATTATGTAAATATATAATTTTTTTAAATTATATCATGCCTCTTGAGCTCTTTCAACACTTGCGGATGTTAAATTAAAGTGTTAAAATAAATTGTTTTGATTAAAGGAGGCCGCACTTTTATGAGCATTATTAAAGATATAAACCTTGCACCTTCCGGAGAAATGAAGATAAACTGGGTCGAGCGAAACATGCCCGTGCTGCGGGGCATAGGCCGACGGTTTTCCGAGGAAAAACCCTTTGCGGGTCTGAAGGTCGCCCTTTCGGTGCACCTTGAGGCAAAAACCGCGTATCTGTGCCGTGTGATGGAGCTCGGCGGAGCGCAGATGTATGTCACCGGCTCGAACCCTCTTTCCACGCAGGACGATGTTGCCGCGGCGCTCGCCGCCGGAGGCATGAATGTTTTCGCCGTTTACGGCTGCGATGAGCAGCAGTATAACGACTGCCTGCGCGAGGTGCTGAAGATCGGGCCGAACATAATCATTGACGACGGCGGCGACCTTGTGCACCTCATGCACGAGGAGTTTTCCGAGCTCATCCCCGGGGTCATCGGCGGCTGCGAGGAGACAACGACAGGCATAAACCGTCTGCGTAAAATGTCCTCGGCGGGCACTCTGCGCTTCCCGATGGTCATGGTAAACGATGCCGACTGCAAGCATATGTTCGATAACCGCTACGGCACGGGCCAGAGCGTGTGGGACGGTATCTGCCGCACGACGAATCTCATCGTTGCGGGCAAATATGTCGTCATATCCGGCTACGGCTGGTGCGGCAAGGGCGTATCGCTCCGCGCAAAGGGTCTGGGCGCAAAGGTCATTGTGACTGAGACCGATCCTGTCCGTGCACTCGAGGCCGTTATGGACGGCTACGAGGTCATGCCAATGGCTGAGGCTGCGCGGATAGGCGATATCTTCTGCACCGTCACCGGCGGCAGGGACATCATAAGCGCCGAGCACTTCCCGCTCATGAAGGACGGTGCGATACTCAGCAACGCCGGTCACTTCAATGTCGAGATTGATATGCAGGGACTCGAAAAGCTGGCCGTTAAAAAATACGAGGCGCGGCACAATATACAGGGCTATGTCATGCCCGACGGCAGAACTCTGTTCACCATCGCCGAGGGCAGGCTCGTCAACCTCGCGGCAGCCGACGGTCATCCGGCGGAGATCATGGACATGAGCTTTGCAATACAGGCGCTGTCGGCAAAATATCTCGCCGACAACCGGGGCGGACTTTCGGCCGGCGTCGTACCGGTACCGCGCGAGATCGACCGCGAAGTCGCGGAGCGCAAGCTCGAGGCAATGGGCGTCGGTATTGACAGGCTCAGCCGCGAGCAGGAGGAATACCTCGGAAAATAATTTTGATAACAAATAGCAGTGAAAGGAGGCTCCTTAAATGGATAATATGGAGAATATGGACTTTGAGGCCATGCGCGACAAGCAGGCCGACGAGCTGATGCAGCTTCTCAATGAGCGCAGAATGAAGGAGCTTCAGCTCCGCCTTGAGGACATGAATGAGTTCGACGTTGCGGAGTTTCTGTCCGAGATCGGCGATAACCGTATGCCGATGGTGTTCAGGCTTCTGTCCAAGCAGATGGCGGCGGATGTTTTCGCAAACTTCGATTCGCCGGAGCAGGAGAGGATTATAAACTCCATCACCGACTCGGAACTGTCGGCGATCATTGAAGAGCTGTACGTTGACGATGCGGTCGATATGATGGAGGAGCTTCCGGCAAACGTTGTAAAGCGCGTCATGCGCACTGCGACACCCGAAACGCGGCGACTCATCAATCAGTATCTCAACTACCCCGAGAACTCGGCTGGCAGCATCATGACGGCGGAGTTTGTCGATCTCAAAAAATACATGAACGTGCGCGAGTCCATTGCGCGCATACGCAGGATAGGCGAGGATAAGGAGACCATCTACACCTGCTTTGTCACCTCTGCCGACCGTAAGCTTGAGGGCGTTCTGTCGGTCAAGGATCTTCTGCTATCCGACGACGAAACCGTCATTGAGGATATAATGGATACGAATATCGTATTCTGCATGACGCACGACGACCAGGAGGAGGCAGCCGAGAAGATCTCCGACTACGACCTCATGGCTCTGCCTGTCGTTGACAAGGAAGGCCGCCTCGTCGGCATCGTCACCGTTGACGACGTGATCGATGTCATGGAAGCTGAGGCCACCGAGGACTTCGAGATCATGGCCGCAATGACGCCTTCGGATAAGCCGTATTCGAGGACGAGCGCTCTCGATATGTGGAAGCGCCGCGTCCCGTGGCTCATGTTCCTCATGCTCTCGGCGACGTTTACGAGCATGATAATAAACTCATTCGAGGATGCGCTTGCCGTGCAGGCCGTGCTCATAGGTTTTATACCCATGCTCATGGGTACCGGCGGCAACTCCGGCTCGCAGGCATCGACGGCCGTCATACGAAGCATCTCGCTCGGCGACACTGAGCCCGAGGACGTCGGACGCGTCGTGTGGAAGGAGTTCAGGGTCGGCGTGCTCTGCGGCCTCACGCTTGCGGCGGTAAACTTTGTAAAAATGCTTCTGGTGGACAGGCTGCTGCTCGGCAATGACGGCGTTACGCTCACCGTTGCCGCAGTCGTAAGCCTTTCGATAGTCCTGATTGTCACCTTCGCAAAGGTCGTCGGCAGCGTTTTGCCCGAGGCCGCCGAAAAGCTCGGCGTAGACCCGGCGGTAATGGCAACTCCGCTTATATCAACAATTACCGACGCCGTTTCGCTTCTCATTTATTTTGAGATAGCAAAGCTCATGATAAGTTTCTGATAAGTAAGGATATACATACAAATGCTTGTTATATTTGAAAAAATGGCGCTGCTTGTGATCATTCTGGCGCTTGGATATTTTTGCGCAAAAATAAAGCTCGTCGGCCCGGAGTTCAACAAGGGCCTGAGCAAAATGGTCATGAACGTATTCCTTGTGGGTATCATTCTCTCATCCGTCATCAACAAGGATCTTGACATGTCAAGGAGCGACATGCTCTTCGGCATTGCCATGCTGAGCATCGCGCAGATCGTATGCCTTGCAGTCGGCTACATAACTCCGGCAGCCATGCGCATAAAGGACGGCGACAAGGGTATGTACCGCATGGTGGCGTCCTTTTCAAACCTCGGCTTCATGGGAGTACCCATCATATCCGCCGTCTACGGAGAGGATGCGGTATTCTTCGCCTCGCTCGGCAACATACCGTTCAACATCTTCCTGTACACCGTCGGTGTGATATTTTTGCAGCGCGGCAGCGGGAGCGGGGAGAAGATAAATATCAGAAGCATGATAAACGCTCCTGTCATCGCAACTATCATCGCAACCGTCATATTCATTTTTGAGATACCGATGCCCGTTATAATCGAGGATGCCGCCGACATGCTGGCCGATGCCTGCGTACCGCTTTCAATGATGTGCATAGGACTTTCCCTCGGAAATGTTTCGATAAAGGATGCCTTTATACACCCGCGGCTTTACGGCGTTAACTTCATGCGCCTTGTTGCTGCGCCCGTCGCCGTGTGGTTCGTGCTGCAATTTTTTACAAGCGATATCGTCATGCTCGGCTCGATAGTCATAATAGCTGCCTGCCCCTCGGCGATAGTGTGCGCCATACTCGGCATGGACTACGGCCGCGACGGCGTGGAGGCCTCGGAGGCGATCTTCCTCGGAACGGTTCTTTCGATGTTCACAATACCGGTGCTGATATCGCTCCTCGGCCTGAATATATGAAAAAAACACCCTGACTTTGGTCAGGGTGTAATTGTCTCATCATCGTTTTCTGCATCGGACGGGGCAGGTGAGGCCCTGAACTGCGCCGGAGACTTCAGCTTGCGGTTTATGCTCATGACGTTCTGCACCAGCAGTATAGCCATCATCACAAACTCATACGTCACGCGCAGAGCAAGCGGCCCGAGCAGCATTATGCCGAGTCCGTACAGGAAGGTGCTCTGCGTGAATTTCATGCCGAAATAGCCGTAGTATTCGAATTTTCCGAATATGAGCAGAAAACCGACGAATATACATGCGCAGGTCAGAAGCACGAAGATAAATTTCGTCAGCGCCTCGACGTAAAATGTCTTGAAATTGAAATAGTCGTGCAGCAGCTGCAAAAATTTATTTCCGAAGCGGCCGTCATATTTCTTCGGCAATACCTTTGCGCAGATAAAAACGGTTGCCGCAGCAGCCAGCGCGAGCCCTGCGATTATCAGACCTTCCATAAAGCATCCTCCTTTGACCGTTAATTTAATGATAACATACATACAATTATATAACAAGTGTTTCAACAAAATGAAATATCAAAAAGAAAAGAATGACAGCAAATTAACTATGCAAAATGAAGAACGTTTTTAGACGCGAAAATTGTGCATTTCATCAAAATTGTGAAAAAAACCGAAAAATCTCGTTGCATTTCGCGTTAATTTGGTGTTAAATAATAATGTTATAAAATAGTTTCACTTATTGCCATCGGAGCTGAGCTTATGAACTTTGTAGACATTTTATCTGTGCTGGGCGGTGCGCTGCTTGGCCTGATTGTTGCATATGTGAATATGCGCATAAGCAAAGCCAACATGAACGCGTCCAATATGGCGGCTGTCATGGGCGTGAACATGCTGCGGCTGCTGCTTGATGCTGCGGCGCTTGCCGCGTGCTTCTTCGCCTGCAGGGCGTATGGGCTTCCTATGATGGCAACGCTCATTGCCGCCGCCGTCGGACTGTCGCTCGGCGGTATGGTATTTTTAAGGATCATGGTAAAGAAAACTCAGCCGCAGAACAATGAAACGGCGGACGGAGGTGAAAGTAATTGAAAGAATTTTTTGAAAACTTTTTAATGCCGACGAAGACGATCTACTCGATGTGGGTGATCATGGCGTTGATACTGCTGGTAAGCTTCATAGCGACGCGAAAGATGAAGGACGTGCCGGGTCCGCTGCAGAACATGGCGGAAATGGCGGTGTCCGGACTACTGAGCTTCTTTGCCGGCGTTTTGGGAGAGAAGAAAGCACGGCACTATTTCCCGATGCTCGCGTCGTTCTTCGTGCTTATCATCGTGTGTAACTACTCGGGACTCATCCCGGGAGCCGGTGAGCTGTTCACGGTGCCGACCTCGGTGCTGACGGTAACGGCTGCACTGTCAACGATCTCCTTTGTGGCGATCCAGTCCTCGGGCATAAAAAAGCACGGTCTCGGCAAATATCTGGGCACATTCTTCAAGCCCTTCGCGTTTCTGTTCCCGATCCTCATTCTGGAGCAGTTCACGCGCCCGCTTTCCATGGCATTGCGACTGTACGGCAATATCTACGGCGAGGAGCTGGCGGCGGAAACGCTGTTCGGCCTGTTCCCTGTGGGCTTGCCCATAGTCATGCACATACTGAGTCTTCTGTTCTGCTTCATCCAGGCAATGGTCTTTACGATGCTGCTTGCCGTATTTATAAATGAAGCGACCGAGGACGAAGAATAAAGAAGTAAACTCATACACAATTATAGGAGGAAACACAAATGTCAATAGCACAGGGTCTTATCGCAATAGGCGTAGCACTGGCCATCGGCCTGAGCACGATAGGCGTCGGCATCGGCCAGGGTCTCGCAGCGTCGAAGGCGCTTGAGGGCATGGCACGTCAGCCGGATATGAAGGGACAGCTCCAGTCTGTCATGATCCTCGCAATGGGCTTTATGGAAGCGCTGGCGATCTACGGTCTGGTCATCGCGTTCATGCTTATTGCCAAGATGTAATCGAAAGAAAAGACATCTTGAAAGGGGGAGACCGTATTGATTTTAGATATAGTAGGACTTCAGATCAGCGTACCTGAGTTCATACTGACTATTATCAGCTTCTTCCTGTTTATGTTCCTGTTGAACAAGATACTTCTCAAGCCTGTCCTGAGCTTTATGGACGCGCGCAAAGCGCGCATAGACGAGGGACTTGCCGAAGGCAAAAAGGCCGAGGCGGCACTTGAGGAGAACAAGGCACAGCTTGCACAGGAGCTTGCGCAGACCGGCGCCGATGCGAGAGGCGTTATAAACGCGGCACGCAGCGACGCTGAAAAGGCAAAGGGCGAGGTACTCAGTGCCGCCCACGCCGAGGCTGAGCAGCTTCACAAAAATGTCCGTGAGCGCGTAAAGAGCGAGGAAAAAGCGGCCGCAGCAGAAATAGACGGCAGCATGTCCGAGCTTGTGGCGCTGCTGTCCGACAGACTTGTCGGCGGCGGTTCCGAGGAAAACAGACAGCTCATTGACGAATGTGTCGGCAAAGCCAAGGAATGATCCCAATGTATGACAGGAATCACAGGAAAGGAGGGATAGTTCTCAAGTGGAAATCTTGTGGAAGATAGTTAACTTTATCATATTGTTCGGCGCTTTGTTCATCGTTTGCCGCAAGATGGGGCTTTTCGATAAAATGTTCGGAAGCCGCAGACGCGGGATAGGCGAGGAGATTGAAAGCTCTGAGAAGGCCAAGGCAAAAGCCAAAGCCCTCGGTGAGGATATCGACAAGGCAAAGGCAGAGAACGAAGAGCGTAAGCAGCAGCTTCTCATAGATGCCCAGGCTCAGGCCAAAGCCGACGGCGAGGCTATAGCGGCGGCCGGTGAGGAGGAGGCTAAAATCCTCATCGAAAATGCCGAAAGCAGCGAAGAGCAGCTCATGGCTCAGATGCGCGGCAGAGTGTCGAATGACGCGGTGCGGCGCGTTGCCGAGATAACGGCCGAGGTGCTGCGCAGCGGCAGCTTTGAGGATTCCAAGCAGGCGCTCAATGATAAGTTTATAAAACAAATTAAAGAATTGGTATCGGCAATGCCGAGTGACATTTTGAACATGAACGAACTTAAAAAACTTGACATTTCAATAAAGAGTGCGCAGCCGCTGAGCGACGACGAAATGAAGAAGCTCACGCAGATCATATGCGAGACCTTTATCTCATGCCATAACGAGGTCGATTCGGACGTGATAGGCGGCGTGCGTATGCAGGTGGGCGATACCGTGTACGACGGAACTCTTGCCCATACGCTCGACAGGCTCAGCCAGGATGTTGAAGACAACACCCGCCAGAGCGACACTCAGATGAGATCTATTGCCGACGGCATCAAGCAGCAGCTTGAGAAGGTAAACGGTGACATAGACGTGTACCAGACCGGCGAGGTACTCACCCTCGGCGACGGTATCTGCCGCGTATCCGGCCTTGCCGACGTTATGGCAGGCGAGATGCTCGAGTTCCCCGGTGGACTCAAGGGCATGGTACAGGATCTGGACAAGGACAATGTCGGCGTCGTTCTGCTCGGACCGTTCGGTCATCTGCAGGAGGGCGACAGCGTCCGCCGCACCGGCCGTATAGTCGAGGTGCCCGTGGGCGATGCGCTCATCGGCCGTGTCGTTGACGCAATGGGCAGCCCAATCGACGGCAAAGGCCCCATTAAGACAGACTCCTTCCGTCCGGTCGAGAGTCCGGCTCCGAGCGTGCTTGAAAGGCAGCCCGTTTCCGTACCTATGCAGACCGGCCTGAAGGCCATCGACGCGCTCGTTCCTATCGGACGCGGCCAGCGTGAGCTCATCATCGGCGACCGCCAGACCGGCAAGACCGCTATAGCGCTTGACGCTATCATCAATCAGAAGGGCAAGGACGTTATCTGCATCTACGTCGCTATCGGTCAGAAGGAATCGACCGTTGCAGGCGTTGTGGATAAGCTGCGCAGCGTAGGCGCCATGGATTACACCATCGTCGTCTCCGCAACGGCCTCCGAGCCCGCGCCCATGCTGTATATTGCCCCCTACGCAGGCGCTGCAATGGGCGAGTACTTCATGTACAAGGGCAGGGACGTCCTTATTATATACGATGACCTGAGCAAGCAGGCCACCGCTTACCGCGAGCTTTCTCTGCTGCTCCAGAGACCGCCCGGACGCGAAGCATATCCCGGCGACGTCTTCTACCTGCACTCGAGGCTCCTTGAGCGCGCAGCGCGCCTGAGCGATGAAGCCGGCGGCGGCAGCATGACCGCTCTGCCCATTATCGAAACACAGGCGGGCGACATCTCGGCGTATATCCCGACAAACGTCATTTCCATCACCGACGGTCAGATCTTCCTTGAGAGTGATCTGTTCCACTCCGGTGTCCGTCCGGCCATCAACGTCGGCCTGTCGGTATCCCGTGTCGGCGGCGCAGCCCAGCTCGGCGCGATGAAGCAGGTCGCAGGCCGTCTGCGTGTTGACCTTGCTCAGTACCGCGAGCTTGCATCGTTTGCACAGTTCGGCTCTGATCTGGATAAGTCCACGCGCGATACGCTGCACCGCGGCGCGCGCATGACCGAGGTCCTCAAGCAGGGACAGTATGCACCTATGAGCGCTGCCGATCAGGTCATTGCGATCTTTGCCGTGTCCGAGGGCTACGCGGACGATCTCGAGCTTACGGATATCGCACGCTTCGAGTCCGAGCTCGTTGATTATGTAAACCGCAGCTATCCCGGATTTCAGGCTGAAGTGTTCAGCGGCAAGAAGCTGAGCGCCGATACGCAGGAAAAGCTTAAAGAATGTATCGTAAACTTCAAGAAAACTTTCTGAAAAACGAAGAAGGGAGGGGCATAAATGGCTAATATGCGAGCCATTCGCACGCGAATCAAAAGCGTAAAAAATACAGAGCAGATAACCAAGGCCATGAAAATGGTCGCGGTGTCAAAGCTGCGCAGAACGCAGAGCAGTATGCAGGCCATGCGCCCCTTCTCGGAAAAGAGTCAGGAGGTCATCGACACGCTGCTGTCGTCGAGCACGGCGAGCCTTGAAAACCGCTTCATTACGCCTCGCAAAGAGGTGAATAAGGTCTGCTATGTCCTGTTTTTGGGCAACCGCGGCCTCTGCGGAGCGTATAACAGCGCTATCCTGCACTATGCAAACTCCGTCATAAAGCAGTCTGGCAAGGACTACGGTCTTGTAGTCTGCGGCAGATGGGGCAAGGACGTGCTGGCAAACAGCAAACTCAATGTGATAAGGACCTTTTCCGAGCTCAGCGACACGCCGAATATAGACGAGGCGCTTGAGATAGCCGATTACCTCAAGGAGCTTTATACGAGCGGTGAGTATGACGAGATACATCTTGTCTACCAGCACTATGTCACGGCTCTGCGTCAGGACCCTGTGAACGTGCAGTACCTGCCGGCGGCTCCGGAAAAGAGCGAAAAGCAGGGCATAGGCCGGATATTCATTTTTGAGCCTGATGTTGACAGCGTGCTGGAGAGTGTCATGCAGCTTTATCTCAACAATAAGATAATGAGCGTACTGCTTGACAGCAAGTGCGGCGAGCACTCGGCGCGCATGACGGCAATGACCGCCGCGTCCGACAGCACAAAGAACCTCATTGCGGAGCTCGACCTGAAGCTCAACCGCGCCCGTCAGGCAGCCATCACGACCGAGATTACCGAGATTGTCGGCGGCGCGTCTGCTCTTAAAAAGAAGAAATAATAATTGCTTAAACCCCTTAAAAAAGGAGGTAAATGAATGGAAAACGGAATAATCCGAAAGGTCATAGGGCCTGTTGTCGATGTTCAGTTTCCCTCCGGCAAAATGCCGGATATCTATAACGCGATCGAGGTAAAACTCGATGACCGCAAGATCGTAATGGAGGTCGTCCAGCACATTGGCGACAACAGCGTAAGATGCGTTTCTCTGTTTTCGACCGACGGTCTGTCCCGCGGCTGTGCGGCAGTCGATACGGGCTCGCCGATCAAAATGCCTGTCGGCGAAGCGACGCTCGGGCGCATGTTCAACGTTGTCGGCGACCCCATAGACGGACAGGGACCCGTTAACGCCGAGGAGTATATGCCCATTCACAGGCAGGCTCCGGCATTTACGGATATCGCTCCCTCGACCGAGATACTCGAGACCGGCATAAAAGTCGTTGACCTGCTTGCGCCCTACGCAAAGGGCGGTAAGATCGGTCTGTTCGGCGGTGCGGGCGTCGGCAAGACGGTGCTTATTATGGAGCTTATCCGCAACGTCGCTTACGAGCACGGCGGCTACTCCGTATTTGCCGGCGTCGGCGAACGCAGCCGTGAGGGCAACGACCTCTGGCATGAGATGAACGAGTCCGGCGTTATAAATAAAACCGCACTCGTATTCGGCCAGATGAACGAGCCGCCCGGAGCGCGCCTGAGAGTTCCTCTGTCCGGCCTTACGATAGCCGAGAACTTCCGCGACGAGTCCGGCCAGGACGTTCTGCTGTTTATCGACAACATATTCAGATTCACACAGGCAGGCTCCGAGGTTTCGGCACTGCTCGGACGTATGCCCTCCGCAGTCGGCTATCAGCCGACTCTGGCGACTGAGATGGGCGCCTTGCAGGAGCGTATAACCTCCACGCGCAACGGCTCTGTCACATCGGTTCAGGCGATCTACGTCCCTGCCGACGACCTTACAGACCCCGCCCCGGCAACGGCTTTTGCCCACCTGGACGCAACGACCGTTCTGTCCAGAAGCATATCCGAGCTCGGTATCTACCCTGCGGTCGATCCGCTGGAGTCCACCTCGAGAATACTCGACCCTCACATCCTCGGCAAGGAGCATTATGAGACGGCCCGCGCCGTTCAGGCCGTGCTCCAGAAGTACAAGGAGCTTCAGGATATCATCGCTGTCCTCGGTATGGATGAGCTCGGCGTTGAGGATAAGGCCACCGTCAACCGCGCAAGAAGGATACAGCGCTTCCTCTCGCAGCCGTTCCACGTTGCCGAGAACTTCACCGGCATCAAGGGTAAGTATGTAAAGCTTGAGGATACGATCCGAAGCTTCCAGGCAATACTCGGAGGCGAATGCGATGACATTCCCGAGCAGGCATTCCTGCTGTGCGGAACGATAGACGACGTTATCGCAAAGCGCGATCAGCTCGGGTAATGTGCCATGGCAGATAAGATCCATTTTCAGATCACAACGGCCGGCGGCGTAGTGTGCGATGCGATGTCGAGTTATGCACACGTACCTCTTTCCGACGGTGATGCCGGTATACTCTGCGGCCATGCACCCATGATCGGCGCTCTCAAGGAGGGCGTAGTCAAATACGTCTCCGAAGGTGAGGAGCATTTTGCCGCCGTAAGCGGCGGAGTGCTGAGTGTTGCCGATAACGAGGTCATCCTGCTTGCCCGCACTGCGGAGATGGCAGAGACTATCGATCTTGCCCGCGCTCAGGCCGCCGAGAGACGCGCACGTCAGCGCATAGAGCAGCACACGGCAGACACCGATCTTAAGCGCGCTGAGCTCTCCCTCCAGCGCGCCATCGCCCGCGAAAAGGCCTACACGCTGCTGCATAAGTAATATGTAAAACAAAATCCCGTCCGCAATGACTGCACCCCATTCCTTTGTATAGGTATGATATAAAATTTGTGCAAAGGAATGGGGTGTTTTTCTATGCCAAAAGGAGTACCGAACAAACGATACATACCGGAATTCAAGAAACTGGTCGTAGAAACCATGCAGAAGGAAAAGGAGCACTTCAAGCAGGAACTCATTGAATATCTGGACTATTACAATAATCGAAGAATTAAGGCAAAAGCTAAAGGGCTTGCCGCCTGCAATTCACAGACAACAAGCCCTTTCGGTAGCTTGAACAATTTGCGCTAAAATATTTGTCTAACTTTTCGGGGTCACTTCACTGCAGCAGGTATCTCCTCGACGAGCTTTGCCTGAACGAGGTAGCGCTGATAGCGATTCTGCCTGTAGCAGGTCGACAGCGTAAGAACCTTATCCTTCTCAAAGTCGGGCTTCGAGCCCTCGACGAAGTTTGCCGACGGGCTGAGCGAGGAGAAGACCTCGTCGAAGAAAGCATTGTACTCGGTGCGGTTGTTGAAGTCGTTATTCAGCAGCAGGTGCTTGCTGCTGTAGGGATAGGCGGCGAAAATTTCGTACACGAGCATCATATCCGGCAGATAAATATTTATATACCGGTGAGAATTAAAAACCTCGCTGTCGGCAAAATCGTTGAGATAGGCAAATGCCTTGCCCGATGCGAGATTGTGCCCGTAGATTACGGTCATACGGTCACTGAAATCGCGCTTGTTGTAGTCTTCAGAGAAGATGCAGCCGCCGCTGTAATATGAGCCGCTCTCGTTACGGCGCAGGTAGTAGGAATTGTCACCCTCGCGCTGCAATATAGGGTAGCTGATATCTGTATCGGGAATCTCTATCCACGCATAGATATCGGGGTTGAGCTCATGCAGTGCATCGAAATCAACGGGGATATCGACGGTTTTCGTACCGCGCTCGACCTGCACCTTGTCGATATAGTTATCGAGCGTTTCGCCGAAGGCGTTTCCGTCGTAATACTGCACCAGAAACCAAGTGCACCAGCCGATAACGCCGAGTGCGATCAGCGCTATTATGATAAGAATTATCCTTGTCCGTTTTTTCTTTTCCATAAATATTACACCTAAACGAAAAGGCTCCACGCTTTCTGCATGGAGCCTTGCTAATTCAAGCTATTACTTCTCGCTTATGAGCTTCCTGCCGCAGAACGCAAGCACGGCGACGGCAGCGGCACCGATCATAGCGACCCATACTGCGGAGATGGTCTCGCCGGTCTGAGGGGAAGTAGGTGTGTCGTCCGTCGGGGTATTGCTGGCCTCGGGGCTGATAACATCCTCAGCGAAAACGAAGCAGGACATAGAGAACACCAAAACGAGAATAAGAAGTATCGAAACAAGCTTTTTCATTTGATTAAGCCTCCAGTTACAATATATTCTGTTGACAGTATATACTAAGCAAGCAATAATTGCAAGCCCTAATTTTTGAAATTATGCAATTTCCTCATAGAAAACATCGAGAACGAGCTCGTACAGAGCGTTCTTATCAACAATATATTCCGCATGGTCGTAATCGCCCAGCACGGATTCGCCTGCTACATTGCGTATCTCGCCGTCAAACTGCATACCGCCTGCCTGCGTTGCAAGGTAGGTCATTTCGCTGATGCCGATATCGGTGGTGACATAGCTGCTAACGCTGTTGTACAGTTCGACGATAGACGCCGGGTTTTCGCGCACCTTGGCGAGTGCGGTCTGCATCAGCGCGAGCATGACCTGCCGCTGGCGCTGCATGCGCCCGTTATTGCCGTCAACGGTATGCTCACGGTAGCGCAGGAAGCTTTCCGCACTCTGACCGTACAGCGTGACCTGCTGCCCCTGTGCGTAGCCGAGCACAGGCTCGTTTATAGTTATCGTCACGCCGCCGAGCTGATTTATGAGCTTGAGCACGCCGTCCATGTATATCGACGCATAGGTGCTTATCGGCAGGTCGTAGAACAGCCGCGACACCGCTGACTGCACGAGTTCGCAGCTGACTGCGCCGCCGTCGCCGAAGGAGTGGGCGAGGGCAAGCTGCGCGGTGGTCGTGCCGCTGTTTTCTCCGTTTTCGTCGAGCACGTCCATAACGCACATACTGTCGCGCGATATGGAGATCAGCGTAATTTTATTGTTTTTCAGGTCGAGCGCCGCGAGCATATTCACATCCGACTGGTTTGCGTTGCCGAAGCCGCTGCTCCCGCTTGGCTTATCTCCGTCGATGCCCATCAGCAGAATGCAGACCATATCCTCGTTGTACCTGTAGCTTTTGCCGTTATATTTTACAACGCCCGCCTCGCTGTCGGGCAGGGACATATCGTCTCCGTTGCCGCGCAGCGAGCTTCTGCCCATCAGTGCCAGCACGCCTACCGTGCCGCCCAGCAGCAGCGCCAGCCCCACCAGCACGCACACGATAATAACGAGCGCTTTCGAGCCCTTGCTTTTCTTTTCCATACTCATCCTCCGGCGCGATTTTTCACTATTATACCCTCCCTGCGCCGCAGCTGCAAGCCCTTTGTGCTATTTGCGAGTATTGCGTTACATAAACTTCCGAAAATTATGCATTAATTTGTGAAAAAACCTTGTACAAACCCTTGAATTAGAAAAACGATTGTGGTAATATAAGGTCATATATCTATGGGATATCTATGGGGTAAATACTATATGTGTACCTCAGAGTAAGCGATGAACAAATGCGTCAGCGTTTACTCAATTAAAAAAGGAAAGGAATGACAAGAAGATGAATAAGGCACAGAATAGGCCGACTATGACTAAAGTGCTTTCCATGATTCTTGCACTGGTCATGGTGCTGAGCCTGCTGCCACTGTCAGGCTTCACAGGGTCTGACACTCAGGCCGCGTCGGATGAGAGCGCCGACAACGATTCCTATCGCATTGTCCATCTGGACTGCGGCAGGGAGTATTTTACGCCTGAATGGATAAAGGCGCTGATAAACGAGATGGCGGCAGCCGGATATAATCAGCTCCAGCTTGCCTTCGGCAACGGCGGCTTCCGTTTCTATCTTGATGATCTGGCTATTGGCAACTATACCAGCTATGCAGTTAAAGAAGCGCTGGAAGAAGGCAATAAGGATTATAACACCAACGGTGATAACGGCAAAGGCACTACGGATGAAGAGTGGATTTCATACAATCCGACGACCAATGCCCTTACCGAGGCTCAGATGACTGAAATCATCAGCTATGCAAAAAATAAAGGCATAGAGATCGTTCCGATGCTCAACACCCCGGGGCATATGCATGCACTTATTGCAGCTATGGAGCATCTGAACATCGAAGGAACACTTACAGCAAGTAGTAAGGTTGGCTGCCTGAATCTGAGCAATGAAGATGCTGTCAGCTTTACAAAGGCATTGGTTGCAAAGTACGCAGTTTACTTTGCAAAGCAGGGCTGCCAGTTCTTCAATCTTGCTACTGATGAATACAGCTCTTTTGACAATGCCTTCTATACCTATGCTGACAGCCTTGTTGACATTGTTGTCAGCAACGGCATGACCCCGCGCGTATTTAACGATGCAATAAAGAGCGATAGCAGCAAAATTAAAAGCGACAGCAGCTATCCTACGCAGGTGTGCTACTGGTATCCGAGCGACAGCGTCAATGCATCGACAATCAGAACGCTTGGCTATTCCATGATCAATACCAACCACGATTACTATTATGTTTCCACAAATGAAGATTGGAATCTGAACAAAGAAGGCTATACGTTTGTCGGCGATTACAATGAAACTACGTGGATAAATAAAGCCAAGAGCTTTAGCAATACAAGCTTTAATAACGGAAAAGGCCTGTCAACCACTGTTAACGATCCTGTTGGCTCTATGTTCTGCATCTGGTGCAATACGCCTGGAAAAAATACTGAGACGCAGATTGCCCAGCAGATTCGCATGATCCTGCGCGTTATCGGCGCAAGAATGCAGAATAGCGACAATTATAGCGATTCCTCTGTTCTGGTTGCCGGCGGCTTCGCCGCAGACGGCAGTATAAACACCGTGTCCACCGACGGCGGCGATGACGGCGACACCGTCAGCGTGACTGAAAAAGCAATCACGGTTTCGGTCAATGGTACAGACACCGCAGATGTGGCCGGAACTATTCTCGACGAGAATACTACCTACAATGTCGGCGACGGCACATACGCAACCTATACGGTAAAGCACAATGCTGCCGGTACAGGCGAGCCTGAGCAGGTGAGCTCTATAACCAGCGGACAAGAGTACCTCATCGGCGACGGTACAAATTGGCTCAGTCTGAACAACTATAACGTCGTATACAACGAAACAGATTCAAGTGCTGCTACAAAGTGGACGATAACGGGTAACAGCAGCTCCGGCTATAAAATAGAGAGCGAAAACTATTATCTTACATATGGTAATAGTAGTGGTAGTGGTAGTAGTAAGACCTATAGCCTGACAACAACTAGCAGCTCCTCGAACACGACATGGACTTACAATTCAAACGGCAGCTTTTCGATAAAACCGAACAGTGGCGGAAACTATTATTATCTTACTTACAGCTCTGGTTGGAAGCTTTTCAAGTCCAGCGGCACTGGCCGGCTCTACACCGAGGGCTCGTCCACTGAGCCCACAACGACCATTACCTTCAAGGGCGTAGCGGTAACTCCTGAAAATTCGCCCGCAGAGGTCACCATCGGCAATGTGAAGTACAAGGTCACTGTTACTAACGAAAACCTGGAAGGCAAATATATCTATGTCAACTACTTCATAACAAACCAGCGTGTTGACGGCAGCGACGGCAATAAGAGCATAAAAATACTTGCGAGCGAAGCTTACAGCCGAGATGGCATTAAGCTTTCAGAGCGCGTTGCTGCTACTGGTACATATATAAATGCGGATGTTTCATCTACTACAAGACAGGATGTTAAATACTACAAATCTGTATATCAGACGGGAACAAATGCACAGACAGCGGCTGGGTGGACAAACAAGATCAGCAGCGGCGTTGAGGCAGAAAGTGTGCGCTACTATGAAGGCGTATGGTCAGTATTTAACGGTACTGAATGGGTAGAGGTCAGTGGAACAACAACGATAGACCCGGAAACTTATGCCGGAACTACAACCTCAGCACCGACAGGTGTGGCGGTAATAACAGCATATTACCTCCAAAAAACGACAGTGACCGATGAGGTGACTACATACGCTACTGACTGGGGTCCAATAGTAAATACAGCAACATATAATGACAAAGCATACCTTGATTTTGCCGTGAAATATCTGTCCGGCGGCAATAGAACCCCAAACAAATTTGCTAATACAAATACAATTATCTATAATACTGCGGCATACAACGATTACAAGTGGTCAGAAGGTAGTACCAGCGGACGTTATATCATGGATGTCTACGCTGAAAACAGCAGCAATTATGAAGTGTACATGATAACGGTCACCGAATCTACAAGATGTACTAGCAAGGACGAAAACGCTACAGTCCCGACTATTACTTACACTACTGCGGATGATAGCAGTGAAAGTAACAACGAGCAGGTGGCATGGGTAAAATCGCTGACGGATGATGATTACATGAACTCTGTGCTTTATGGCGAGAATAAGCGGTACAGTGTTTTTAATGTTGGTGGAGAGCCTGTATTAGAGAGTATCAAAGCGGCTACGGGCAAAGGCTATCTTGTCACATACTATCTCCGCGAAAAGGAAGCAAACCTTCATGTCTACTATGTTGATCAGAGTGCAAACTTTACATTCTACAGTTACGGAATTAAAACTTCGGGAGAGGGGTTCAGTGCTGGTATAAGGCTGGATACTCCGTGGAAAGGCAATTTAATAAACGGTAGTGTAACCAATATTTATAACAAAACGCAGACTGTTAGTGCCGACCTGAGCACGATGCCTGCAATTCCCGCGAACTACCGCTATGCAGCTAACTACACCTGCGAAAAAATTGAACTGGAGAACGATAATACAGACCTTTATTTGTATTACACGTTTGATAATGCAAAATATTTTGTCGCTGACTTTGGACTCCCGCTTGATATACAGCTGGGTAAGCTCAGTGATGCGTATGAAACAACAGGCGCAATTGTAACTGCCATCCAAGTTAAAAACAGCAAATACGGCGATATAACAATTGATGTTTCCAATAAAAAGTTTACCTATACTTTAAAAGACAAAACGTTCCTTAATACGCAGGATACACTGACTGTTAGTGTAACCGGTACGCTAAACTATCCGGACGAAGATGGCGAAAAACAGACAACCACTGGCACTGTGACATACAGTGTCACCATCATCCCCGCATCGACGGTTTACTATGAGGACAGCTTTGCGACGTTCACGAACGCAAATAAGTCGACTGGCGTTAATCAGGGGACGGAAAAAGGCTACTGGGTGACGGACGGTACCACGCAGACGAACGTCAAGCAGGCGCTTGAGGAGCTGGGCGATACGACGACAACCAAGAACGTCTACGGCTACGACCCGGCCTATGCCGACAGTACCCAGTTCTCTATGGGCAGCGCAACCAAGGTCACCGTTGATGCAGATACTTCGCAACTCGGCCAGTCGCCCACCGCAACCTTCACCTTCAAAGGCACCGGCTTCGATGTGATTTCCCTGACGGGTAATAAGTCGGGCACGGTCATGTATACGGTGACCAATACGGAAACGAAGAATAGCTACAGTAAGCTCGTCAACACCTACTATGGCTACACGTACAGCGACGGCGAGTGGACAACGACGGATTCCGCGAACCCGAGTGCTCTGTATCAGATTCCTGTTATCAAGGAAACCGGACTTGACTACAGCACTTACGAAGTGAAGATCAGCGTTCTGTACGGTGACTACTTCAACAGCACCAGCGATAAGTTCTATAGCTTCTGGCTCGACGGCATCCGCGTCTATGACCCGATGGGCAAGAGCTACGATTACACCAAGGATAACGAGGGCTACCCGCAGTACATCAAGCTCCGCGACGAGCTGGCTGAAGAAGATGGTATTGCAACTAGCAACGCGGTCTTCATCGACGGCGCCGATCAGGCTGACATTACGACCTATGCAAACTACGGCCCGAACAACGAGGTCTACCTTGCAAACGGTCAGGCAATAAGCTTTAAAATCCCAAATGATCTTACGAATCTCGGCACCGTACAGATCGGCGCAAAGTCCCCGAACGGCACGGCAAAGATGAACGTGACTGTGAGTGACAATACTGATCCTATAATGAAGGACAAAGAGATCAGCACTGCAACCGAGATGTACTACAAGCTTGATAATGTTGAAGCAGGTGATGTGATTACCATCACCAACACCAACACTGACACTAACACTGACATTCTCTCGCTGACAAACCTGAAGCTCACCTTTACGGCTGCCCCCGCTACCAGCGCAGAGAGCGAAATAGCTCTTGCAGCGATGGACACCGAGGAGCAGGAGGTCGCGGTCCTGGCTGTCCGCGCACTGTTTGCCGCTCCCACGCCGGTTGTCGAGAGCTTCGAGCCCGAGACCTTCAAGGTATCGCTGAGTAAGAACAGCATCAGCGCAGGACAGAAAGCCACACTGACCGTCAAGACCTCCACCGACGTTGAGGCCATCACCGTGAACGGCGAAACGATCGATAACTACAAGACCCGCTACGAGCGCAGCGGCTGGGGCTGGTGGGCAGAAAAGGTCGAGTACCGCGTGTTCACCTACACCGTGACGGCGACCGAGACCACTGATTACGAGGTTATCGCAGTCAACGCCGAGGGCGCAGTCAGCGAGGCCGAGACCGTCACCCTGACCGTTAAGGCCGCGCAGACCAACTGGTGGGATAATATCTGGAACAACTTCTTCGGAAAGTGGTTCTGAGTAAAGGAGTGATCGAGATCATGAAAAAAGTATATGAAAAACCCGTATTGTATTTCGAAAACTTCGAGCTGAGCTCCAGCATTGCGAAACAGTGTGCTCAAGCAATTCATTATGCAGCAGGTACATGTAAAGATGGGCTGGGGGACTTTGCGAATGTATTGTTCATTGACAATACTTGCACACTTAAGCCGGATGATTCTGGTATGTATTGTTATCATGTTCCAACTCCGGCTATGGTACTCATCAACTCCTGACTCAAATACATAAACACTAAGTTTATGCCCTGCCCATTTGGGCAGGGCATTTTTAAGGAGCAAAGCATGATAAACAAAAACAAAACCGCCGCGCGCCTTCTGGCGCTGCTTCTGGCGCTTGCGCTGCCGCTCGGCTGCGCGGGCTGCTCAAAGGATGATGCAGCCGAGTCCACACCCGCAGTCACCGCCGCGCCCGAGCTTTCAAACATCGACCTCGGCAGCGGCCTTGAGCTCGTAAGCGTCGGGCGCTACGCCGGACTTTTCGTCGAGGACGGCTCGGACGACACGGTCTCGGACGTGTTCTGCATCCGCGTAAAAAACAACGGCGAAAGCGACGTTCAGTACGCGCACATAACTATAAGCCGCGGCAGCGAGAGCTATAACTTTGACCTCGGCACGCTCCCCGTGGGCGAGACCGTTCAGGCGCTGGAGCTCGAACGGCAGAAGCTGCCCGAAAATACCGCGGAGCTTTCCGCGGCGCTGACGCTGTTTGCCGCCTTCGACGAGCCGCTGTCCATGCACAGCGACATGTTTGAGGTAACGGCGAGCGACAGCACCGTCACCATCAAAAACCTCACCGATGAGGACTATTCGCAGGTCTACGTTTACTATAAAAACGCCGGCAGCGATATGCTCATCGGCGGCATCACCTACCGCGTCGGCACGCCCCTCGCGGCGGGGGAGAGCGTCAATTGCTACACCAGCCACTACAGCGAGGGCGGAAGCCGCCTGCTTTTTGTCAGCTATGTTCAGTGAGTGCTGCCGCTTCGGCGGCCTCGGCTTTGCCGTCGAGTGCGCGGAGGATATCGAGCGCTCGGATATGTGCGCACCGTTTATAGCCGAGGACTGCGCACCCGCGCACACTATCCGCCTGCATTTTAGCGACGAGCTGCCGCAGGCGCCGGTGAGCGCCGCCGCAATGGGACCTGTCCGGCGCTGGTATGAGGATAATGCGCGGCACACCCTGCAATGCTACAGCGCCGAGGGCAAAACGCCGCAGTTTACCTACGCCGTGACACGCGGTGAGCTCACCGAGCTGCGCTTTTCCGAAAGCTACAGGCGCGGCGCGTCCGTGCGCTCGGTGCTGGAGTCGGCCTGCCTGTTCGATCTGCTGGCCGACGCGGGCATGCTCATCCTGCACAGCTCGTATATCGTCACGCCCGCAGGCGAGGCAATACTCTTTTCCGGCCCGAGCGGTATCGGCAAGAGCACTCAGGCCGCGCTCTGGGAAAAATACGCCGCTGCGCAGGTCATAAACGGCGACCGCACGCTTATTGACCCTAAGAGAAAAACGGCGCACGGCATCTTTTATTCCGGCACGTCCGGCATATGCAGAAACGTCAGCGCCCCGCTCAGGGCGATAGTCCTGCTCACTCAGGCGGAGGACAACCGCTTGTATCCGGCAGAGCCGAGGGCAGCCTTTGCGCGCCTGCTCAGTCAGTGCGCTTACTATGAGTGGGACAGCGCCTCGGCCATCAGAATGACAGAGAACGCAGCGCAGCTGGTATCAAACGTGCCGGTCGTGTGCCTTGACTGCCGCGCCGAGAGATCAGCAGTAACAGCGCTGCAAGAATATTTGGGAGGGATATGACATGGAACACAACAGCGAAGAGCCGCGCCTGTCGGCGTATCTCCATGCGCGTGCCTGTCAGAAGGGAATACCGCTTGCAGGAAACTTCGAGCTTACGCCGCGCTGCAACTTTGACTGCCGCATGTGCTATGTCCACCTCACCGTCGAGGAGCAGCAGCGCCGCGGCGCGGAGCTCACGGCGGACGAGTGGCTTGCGATAGCGGAGCAGGCGCGCAGTCAGGGCATGCTGTTCCTGCTGCTCACGGGCGGCGAGCCGCTGATACGCACGGACTTCCGCTATATGCTCACCGAGCTCAAGAAAATGGGGCTCATGATATCCGTCAACAGCAACGCCTCGCTCATCGACGGCGACTGGCTCGACTTTTTCCGCCATGAGCCGCCCTCGCGCTTCAATATTACCCTCTACGGCAGCAGCAATGAGACCTATGAGCGACTGTGTGGCCGCCCGATGTTCGAGCGCGTCGTGAGCAATATCCGTGCGCTCAAGGAGCTCGGTATCGGCGTTAAGCTCAATGCGTCCATGACGCCGTATAACGTCGCCGATATGCAGGGCATTTATGATATCGCAACCGAGATCGGAACACCGGTGCAGATGGCCTCGTACATGTTCCCGCCGGTGCGCCGTGATGAGGAGCTCACCGGCCGGAACGACCGCTTCTCCTGCCGCGAAGCCGCCGAGTGCAGCGTCCGCTGGGACAGGCTGCGCTTCAGCGACGAGGAGTTCATTCAGCGCGCCGAGGCGATTAAGTCCGGTACAAGCGTGCCTGACAGTGAGGTCTGCGAGGGAACGCCGGGCGAAAAAATGGCCTGCCGTGCCGGACGCAGCTCGTTCTGGATAAACTGGCGAGGGGTTATGACCCCCTGCGGCATGCTTTTAAGGCCTGAGTTTTCGATACCCGAGCTCGGCTTTGCTGAGGCGTGGGAGAGGGTCAAGGCCGCGACGGAGCAGATACGTCTGCCGTCGGAATGTGCTCAGTGCCGCTATAAGCATATGTGCCACGCCTGCGCCGCAATGTGCGCGACCGAGACAGGCGCGTTTGATATAAAGCCGGAGTACGTCTGCGGAATGACGCAGGCAAACGCCGAGCTCACGTTCAGGGAGTACGAAAGGATGAAGAAAAATGAAGCTTAAATTGCAGCTCGTAAAGCGCGATATCGCGGGAGATATAATACTCGTCCCCGTTGGCGCGGCAACGTCGAGCATACAGGGACTTATAACGATAAACGATACGGGCGCAGCCATATGGGACGCGCTGCCCGAGGCCGAGAACGAGGAAGCGATAGTCGATAAGCTCTATGAGCAGTTCGATGCCGAGCGTGATGAGCTCAGAAAAGACGTTGACGAGTTCCTCGATAAGCTCAGGGAGCTGAATATCATATAGCAAAAAGCGAAGCGGAAATAAACCGCTTCGCTTTTTAAATAGCCGTATTGCTTTAAAAATCCATCACCATTTTTGCGCTTTCCTCTTCGCTGACCTCGGTAACGTGCGTATCGACTATGCGGTACACGCGCTTGCACAGGCTCAGAACGCTCGGACGGTGGGTCGTGACGATGCAGGTCTTGCTGGGACACAGCTCGACGATGTTGCGCAGCACCTGTCGCTCCGTTGCAACATCAAGGGCGCTGGTTGCCTCGTCCATCAGAAGTATCGGTGCATTGCGCAGTATAGCTCGTGCAATGGCTATGCGCTGTGCCTGTCCCTCGGACAGACCGCAGCCGCGCTCGCCGACCGTGCTGTTTATGCCGTCGGGCAGCTTAGAAACAAAATCCCATGCGCATGCTGCACGCAGGGCAGACTCTATCTCCGCATCCGTTGCATTCTCGTTTACAAGGCGCATATTCTCGGCTATAGTGCCGGACATGACCGTGTTGCCCTGCGGAACATAGGAAAAGCAGTGCCGCGCATCGGCTGTTACATCAAACTGACTGCCGTCGGAGTCGGTCATGCTGACGCTGCCGCCAGAGGGGGAGACGAGACCGAGAATAAGCCGTATTATCGTTGTTTTTCCCTCGCCGGACGGGCCGACAAGAGCGACGATCTCGCCTGGATGAGCGACAAAGCGGGAATTGGCTATGACGGTCTGTCCCTCACTGTAGGCAAAGCTTACGTCGCGCAGCTCGATGGTGTATGCCCCGGCGCTGCTGCGGATGCTGTCGCCCGCTGCGCTTCGCCGCTCCTTGCGCAGCGACATGATCTCGCGTACGCGTCCCGCCGAGACGGAGGCTGTCATTGCCGAGGGAATTAGCGCCACAAGCCCCGCAAATGAGCTTGAAAGGCTTGCCCGCTGCTGCAAAAATAAAGTCATCGTGCCGAAGCTTATCGCTCCGGACCATAACCGCCACAGGCAGTAGCCGAAAGCTACAAATTCTACGAGCTTGCCCAATGCAGAGAACCAAAGCTGAGCTTTAATCGCAAAAGCATTGTAGGATAGGTTCACATCGCGGTAGCGCTCTTGCCAGTCGTGCAGCCGCTGCTGCGTCTTATCCTCCGCAGCAAAGCTTTTAATGAAATCAATGTTATAAAGCGCCTCGACCTCAAAGCCGGTCATATCGCTCGATAGCTCCTTAGTCCGCCTGCTGTATTCACGCATTTTGCGGATGAGCGGTCTCGAGGTCGCAAGCAGAAACGGAGCACTGATGAGAGCTATGAGCGCCATCACGGTATCATAGCGCAGGATAACAATGAACGTTGCAATAAAGCTTATGAGAGATATGATGACGCTCGGTATCCAGTTGACAGCGTTTGACGCTATGGTTGCAATATCGCTTGTGAAGCGATTTAGAAGATCGCCGCTTTTGAAGCGATTGAGCTCCATCCACTCCGAATCAAGGAGCTTGGCGAAAAGCTCCGCCTGAATGTCGTTATTTATGTATATGTTGAGCTTTGCAGACAGACGAGAGGACAGCGCCGAGAAGCTGAGGCTCGTCACAGCTGTGCCCAGCATGATAACTGCGATCAGCCACAGATGCGAGGTGTCAAAGCCGGTTATTATATCTATAAGATACTTTCCCGCGACGCTTGATGCAAGCCCCGTGAGCGAGCTAAGTATGCCCAGCAGCGTATAAAGAATTATACTGCCGCGATAGCGGTGTCCAAAGGAGAGTATCCATTTCCAATCGGCGCATATATCGCGGAAGCTGCCGTCCTTTATACTTTGCAGCAGCATGCCGAGCGACTGCGAGTGCAGGGGATATCTATTTTTCTTGCATTCCTTTTTATTCATAAATGCTATTAGCTCCGGTGCTTCTTGAAAAAGCTCCAGCCCTTCATAATAATATGCCTCATCGGTATAAGCATCAGCCACGGTCCGCAAAACAGCTCCCATAAAAAACTGCCGGGCACAAGGAGCCGTCCCTTGCGTAGAACGGCATCGGCACGCGCAAAGACCTGCGACGGCAAAACGCCCGTTTCGGTCTCAGTCTGTGCATCGCCTATTATATCGAGCAGTCCGTTTTTTCGTACACGGCGTATCCGGTGCATGACGTACTGACCGTTAGGCCGCGTATAGAACACTATATCTCCGCGGCGCAGTGCAGACGAGGGCTTTGAGAAAAAAACTGTATCCCGTCCGCCTGCTAAAAAAGGCGACATGCTGCCGCCTGAAATAAGCACGGAAACGCTGTGCCCCTGCTCGGTGAGAGAGCGGAGCACAGACATATATTCCTGTGTATCGACCTGTTTCATTGTTCCTTATGAGAGGCATCGACCTTTTGCTTGTCATAGCCGTACTTGCCGTAACCGTATTTGCTGTAGCCGTATTTACCATAACCGTAGCTGTGACCTGAACTGCCGCCTTCAACACCGTTGAGAACGCAGCCGGATATCTTTATGTGCTGATTATCAAGAGCCTGAATACTGTCAAGCACTTGAGAGCGCTTTGCAAAATCACAGCGGACGACATAAAGCACCGCGTCAGCGAAGCGGCCGGCATATCGCACATGCGATATTATGCCGCAGGGGGGAGTATCGAGAATGATATAATCGAACTGTTTTTCAAGCTTCATAAGAAACTCGCCGAGTTTCGATGGGCTGATAAATGCTCGAGCATTTGCGCCGTTTTCGCTGCAAATGAGTTTGAGCGTACTGCCAGGAACGTCGCTGATACAGTCAGAAATGTTATTGACCTTGTCTTTCAAATATTCCGGCAGACCAGGGCGGCCGTCAGATATGCCAAGAGACACCTTGATATCCTGCTTTTTAAGGTCAATATCAACGAGTACAGTCTTGTATCCGGCCGTAGCTATGGACATTGCGAGATTTTCAGATATTGTTGTCTTTCCCTCTCCTGCGATTGTGCTCGTGACCATGATAACGCCTGAGCCTTTACTGCCCATATGCCTCAGAAGTTTTGCACGCAGACCGTGTATTGATTCAGAAAAACCGTTGTTTGAGCCGGTGCTGAGTATGCTGGGTGAGCAGTTCTCGTGTGAGCGGCGCTTAACGTTAACTGAGGGCACTGCGGCGTAGATAGGAAGATTTGTGTAGGCCTTGAGTTCATCCGAACTGTTGAAGGTGCGGCGCGAAAGCGCAAGTGCAAGGATCCCCAAAAGGCTGACCATCAGACCAACAGCGCAATCCTTTGCCAGCGTGCGCTCAAAGGCAAAGCTGTTATACGGCTGCGTCGGAACGGAAGGCTCGTCCTTTAAAATAAGCTGAGAGAAATCCGACATATAGTTGAGAACCTTAGGGTAACACTCAATAACGGCCTCAAGCACATCGTAGGCGTTTTGTGCATCCGTGCTTCTTACACTCAAAACAAAAAGATTTGTATCTGCAACTGATTTTGCGGATATATTTGCATTTATACTGCTTGTTCCGAGCTCCTGCATGATAAGCTCACGCATCAGGTCGGTATTTTGAACATACGGAAAGGCACTTGCAAGCTTCTTTGCCGCGTCGCTGTCATAATAACTGCTGTATGACAGAATATCATCTGAGGAATATCCGGAGCTTACTGCAAAAATGGCTTTAGCCTCGTACATTGGCGTAAAACTCGTGTACGAACGAATGAACAGTGCTCCGG
Organism: bacterium; assembly: GCA_963613665.1. Taxonomy (GTDB): domain Bacteria; phylum Bacillota; class Clostridia; order Oscillospirales; family Oscillospiraceae; genus F23-B02. The sequence goes on along the minus strand of CAVEAL010000006.1, from coordinate 25,503 downwards.
CAATGAGGCCCGCGAGTAATATGGCGGGAAGCCAAAAGCGCTTGAGCTCTCTCCAAAAACGCAATGAAAGAACGGATAAATCTATAAGGTTTTCTTTATTTTCAGCGTCCAATGTTTAACCCTTCGCCTCCGTTGAAGATTTTTTGCCGTAGCCGTACTGATACTTTTTGCCGTAGCCATATTTCCCATAGCCGTGCGCGGCGGTCGTGTCGCCGTGCATGTCATTGAGAACGCAGCCGATGAAGCGGCTTTTGCAAGCGCAGAGCACATCAACGGCATCGTTGAGCATTCTTGCGGGGACAACATCCTGCCGAACTACCATGAGTACTGCATCCGAAATATCGGCTAATATTTCAGAATCGGGGAACAGTCCCATTGGGGGAGAGTCAATTATTATCAAATATCCGAGACTACGGAGTCTTGCCAACAGTAAGGTCATGCTGGGGGATGACAGAAGCTCTGTAGAGCGCTCCGAACCGACGCTTGAACAAAGAAGCAAAACATTAGTTTCGCTGTCTATCCTTGCACAGGCGCGCATATTGTCGTCGCTGAATTCCTGCGAAAGAAGCTCGTTAAGAGGCATAACGCCGTCCCTTTTGTGACCGAAAACGCCTTGCTGCGACGGATTGCGCAGATCTGAATCGATAAGTGCAACACGGTGTCCGTTATTTGCAAGCGCGATGGCGAGGTTTGCCGAAATGGTTGATTTACCCTCGCTCGCTGCGACGCTGGTCACTAGAAAAACATTGCAGTTTTTTTCGCGCTTTTCATATTCAAGGCGTGAGCAGATGGAGTTTATCTGCTCGGTATAAAGCATGCTGACAGTAGGCGAAGAGATGAGCATCTGACTTCTCTGGGGCTCCCTGTGCTTCGTGCCAAAGCGAAGCAGACGCCTTTTCTCACCGGAGTATTTGCGTTCATGGCCGATAACTGCGATGACGGATGCATCGAGCAGTGCTCGCGCACCGTCACGGGTCTGCACTGTCTCGCTCATTATATTTGACAGGGCTATGATGACTGCCATAAGAGCTGCACCGGCAATGCCCGCGTTACGGCAGAGCTTATTCGTATCAATACCGTTTGAGGGCGACGGTGATACGGAGGGAGCCTGTATCACCTGAAGAATGCTGTCAGATATATATTTTGACAGCTCAGGGAAGCTGCGGCTGAGAGCGTCGAGCACGAGAAATGCCTGCTTTGGTGTAGATGCCGTGCTCGTAACGACGATGAAGTTACTGTTTTCAATCTGATCAGCGCTTATTTCACCCGAAAAGTTTGAAAGCTCTTCGGATTTCGCAAAGATATCGTCCTTTACCGAGCTGTCGTTGAGGACCTCCGAAAGAACTTCAGCAGCATCGGTCGCCGCGAGAATATTTCGACCGGAGTAATATGCTGAGACCTTGGAGGTAACGGCATAGGTCATCGTAGCACTATATACCGGCGTGCGCAGAAAGTTTGCATATAAGAAAGCCAGCATTGAGAATATCAATGCACACGCCACGAGCATCCACAGATTTTTCCAAAGCTGTCTAAGCACACAGAACACGGAAATGCTGTCGAAGCGGAAGCTGTTTTTCTGATCCAATTTCAAACCTCCTTATTCGACAACGACGGTCAGAACCGCCGTTCCAGTGCCGCCGGAATTACTGCACGAATAACTGACGTGGTATATCCCGGGCTGTGCAGTGTCCACGCTGCCGGAGACGATTACATCACCGATCGAGCCGCCGCTGACGTAGCTTACATAGTCTGATGCATTGAATGTGCTGCTGCCGTCGAGATATACGAGATAATTGCTGAGCGTTATCTCGGGCGCACTGGAGGCAGCCGAGCGAAGTATGACAGGCAATGTGATTTTAGCTGAGTCGCCCATGGAATTGACGACCTGAACGCTTAAATAATAAGTCCCCTCTGTTGTTGAATTTATGTCCAGAGCGGAAACACGAATAGAGCTTGATATATCGCCGTCTATTACATCATCTGCAAAGAGACGACCCGTAAGCGATATCGGGTCACCTATGGTATATTCGAGCGGAGCTTCCAATCTGAAACTTGGGCGTGAGTAGTCAGAGTATTTGACAGTCCTCGTGTATGAGGCCATATTGTTGGAGCTGTCGAAAACTATATATGTAACCTTGGCGGTATCATTGGATATAAGATTTGATATGCTCGAAACGATAATGCTGTCCGTGAGGTCACCGTCGCGGTTATCAGTAGCGGTGATGCCGATCAAAAGTTCAGAGGTATTATTTTCTACATGTACCGTAACAGCATCGCTCTCACATTTTATCACCGGCGGGGTAGTATCGGCCAACAAATGGATGTAAAGCTGACCGGCACAGAATGCTGCGCTTGTGATTGCAAGAGCGATTATAAGGAAAATTTTTAGTCGTCTCATCGTAACACCTGAAATTTAATCATTGCAAAATGCTCGAAAAGAGAGCATTTTCGGCAGATATTTTATCATATCAGTATATGGATTTCAATACTAAAGTCTCAATTAAAAGCATGTTACAATATTAACCATGCCTTGGGCCGGATGAGCGCCTCATAAATTGTCAGAAAACACGGCGTTTTTCAAAGCCATGCTGTCAGATTTGTTAAAAAAAGAGAAGCTAAGATATATACAACAGTAAAATCTTGTGCTATAATCAATGCGATTGACATGACAGTATGTCGGTGAGGAACGATATAACTAATACACAGGTTGATCAACGAGGAAATAGAGGAATGAAAAGAATAGGGGAAGTTAACTGGATAAGGGTCGGCAGGGTAGCTCTGCTGATAATAGCTGATATTGCCATAGTGAATTTTTCGGCGTTCATGGCGCTGCTGCTGCGCTTTGAGCTGAGCCTGAGCCTGCTCGAGCAATCCGGATTTCTGAACAGCGTTGCTGCAACATGGCTCGTGAACACGCTTATTGCGATAGCAACATTTGCGGTCTTCAGGCTTTACAGAAGCCTGTGGATCTACGCAGGGGTGGACGAGCTTATTGCGATAGCAAAGGCTGTCATGGCTGCGGCGCTGCTGCAATATGGCTGGCTCATGATAACAGGCAACGCGGTGCCGAGAAGCTTTCCGTTTATCTACGCGCTTTTGCTGTTTGTGCTCATATCGGCACTGAGATTTTCGTATCGCTTCCTGCGCAGGGAGAGAATAGTCTTTGGCCGCCGAGATATTAAAGGAAGGCGCACCATGCTCATCGGCGCTGGTGCTGCAGGAGTTATGGCGCTCAGAGAGTTTAAATACAGCGAGCATTCCGAAAACCGCGTTGTGTGCATCATTGATGATGACTCGGATAAGAAAAACAAGCGCCTTATGAATGTCCCGATAGTCGGCGGACGCGATGCGATACTGCGCGCTGCCGAAAAGTACAGAGTGGATGATATCGTCTTTGCCATACCGTCCATGACCAACAGGGAAAAGCGCGACGTCATGGAGATATGCCGCAAAACAGGCTGTCGGCTCAAGACTCTTCCTGCGCTGTATCAGCTTGCCAACGGAGATGTCAGCATAAAGCAGATACGAGATCTGGATATCACCGACCTGCTTGGTCGCGAGACGGTTAATGTAGAGCTGTCGGATATTACGGGCTATATTGAGGGCAAAACGGTGCTCGTTACGGGCGGAGGCGGAAGCATCGGCAGTGAACTCTGCCGCCAGATAGCCAAAAGCGATGCCAAAACGCTTATAATTTTAGATATCTATGAGAATAACGCCTATGATATACAGCTTGAGCTGCGGCACAGACATCCGGAGCTCGACTTGGTCGTGCTCATAGGCTCCGTGCGCGACAGGACGCGTGTGTTCAATATATTTGAGAAGTACAGGCCGGAACTCGTTTTCCATGCCGCAGCGCACAAGCATGTTCCGCTTATGGAGGATTCTCCTGCCGAAGCCGTGAAGAACAACGTATTCGGCACGCTCAATGTGGCTCAGGCTGCGTCCGAGTTCGGCACACGTCGCTTCCTTCTCATATCCACCGATAAGGCCGTCAATCCCACGAGCATCATGGGCGCGTCGAAGCGCATATGCGAGATGGTAATACAGATGATGAGCATGCGCTCAAAAACCGAGTATGTCGCCGTCAGATTCGGCAATGTTCTCGGTTCAAACGGCAGCGTCATACCGCTGTTCCGCAAGCAGATACTCGCAGGCGGCCCCGTTACAGTGACGGACAAGAACGTCATACGCTATTTCATGACCATTCCGGAGGCGGTGTCGCTCGTGCTCCAGGCCGGCGCATACGCAAAGGGCGGCGAGATATTTGTCCTTGATATGGGCGAACCGGTGCGCATTGACGATCTTGCGAGGAACATGATAAGGCTTGCAGGTTTTGAGCCGGATGTGGATATTATGGTCGAATACACCGGTTTGCGCCCCGGCGAAAAGCTGTTTGAAGAGATACTCATGGCTGACGAGGGTATGCAGAAAACGCCGAATAACCTTATTTATATAGGCCACGATACAGAACTCAACGTCCGCGAATTTGAAGAAAAGCTCATGTATCTGCGCTCGATAGACGAACGTGACACAGAGCTTTTGCGTGAACATATAGCCGATATGGTGCCTACCTTTATAGGACAAACATCTGATAAAAACGAGAAGGTCATGGCCTGACCATTGGCATTCCCTTTATTATGCGGCGCGGATTTTCGTGAAGAAGTATCTGCGCATAGTCTGCCGAGTACTCGACCTCGACATATTCTCGAAACGCGGACAGATCAGCGGTACGGGCGACAGCGCCGTGCGCGTCACTCGCTGCAACATGCGCAAGCCCCTGTGTGAGCAGCCATTTTGCACTTCTCTGCGCGTGGCGGCCGAGATGCCCGAAAACGCTGTCCTTGTTTATTTGCAGTACATAGCCCAGATCGAACCAGTTGATGCACACATGGGGATCGCGGTGCACGGCCTCGTAGCGCTCAGGGTGTGCGATAACGGGCCTTATTCCGAGAGAAGCAAGCCTCGTGAGCTTGCGGTCAATATTTACGATATTTTCATCAAAGGCAAATTCTACGAGCATATAGCAGCTGCTGGCGAGAGTCAGCAGCTTTTTTTCTTTAAACAGCTCCGGTGTATCCTCGGTGCAGAAAATTTCCGCTCCGGCGAGGATTTTCAGCGGTATACCGGCAGTGTCTATTGCTTCGCGCAGAGCAAAAAAATTCCTTAGCAGTTCGGCACTCTGATAGTTAGGCTGCGTATCCGGAATATTGCAGTGCGGAGTTACGATAACGACCTCAGTTCCGCCTCTTACGGCGTCCTGCGCCATGAGGAGAGAGGTCTCTATAGACCCCGACCCGTCATCGACTCCGGGCAGCATGTGGCAATGTATATCTATCAAATGACCAACCTCGTTTTCTGTGCTGTATACCTTATTACTGTATATATAATATAACCCCATGTCAAGTGATAAAATTACAGCACGCTCCATACGAAACGTGCTGTAGCTATATATTGCCCTCTTATTCGGTTCGAAGGGCGACGACGGGGTCTTTGTTTGCCGCGACGCGCGAGGGGATGAGACCCGCAACGACCGTCAGCAGCATGCTGATGATGACAAGCGTTACTGCGGCAGCCGGCGGCAGCACGGCGTTTATAGAGTAGATGCCAGTCAGACCGTGCACGACGGCATTTATCGGCAGACACAGCAGTATTGTTGCCAGAATGCCTATAAGTCCAGCGGCAAAGCCGACTATGACGGTCTCGGCGTTAAATACGCTGGAAATGTCCTTTTTCGATGCGCCGATGGCTCGCAGTATGCCGATCTCCTTCGTGCGCTCGAGAACGCTTATGTAGGTTATGATGCCTATCATAATGCTCGAAACGACAAGGCTTATCGCAACAAAAGCGATGAGAACGTAGGAAATGACGTTTATGATCGTCGTAACGGAGCTCATTATGAGCGCAACGTAGTCGGTGTAGCTGATCTGATCTTCGGCATCGACGGTGGAGTTATATTCGTCAATGACCTCGGCAACGGCGTCCTTTGCGGCGAAGGTCGAGACGTAGATATTCACGCCGGAGGGGGAGTCGAGATCGACATAGCCGAGCGTGCGCAGATTTTTATCGTAGCTCGAGCTTGAGAAAGTCTCCGGCATGAGCTCACTATAAATAAGCTCGTAGCCCTCGTCGGTGAGATAGCAGCTGTCAAAAGCCTGGGCGAGCGATGCGGTCGAGAGCTGGCTCATCTGGCTTTGGACCTGCTCGGCGTAAGCCTTTTTTACCTGCTCGGTGAGCATCTCGCGCATATAGCTCATCAGAGTATCGTCGTCCATGGCGCTGAGCATTTCCGCGTACTCCGGATAGTTTTCAACGACCTGCTTTTCGATATCCTCGCGCGACACGCCGCTGAGCTTTTCGTCGATCATGGAGCTGACATAGGAATCCGGCGCGAGGGACATGTAGGCGATGTAAAGCTCGGCTTTCTTTGCCTGATCAATGCCTGCGCAGTAATCCTGAACGGCCTGCTTTATCTCGTCTGTTGACAGCGCCTTGTCGCTTGCTTTGAAGGGCAGACCGGTGAATATATCGTGCAGCGGATCCTCGAGCTGCTGCTTTACCAGCTCCTTCTGAGCGGTCTGCCCGACGACGTATTTTGTCAGCGCGTTCGTGTAACCGATAGCACCGTTCATCATGCCGCTGACGGCATCCGCGCTCTGACGCACAACGCCGACGATCTTCAGTTGTATGCCGTTTGAATACAGCGTCTTGAGGCCAAGCTCGTCGCTGCTTATATCCTTATATTCGCCCGTCTGGGGATCTTTTTGCCAGCAGTCGGCGGGAAGAATGAGACTGAAGGTCTTTTGGCACACATCGGCGTAGCTCCAGCTTTCGACCTTTGTGGTATCGGCCTGCTCACCGCTCATGTAGCCTGTCATGGCAGAGAGCATTTCGTTCGAGGACTTGAGGCCCAGCGCATACAGCACCATATCCGAGACCTCGTTGTTTTCATCGACTATCAGCACGACCTCGTCATAGTTCTGCGGCCATGAGCCGTAGAGCACGTCGTATTGTCCCTGCAAAACGGGACTTATCAGGCCGTCATCGCCGGGCAGCATCTCCTGCCACACGACAAACTGGCTCTGCGTGCTGCTCATGCCCGAGGATGAGAACATGTCGTTCATCGACTGGTTTACCGACTGCTCGGCATCATCGCCGATAACTCCGGCGCGCATCTTGCTCATGAGACTCATCACGTCGGACTTCACGATCTTGCCGTCGGCATCCTTGGTGTAAAGATTCATCGGCAGATTATAGGTGTACTGAATATTAGTCGCGTTCTGGCTGAGCTTTGAGTCGGTGCTCATCTGCTCGTCGAGGAAGGTCTTGAGCTTCGTGACGTTGTTTTCCTGAATTTCGGTGCTGGTCATGGCGTTCATCATCTCGTACATGATGGTGTTGCCGTACACGGCGTCCTTATCGTGCTTGTTTGCCGCGTCATCGGCGTTTATGCCCATGAGCGTCGTCATGAGTGAGGACATGTCCACGGTCTCGGCCTGAATGGAGATCGGATAGGACGAGAGCGTATCCTCCTGGACGCGGTCGATATAATTATTGACGCCTGTGGTGATCGACAGGATCAGCGCAATGCCGATTATGCCTATGCTTCCGGCAAAGGCCGTGAGTATCGTGCGGCCTTTTTTCGTCATAAGGTTATTGAGCGACAGCGAGAGCGCCGTAACATAGCTCATTGCCGTCTTGCGCTGCACGGGCGGCTCGGCCACCTCGTCGTCCTGCGCGGAGTAGGGCATGGTGTCGCCGGTTATAAGGCCGTCCTTTAGTCTTATAATGCGCGAGGCATAGCTGTCGGCAAGCTCGGGATTGTGCGTGACCATGATGATGAGCTTATCTTTGGATATCTGCTTGAGTATCTCCATGATCTGCACGCTCGTTTCCGAGTCGAGCGCACCGGTAGGCTCGTCGGCAAGGAGTATATCGGGGTCATTTACCAGCGCACGGGCTATCGCAACGCGCTGCATCTGACCGCCGGACATCTGATTCGGCTTTTTCCCGAGCTGATCGCCGAGGCCGACCTGTTCAAGCGCCCTTACGGCTCTCTCGCGCCGCTCTGCCTTACTGACGCCTGACAGGGTGAGGGCAAGCTCAACGTTTGCGAGCACCGTCTGATGCGGAATAAGGTTATACGACTGAAAAACAAAGCCTATCGAGTGATTGCGGTAGGTATCCCAGTCCCGGTCGCTGTATTCCTTTGTTGAGCGGCCGTTTATGATAAGGTCGCCGCTCGTGTACTGATCGAGGCCGCCGATAATATTCAGCAGCGTCGTCTTGCCGCAGCCCGAGTGACCGAGCACGGCGACAAATTCACTTTTTCTGAACTCAAGATCAATTCCCTTGAGCGCATGCACCGTTTCGTCGCCGACCGCGTAGTCCTTGGTTATGCCTTTTAATTTGAGCATTCAGCAATTCTCCTATATTATATTGTGTAATGCATTGATTATCAGACTTTTTGCGCTTAAAGTCAAGAGCTGTAACAAAAAGTTAAGAAAATAGTAAGGACTGCGCGGCGCTTTGCCGGTGTTGACATTTCGGCAATGATGAGTTACAATAACTGAGCTATGCCTCCGTAGCTCACCAGGATAGAGCGTGCGCCTCCTAAGCGCAAGGTAGTGAGTTCGAGTCTCGCCGGGGGTGCCAAGTTTAAATCCGAAAGCCTTTGTTTTTCAAGGGACTTCGGATTTTTTTTTGATTTTCTGCCGTTATCAGCCTGCTTTATGAAGAATGATGAGACAGTGCTTTTCATCGTCTGACAGATTCAGCGGGAAAGCTATATCTTTTCAACTCCGGACAAAAAGAGAGTTGTGAGCCACGTCAGGTCATCTACAGATTCAGTAAAGTCATGCTTTACCCATTGTTCCAAAACGGAGCAGACGGTGGAACTGATATAGTCTGTCAGGAAGTCGTTATACTCCTGCGGGAAATCGCCATTTTCCGTTTGGAACGAAAAGCTGAATTGCCCAAGAGCTTTACTGACGGCCTGCTTCATAAGAAACGAAAGCCCGTTGCTTTCAACGTATTTTAGAATTGTCTTGTAATTCATCACAACAGTATGTCCTTGCGGATATTACTTCACCGGACGGATGGGACGACATTATGAAAGGTATGGATTATCTGCTGCATATAGCTTCGCCGTTGTCGGTGAAAGAGGGATCAATTATAGATGTTGCCAAAAAGGGAACGGAGAACGTCATCGGAGCTGCCGTCAGACAGGGTGTTCCAAAAATCGTTATGACATCCTCCGGAGGTGCGGCAGTGCCGGACAGCGACTCCACTCTGGTAGACGAAAATGTTTGGACGAGCCTTGATAACCCGACAATCACGGATTATTACCGTTCCAAAACCGTCGCGGAGCGGACGGCATGGGAGATAGTCAATTCCGCAGAAAGTACGAAGCTTGCTACTATTCTTCCCGGAGCCATCCTCGGCCCGTTCATGAACGGAAGAAAGTCAAGCACATGCGGTATTTTTCAGACGATGTTCAAAATGCCTTCTCCTCACGCAAACTACTGGGTGGCAGATGTGCGCGACATTGCTGATCTGCATATTCTTGCCATGGAAGACAAATGTGTGCCCGCTGTGCGGGCACATTTTTTGTCTAAATGTCCAGATGGACACGACTTACAGATTTTGTTGTTAATGTGCACAAAAACAGAGAACAATAGTGCACAATATGGCGAAAATGTATAAATAAGTTGAAGTTTTATGTTGAGAGTGATAATATTGTAACATCCAGACTGCACAAGGGGATTTGTCGCAGTCATTTGAAACGGGGGTACACTATGAGAGACCTGAAGCATCTTATCTACTTTGAAAGCCTCCTGAGGGAGGCGAACAACGCGCTTGTAAAACAGGCATGCTCCGAGGGCAGACTGGCGCTTGCCTACAACTGCTCTTACATACCCGAGCCGCTGCTCGACGTTGAGGGCTGCTTCGGCGTGCGGCTGCGTGCGCCGGGCTGCACGAATCCGGATCTTGCGACGTACTACATGACAAACCGCTCCTGCCCGTATTCCAAGAGCATACTCGAGCGTGCCTTTGAAGGCGGATACAATTTTATCTCCGCCCTCATCGGTCAGGAATGCTGCACCACGATGAACCGTATGGAGCAGTATTTTGACTACTGTAAGCTCATTCCCAACGAAAAATTCTTTACCGCCTGCATCGACATGCCGATAAAGAAGGGCGACTGGTACGCGGGCTACTTCCGCCGCCAGATCGAAAAGAAGATCATCGCGCCCATGCAGGAGACCTACGGCATTGACTATTCCGAGGAAAAGCTCATGGATGCCATCGAGCGGCACAACGAGATATGCCGGCTAATTACCGAAATAGGCAGCTTCCGCATGCTCGACGAGCCGACGATAACAGGCTATGAGTTCCACATCATCCAGCTCGTGACGCTCGTGTGCCCGAAGTATCTCATTGTCGATAAGCTGCGCGAGACCGCCGAGGAGCTAAGGACCCGCGAGCCGGACGATAAGCCGGATTACAGGGCAAAGGTCATGCTCGTCGGAAGCGAGATCGACGATCCGGAGTTTACAAAGCTTGTGGAGATGTGCGGTGCGCGCGTCGTGGCCGACCGTTACTGCTTCGGCTCGCTGCCGGGCAGGGAGGAGATAGCCGTCAAGCAGGGACAGCACCCGCTGGACGCGCTGGCAGAGCACTATATGCGCATAAACGAGTGCCCCCGCGCGATGGGAACGGAGAATATCATTGCCCGCAAGCAGTATCTGTACGACATTGCAAAGGAATACAAGGCTGACGGCATCATCCTCCAGAACATGAAATTCTGCGAATACTGGGGCTATGAGCGCGCGATAGCTGCAAAATGGCTGGCAGAGGGTCTGAACGTTCCTTCGGCTATACCCACCTGCCAGATAGAGCGCGACTACGCAAACGCGGCAACAGGCCAGCTCCGCACAAGATTTCAGGCCTTCGTCGAATCGCTTGAGATCAAGAAAATTCAGGCCAATTGAGGAGGTAAACGGCTATGTGGAAAAGAAAGATCAGCATAAAAGAGCAGTACGGCAGCCTTAAGCACTTCCTCAAAGGCGACGAGCCCTGCCATTACATAGGCCAGAGATATATAGAGGGCACGAACTTCTACGCCCGCCGTGAGTGGCGCGGCGTTAAGGACACGGCGTTTGCGTTTTATAAATGGTTGTGCACATGGATCAAGATGGCGATATTTGTTATGCACGATCCCGTGCGCATAGCAAAGGCGTTCTGGAAATACCGCTGGCTGTCGGCATATCTTGCCGCGCCCATGATGGTCGATAAGTGGATTGAGGGCGACCGCGGCGAGGCGCTCCGGGCAGACCTATATGCGCTCGACTGCATGATCTCCGACTCGACTGATACACTGTGGAAGAGCCTGCGGGCAGACCGCCGCCTCGGCAAGACCAAGTGGACCGACGTAACGGTCGCCTTTGACTACACTCTGCCCAAGCATATAATCTTCGGCTTCCCGGGACACTATGCCATCAACATGCAGCAGCACGCGGCCTTCATGCTGCCGCTCATGCGCAAGCAGCTGGGCTGCTACTATGTCGATCAGGCCGTCGCCTGCGGCATACCGGGCGATATGTGTACGCTTCCGCTGGTTGAAACCGGAGTCGCCGTCGAGAATGAGTATCCCGATATCGGCAACTGCTGGCTGACCACCAATAACCCCTGCGACGCCAACATGATGGATAACACTGCGATGTGGCGAGCGCTTTCCGACGACGGCAAAAAGGCCGTGCACCCGTTTACATCGCCGCTTATGTACGACGATCCGACCACCAAGGAGCTCGGCATACACGAGGTGTACTCGGCGATAGAATTTCTCGAGCAGCAGTTCGGCGTTCCCTTCGACTGGGATGCCTTCATCGAGCACATCGAGGATACGAACGAGTTTAACCGGGGGTCGTTAAACCGCTGGGATATTTATGCAAAGAGCGATAACGGTGCACTGAATTCCGTCGTTCAGGGTCTGTTCCGCATTTATTTCTACCAGCAGGGCGGCACGAAATATTTCCTGAAGGCCAACCGGAAGATAAATAAGGTCTTTGAAAAGTGCGTGCGAAAGAACATCCATCCGTTCCCGCTCGCGCGTCACCGCGCGCTGGCGTGGTCCTGCGGCTCAACCTATTACGCCCACGGTGTGCAGTGGCTGTATAACTGCTGGGGCATCATGACCGTTATAAACATGGACTCACTAACAGGTCACAACATCGTTGATACCACCGACCGCGACACCATGATGAGCGATATTGCCGACTGGCACGCGAGGACTCCCATGCGTACCCACACCGTCGGCGGCAACCGCCACCTCATGCAGATGTGGGAGACCGCGGAGAAGTTCAACTGCGATACCATTATCATGTACGACGATATAGGCTGCAAGGGCATGGCCGGCGCTCAGGGACTGCTCGAGGAGGAGTTCCACAAGCACCGCGACAGATTCAACATCATATGGATGCCGCATTCTCTGATGGACTGCCGTATAGTTCCCACAAACGAGGCACGCAAGACCGTCAATCAGTATATGCAGAGCGTTATGCACGAAGAGCCCGTTGACCCGACCCTCGTTGATTTCGACGATGAGATGGGTTGGTAAGAAAGGAGAAGCAGCATGAAAATAATGGCTAAGATTATGGGCGCCGGCAGCCTTACGCTCGCGGCACTCTTTGCGGTGTACTATTTCAATCTCGATATGCGCCTTATGCGCAGCGTCATCGTGCCGTTTCTCGATAAGCATTATGACAGCGTAAAGCGCGAGCATATTATCTGAGGAGGCGGAACGATGAGCTATACGAACCACAATATCCTCCCGAGAGCCCTGTCCTACGAGGAGAAGGAAAACAGAAAAAAGGGCATATACGACAGCTTTGCAAACTACCTTGTGTACTGTCCAAAGTGCAAATACGTCGTAAAGACCAACATGTATATCCAGCGCGCCGAGGCGTATATCGACGAGCTGCATGAGCGGGGAACAGTCTGCCCGAAGTGCGGAGATAATGCATGGACGCTCGGATATCCTCTCGGAACGCTCACCGGATTCGTTAAGTTTTCGTAAAAAAACGAAAAATTCAAAAATTAAAAGTATGCAGTTGTAGATAACGCTGAAAATAAAATAGCTGCTGGACTTTGATATTAAATTGCTTTATATTAAAGCCGAGAGGGCGGTTCGGCCGCTCAAAAAAATAATAAAGGAGACAACCTGAATGAAGAAAAGACTGTCGCGCCTGCTCGCATTCGTGCTCGTACTGTGCATGTGTGTGACTCTTATGCCCGTAGCATTTGCCGATGGCAATGAGGTACAGATCCTCTTCCTCGACACCTCCGATGTTCATGGACAGCAGTTCGCAACGGACTACACCAAGGATCAATCCCAGTCCGGGGAGCATTATCAGTCCATGACGCGCGTTGCCACTTACATAAAGCAGCAGCGTGCCGAGTATAAGAATGTGTTCCTCAGCGACTCCGGCGATACCGTTCAGGGCACGCCGCTGACCTACTACTATTCCTTCATGCAGAAGGATGTGCAGGATCCCGCAATGAAGGTGCTGCGCATGCTCGACTATGACATGTGGGTAGTCGGCAATCATGAGTTCAACTACGGCCTTGATATCCTCCAGAGCCAGCTGGACTATGTTACCTCCGCGTCCACCGAGACTGAGTCTCAGGTAGGCGTTTCCATGGCAAACTACCTCGACGCGAGCAGCAACAGCGACGAGAGCAGGGACTGGAAAACATGGAACGGCTATGCTCCCTATGTTATCAAGGAATATGACGGCGTAAAGGTCGCAGTTATGGGCATCGGCAACCCCAACATCTCCAACTGGGACGTTCCCGAGCACTGGGAGGGCATTTACTTTGCCGGCGTTATCGAGACCTATAAGCATTATGAGGAAGAGATGCAGGAGAAGGCAGACCTCATCGTTCTCGTCAGCCACAGCGGCATAGACGGCGATTCGAAGCTTTCCGACTTCATCCGTGAGCTCGTCTCCACAACAGACAGCATCGACCTCGTTTTCTCCGGCCATGAGCACCGCAACGGCGTTACCATGATCGAAAACACCGACGGCAAGGAGATCCCCGTCATTTCCCCGAGCACCAAGGCCGCAGCAGTTGGCCGCGCACTTTTCACCTACAATAAGACCACCGGCGAATACACCGTTGATGCTCAGAGCGTTCCCATGACGGATAAGAAGACCGCGCTCTATGAGCCCGACGCAGATCTCGTTGAGGCTCTCCAGCCCTACGAGGATGCCACCTGGAAAGACTACATGCTCCAGCCCATCGGCAGCGCAAGCGGCGACTTTACCGCAAGCGGCCTCGGCACCGGACCTTCGGCCTTCGTCGATCTCGTCAACCAGGCTCAGATCTGGGGCGCTTATGACCGCGGCGGCGTGAATACGCCCGACGATAAGAGCGACGATACCCCCGCACAGCTTTCCATTACCGCACCGCTTACCTCCGGTAATGCCGAAAACCTCATTTCCGAGGGCGATATCGTGCTCGGTGACATGTTCGCTCTGTACCGCTATGAAAACTGGTTCTATCAGATAACGATGAGCGGCAAGGAGATCCGCACATGGCTTGAGTGCTCCGCGTCCAAGGTCGTGACCAACGACGACGGCAGCTACGGCATCAGCGGCGGTCTGACCTATTACGACGTCATTTACGGCGACGGCTTCAGCTATGTGATCGATCCGAGCGCGATCTCCGGCAGCCGCATCAGCTCCATGACCTATAACGGCAAGGAGATCGCCGATGACGATACATTTACCGTAGTTATAAACAATTACCGCTTCAACGGCGGCGGCGACTACATAACTTACCTCAACGATCACGGATGCAGCTTCACCCCCAACGACGAAAGCCGTGTTATTTACTCGACCCAGTACGACATGATCCAGGGCGAGGATAAGGGTCAGGCGCGCAACCTGCTGGCAGACTACATCAAGGAGCAGGGCACCATCAGCCCCGAGATAAAGTCAACCTGGAAGATCGAAGCCAAGAGCTTTGAAAATCCGTTCAGCGACGTATCCGACAGCGCATGGTACTATGACAGCGTCATGCAGCTTGCAAAGAGCGGCATCATAAAGGGCGAGACCGAGAGCATTTTCGCTCCTGACGGTGTCTGCACCCGCGCCCAGGCTGTCACCGTCCTCTGGCGTGCTGCCGGCTGCCCCGAGCCCACCATAAAGACCACATCCTTCACCGATGTCAAGGCCGGCAGCTACTACGAGAAGGCAGTCCTGTGGGCAGTCGAAGAGGGAATCACCGCAGGTACGACCGATACCACCTTCAGCCCGAACGCTCCCTGCACCCGCGCTCAGATAGTGACCTTCCTGTGGCGCGCAAACGGCTCGGAGGAGGCCATCACATGGTGCGATTTCTCGGATGTTCCGCAGTTTAACTGCTACTACGCAATGTCCGTATCGTGGGCAGTCGAGCAGGGCATCACCAAGGGCACGACAGATACCACCTTCAGCCCCAATGCTGCCTGCACCCGCGCTCAGCTTGCGGTATTCGTTGCAAGAGCAGCATAATAAAACAGCATATCTTGATCGTCACGGCAGTGCAAAAGCACTGCCGTGAGTTTTTTTGAGCTCATTTTTTCTCTTCTAAATGCTTAAAAATGCAGCACGATCTCAAATAATATATAAACAAACATTGTGATAATGTACAAAAATATGTGAATATATTATACATAACAGAGAAAGTGCATAAATACATTGAATTAATATGACCAAAATGCTAAAATGTTAACAGATGCCATATACAGTGGCAGCGGGAATAATCAATGAAATGGGGGAGTTTAAAAATGAGAGACCTGAAGCATCTGAACTGGTTTGAAAACCTCCTTCAGGAGGCAAACAACGGGCTCATCGGTCAGGCAAAAAGTGAAGGGAAGATATGCGTTGCATTTGTATGCGAAAACACGCCGGAGCCGCTTATGAACCTTGAAGGCACCTTCGGCATACGTCTGCATGCGCCGAACACCGGCTCGATGGATATTGCGACGTACTACATGACGAGCTTCCTGTGTGAAACGTCAAGGGCACTTTTGGAGCGCGCCATCGAGGGCGGCTTCAACTTTGCCGACTGCGTCATCGCGCCTGACGGCTGTACGATGATAAACCGCTGCGTGGAGAATATGGAGATTCTCAAAACGATGGGGGAGGGCAGCGATAAATTTTTCCATGAGTATATGGAGATACCGCTCAAGGCCGACGATAACGGCGTAGAGCTGCTCGTTCTCCAGTGCAAAAACCACATACTCAAGCCGCTGCATGAAAAATACGGCATCGACGTTTCCGATGCGTCTATACGCAGGGCCGTTGAGGAGCATAACCGTATCTGCCGCGTCATAACGGAGATAGGAAACTTCCGCAAGGAGGCAAAGCCGCGCATCACGGGCTACGAATTTCATGTTCTGACTCTTGCTACATACGTTATGCCGCAGTATCTCATCATCGACAGGCTCGAGGAGACGCTTGAGGAGATAAAAACGCGCGAGCCCGAGGAGAAGGAATACCGGGCAAGAATTGCGGTAGTCGGCTCCGAGGTCGATGACAGCGGATTTATAAAGCTTATTGAGGAAACGGGCGCCTATGTCTGCGCCGACCGCTTCTGCTTCGGCTCTCTGCCCGGCAGGATGGAGATTGAGCTTGACGAAAATGAGGACGCGCTTACGCAGCTTTGCCGGCACTATGTCTATAACGGCCACTGCCCGCGCATGTTCAACATGGAAAAGGTCTACGGCCGCAAGGCGTATGTAAACGACATTGCCAAGGAATATAGAGCCGACGGCATCATATATCAGCAGATAAAGTTCTGTGATCCGTGGGCGTATGAGCGGCTTCTCGGCTCGACCATGCTGCGCGAGGATTACCACTATCCCGTTCTGTCCGTTGACAGACCGTATAACATCAGCTCATCCGTCGGACAGATGCGCACCCGCGTTCAGGCCTTTGTAGAGAGTATTGAGATCAAAAAGCTTCAGGGAGGTGCAAAGTAATGGCGATCGTAGTGAATGATAAAGAGCGCAGGGGCGAAAAGCAGCTTGGCGTTCTTTTCGACCAGGGCAAGGTGCGCCGCCGCCGCGAGTGGCGCGGCCTTAAAGACACGCTGTACGATTACGGCAGATGGCTCTACATACTGTCGATACTTGCCGGTGTCATAATCCACCCCCGCAATATCAAGGGCATGTTCCGCTACAGATGGTTTGCAAATTATCTGGCCGTGCCTCACATGATGGATAAGTTCACTATGGGACTGCGTGACGAGCCGCTGCGCATAACGCATATCGCAATGAACTTTGTTGTAAAGGATATCGCAGCGGCCATCAGCAACGCCATGCGCGGTGACCGCCGCACCGGCAACGACGTCAAGTATTCGGAAAAATGCGTGCTCTGGGACGAGAACGCAATGACGGCGCTCATGATGGGCTTCCCGGATCTCAACTGTATCCTGCGCGAGGTACCGACTATGTTCTCGGCAAACCTCCTTAACCAGAAATCGGCGATGCATTACCTCGACGTTGCCCAGCAGTTCGGTATTCCCGGCGACGTGTGTCCCATGCCGGAGGCGGAGCTCGGCGTTTCCATTGACGACGATTTCCCGGTCCTCGGCAAATGTGCCGTTCAGGTCAACACGACCTGCGACGGCTCGCTTATGGGCAACGGCCTCATAGCCAAGCGCCTTGAGCGCGAGTACGGCATACCGACCTTCCAGCTCGTAGCTCCGATGCGCCACACTCAGGAGGACGTTCAGCAGTATGCCGCCAACGACATAAAGCAGGCGATAGAGTTTGTTGAAAAAACGACCGGCGCGAAGTGGAACTGGGAGCACTATTTCAAGTGCGCAAAGCGTGTAAATCAGACGACACGCAACCGTGTCGGCTGGCTCGAGGTAAACAGCACGCCTTATCCGCAGTTTGTCGGCGCTGTGTTCTCGCTGTTCAACGACACGGACTACATGGGCAACTGCGGCCGCAGCGCGGAGTTCCCGCCGATCGAGGAAAAGATAAACAGGCTCGTGCGGCAGGGCTATAAGAACAGGACCATGATGGCCTCCGAGTACCGCCACAGGTGCATAGTCTGGGGCGTGCAGCCGCAGTACGTCATTGACATGCTCTACTGGATGATCCAGTGCTGGGGCGTCGTTCCGCTGACGGATATGCTGTCCATGGTAATCAGCGATGAGATAGCCGAGGAGGATACGCCCGAGAACCGCGAGAGGGCATACCGCGACATGGCGTGGCTCACAATGAACATGATCATGCGCAATCACACCCACGGCGGCTACAAGGTGCTCGTTGACGAGCTCTGGGAATACTGCGAAAAAATGAATGCCGACATGGTCATGATGTGGGAGCACATGTCCTGCAAGGCGCTGACCGGCATGCATGGCCAGTTCGAGGAGCAGGCAAGAGAGCGCGGTATACACCTCGTCTGGGTCTGCCACGATCTGTGCGATCCGCGGGTCTACACCCGTCAGGCTATACGCGATCAGTTCAATCAGTATATGCGCACCGTTATGCGTGAAGAGCCGCTCGATCCGAGCATTGAATTCCTGCCGGATGAGCACGCATGGTAAGGAGGAAAAACGATATGTCAAAATTTAAAATGCTGCCCCTGAAAATGCTCGGCGGCGGAGCGGGACTGTTTGCCGTGACCTTTGCGATATATTTCTTTAACCTTGATATGAAATTCCTTGCCTACTGCGTCGAGCCCATCCTTGAATGGAACTACGACCGCATCCCCCGAAAGCAGTATGTATAAAAACTCAAACGCCGCTCGGACTGAGCGGCGTTTTCTACACGTTTATCTTGCACAGTATTTTGTCGAGCGCGGCGGCGACCTCATCGCGCGAAGCCGACATTCCGCCCTTTAGCCACTCTTCCAGAACGCCCGTTATGCCGGAAACAACGAAAACAGATTCCATAGCTTCATATCGGACGTTGCCATCAGGGTGCAGCAGGCGGTTTTCGTTTATGACCTTTTCGTTCAGCTGCCGTGTGATCCGTTGAAGCGAGGAGCGGTTATCCTCTCGGCTGAGCAATAAAAACAACTCGCGCCTATCCTCGATATAAGCCGTCAGCCCATAGGCAAGCCTTCTGCTGTTCTCCCTGTCCGTCGAAGGAAAAGCGTCCTCAAACAGCTTGTACAGCCCGGAGCTTGCCTCGTTTTCAATCTTTTCGTATAAATCGTATACGTCCGTGTAATGCAGGTAAAAAGTACCGCGTCCGATGTCAGCCATGCGGCATAGCTCTGCAACGGTGATCCTGCCGAGGCTTTTTTGCCCGAGCAGAGTAAGAAAGCTGCTTTCGATCGCCTTTTTTGTTTTCCTCGTTCGCCTGTCCTCCATAGCTACCTCCCGTGAACAGCTTGCGATAAGCTGTGCAGTAATGCACGGCTGTCTTAAAGCTGAGTATTGGCTTATGCGCATAGGCTTATTATACTGCATACACGCGCATTAGTAAACAGGTGTTTATAAAAATTCATGCGTACAGGAGGAAATTAAAATGATCGAATACCGTGAGGCAAGACCCGATGAAGCTGCATATATCTCTAAGCTTGCAACGCTGTCATTCGGGCACTACCCGTTCTTTGACTTTGCTTTTCAGCGTGCCTTTGACAGCGAAAATGAGTATTTTACTTATATCGAAAAGCTGCACAGGGTGCACACGCGGGCAAATATGAAGCAGCATAAGTGCTTTGTCGGAGTAAGAAACGGAAGGATAGTTTCGGCGGCGCTTCTGCAAGACCCATCCAAAAGACGCATAAGCGTTTGGGACTATATCCTGTCGGGCGGCGTGAGCCTGCTGTTTCCGGTCGGCTTTTCAAAAATACTTGATTTCTTCAGCATTTCCGAGGAGGGACACCTTGACTGTGCAGAGCAGCATCCAAACGCATGGTATATCGAGCTGCTGGCAGTAGACATGGGGATGAAGGGCTGCGGCCTCGGCAGCGGCATGATAAACGACTGCCTGATACCGTATATAAAGAATAACGGCGGCGGAGAGCTCGCCCTTACTACGAATACTGAGAAAAACTGCACATTCTACAAAAGGAACGGCTTTGACTGCTTTGCAGTGCGCAGCCTCACGCACGGCGGGCAGACGATCCAAAACTGGAGCTTTGTGAAAACCGTATGACGAAAAACCACTTCGGTCAGATGATCTGAGGCTTTGCTCTTAAATCTCCCTCGTTTCTCCCTCAAATACCACGCAGGTGGGGCCGGTGAGATACACGTCGTGCACCGAGCAGCCGTCCTGCGTGAGCGTGACGCAAAGCTCACCGCCCGGCATTGATATCCTGACGTCCTCGCCCGATACAAGCCCCATGAGCGTCAGCGCGGCCGTAATGCTGCCGCAGCCGGTGCCGCAGGCGAGAGTGAAGTCCTCAACGCCGCGCTCGTAGGTGACAGCCTTTATTTCGTCCTTATCCGTGAGCCTTACAAAGCTCACGTTCGCGCCCTTGGGGAAGGCGGGGGAGTACCTGAGAGCCTTGCCGAGAGCGCGAAGTTCATCCTCGGGTACCGTGTCCCAGTCGTCTTTAATGAGCACAGCGTGCGGTATACCGGGGTCGCCGAGCTCTATGTACGCGCAGCCGCAGCCCTCGGCTTCACGGTGCAGGTCTATGACCGAAGGGTCGTTGAGCCGTATGCGGTAGAGCGTTTTGTCAATCCTCTCTCCGGTGACGAGACCGGCGGTCGTCTCAATGCGCTGAGT
This sequence comes from bacterium, assembly GCA_963613665.1. Classification (GTDB taxonomy): domain Bacteria; phylum Bacillota; class Clostridia; order Oscillospirales; family Oscillospiraceae; genus F23-B02. The sequence goes on along the minus strand of CAVEAL010000006.1, from coordinate 4,754 downwards.
ATCTCCGGCAAGGCCGTGCTCATAGCCGTAGCGGGCTATGCACCGCGCCCCGTTGCCGCACATTTCGCCGAGGCTGCCGTCGGAGTTGAAAAACAGCAGCCGGTAGTCGGCGTCGCCCTGCGCTCCGGCAACGAGCATGAGCCCGTCGGCGCCGATGCCTGTCCTGCGGCTGCAAAGAGTCCTCGCAAGATCAGGAACAGCGGAGAGTTCCACAGCTTCCGTAAGCGTGTTTATGATTACAAAGTCGTTGCCTGCACCGTGCATTTTTGTGAATTTCATATTGTCCTCCGTATTCGTTAGAAAATAAATTATAGTGATTTCGCCCAATAAGGCCTGTACGATACTTGAATTTAACGATAGACTATTATATAATATCACCAGCTTAGACGCAATATTGTTTCAGGAGTGTTAAAAATGACCGATTTTAAAGCATTATACGCTGAAAAACTTATAAGTGCAGAGGAGCTTGCCAAGCAGGTGGAGTCCGGCTGGGTTCTGGGCATGGATACCGCACCCTCGCAGACACCGGCAATTATGAACGCAATCAGCGCAAGAGTCAAGAGCAGCGATGTAAAAGGCGTTCAGGTACAGACCCTTCTTGATGCGTACCCCTTTGAATTTTACACCGATCCCGAGCTTTTCGGCAAGATGACCGGCTATTCATGGTTCAGCTCCGGCTTTGCCCGCAAGGCCGTAAACGGCGGCTGGGCGGATATTCTGCCGACCTATTACCGCGATATCCCGCGTCATATCCGTGCCGAGTATGAGTATGATGCATTCTGCATCGAGGTCTCACCCATGGACAGCCACGGCTACTTCAGCCTCGCTCTCAACGGTTCCTATGCCGAGGCGATGATCGACAAGGCAAAGAGAGTCTTCGTCGAGGTAAACGAGCAGCAGCCCAGATGCCTGACCGGCGCACAGCTGCACGTTTCGCAGGTTGACGCAATCGTTGAGTATAACCACGAGCTGCCCGTTCTGCCGCCCGTCGTTATCGACGAGGTCAGCCAGACCATCGGCAATATCATAGCAGAGCAGATACCCGACGGTGCGTGCATCCAGCTCGGCATCGGCGCTATCCCCGACGCTACCGGTATGGCGCTCAAGTCGAAGCACGACCTCGGCATACATACCGAGATGTTCACCGACTCCATGGTCGAGCTCCTCGAGTGCGGAGCCGTCAATAACTCCAAAAAGCAGATACACCGCGGCAAGAGCGTTACGACCTTCGCCTACGGTTCCAAGAGGATATATGACTTTGTTGATGATAACCCCGCAATGGTCATCCTGCCTGTCGATTACGTCAATGACCCCAACGTCATCTGCAAGAACGACAATATGATATCCATAAACGCGGCCATTGAGGTAGACTTCTTCGGTCAGGTCTGTGCGGAATCCGTCGGCACAAAGCACATGTCCGGCTCAGGCGGCCAGATCGACTTCGTCCGCGGCGCATGCCAGTCTAAGGGCGGCAAGAGCTTTATCGCTTTTACATCGACCGCAAAGGGCGGCACGATAAGCAAGATAAAGCCCATCCTCACTCCTGGTGCCGTTTGCACCACCTCGAAAAACGACGTTGACTACATCGTCACCGAGTACGGTATTGCCCATCTGCGCGGCCGCAGCCTCGGCGAGCGCACCCGTCAGCTCATTGCCATTGCCCATCCCGATTTCCGCGACGAGCTCACCTTCGAAGCCAAAAAGCGCGGCATAATCATCTGATATTTATATGAAAAAAGCTCCCCCGCGGGGGAGCTTTTTTCATATACTTTCGCCTTTGTATTTTCTCCTTGTCGCCATGCCGCCGCGGATGTGCCGCTCGGCCTTGTTGATATCAAGCAGCTCCCGCACCTGATGAAACAGTGCCGGGCTGACCGTTTTCAGCCTCTCGGTGAGATCCTTGTGTACGGTGCTTTTTGAAATGTTAAACTGCTTTGCGGCGGCTCTTACGGTTGCCTTATTCTCGATGATGTACCCGGCAAGCTCGCAGGCGCGCTCTTCAATATTCGTGTACACATGCACCACTCCCCAAACTCACATAGTCCATGTATATGCCTGGCGCCGCGCGCTTATGCCCGACCGGCTTAATGTACAAATACAGCTTGGCAAAAATGTACACAATGACGAAAAGACGACACTTGCCAAGAAAGTGACAAGATAGTATAATTAGTCTGTATTTGGCCGCTTTGCGGCGGAGAACACGCTCTAAGGAGGAGAATATGAAAAAACGCATTATCAGCCTGCTTATGACGGTCCTGATGCTCGTCTCGCTCGTGCCCTTCAGCGCTGCTGCGGCGGTCGATCTCAGCGGCGTCGGCGATATTATAGGCGGCGGAAGCGGGAGCGCCAGCAAGATAGAGATTAGCTTCACCAAACAGCCGGAGAATGTTACAGCCGCAGCCGGAGAAACCGCGACGTTTACGGTTGAAACACAGGTAGAAGCGACATATTCAAAAAATGTAAAGTATGTATGGCTCGACGCAACGGAAGTTGATTCAAACAGCAGTCTCAGCCTGACGGATATACCGAGCCTTGTCAAAAAAGCGATCGGCACCGAACAGACCCTGACAATCGAAAATGTAACAGCCGATCACAACGGGAAAAAATACAAGTGCATTGCATATTGCGTCGGCCTGTCCGGCAGACTTAACAAGGGACTGGACTATGCTATAAGCGACGCCGCGACACTTACCGTGACCGGCGCAGCGCCCACACCGACGACGACACCTGAACCCGGTACAAGTCCTGTGCCTACGGCAAGCCCGAGCGCGTGCACTCATGCAAATCTTGAGCATCATCCGGCAACGGCAAACAACACCTGCGATCCGCATATTGAATATTGGTACTGCCCCGATTGCAGAGAGTATTTCACGGATGCCGACTGTAAGAATTCGACATCCCACGCAAAGCTCGATGACGGCATGACCAAAAATAAATCTAATCACACGGATATTCAGCACTTTATAGCAAAAGCGGCTACCTGCACAACGGAAGGCAATATCGAGTATTGGTACTGTTCCGGCTGCGATAACTATTATTCCGATGCAAACGGTACGGCAAAGACTACCCATGCCAAGGTCACGACCTCCAAGGCCGACCATGATTACTGCTGGGTAGCTGACACAACGGCAAACGTCCACTATCAGAAGTGCAGAGTCTGCTCCAAGACCACGATCACGAGCAGTCACTCCGGCGGTACGGCAAGCTGCAAGTACAAGGCAGAGTGCTCCAAGTGCGGCGCAGCCTATGGCGAGCTTGACCCGGATAACCATATAAATTTCGAATATAAAAATGCCGTCAAGCCCACTGCAACTACAAAAGGCTACACCGGCGACAAGTACTGTGCTGACTGCGGAGCCTTTATCGAAAAAGGCAAGGAGTATGCACCTCAGTGTTCCGGCGGCTGCAAGGATCTCAAGCTCGTCAAGGGTACGCCCAAGACCTGCACCGCCGACGGTACGATAGACTATTACCAGTGCCCGACCTGTCTGAATAAGTATAAGGACGAGAAAGGGACGATCCTCCTGACCGAGGAGGAACTCATCGACAAGTGTACCGGCCATGATCTGCACCCCGGCACAAGTCTTTTTGCCAACTTAAGTAAAGATAATCTCAAGCAGCTTGCAAAGAACATCGGCATGAGCACTCCCGAGATTGCCGAAATGATCCGCAGCGGCACCTTCAGCATGGATAATATCATCGGCTCGGTAAAGATCAAGGATATCGACCATTGCAGCGACGATAACTATCACTGGCTCGGCTGCCAGCGCTGCGGAAAGACCCTTGAGGATCTGCGCGATGAGCTCGAGTCTGCGGGCTTCACGGTAGAGGAAAAGTGGTACGAGATCAGCAGAAAAACCTTGCACAGCGGCGGTACGGCCACCTGCAAGGACAAGGCGATCTGCGACGAATGCGGCGACGCATACGGTAAGCTTGCCGATCACAGGTACAAAGCCGTCGTGACTGCACCGACCTGCACGACAAACGGCTACACGACTTATACCTGCGCAAGCTGCAGCGACAGCTATAAGGACAGCGAAACCGTAAAGACCGGACACATTATAAAGTACGGCGTCTGCGAAAGCTGCAAGGGCAGATTCTCCAATCCCTTTTACGATGTAAACGGCAGCGACTGGTTCTACAGCGCCGTAATGTGGGCTTACTATAACGAGCCGCGCGTAACGGCGGGTGTTGATGCAAGCCACTTCAATCCCAAATCCCCGTGTACACGCGCCCAGGTTGTAACGTTCCTGTGGCGCGCAGCCGGTGAGCCGGAGCCTGCCGGAAGCACGATGAAGTTCAAGGACGTTCCGTATAACAACAGCTATGTGCCTTACTATAAGGCCATCATATGGGCGACAGAGCAGGGAATAGCCAGCGGCACCGGCGACGGCAGCACCTTCTCACCGAACGCTGCCGTGACCCGCGCTCAGTTCGTGACCTTCCTCTGGCGCTATGCCGGCGAACCCTCACCAAGCAATATGAGCACGACATTTAACGATGTTTCGGCAAACAGCGTGTACTACAAGGCAATACTCTGGGCAGCCGAAAAAGGCATCACGAAGGGCAAGACCGCGACGAGCTTTGCTCCCTCTGCGACCTGCACCCGCTGTGAGGTAGTGAGCTTTATGTTCCGCGCATTCAGCAGCGGCACCGTTAATTGATACAAGCACCCGAAAAGGCACGGCCGCAGCCGTGCCTCAGACTGTCAAAAAACCTATGCTGCTGCGTGAAGATGACCGCGCAGCGGGGGA
>CAVEAL010000005.1:0-112265 GCA_963613665.1 bacterium | reverse complement strand
CCCCCGCTGCGCGGTTATCTTTACGCAGCAGCATAGGTTTTTTGACAGTCTGAGATATCGCCCCGTAAAATACGGGGCGATATCTTTTTATGCCTTATGCCGCTCACGCATCGGTCTGAGTTTTTGCCCCGGACCGGCACTGCATGCCGGTGTTGTCGATGGTATAATCGCCCGTGAGGAGCAGCTGCGACACGGGAACGATTTTATAGCCGTCGGCAAGGAGGCCTTCAATTATGCCCGGCAGCGCCTCGGGAGTGTTTTCGGCGGCGTTGTGAAACAGGATTATGCTGCCTGATTTCACGTTTTTCAGCACGCGCCCGGCAATATCCGCTGCCGATATACCCTTCCAGTCGAGGCTGTCAACGTCCCACTGGATGGCGTTCATGCCCATGGAGCTCACGGTGTCGATGACGGTGTCGTTATACTCTCCGTAGGGGCAGCGGAACAGTGTGGGCTCCGTGCCGGTCAGCTTCTTTATCTTCTCGTTTGAGGCCGCGATATCCGCCTTTATCTCGTCGGCTGAAAGCTGTGCAAAATGTGCGTGGTCGTCGGAGTGGCTCATGACCTCGTTGCCTGCGTCATGCAGAGCCTTTACAGATTCGGGGTACTTATCCGCCCACTGGCCGACGACGAAAAACGTCGCATTTATGCCGTATTTGCCGAGTATGTCTATCAGCTCCTGCGTATCCTCGTTGCCCCATGCCGCGTCGAACGACAGTGCGACCGTTTTATCGTCGCGCTGGACACAGTAGATCGGCAGCTGCCGCTCGGAGGCCGAAACGCCGACCACCGCCGGGCTGTTCGTCGTCCAGAATATCACCGCCGTGAGCACCAAAAGCGCAAGGCCCGACGCTGCGGCTCTGCGATTTTTTATTTTCCCCAGCAATTTTTTCAAAAAAGATCCCTCCCGTAAGGCTTTGTACATTACTATGCCTGTTCGGGAGGGAATATTCTTTGGCCGCCGCAGTGCACTTATCTCAGCCGAATATCCATTGATAGGTAACGCCGAAGGCCTCACGGAGGAAATAGTTTATCATAATGGGCACATAGGTCGTGTGCGCGGCCACCGCGCCGATGCTGACGCCGAGCGACTGCGCCAGCAGCTTTGCCCTATATATGTGGTACTCGCTCGTGACGACTGCGCAGCTGTCGGGATCGCCGCCGTGAGATCGTATGATATCGAAGCTGTTTTCGAGGTTTTCGAGCGTTGAGCCTGACTTATCTTCAGAAATGATGCGGCTGCCGTCAATGCCGTTATGCGTCAGCCACTCGTACATGGCCGCAGCCTCGCTCATGTTCTCGTCGCTGCCCTGTCCGCCGCTGACGACGGCGACCGTATCCGGGTGCTCCGTCATATAATCGGCGGCTGCCCGCAGGCGCTCGACGAGTGCGAGCGAGGGTGTATCGCCGTGCACGGCTGCACCGAGAACTATTATATAGTCATACTCTCTGCCGCCGTCACCGGAGGATGCGCCGATTATCGGAACCTCTACCGCGGCGAGATACACAAGCCCTGCCGCAGTCAGGATGCACACGCTGCGCTTTATCCACGTTTTCCGGCAGAAACGCAGTATCGCAGCAAGCGCGGCTGCGAAAAACAGCGCATATGCAATATAGCCCACGCCCGTGAAGAAAAAGCGCAGGATAAGCCCTGCAATCAGCAATGCGCAGGGCGCAATCAGCTTTCTATTCATCCGACAGCTGCTCCCACTGCCCGTACAGCTCGAGAAGCCTTGCGTTGAGCTCCTCCTTATGCGCACCGAGCTCCATGAGCTTGTGATAGTCGCTTGCGTTTTCCAGCTCGAGAGCTTCAAGCTCCGCGGCCTGCTTTTCAAGCAGCTCTATCTCGCGCTCAAGCTTTGCGAGGCGCTTTTCTCTGTTCGGTGAGCTCTTCCTCGCGGGCTTTTCCGGCTTTGACGCCTTGGCCTCGGCCTTTGCCGTGCGCGTAAAGACCTCCTGACGGCTGAGATACTCGCGCATCTGCCCGTAGCTTCCGCGGTAGTCCAGAAGCCTTCCGCCGTCGAGATACCATATGCGCGTTGCAAATTTTTCGATAAAATACCTGTCGTGCGAAACGAACAGCAGAGCCTCGGAATAGTCCGAAACGGCATCCTCCATCCACTCGCGGCTGGCGATATCCAGATGGTTAGTCGGCTCGTCGAGGATGAGGAGGTTTATGTCGCTGCCCATGAGCATGCACAGCCTCAGTCTGCTCTTTTCGCCGCCGGAGAGAGCTCCCACGGGCGTGAACACGTCCTCCCCGCGAAAACCGAACGCTGCCAGTCTGTCACGCGCCTCCTGCGGCTGACAGCGGCAGTCATACAGCATCGTGTCGAGCAGCGAGCGCTCCTCGTTTGAAAAGCGTATTATCTGCGGCAGATACGCCGGACGCACCGACGGGCCGAATTTTATATAACCCTCGTCGGGCGCCTCCTGCTGCATTATCATTTTGACGAGCGTACTTTTCCCGGTCCCGTTATCGCCGATGAGCGCTATGCGCTCGCCGCCGGAGACCGTGAGCTCAAGCCCCTCGAAGAGCTTTTTTTCGCCGAAGGCCTTGGACACATTATGGCACACGAGCACCTCGTCGGCGTGAAAATCGGCGGAGCTGAACTTTGCGGAGAGCTTTTTTGCCTCCGTCGGTTTTGCCGTCTGCTCAAGCTTCGCAATGCGCTTTTCCATTGAAAATGCGCGCTTATGCAGCTTGTCATTGCCCATGAAGGCCCAGAGATGCATCTGCTCCGCGGCTCGTGTGAGCTGCTCGAGCTTGGCCTGATCCTTTTCGTATTTTCTGAGCTTTTCCTCAAAGCGCTTCTGCCGCTCGACGACGTAAAAGCTGTAGCCGCCGGAGTAAAACTCGGCCTTGCCGTCGCTTATCTCTATGCAGCGGCGGGCTATCCTGTCGATAAAATAGCGGTCATGGCTTATGAGCAGTACGGTGCCCTTGAAATGCTCGAGGTAATCCTCCAGCCACTCGGTCGCGCGAAGGTCGAGATGGTTCGTCGGCTCGTCGAGCAGGAGTATGTCCGTTTTTTCAAGGATCAGCCGCGCAAGGTTAACCCTCGTGCGCTCGCCGCCGGAGAGCAGCTCAAAGGGGCGCTCACGCATGCTCTGCGGGATATCCAGACCGTTTGCGACGCGGTTGCGGTCGGTGTCCATATCGTAGCCGCCGAGGCGGGCGAAGTCATTCGAGAGCCTGTCGTACTCTGAAAGCAGCCTGTCCGACTGGTCGGTCTCCATCCTGCGCACAAGCTCGTCGAGCCGGGCGCTTATGGCGTACAGCTCACGGTGCGCGTCCTTGAGTACATCCTCGGTCGTCCAGCCTTCGGGGTAGACGGGTATCTGCGATATGAGCCCCAGGCGCTTGCCTGAGGCTATGGCCACCGTGCCCTCGTCGCAGTCGAGCTCGCCCGTCAGTATCTTAAACAGCGTGGTCTTGCCGCAGCCGTTATGCCCGAGAATGCCGACGCGCTCACCCTCGGCAATGTCGAAGCTGAGCCCGTCAAGTATGTTTTTACCCAATTCAAAGGACTTTACAAGCCCGTTGACGGATATGTCAGTCATTTTGTTTCTCCCTGATCATTATTTGCTCACCGCCGCCTGAAGCACGGTGTTTATGACGCTTCCGGCTGCGCTCAGACCGCTGCCGCCGTTTTCCACTATGCATACGAAGGCGTAGGGGTGCTCATCGTCGTTCAGAAATCCGACGAACCAGCCGTGCGCGGCCTTGCCGTCGCCGACCTCGGCCGTGCCGGTTTTTGCGGAGATGCTGAGCCCCGGGAAGCGGTCCTGCCCGTAGTGATACACGACGTTGTAGTTCATCATCGACGCAACCTTCTGCGCCGTGTCGGCCGAAATGAGCTGCGTCGTTTTTTCCGACTGGCCGAGAAGCGAGGGCTCGACGACGGTGCCGCCGTTTGCGTAGGCTCCGGCAAGGCGCATCATCGCGTAGGGGCATACGAGGTCGTTGTACTGGCCGATGCCCGACCAGGCCATCGCGGCGCTCATGGAGCTGTCCTTATCGTAATTACCCGCCTGCGTCGTTATGCTGTCAAGCTTCAGAGACGTCGTTATGCCGAGCTTTTCGGCGTACTGCGCTATGATATCCGGTCCGAGCTCGAGCGATATCTCGGCAAACGCGCAGTTGCAGGAGTTTGAGAGCGCCTGCTCGATCGTCTGCTGGCCGTGCGTGCCCGTGCAGTTTATCGTGACGCCATTGACATCGACGGAGCCGCTGCATGTGAAGGTGCGGTGGTACAGATCGTCTATATTCTCGATTGCCGCCGTGAGCGTCACGAGCTTGAACACCGAGCCCGGCGTGAAGGCCGCGCTTATGCAGCGGTTGATATACGCGCCGTCCGGCAGCGTCTCCGGCGGGTTGAGCGGGTCGATCGACGGAGAGGATACCATGCACAGTACCTCGCCGGTTTTGTAGTTATAGACCATCACCGCGCCGCTGCGGCCGTTGAGCGCCTCGTAAGCCTTGAGATTGAGGTCGGCATCGATCGTCAGCTGGAGGTTCACGTCCTCCTGCTCCTCGATGCCGGTTATCAGATTAAAGCCCGAAAGTTCGCGCTTAAACGAGCTCAGCGCTCCTGTCCCGACGTTCCCGACATAGTCGCCGGTGACGTGATAGCAGGCAATGCGCGTGTTCGCGTTTTCCGCATAGCTTTTTTCGCCGCCGCCCATTTGGGCAAGCTTTGTGCCGTTGCGGTCCGTTATCGTGTACTCGCTGCCGGAGATGGACTGATCAAAATACAGCGCCCATGTCTCGCCGTCCTTTATATACCGGCCGACGTACACGAACAGTCCGACAACGATGAGAAATGCCATCAAAAGCGCGGAAAAGGCGCGAAGCGATACTTTTTTCATGCCGTTTTCTCCTTCTGTGCAGCACTCTCACGCTGCTGCTTTCTGGTTTTTGCCTCGGGCGGACGCACGACAAAGCTTGCGCCCTTGCGCGTGTCTCCGGCCTTTATGAACGCAAGCAGCATCCAGCAGGCAAGCACCGAGGTTCCGCCGCGCGATACGAAGGGGAACGTTACGCCCGTGAACGGCAGAATATCGACCGAGCCGAACACGTTGAGCGCGACCTGCACCATGAACATGCTCGCCGTCGCGCAGGCCGCTATGGAGTAGTACGCGCTGCGGCCGTGGCCGGAATTGCGCACGGCGAAGAACGCAAGCGCGAGTATCGCAAGCACGGCGCATACGGCGATGATGAGCCCGAGCTCCTCGCACATGACGCCGAACACGGTGTCGGTATTTCCGGCAAAGGTGCTCTTGAGCCAGCCGTTGCCCGCGCCCTTGCCGAAAAGGCCTCCCGACGCTCCTGCGGAGAGGGCGTGCGTCTGCTGATAGCCGCCGTCCCAGATGTTTTCGGCATCCCAGATATGCCCCCATGTGGCGAAGCGCTTTGCCACATGGTCCTTCATTTTGAGCATCAGGAAGCCCGCCATGCCCGCGCCGGTTATGGCCAGCGCAACTGTCGCTATCGAGCCCGAGCGCATGAAGGATATGACGAGGAAGGTAACGAAAAATATCAGCGCCGTGCCGAAATCGCTGCTGAATGCGAGAAATATTACGCACAGTGCGGAAAAAACGATGAAAAGTATAAGGTTTTTGGTGCTGAACAGCCTGTCGAGCGTTGCGGCGCCTACATATATAAACGCCACCTTTACGAACTCCGAGGGCTGGACCGACAGCGTTCCGATGAATATCCAGTTCTTCGCGCCGTACTGCTCCCGCCCGAGGACGAGCACCGCCGCGAGGATGAGCACAGACAGTATTGCCAGCGGCAGACGCATGGTCTTTGTCCTGTCGAGATCGCGCAGCCACCAGCCGAGGGTGAAAAACGCGACCACACCGGCAAAGACGATCAGCATCTGCCGGAACATCTCGTCCGGCACGGATGAGGCTATTACGGAAAGACCGATGGACGATAGGAAAAATGCGAGCGTTTCGACCTCAAAGCCCGTGCGGCGTATGCTGCGCATGGCAAAATAGCAGAACCACTCAAGCAGTATGAGCAGCGCAAAGCCGAGCATTATGCCCGCAAGATATTCGCTTTCGGCCGTGCACAGATGCTCAAGCAGCAGCAGCGCCTGGAAAAGCGTCAGGAAAAACAGTGTCACCGCCGGATGGACGTGCTTCCAGCTCTGCGTTCTGCGTGCCTCTATGGCGTCGCGCTGCTTTTCGCTTATATCGCGGAAGCGCACGCTGTTTCCCGCGAGGTTTAAAACGTCGCCGTCGCGCACCGGCGTGCCCGTACCCTGTACCTTCTCGCCGTTGACCCAGACTCCGCCCTTGGAGAAAATGTCGAATATGCGCCAGGCCCCCTTGGGGCTGCGGATCAAAACGGCGTGCACGCGGCTGACCGAGGCGTAGGGAAGGCAGATATCCGCCGACTTTGAGCGGCCGATGAGGTTTTCCCAGTGGTTTATAAGAGCCACCCCGTCATCCTTGTGGATATATCCCCAGATCTCCGTCTGCGATTTGCTGCCGAGCATGCTGCGCGTGCAGCGGATAAGCACAATGATCGCAAACAGCGGAAGTATATATGAAGCTGTCGTGACTATCATGTCAGCCAAGCTTTTCACCTCTTTAATTTATTAGTGTTGCAATATACACATCAGAATAATATCATAAATGCAGCGCATTGACAAGCAAGCCGGATTTATTTACAATAGGTTCATGAATATGAAAAGCGCAAAAACATGGATAGTGATATTTACCGCAGTGCTCATAATATGCGCGGCGGCTTTCCTGCTGCTCAAAGGCAGCGGCGGGCAGGGAACGCTTGCCGTTATACGCGTTGACGGCGAGGTATATAAAAAAATCGATCTTAGCGCCGTTGCTGCTGCATATGACATGGAAATTGAAACGGAGTACGGGTATAATAAGCTTCACATAGAGCGCGGCGCCATAAGCATCACCGAGGCCGACTGCCGCGACCATATATGTGTTGCGCAGGGCAGGGTGAGCACAGCCGGTGTTCCCATCGTCTGTCTGCCGCACAGGCTAACGGTCGAGATCGAGGGAGGCGATATAGATGCCTAAGACGAGAAAGCTTGCGCTTATGGCGATGTTCACGGCCGCCTCGCTCATCGTTTTTGTAATAGAGTCGCAGATACCCGCGCCCATTCCCGTGCCCGGCGTTAAGCTCGGCCTTGCAAACGTCGTGACGCTCATCGCAATGGTCATGCTCGGACGGCGCGAGGCGGGGCTCATCCTGCTCGTGCGCATAGCCATGGGCAGCATGTTCACCGGCGGCGTGTCGGCGTTTATATTCAGCATCGCCGGAGGTGCGCTTGCCTATGCCGTCATGTGCCTGACGATCAGACCGTTTTCGAAAAACCTTCTGTGGGTCGTCAGCGTGTTCGGCGCGGCGGCGCACAATTTCGGACAGCTTGCTGCGGCGGTCCTCATAACGAAAACGAGCGCACTTTTCGTCTATGCGCCGGTGCTTCTGGCTTCGGCCGTCGTGACCGGCCTGTTCACCGGCTTTGCGGCGACATATCTTGTCGGCCGGCTGGACAAAAGGCACAAAGAGTGTTAGTATATTATCATTGAAAAAACATTTGATATTAGGAGTATGTTAAAATGAGCGAATGTACACACGATTGCTCGACCTGTCAGGAAAACTGCGGCGAGCGCGAGACTCAGGATATGAGCGCAAAGCTCCATCCGGCAGCCAATGTCAAAAAGGTCATCGCCGTCGTCAGTGGTAAGGGCGGCGTCGGCAAAAGCCTCGTCACCGGCCTTCTGGCAAGCAAAATGCAGAGCCGCGGCTATCAGGCCGCCGTTCTGGATGCGGACATAACCGGCCCGTCGATCCCCAAGTCCTTCGGCATCCATGAGCACGCACGCGCAACGGATGAAGCGCTCATCCCGTGCTATTCGAACAGGGGCACGCAGATCATGTCCGTAAACCTCATCCTCGATAACGAGACAGACCCCGTCGTCTGGCGCGGCCCCGTCATCGCGGGCGTCGTAACGCAGTTCTGGAGCGAGGTGCTCTGGGATAACGTGGACTACATGTTTGTCGATATGCCTCCCGGAACGGGCGACGTTCCACTGACGGTTTTCCAGTCGCTGCCCGTTGACGGCATCGTCATCGTCACCTCGCCTCAGGAGCTCGTTTCCATGATCGTGGCAAAGGCCGTGAATATGGCAAAGCTCATGAACATCCCCGTGCTCGGAATAGTCGAGAATATGAGCTACTTCAAATGCCCCGACTGCGGCAAGGAGCACGAGATATTCGGCGCGAGCAAGGTCGCAAAGGCCGCCGGTGAGTTCGGCATAAAGCACACCGCGCGTCTGCCTATTGACCCCGTCGTAGCCACGATGGTAGACGCGGGCGAGATCGAAAGCATCGACTCTGACGCTCTCAACGAGCTTGCAGACTTTATAGAAAAAGGAGAATAAATTATGATAATTGCAGTATCTTACAAGGACAATGAGATATTCGAGCACTTCGGCCACGCCGAAATGTTTGCGGTCTACAAGACCAATGACGACAATACCGAGCTTGTCTCCAAGGAACTCGTAGAGGTCAAGGAGACCGGACATCAGGCGGTAGCCGACCTCATGAACAGCCTGCATGTTGACGCCGTCATCGTCGGCAACATCGGCGTTCACGCGAGAGCTGCGCTGGCTGCCTACGGCATCGTTGCGTTTGCCGGCTTCTGCGGCAATTCAGACGACGCGGCGGAGCTTCTGATGCACGGTCAGCTCCCCTTCATCTCCGACGAGGGCGGCGGCTGCGGCAGCGGCGGATGCTCCGGCTGCTCGGGCGGCTGCGGAGATCACAGCCATGATGACGGCGGCGACTGCGGCTGCGGCGGAAGCTGCGGCTGCCACTGACAAGCAGAAAACCGATAAAAATGTTGGGACGGCGACTGTGAAGCGATCTGCCGCTCCCGACATTTTTTTGATGTGGAATTTTTGATAAAAAATCCCGAGGACGCAGATGACGGCGGCCGCAAAAAACAGTTGCGTTTTAGCGCTTTGTAATGTAGAATGGCCGTGTACTTTGCGTTCAGTTTGTCAAAGTTCTGTATCAAATACGAAAGGATGACCCCATGAACGGATTTGTAAGCAGGCTGTGTGACCTTGACGGCGTTTCGGTACCTGCCGAAATGCAGGAAGTCAGGATCGATGCACAGCATATCGAAAGTGAGATAGAGGCTCTTTCTCTGCGCTGCGCAAAGGAGAGCACCGTGGAGCTGGCAGAGACCGGCGACCTTGTCCGCTGCCGTGCGGATAAGGAAAGCTACCCCGACGGACGGACGATACTCATATTTACAGGCACCGAGCTGCCTGCGGCGAAAGAGGCTGCCTCTGCTGCGCTCGGAAAACGCGCAGGCGACGTTTTTTCGGCAGAGCTTGCGGGAAAAACGGTGCAGCTGTGCGTTGAGGCCGTTATACGCCGCACGCCGGTCGAGGTGAATGATGCGCTAATAGCGTCACTGGATATCGAGGGAGTTGACAGTGTCGAGGCCTACCGCAGCTACCTGAACGCGAAGGCCGAGGGCGAGCAGAAGCTCGAGCGCGGCAAGATGATCATGCGCTACCTCATGGATGCGCTCATAAACGGCAGCGAGTACAGCTATGACGAGGACGAAATGCAGGCGTATATCGAAAAGACAAAGGCCGAAAGACCGCAGCCCGAGGGCGTGACCGAGGAGATGGTGGTCGAGTCGATCGTCTACCAGTGCAAACAGATGTGGGTCGCAGAGGCATTCTGCCGCCGGCAGGGCATCGAGGTCGGACAGACCGAGATCGAGCAGATGGCCGATCAGTTTGCCGAGATGATGCAGCTCATGGGCGAAACTGTTCCCGAGCGCGGCGAGCTTCTTGAGATGGCACGCGGCGAGCTGTGCCTGACGCCGCTGTTCGAGCATATAAACAGTCTGATCGAGCAGAAGTTTGGAGGTTAAACATGGTCAAAGAGCTCAAAGAACAACAGTGGAAGGAATTTTCGCAGGCCGAATACGCGGTCATCGACTGCTACGGCGAAAACTGCTTTGCCTGTGTCATGCTCGCACCGGTGTACGATGCAGTTGCAGATGAGCTGGCGGGCATTTCCTTCGGCAGAGTCAATATAACGTTCAACCCCGATATAGCCGACACGCACGGCATCGACGCAATGCCGACGCTGCTGTATTTCCGCCGCGGCGAGCTTATCGACCGCACGGTCGGCAGCATAGACCGCGCCGAGCTGCTCGAGCATATATCGAAGCTGCTGTACGAATAAGGGAAGCGTGATACATATGGGAAAGATAAGACTCAACGACGACCCCGCGGTCGTTGCGAGAATAAAGGCAGGGCTTAAAGAAACCGGCGGCTACTGTCCCTGCCGCAGGGAGATAAAGCCCGAATACAAGTGCATTTGCGAGGAATTCCGGCAGCAGATGCAGGACCCCGATTTTGAGGGCTACTGCCACTGCCTGCTGTATTACAAAGAAAAATAAAGGAGAAGACCAATGATGAAAAAAATAGTATCCGTTCTGTTGGCGGCTGTCCTTGTGTTCAGCCTTACCGGATGCAGCCTCTTCAGCAAGGCTGACGTGGTCAAGCTCGGCGACTACTCGCACACGGACCCCAGCGGACTGAGCTTCGACACCCGCACGGTCCTCAAAAACGACAGCTTCGGCGATACGCTCTCCGATTACGCAAGCAGCGACGCCTACCCTGACACCATAATGTATGACGAAAGCGGCAATCCCGTCGGCATGTATGACTATGACGCAGCGACCGGCCTTGCAAAAGGCTGGGTGAATGTCACCACCGGCGAATACACCGCATACGCCGAGGGCGAAGAGGTCGATCTCGGCCTGCCCGATGAGTCGAAGATGGTAAGCATCCCCGGAACCGTCACGCTCTACTTCGTGGTTTACTCAAAAGAGGGCACTGCCGTCGAGTGCGACGCATACCTCATGCTCAGCGACGCAAGCGCAAAGGACACCGTCATTGATACCATGGCCTTGACCTACGGCATGCCGTACACCGCCGAGAGCGACACCGTTCTCAAGTACGTTGCCGGGAGCGAGCAGATAGCCTCCGAGTGCGAAAGCATGGGACTTTCCGGCGACACGGGCTATATAACCTACCTCCAGCAGAGCTACGGTGTGCGCGCCGACGCAGGCGAGAACCCCTACAAGCCCTATGCAGAGCACAAGGACCCCACCGACATCGAGTATGACCAGAAGGTAGTCCTCACCGGCAGCGGCCAGGCGGCCGTGGACGCCAGCGAGAGCGACTGCATCTCCTCACTGAGCACCTTCCTCTACGGCAAGGACGGCGACATGGTCGCGGCATACACCTATTATGAGTGCCCCTCCAAGGAAGCGGCCGACAAGCTCGCCGAGAGCACCAGCGACGAGGTCCGCGTTTCCGACACCGTACTCATGGTGTCCTACACCGGCGATACGCTCAGCGCGTCGATCGACAGCTACATTTCCATGAGCCTGCTGAAGGATCACTCTGTGGCCGAGTACACCCGTCTGATCGAGGAGACCTTCCTCTCGACCGTTTACGAATAAGGCAATTACGAACGGCGGATGTCGCTAACGGCATCCGCTTTTTCATTAACGGGAGTTCAATATGGAAGCAAACGAAAAAAACATGAGCGCGACATGGAAAAGTCTGTTCCTTACGCTCAGGAAGCTCCGGCTTCCGTGGCTGTGGGTGCTCATTGCGCTTGCGCTGAACCTTGCCTTCAACAGGCTGCTGCTCGATCTTCCGAATACGACGGCGAGCCTGCTCGGAGGCGAGCTGTCGGGCAAGGCGATAAGGGATGCGGTCATCTACTATGTCATGCTCGGCGCACTGTCATTCGTGGTCGTAGCGGCACAGGTGCAGGCACAGTCGCTCGGTGTTCGCCGGGCAAGAGAAAGCGTGTGGAGCAAGATGCTCGGCATGCGCATGGAGCACTTTGACCGCAACGACCCCTCCGACCTCATGAGTGCGATCATAAACGATACGGGCTCTGCGGTCAACAGCATGATAAACGTCATCATCTACCTCGTGCCCGATATCTATTACATTATTGCGGCGCTGATGCGGATAAACGAGTATCACTGGGTGCTGGCCGTGTCCTGCTTTGCGATGCTGCCGCTTAAATATCTGTATGCGCTCGTCATGGGTCGAAAGGTGCAGACGGCAAACACAAAGGTCTACGGCCGCATCGGCCTGCTCACGAGCTTTCTTGCCGACAGGATAAGCCACCTGCCGCTGGTCAAGACCTACACCAACGAAAGCCTTGAAAGCGAAAACGGCAGAGAGGCCGCGGGTGAGATAATGAAGGCTAACATGAAGCTCGTGAAGCTGACGAACATCTCCTCCGGTATTGTTGCCGTCATTGATATATTGCAGAAATTCATCGTCGTCGTAATTGCGGTCATCCTGCTCCAGCGCAGGGAGATCGATGTTACGATGTGGCTTGCCTTCTTCCTGTTCGCGCAGAACCTGTTCCCGATAATGGACGGCGTTTTCACGCGCTGGGTGACGATAAAAGGCATCAAGGGTACCTTCGAGCGCAGCGTCGGAATAATGAACGGCAGCGACGAGTGCGGCGGCACGGCGGCCTTTCCCGGCAGCGGGGAGGTGCGCTTTGAAAACGTGAGCTTCACCTATTCGGGCGCGGACGAGCCTGCGCTCAAAAACGTGTCGTTCACCGTGCCCGACGGCGGCAGCGTCGCCATAGTCGGAATGTGCGGCAGCGGCAAGACGACAACGGTGAGCATGCTCGAGCGCTTCTACATGCCCGACGAGGGCAGGGTGCTCGTCGGCGGAACGGACATTGCGGATATATCGCTTTCCGATTTCAGAAAAAAGCTTGCCTACGTCCAGCAGGGCGCGGGCATATTCAGCGGGACGCTGCGCGAGGCGCTCACCTATGGCATAGACCGCGAGGTCGGCGACGCGGAGATACTTGCAGCCGCGGGACGCACGGGCTTTACCGAGTATCTTGAGCTGTGCCCCGATGGGCTCGACACGGCGATAGCCGCCGGAGGCGAGTCAATGTCCGGCGGTCAGAAGCAGCGGCTCGTGCTCACCCGCGAGGTGCTGCGCGGCGGCAGCATCATACTTATGGACGAGCCGACGAGCGCACTTGATGTGCGCGTTTCGGCAAAGATACAGGAGACGATGGACGCCGTATTCGAGGGCAGGACGCGCATACTGATAACGCACGACCTCGACTACGCAAGGCGCTGCGGGCGCATAATCGTCCTGTCCGGCGGCACGCTCGTCGGCGACGGTGATCACGGACAGCTCATGCAAAGCTGCCCGACCTACCGCAGCATGGTTGAGAACACGCTCGGGGAGGAGGAAACATGAAAAAGCTTTCAGGATATTTCAGCGTCCTCGAGGGCGTAAAGCTGCCGTGGCTGCTCATCATACTGTGCTTTGTCTTTTCGGCCTCCACAATGAGCGCGGAGCTCCAGAGTGCAACGCTCACGGCGAGCGTTATCGATACGAGCCAGAAGGCGATCAATGCGAAGGCTCTTTTCAGCTACATGGGAGTGACGGCGGCAGCGGCGGTGCTCTCTATCGTGTCCTACTACTTCACACGAAAAATGGAGGAGACGATAAACCTCCGCGTAAGGTGCAGGCTCTGGGAGAAGATAATGCACCTGCCGATGAAATACTACGACGAGGATAACGGCAACGAGCTCGTTAGCCGTGTCACCTCCGATGCGGGCGCACCCTCGACGCTGTTTTCCATGGCAGTGTCGTTCGTGGTCTGCGTCGTGACGGCGGTCCAGGCGTTCATAAAGCTCTACGATTACAATACGATGCTGGCAAACTACTCGCTGCTCATAATTCCGCTGACGCTCATCGTGTGCATAATCTACGGAAAGCTCATGTATAAGCTCGGCGTTTACAGCACCGTCACCATGGCAAGCAGCCTCGGCTATCTGGCCGAGCGCGTGCGCAATTTCCGCCTTATAAAAAGCGCGGCGGCCGAAATGCTCGAAAGCCGCAAGGGCAATGCGACCTTCAAGCGCATGTACATTGCCGATTTCCTCAACTGGATACTTGTAGCGGGATACCAGCTTGCATCGAGCCTGTTTTCGATAATGTTCATCTTCATCGTCTTTGTCATCGGCGGCAGGCTCGTGCCGACGGGCGAGCTCAGTATCGGCGACCTGACGGCGTTTTATATGATAACCGGCATCGTAGGGCTTCAGCTCATGCAGTTTTTCATGAACGTCGGCTCGGTGTCCGGAATTTTCGGACAGATGCAGAAGATAAACCGCGTCTGTGCGGCCGAGCCCGAGCGCGAAAGCGGTGCTGACGTTCCCGAGATATGCTCGGATATACGCTTTGAAAACGTGAGCTTTGCCTATTCCGAGGAAAGAGAGGTGCTCAAAAATGTCTCCCTGACGATACCGCTGGGCAAGGTAACGGCCGTCATCGGCGGCAACGGCGCGGGCAAGAGCACGCTCTTTAAGCTGCTCGTGCGCCTGTATGAGCCTTCGGAGGGGAAAATACTCTTCGGCGGCGAGGATATTTCGGAGTTCGATCTTGCCCAGTGGCGAAAGCGCTTTGCCTATGTGTTCCAGCGCGAG
This sequence comes from bacterium, assembly GCA_963613665.1. Taxonomy (GTDB): domain Bacteria; phylum Bacillota; class Clostridia; order Oscillospirales; family Oscillospiraceae; genus F23-B02. The sequence goes on along the minus strand of CAVEAL010000005.1, from coordinate 97,686 downwards.
GCGCTCATCGGCGGTACGGTGCGCGAGAACATGCTCTACGGTCTTGAGCGCGAGGTCAGCGAGGAGGAGCTCATCGAAACGGCGAAGAGAGCAAACTGCTACGACTTTATCATGGAAAAGCCGCTGGGCTTTGACGAGGACGTGGGTCTGGGCGGCTCAAACTTCTCTGGCGGCCAGGCGCAGTGCATTTCAATTGCACGCGCGATGCTGCGCAGCTCCGATTTTCTGCTGCTCGACGAGGCTACGAGCAATCTTGACGTGATGAGCGAGGCGCTCGTCACCGATGCGCTCGACAGGCTCATGCAGGGGCGCACGACGATAATGATAGCGCACAGCTTTGCCGCAACGAAGAATGCCGACAACATCATCGTCATGAAGGACGGATGCCCCGAGGCCTCCGGCTCACCTGCCGAGCTTGAAGAAAACAACGATTACTACAGACTTTTCAGCAAAACGCTGTGAAGCGATGCGAGGAAAAATGATAACAGAAAAAATCAAACTAAGCGAGCTTGAGCAGGGCGGCTGCGTTTCCGGCTTCGAGCTTGAAAAAAAGGAATACATAGAGGCAAAAAAGGCGCAGCTTTACACGCTGCGGCACAAAAAGTGCGGTGCAAAGCTCCTGTATTTCGACAGAGACGATCGGAACATGACCTTTGCCGTCACGTTCAGGACCCTGCCGGAGAACGATACGGGCGTTTTCCACATCCTTGAGCACAGCGTTCTCAACGGCTCAAGGAAATACCCCGTCAAGGAGCCGTTCGTTTCGCTGCTGCAAAGCTCGATGCAGACGTTTCTGAACGCCTACACCTTCGGCGACAAGACAATGTTCCCCGTTTCGAGCAGGAACGAGCAGGATCTTTTCAATCTCATGAGCGTGTATCTCGACGCGGTGTTCTGCCCCGCCATTTACGAAAAGCCCGAGATATTCATGCAGGAGGGCTGGCACTACGAATTCGACGAGGAAACGGGCGAGCCCTGCTATAACGGCGTTGTTTTCAGCGAGATGAAGGGCGCGTATGCCGACGTTGAGCGGCTCATGGGCGACGCTGCCGACAGGCTCCTGTATCCCGATACCTGCTACGGCTTTTCCTCCGGCGGCCTGCCGGAGAAGATAACCGAGCTCAGCTATGAGCAGTTTATCGCGGCGCACAGGCGCTTTTATCATCCGTCCAACGCCCGCTTCTTCCTCGACGGTCATATGGATATAGACAGCGTGCTTGAATATATAGACGGCGAATACCTTTCAAAGTACGATTACCGCAAGCCCGACTTTGACTTTGCACTGCAAAAGCCCGTCACCGGCGAGACCACAGTCAGATTTGAGCCTGCCGAGGGCGAGGATGAGCGCGCACACATGGTCATATCAAAGCTGCTGTGCCGCTATGACGATATTGAAAAGCTCTATGCCGCCAAGATCCTTGCCGACTATCTCACGGGCTCGAACGAAGCGCCGCTCAAGCGTGCGTTTCTGGAAAAGGGGCTTGCGCAGGACGTCGGGCTTGAGATAAGCGACGGTATATATCAGCCGTCATTGTCCCTGGTCGTGCTCAACTCGTCCGAGGAGCGCTTCGGGATGATACGCTCGTTTGTTCCGGAAACGGTCAAAGCGCTTGCCGCTGCGGGACTTGACCGCAGTGCGCTGCGTGCATGCATTGAGCGCTTTGCCTTCAGCTGCCGCGAGGTGACCGAGCCCTACGGTGTCGAGCTTGCCATAAAGGTGCTCGACGGCTGGCTTTACGGCGGCGACCCGATGATGCACATAGACAACGCATGGGTGTTCGACTCTCTGCGTGAAAAGCTCGATACGGATTACTTTGAGGCGCTTGCTGCCGAAATGCTTGCGGATGCGGACGATAAGTGCTATGTATACGCTCTGCCGTCGAAAACCAAGGTGGCCGACGATGCCGCGCGGGAAAAAGCCCGTCTTGCCGCCGAGACGGCGGCCTGGGACGAGCGGAAGCTCAATGAGATAAAGCTCGCAGTCGAAAAAATGCAGCAGTGGCAGCAGAGCCGCGACAGCGAGGAGGCACTATCGACGCTGCCGGTGCTCAGGCTTGCCGACGTGCCGCGCGAGGTCGAGCCCATCGGCACCGAGCCGTGCAGTATAGCGGGGAGGCAGGCCCTGCGCGTCAAGGCGGGCTCGGACGGCATAGTGTACCTCAACCTGTATTTTGACATCTCCGATCTCGATACGCAGAAGCTGCGCATGGTGAACATACTCGCCTCCTGCCTCGGCGAGCTGCGCACGAAAAATCTCGGCGCAGCGGAGCTGCAGAACAGAATAAAATCCACGCTCGGAGGCCTCGGTGCAAGGATTGAGCTCATTTCGCGCAAGGGTGAGCTGAGTAAATGCACGCCGTACCTGCTCGTTTCTGCGAGTATGCTGCGTGAAAATACGGCTCCGGCGGCGGAGCTGCTTGCCGAGATACTCAGAAACACCTGCTGGGACGAGACGGACAGGATAGGCGAGCTGCTTGTGCAGAGCGACTATTTCCTGAAGCAGTCGCTCATCGGAAACGGCCATAATTTTGCCGTGACCAAGGCGCTGTCCGGTTTTTCGGCCGAGGGGGCGCTGCGCGAGGCGCTCGAGGGCGAAAGCTTTGCCTGCTGGCTGTCGCGGCTTACAGACAGTTTTGCCGAAAACGGCGCGGCGATCGGCAGGGAACTTTCGGAGCTTGCAGACCGTGCGTTTGCCGCAAACAGGCTGTTTATCGGCTTCGGCGGCGAGCCCGACACGGCGGTGATCGAGAGCCTTGTCAGCGCACTGCCGGAGAATGGGCTCGACCGGCCCGCCGCTGCTCCTGCCGGAGCGGAAGCGGACTGTACGGTCGAGATACCGGCGGATGTCGGCTTCAGCGCCCTCGGCGTAAACCTCTTTGCCCTCGGCGGAGAGTACTCGGGCGCGTGGCCGGTGCTGTCGTCGCTGATGACCTTCGGCTATCTCTGGGGAGCCGTGCGCGTTCAGGGCGGAGCCTACGGCACCGGCATGAATGTGCGGGCAAACGGCGATATCTTCTGCTACTCCTACCGCGACCCGAATCTTCAGGCCTCTGCCGAGGCATTTTCGGCGCTGCCTGACGTGCTCGGTGAGATGCTCGCGGAGGATATGCCGCTTGACGATATCATCATAGGCACTGTAAATACAACCGATCCGCTGCTCGATCCGGCAGGCATGTGCGAGCTCAGCTGCCGCCGCTATCTCAAGGGCACGAGCGCACAGAGCATAGCTCAGCTGCGATGCGAGATACTTGATACTAATGCGCAGCAGCTCCGCTCGCTTATTCCGGCATTGCGCAGCTTCGTCGAAAACGGCGTGTTCTGCGCCGTCGGCAACAGCAGTGCGACTGCGTTCGTGGGGTGAAGATATGGCGGAGATACAGAATAAACACGGGATAGAGCTTGACGCGTTCACGCTGCATATTCTGGCGATGCTGCTGATGCTCTGCGATCACGCATGGGCGACGGTCGTATCCGGACAGGAGTGGCTCACGGCGGCCGGCAGACTGGCTTTTCCGCTGTTTGCCTTCATGACTGCCGAGGGCTTCCGAAAAACGGGCAGCGTAAAGCGCTATGCCCGGCGCCTGCTGGTGCTGGCGCTCCTGTCCGAGGTCCCGTTTGACCTCATGTACGGCGGTACGGTTTTCTATCCCTTTCATCAGAACGTTATCTGGACGTTCCTGATCGCCCTGCTCTGCATGCAGGCAATTTCAGCTGCCCGCAGACGCGGAAAAATGCCGCTCACCGTTCTTGTGTGCCTGCTGGCCGCAGCGCTCGGTTATCTGGCGGGAAGACTGCTCATGACCGATTACGGCGGCGAGGGCGTCCTGACGGTGCTGCTGTTCTATCTGTTTCCGGGAAAGACATGGCGGCAGAAGCTGTGCCAGACTCTGGGCATGGTCGGATTAAACTGCATCCTCCTTGCCAGTCTGGTCGTTCCGGTCACGCTTTTCGGCCATGTGCTGGAACTGCCGGAGCAGGGGCTTGCACTGCTCGCTCTGATCCCGATCTGGCTGTACAAAGGGAAGCAGGGCTATCACAGCCGCGGAACGCGTCTGCTGTGCTACGGCTTTTACCCGGTGCATATGCTGATCCTCGCACTGTGCATGCTCTACCTGTAAAACGGACTTTTTAACCGCAAAAAAGACTCTAAAGATATCTTTAGAGTCTTTTTTGCGATTTTTTTATATCTCAACGGTGAAGGTGCTGCCGGAGCCGGGGGAGGAGCTGAGGCTCACCGTGCCGCCGTGCAGCTCGGCGATCTCCTTTACGAGCGGCAGCCCGAGGCCGCTGCCGGAATTTTCGCTGCGTGATGCGTCTGCCTGCCAGAAGCGCTGCCACACCTTTTCCTGCTCACCGGCCGTCATGCCGATGCCGTCATCGCGCACCGTAAGGCAGGCTCTGCCGCCGCTGCCGCGCAGAGTCAGCCAGATATTCCCGCCCTCGACGCCGTAGCGGTAGGCGTTCTGCAGCAGATTCTGGACAAGACTTGCGAAAAGCTGCGCGTTGAAGCGGGCGCTTATCCCCTCGGGAATATCCGTGTGCAGGCTTATGCCGCGCCTGTTCTCGGGAATATAATCCTCGCAGACCTCGCGCACGAGCTCGGACAGGTCGCCCGTGTCGAGCGGATAGCGCTCCGTGCCCTGCTGAAGGCGCGTAAGGCTCAGCAGGTGATTTACCAGCGAGGACATGTTGTCGGCCTGCTCGTCTATGACGCTGAGCGTTTCGAGAAAGTCCTCGCGCGTTGAATCCTTGCGCTTTGCACGGTCGCAGCTTGCCTTTATGACGGTTATCGGCGTGCGCAGCTCGTGCGACGCATCGGAGGTAAACTGCTTTTCCGCGGAAAACGAGCGCTCAAGCCGGTCGAACATGCCGTCGAAGGTGTTTGACAGAGCAATGAGCTCCGATGGGCCTTTGCGAAGTGCGATGCGCTGCGTAAGGTCGCTGCCGTCGTTTATCGAGTTTGCCGTCTGGGTTATCTTTTCGACGGGGTCAAAGGCGCGCTTTGCTGTGACCCAGCCGCCGATTATGCTGACGACGAGCATGAGCGGCAGCAGTGTGATGGTCATTACCATGACGGTGTGTGCCGCGCCGGAGTCGTCATTTTCGGGAACGATGCCGCGTATACGGACGGGCTGGCCGTCAAAGGTCTCAAGCTCGGCGTCGTAGATGTAAAACCTGTCGCCGTCAAGGGCGACGGTCTGTACCTCGTATTCGTTGAAGGGAATATCCGAGGGATTGAGCCCGTCAACGGTAACGCCGCGAAGGAGCTTTCCGCTTTCGTCATAGAAGGCGCAGTAAACGCCGCGTGTGTAGAAATCCACCTCGTCCCATGCTATCTCGCTGTTTTCCGTTTCAAACTTGCGCTCGTTGTTGACAACGGTTTCGATAAGACGCTCGGGAGAGTCGTCTACGAAGCCCTTCTGATCGACCCAGAGGATGAATACGAGCATGATTATCGACAGAAGCAGCATCATGACGGCTATCCAGACCGTCAGTCTGAGCTTTGCGGACATGCTCAGTCCTCCCTGAGCACCCAGCCGATGCCCCAGACGGTGTGTATGAGCTTTTTGTCAAAGCCCTCGTCAAGCTTTTTGCGCAGATAGCCGATGTAGACGTTCACGACGTTCGAGCCGCCCTCGTATTTGTAGTTCCACAGATTGTTCTCGATCTGCTCGCGCGAGAGCACCATGCCCTTGTTTCGTATCATGAATTCGAGCAGGGCATACTCCTTCGCGGTGAGGTCTATGATCCTGCCGCCGCGCGTGACCTGCTTTGCGGCAATATCTACCCGCAGATCCGCAAGCTCGTACACGTTCGAGTGATTGTCGCCGCTTTTGCGCGCCATGACGTGGATGACCGCTATCAGCTCGCGGAAGTCGAAGGGCTTTACCATGTAATAGTCGCCGCCGGACTCGAGCCCGCGAACCTTATCGGAAACGCTGTCGCGCGAGGTGAGGTACACGACCGGCGTTTTGCAGCCGCCCTCGCGTATCCTGCGGACGAACTCAAAGCCGTCCATCTTCGGCATCATTATATCGAGCACTATGACGTCGTATTCGGCGCACTCGCAAAGCTCCAGCGCTTCAAGGCCGTTGAAGCAGGAATCGACGCTGTAGCCCTCGTCGAGTATCGCCTCGGATATCATTCTGTTAAGGTGCTTTTCGTCTTCAACAACAAGCGTTCTCATATTGCCGCATCTCCCGTTTGTTCAGGTTTTCCACTATTTTATTTGTGAAAAAATATATTGTCAATGCTCTTTAATTAATTTATAATAATTATGGCGTAATGTAACTATGGGTCAGTATATGACCCGGATCCAAGAATACTCGGATATACCCTCAAGGAGGACGAAAGCATGAAGAAAAGCTTCAAAAGAGCGATGAGCATGTTCCTGTGCCTGACTATGGTGCTGGGAATGTTCTGCTTTGCCCCGGAGGCCTCGGCGGCGCTCGACAGCAGCGGCTATGAATGCACGGGCTCGGTCGAGCAGCTTTTAAAGAGCAGCACCGACGCTGCGGCAGGTCAGAACTACCGGATCGTAAATAACGACGATATCATAGCTCTTGCCGACTATGTTGCAGCAGGCAGAAACACAAAGGGCGTTACCTTCTATCTGAAGGCCGATGTCGATATGCGCCGCAACACATGGAACGGCATAGGCACGTCGAAGTATGCCTTTGAGGGTACGCTCGACGGCTGCGGCTATGCCGTCGTTGGGCTTATAACATATCTGTTCAAAAACGCGGGCTCGAGCTCGGTCATTATGAACCTCGGCGTAAACGGCGTTTCAAACGGCGCGGACGCGGCGGGCATAGCATCGACCCTGTCGGGCAAGGTCATAAACTGCTGGAGCGCGGTGAACGTAAACGGTACCGGCAATAACGGCGGCATTGCGGCCATAGTCAGCGGCGGTACGATAGCAAACTGCACCGTTTACGGCAGCGTAGGCGGCACGGGCAATGTCGGCGCCGTTGCAGGTAAGCTGAGCCGCGCGCAGATAAGCTGCTCGTACTATACCTATTACAGTGCAGATAAGAATGTCGGCAGCTCGGATGTGTTCAGCAGCGTGGATACCACGCGCTTTGCCTCGAGCCCGACGATGTGCCCGACCGAGGAGAAGAAGACCGTCGGCAATGTTACGAGTGACGATCTCCTTGCGCTGCTCAACGCGTGGGTCTCGGCCGACGGCGGCGCAAAGCTGCGCAAATGGGTGTTCAATACCGATGCCGCAAGCGTTGAGCGTGTCGGCGGCAAGTACCCCATGCTCGCATACCCCGGCTACGTTTCCGAAACGCCCGTGTATACAAGCAGCGTGACAATGTCAACGCTCTACGAATCCGGCTCCGACGCGCAGTCGGGCATATGCTACAGCATAAGCGACGTTGAGGAGCTCGAAATGCTCGCAAACTTCGTCAACGCCGGACGCAAAACCGAGGGAGCTACCTTCTTCCTTACGGCAGACCTCAGCGTCGTCGTAAACGGCTCGTTCTACAAGGGTGAGAGTTGGGTGCCCATAGGCAGCAGCGAGGCAAACAGCTTCAAGGGCGTCTTTGACGGCCAGGGCTTTGTCATAAACGAGCTTATAATAAATAAAAGCAATGATCCCGCGGGCCTGTTCGGCTATATAAACAGCAGCAAGGCAGTCATCAAAAACGTCGGTGTCGGCGGTGGGATCACGGCAAACGCCTATGCGGGCGGCATTGTCGGCTTCCTCAGAGCGGGCACGGTAGAAAACTGCTGGGTGAGCATGGACGTAAACGGCGACAAGGCCGCGGGCGGCATCGCCGGCTACATGGACAATGCGAAGATATACAACTGCGCGGTCTACGGCACGGCGGCGGATAACCACAAATGCGGCGCCATAGTCGGCGAATCGACCGTAAACAGCACGGTGCAGTACTGCTATTACAGCAACGACAATTCCGACGTTTCCGGAACGCCCACCGCCGGAACGTACGGCATAAACGCAGCCTTCAAGATCACAAACGGTGCATATAATCTCACGAAAAGCATCAATATAAGCGGCCAGAAAACGCTCAAGGTGCTCAACGCCCTCAACTACTGGGTCGATACCCTCGGCAGCGGGCAGAATATGCGCCATTGGAAGCAGGACACATCGGCCGACAGCGTCGCGCGCCTGCGCGGCAGCTTTCCGGCGCACATATATTTTAACGACTCCTCGACTCTTGAGTATATAAGCGAAACAACGGAGGAGACCGAGCGCAGCGATAATCCGTATAACGTCACCTATAAGTGCACCGCCACCATGACCGAGCTTTATAACAGCAAGGCCAATGTCATCTCCGGAGGAAACTACAGCATATCCACCGCCGACGAGATGGGACTGCTTTCAAAATACGTTCAGGAGGGCTACGCGACAAAGGGCGCAAACTTCTACCTGACCGACAACATAAATATAAGCACTCAGGGCATCGACACCGAGGGCGCAGGCTGGGTGCCTATCGGAACCACGCTCAACAACCATCAGGGCATATCCACCATCACCTACTTCCGCGGCAACTTCGACGGCTGCGGCTACACGGTAACGGGCCTCTACATAGTTTCCGATTTCATCGACATGGCGGGCCTGTTCGGCCAGTGCTGGGGCAGCACGATAAGAAACCTCGGCGTTGCCGGCGAGATACTCGGCGACGATGAGGTCGGCGGCATCGTAGGCCGTGCAAACGAATGCACCATCGAAAACTGCTGGTCGTCGGTCATAATCCAGGCCTCCACGGAGGTCGGCGGCATCGTCGGCTACGCGCATGATTCGACGATCTCAAACTGCGGCGCATACGGCCCGCTTTACACCACCAGCGACGAGGGCGAGAAGTCCGGCTTCGTCGGAAGATCGAACGGCTCGACATTCAATAACTGCTACTATCTCTATGGGCTTATAGATGCCTTCTATAACAAGACCGACAGCAAAAGCGTCTTTAATAACTGCATGTACTTCAAGTACGATACCGACGGTACTCAGAAGTGCACCCTGCAAAAGGCCGTCACCGTTGACAGCTACACCGGAGACGATCTGCTCGAGGTGCTCAACGCGTGGGTGTATATGCAGAATAACGAGCTGTACTGCTCATGGCACACCGCCTCGTCCGTAAACGAGATACCCGGCGCAAACGGCTATTTCCCGGTGCTCGTCAATCCCAAGCAGAGCGGCACCGGCGGCGACGACGGCTACTGCGGCGACTATGAGGCGACAAACACAATGCGCGGGCTGTACAGCACACGCTCCGACGGCGTGAAGGGCGGATGCTACAGCATAAGCAACCTGGAGGATCTCGTCGCGTTCAGAAAGTATGTAAACGAAGGCTACAGGACCTCCGATATCATATTCTTCATGACGCATGATATCGACATGTCCGTCCAGTATTCCGCTGCGAGCGGCTCCTCGTGGACTCCCGTGGGCACGTCAAGCGAGCCCTTCAAGGGCATATTCGACGGCCAGGGCTACACGCTCAAATACCTGTATATCAGCAGCAATGCCGACGATCAGGGCTTCTTCGGCCATGTAACCGGCACCAATGCCGTCGTAAAGAACCTCGGCATAAGCGGCGCTGTCACGTCCAAGGGCAAAAATACCGCCGCCATCTGCGCAGACTTCAACTTCGGCACGATCGCAAACTGCTGGACGAGCTGTTCGGTCGCGGGCGCGTCAAACTCCGGCGGCATCATCGGCGGCGGCAACATGGGCACCGTTATCAACTGCACGAGCTACGGCGCGGTAAACGGCGCCTCCACCTACGGCGCGATAGCCGGTGCGCCCGTCGGCACGCAGTTAAAATACTGCTACTTCCTCTACGGTTCCTGCCAGCAGGGCTATCCCACCGACGGCGATTACAGCGTTGCCTATCCCACGGTGCAGAGCTTTAACGGCACCGGCGCCGTGTGCATCCTTGCCGACTATGTTACCGTTGAGGGCACACGCACGAAAAACGCCTCGAGCGCCCTCAAGCTGTACGTTGACGCACATCCGGAGACGAACTACTGCTACTGGAGCATCGGCGACTCGGAGGAATACTACCTCCAGGGCGTTACCGGCTTCCCGGTGCTCATCTCCGCGTCAGACACCAAGGGCGATAAGGACTACAAGCAGTATCAGGCCGTGTTCAACGACAAGAAATATTTCTCCGTCCTCACGGCTCTTAAGGACGCGAACGCGGCCTCCGGCGGCGGCGAAGTCACGCTTCTGATAAACGCACAGCTCAAAACCAACGAGGATATCAGCATCGACGACGATGTTACGCTCAACACGGCAAATTTCTCGCTGATCATAATGTCAAACGTCTCCGTCAACAGCATGAACCGCCTCCTCGGCACCTTCATCATAAAAAGCGGCGGCCTGATAAACCTGAACGGCGATAAGTTCATCTATTCGCACTCGAAGGCGGACGATTCGTGCAACAGCGCATTCTATTCCAAGGAGAGCCTCACGATACAGACAGTCAAGACCGACGATCCGACGGCCTATGACCTTACCTTCTACAGCGGCGAATTTATCGTTAATGCGGCGCTCGAGTCCGGAAATCCGCACAAGATCCCCGGCGGCAGCAAGCTGACGATACAGGAGCGCGCAACACTCAACGTCGAGAAAAATGCACGCATCAGAACGACCGGCGGCGCTGAGATCTACGACTACGGCACGATAAAGATCGGCAACGCGACGCTCGACCCCAACAAGGGCAGCCGCATGGTCGGCGTTCTCGAGGATAAGAGCGGAACGGTCAGCCTGCCGTTTATCTACTACAAGGGATACCATCTGCGCGGCTGGCTGGCAAACGATGAGCTCTACGCCGCGGGGAGCAAGGTGGAGGTCACGACGGCCACCACGTTCACCGCAAGCTGGGCAATAGGCGAGAGAGTAGACCCCTATCCCGGCGACGACAGCTATGACGACGGTGATCTTACTTACGAGTTTACGATAAACGTGATCCAGACCGAGGGCGGCACGATAAGCCCCAAGACGATGAACGCCGCGCGCGGCGAGGCGCTGACCTTCACGGTCGAGGCATCCTCCGGCTATTATATCAAAAATGTCCTCGTTGACGGCAAGAGCGTAACGCTCAATGAAAAGAGCGCATATCAGTTTATAAGCATCGGCGAGGATCATACGATAACGGCGCTGTTTGCAAAGCAGAGCAACAGCGGCTATAACAGTTATGTAAACCGTTTTACAGACGTAAAGCTCAGCGACTGGTGCTATGACAACATCCGCTTTGTGTATACGATGGGGCTTATGTACGGCACGACGGACACGACGTTCTCACCGACGAGCCCGACCAAGAGATCGCAGTTTATAACAACGCTTTGGCGTCTTTCCGGCTCTCCCGTGGTTCCCGGCAGCGGATGTCAGTTCACCGACGTTCAGAGCGGCAGCTTCTGCTATGAGGCGGTGCGCTGGGGCGTCGCAAACGGCATAATATACGGCTACTCGGAAACGCAGTTCGGCACCAACGGACAGATCACCCGCGAGCAGCTTGTCACCATGCTCTTCCGATACTCGAAGAACTACGCAGGCGACGATGTTTCGCAGTACGATACGGCGAATATCCTCGGCTACTCCGACGTTCTGAAGATATCCAAGGGCATGACGCAGGCCTTCCAGTGGGGCATCGGCTCGGGCGTTATAAGCGGCACGACATCGACAACGCTCACGCCGCAGGGAACGGCGACCCGTGCGCAGATCGCGGCAATGCTCTCGCGCTACTGCAACAAGTTCATATTGAAGGTCCCCGTGGCATTGTAAAAAAATCATAAGCCCCCGATTTTCAGGCAGTCCTGAAGATCGGGGGCTTGCATATGTCAAATGTGTAAAAATTTTTTATTTATTTGTGAATTAACCACAAATGGAAATGAATTTATTTGTTGTAAATGTGTATTTAATGTGTTCGTGAAATATGCTATCATTACATAGTCTCGTTGAGACGGGAAGGGTAGGAAGACCCGCCCACAAAATACACAGCCCCGCAGTTTTTACGACTGCGGGGCATTTTAATGCTTTTTTATGTTCTACTGAATGATGCGCTTTGCGCCGGTGTAGTGATTGGTGTAATAGCTGGAGCTGAGATCCGTTATCACAACGCAGCCCTTGCCGGAGGAGGCGTGAATAAATTGGCCGTTTCCGATGTACATGCCGACGTGTCCGATGGGATCGACGCTGTCGGAGAAGAACACGAGGTCTCCGGGCTGAAGATCGCTCTTGTCAACCTTCGTGCCGTTGTTGTTCCACTGGCCGGTCGCGCCGCGCCAGAGCTTGTAGCCGTACTGACCGTAGAGATAGTACATGAAGCCCGAGCAGTCAAAGCCGCGGGGGGACGAGCCGCCGTAGACGTAAGGCGTTCCGAGATACTGCTTTGCGGCTGCGACTATCTGATCGGCGACTGCGCTGCCTGTGCTGAGCTTTACATAGTCGCTGCTCATGTAGCCGCTCAGACCGTTATAGCTCACCGCATACCACGAGCCGGTCTTGCCGGTCACCTGGACCTGAATGCCCTTGTTGTAATAGCCGATGACGGAGTAGCTCGTGCCGGCTCCGCTTCTCATGCGCACACCGTTGCCGGTGACTATGCCGATGTTGTCCATCTTTTCGACCGTCTGGGTCGATGCGGTGCTCACGACCTTTATGTAGTCCTTGCTCATGTAGCCGTACTCGCCGTTGCAGCTGACCTCGTACCATGAGCCGGTCTCACCGCTTATCTTGACGCTTGCACCCTTGTTGAGCGTGCCTATGGATGCAAAGTCGGTGCTCGGCCCCATCCTCAGGCGTACGCCGCTGCCGGTGACGCTGCCGCTTTTCGCCGCAGAATAGGCGGTGTCCGGCGTTATGCGGACATACTTTGCCGCCATGTAGCCGGTCTTGCCGTTGTAGGAGACCTTGTACCAGTCGGCGACCGAGCCCGTTGCCGTCAGAATGACGCCGTTGGAGTAATAGCCGAGCGTGTCGGAGCTTGTATTCGGCTGGCTCCTGAGCCTTACGCTCGTTCCTATGACGCTTGCCTTGAAGCCGCCCGACGCCGTAGTGTCTGCCGATGAGGTCGGGGCGGGTGTGGACGAGGACGAGGAACCGGTGTTTCCGACCGTGAGCTTCATGTAATCGGCGCTCACATAGCCGGTCTTGCCGTTGCAGCTTACCTGATACCAGTTGCCGGCGGCTCCGATAACGGACATTTTTGTGCCCTTATCGTAGGTGCCGATGACGGAGCTGCCTGTGCCGGCTCCGCTTCTCATGCGCACGTCGTCGCCGGATATCGTGCCGGTTCCGAAATTGCCGCTGACCTTGCTGACCGTCTTGAGATAGTCTGCCGAGGCGTAGCCCACGGTGTCGTTATAAACGACCTTGCACCAGCCGTTCTGGGTCATGCCGACTATGACCTCCGCACCGGCCGGCATGGTCATTATTATTGATTTGCCTGTGCCCGCGCCGCTTCTGAGATTGAGGGCGCTCGTTGTGCGTGCTCCGCTTATGCCGGATGCGTCGGCGGGTATGGCAAGCAGCGAAACGCACATTATCACTGCCAGCACCGTACTGATAAGTCGTTTTTTCATCTTTGAACTCTCCGTGAAATATTTCAATGTGTAATCAAATTGTAACATAGAAGTCGCGTTATGTCAACATAGGCCGTCGTAATACGGCGCACGGAGTCGTAAACGTTCTGTAAATTGAACATTCAGGCGAAGCTTACAATATATTGTGTTTGTTTCCGTATTCAACAAACAGTTATAGTGCCTGTGCAGCCTTGGAAGCCGCAAAATTTCGGTTTTCAATTGCTTTTTTATATGTTATACTGAATTAATATAAAAATAAATTTTACTCCGAGGATAAGATATGAAGCTGGCTGAAAAAATTATCGCGCTGCTGCTGTGTGCGGCAATGGTACTTCCGCTGTGCGCGTGCTCCGGCAACGAACCCGTGCAGAAGCAGATGTTCGCAATGGATACGGTCATGACGCTGACCGCCTACGGAAAGTACGCAAACGACGGTATAAGCGCCGCCGTCGGTGTTATAAACGCAATGGACGATATGCTCGATCCGGATAACGAGGGCAGCTACACGGCGCAGATAAACAGCGCCGAGGGCAAGGACGTTATCGTCACGCCGCAGGTAAACGAAATGCTCTCGACTGCACTGAGCGTTTACAATCTCTCGGGCGGTGCGCTCGACCTGTCGGTGTACCCGCTGTACGAGGCTTGGGGCGAGTTCAATGACGAGACCGGCCGCATTCCCTCTGACGACGAGATAAAGCAGCTGCGCAAGAATCTCGGCTTCGGCAAGACCGAGATCACGAACTTCGAGGGTGAGGCAAACTACTCCGTGCGCATGCCCTCGGGAACGCAGATAAGCTTCGGTGCGGTCGCAAAGGGCTGTGCGTCCAAATACGCGATCGACGCCATGCGCAAAAGCGGCGTGACGAGCGGCATAGTTTCACTCGGCGGAAACGTGCAGACTCTCGGTACGAAGCCCGACGGCTCAAATTGGACGGTCGCCGTCGAGGACCCGAACGACACGGGCAGCTATGTCGGAACTCTCTCCGTCGGCGAGACGGCCATTATAACCAGCGGCAGCTATCAGCGCTATTTCACCGGCTCCGACGGTGTGAAGTATCACCATCTGATAGACCCGAGCACCGGCAAGCCTGCCGATAACGACCTCGTGTCCGTCACTATCGTCTGCTCTGACGGAACGCTGGCCGACTGCCTGTCCACGGCGATGTTCGTCCTCGGCGAGAGCGCCGCGCTTGAATACTGGCGCAATAACGGCGGCTTCGAGATGATAATGATAACCAAGGATAACGAGATACTGTGCACTACCGGACTGCTCGAGGTGTTCACGCTCACAAACCGTACGGACTATACGCTCAAAATGGTGGAGTGACATGACCGGCCGCGAATTTTTCCGCGCCGACGCATTGACGCTTGCGCCCGCGCTCGTGGGTAAGCTCATCGTGCGGCGCTTTCCCGACGGCAGCGAAAAGCGCCTGAGAATAACTGAAACGGAGGCCTACCGCGGCACGGAGGATACCGCCTGTCACGCCCATAAGGGCAAAACAAAGCGCACCGGGGTGCTCTGGCGCGACGGCGGTACGATATACGTTTACCTCTGCTACGGAATGCATGAGATGCTAAATATCGTGTCCGGCAGGGAGGACGAGCCGCAGGCGGTGCTCATCCGCTGCTGTAAGGGCTTTGAAGGACCGGGTAAGCTCACAAAGGAGCTCGGTGTTGACCGCAGCTTCAACGGCCTTGATATTCTCTCCTGCGGCGGCCTGCGCATTGAGGACGACGGCTCGAAGGTTGACATAATACAGCTTCCGCGCGTGGGAATATCCTATGCCGAGCCTGCCGACCGTGAAGCTTTATGGAGATTCAAACTTCAAAAATGAACTATCTTGAAACCGATATACGATACTGCAAGGGCATAGGCGAGAAAAAGGCGCAGCTGCTTAACAAGCTCGGCGTCTTTACCGTCCGTGACCTTGTTTCGTATTTTCCCCGCAAATATGAGGACCGCAGCAGCTTTAAGCCCATCGCACTCACCTGCGACGGCGAAACGGTGTGCATAAACGCCCTCGCCGCCGAGGACGCGCACCTCGTCAGGATAAAAAGGGGACTTGAGCTTGTTAAGTTCCGCGTAGTGGACGAGAGCGGCTCGGTTGACATAACGTTTTTCAATCAGCCTTATATCAAAAACAGCATCCACCGCGGCGACTGCCTGAATATCTACGGCAGGATAGTCGGTGTAGGCGGCCGGAGGACAATGACAAATCCCGTTGTGGAGCGCCAGGGCACGATCGGCGGCGTCACGGGGCGCATCGTTCCGATCTACAGGCTGACAACCGGGCTTTCGCAGAAGCTGATAATGACCGCCGTCCGGCAGGCGCTGGATGCCTGCTCATCTGAGCTGCCCGAGGTGCTGCCGGAGAGCCTGCGCGAGAAATACCGCCTTGCGCAGACGGGCTACGCTTACGAGAATATCCACTTTCCCGCGAGCTTCGAGGATCTCGAGCTTGCGCGGCGAAGGCTCGTTTTTGAGGAGCTTTTCCTGCTGGACTGCGCCCTGGGCAAAATGAAGGGCAGCCACTCAAAGCAGAGCGGCATAGCGCTGCGCGAGGAAAATTTTGACGAGTTCTTCGAAAGTTTGCCGTTCGAGCCGACGGGTGCGCAGAGGCGCGCCGTTTCCGATGCCGTGCGCGATATGCGCTCGGGCAGGGCGATGAACAGGCTCGTTCAGGGCGATGTCGGCAGCGGCAAAACGCTCGTCGCGGCGGCGCTCGTGTGGTACACATGGAAAAACGGCTATGCCTCCGCCTTCATGGCACCCACGGAGATACTTGCGCGGCAGCATTTTGAAACGTTAAACTCCTTCCTTGCGCCCTTCGGGCTGCGCATCGGCCTGCTCACGGGCTCGATGACCGCAAAGCAAAAACGAGAGGTCAAGGCAGAGCTTGCCGCCGGTGCGCTCGACCTCATCATCGGCACTCATGCTCTGTTTTCCGAGGATGTCGAGTATTCTGACCTTGCCCTTGTCATAACCGACGAGCAGCACCGCTTCGGCGTGAACCAGCGCTCGAGCCTCATATCCAAGGGAGAGCGGCCGCATGTGCTCGTCATGTCCGCAACGCCGATACCTCGCACGCTGGCACTCATCATTTACGGCGACCTTGACATTTCCGTCATCGACGAAATGCCGCCCGGCAGGCAGAAGGTCGATACCTTTGCCGTAACGGAGAGCTACCGCACGCGCCTGAACGGCTTTATCCGCAGGCTCGTTTCCGAGGGACGGCAGGTGTTCGTCGTCTGCCCGATGATCGAGGAAAGCGAGGAGCTTCCGCCGAATGTGCGCTCTGCGCAGGAGCATGCCGCCGAGCTGCAAAGGATATTCCCTGATCTGAAGGTCGCCTGCGTCCACGGCAAGCTCAAGGCCAGGGACAAAAACGACATTATGGCAGGCTTCGTCGCGGGAGATATTGATATTCTCGTCTCGACCACGGTCATCGAGGTCGGCGTTGACGTTCCGAACGCGGCGCTCATGATAATAGAAAACGCCGACCGTTTCGGCCTGAGCCAGCTGCACCAGCTGCGAGGCCGCGTCGGACGAGGCCGGCACAAGAGCTACTGCGTGCTCGTGTCCGACAGCGATAACGAGGCGACGCAGGCGCGGCTGAAGATCATGACCAAGACAAACGACGGCTTCAAGATATCGGAGGAGGACCTCAGACTGCGCGGACCGGGCGATTTCTTCGGCTCGCGCCAGCACGGACTTCCGGCCATGCACGTTGCAGACCTGTGCTCTGACATGAACGTCCTGCAAACCGCCCAGCAGGCGGCGCAGGAACTGCTTTTTTCCGACCCCGAGCTCGCCGCTCCGGAGCACACCGCGCTGAAAACGGCCGTCGAGAGGCTCTTTGCTCTCAATGCAGATACATTAAATTGAAAATTGAAAACGGCTTGCAATGTGATATGCACTCCAAAAGCTTCTGACTTTTGGAGTGCATTTTAATGATACGCATAAAAAAAGAAAGGGAGGAGTTTTCCGCCCTTTTGTCATTGAATAGCTGTCGCTCATTCTTCGATTTTTACGATATTGATAGCCGATTCGATCAGAATGTTTATAAGTTCGTTGCGTGAGCGGTTTGTTTTTGCCGAAAGGACATCCAATTTTTCAACGGTCTCGTCCTTCATGCGCACGGATACGACCTTGTAGCCGTCATCTCCCTTACGGGCTGATTTCTTTGTGATTTTGATTTCTTCTGCCATAAGCACACCTCGTTTATATTTGTAGTTTAACTTGACAGAAGTAGTTTGTGTATATTATAATTTTATAGTGTTTATGACACTATAAAATTATAATGAAAAAGAGGAGAGACGATGGGAAAAGGCCAAAATATGACAGTCTTGATTATTTCTTTGATCAAGGCGTTGACTTTTGTTTGACAGCAAAAGAGTACGAGGAAAAAACCGGCGCACCACTGCCAAAGAATCAGAGCTATTTGAAAACCGGCTCAGCCTTTGCAGCTCGTGCCAAAGAAAAAGGTTATGTCATAGTAGGCGTTGAAGAGAAACCTGTGATTGAAAAAACAGTTATATTAAAGAAAGCGGTAGGAAAATGAAGAGAATATTAGCGCTTGTTTTGTCATTGATTATGCTGTTGACGCTGTGCGCCTGCGGCGAGACAGAAAAAGAAAAGTTGGAGGAAGAAAAGCTGGACGTAGGTAAGACTGCGTCCACCGATTTGGCAGAGTTCACTTTGGAAAATGCCCAATTTGCATACTACTTGGATAATACTTTTATGAGTGAAAATTATTTAGTACCGACTGATGACGCTAACGAAGTATTCGTTGCAGGTCTCGGACATTGCTTGGTATCTCTAACTTTCACGCTTACGAGTAAAGACCGCGGAAGGTACATCAATTTTGCCGGCCCTTTTCCAGATTGGGATACTAACTTTGCAGTAACGTATAGTGGAGAATCCTACCCGGTCAATGGGTTTGATCTAAACGATAGAGATGGATTGGACTATTTTTCGCTTGCCTATTCTGTTATAGTAAGTGAATATAGAATGAGCGATACTGCGAACTTTCTCTTGAACGCAGGTAAAACAGTCACTATCCGTGCGTTTGGTGTTGTTGCAGTTGATCCTGAAAACCTGACCGACGGATTTGACTTGAGCGTTGATGTTCTAAACTCTAAGGGAGAGCACGAGACTTTTGTATACACCATTCCCGCAAAAGCATAAACAACAAAGGGGAAGCCGGTCGGCTTCCCCTTAAAATTTTGCTTCTTATTTGAAATATCTCTTAAGCAGACCCTCGAAGGCCTTGCCGTGGCGGGCTTCGTCGCGGGCCATCTCGTGGACTGTGTCGTGGATGGCGTCGAGGTTATACTGCTTTGCAAGCTTTGCAAGCTCAAACTTGCCGGCGGTTGCGCCGTTTTCCGCGTCAACGCGCATCTCGAGGTTCTTCTTGGTGGAATCGGTGATCACCTCGCCGAGGAGCTCTGCAAACTTTGCCGCGTGCTCGGCCTCCTCGTAAGCTGCCTTCTCCCAGTAAAGGCCGATCTCGGGATAACCTTCGCGGTGGGCAACACGCGCCATCGCAAGGTACATGCCGACCTCGGAGCACTCGCCCTCGAAGTTTGCGCGCAGTCCGCTGATGATCTCCTCGCGGACATTTTCTGGAACGTCTGCGCCGAAGGTCTTGCCGACGCCGACCACATGCTCTGCCGCCCAGGTCTTTTCCTCGGACTGCATGGTGAACTTACTGCCGGGAACGTTGCAGATCGGGCACTTCTCGGGGGGAGTGTCGCCTTCGTGAACATAGCCGCATACGGGGCATACCCATTTTGCCATAATATTTTACCTCCTGAAATAAATACACTTTACACTTTACTTTAAACTGAACGACGTGTTCCGTCTTTCTGTACTTATTATAATAGGAGACAAACTGTATAACTGTGGTATACGCAACACCTGCGCGGATGTTTTTAGAAATTTCACAAGGAGTTATACATTAATAAATAAGGGCTTAGCCGACAAGCGCGGCCAGCGCGGGACCTGCGGCCTTGCCGAACAGACGTATGGCTGCCAGCGCTTCCTGAAGTGTGTTGCCGTTGCTGCCGACCTCGAGGATCATCGAGCCTGGCGTGAGCTGCTGATTGTACCGGTACTGACTGAGCGTTATCGGCCGCATGAGGCTGGGATATGCACTGCACACCGCGTTTTGCAGATACACCGCAAGGCTCAGGTTCTGCCGCCAGTTCGGGTGCTCAAGACCGCTTGCGTTGCTGCCGACAAACAGCATGACCTGACTTGCGCATACGCCCTGCTCGGTAGCCGTGGTCTTGTACGTCACCGTGTCCGAGCACAGCGCATCGCGGTGCAGGTCGATGACGATCCTTATGCTCGGATAGTCGGCGAGATACTTTTCCGTCGCCTCGCAGCTGCGGTTATATGAGCCGGTATAGCTCGGATAGTCGAACACCTGCGTGTCGTGGATGACGTTCAGGCCGCAGTCTTCGAATATCTGCGCAAGCTCGGTGCCGACGCGGATAACGTTCAGGTTCCGGTCGAGCGTGCGGTTCGTGCCGAGATCATCATACTTGTCGAGTCCGGCAGGGGAGTAGGCCTCGCTCGAGTGGGTATGGATGATAAGTATCTGCGGCTGTCCCACCTCAAGACGCAGCGAGCAGCCCTCGGCGAGTATGGCGTTTATGTCGATATCGTAGCCCGAGCCGTTTTTTACCGACAGTCCGCCGGATATCGTCGTCGGTATTATCGTCGGCACCGGCGCTGCGCTCGACACCGGCTCCGGCGTATCCGCGGGAGCGGAGGAGGGAGCGGCGCTCTGCTGCACGGCATCCGTTACGGACACCGTATTTTTTACACTCCCGCCGCTGTCCGTTCTCAGATACACGGCAAACAGATACAGGCAGCACAGGGCAAGTCCGCCCACAAGGATCACTTTGAGTTTTTTCAGCATACCAAGCCCTCCCTCGGATAATTCTATTGCCCTGCATCTCAAAATATGCTGTACTTATAGGCTGTGCTGTGGTATGATCTATGTGCAGCGGTATACTGAATTATGTAAACCGACAATATTCAAAATACGGGGTGAAATTATGCATATTACTTACCGTCCGAAGGGCGTTTGCTCGCAGCTTTTCGAGATAGATATAGAAGACGGATACATAGAAAAAGTGGAGGTCAGGGGCGGATGCGACGGCAATTTGCAAGGTATTTCGCGGCTTCTGGTGGGGATGAAGGCCGAGGATGCGGCGGAGAGACTTGAGGGTATAAGGTGCGGATATAAGAACACATCCTGTCCCGATCAGCTCTCAAAGGCGCTTAAAAACTGCATATAAAAACGCTGATTTAGTTTACATAATATTTTTGTATAACGCAATTGATTTACATAACGTTATACACGTGATTAACATTTGTAATAATTTTTACGTTTTTTTAAGAATTTGTTGTCGAAATTCGGCTTTTGTGCAAGCTGACTAAGGCACAAAATGCTGTGTTTCAAGCCCTAAAAGCCCCTAAATCTTGCGGTTTTTGAACCACTTATGTGAAATATGCACAATTCGACACAGTCTCATTTGTGCAAAATAACTATTTACTCATTCCCGAAAGTTCCGTTATAATAAATATGCCCGAGAGTTATACGGGCGCTGTTCGGTGTTTTGCCGAATATATTTTTTATGACAGGAGCGTTATATGAGTAAACTGAAAAAGAACAGTCTTGCACTCGTGTTCGTTATCTGTCTGCTGTGCGTTTTCCTCTGCGGCTCCGCGCTGGCCGAGGAAACTGACAATGGCGTCAGCTATACCGAGACACCGGTATACGTTGACGGACTGCTTTCCTGCCGCGGCTACATAATAGGCGACAACACCTATGTTTCGCTTGAGGCCGCCTGCGCAGTCCTCGGCTACGACGCCGATGTTAACTATGACAAAGAGATAAATAAGCTGACCGTCGAGGTCGCCGGCATAACTATCGAGGCCGGCTTTGAGGACTACTACCTGTGTGCAAACGGCAGATACCTCTATCTTCCCGACGGCTATATGGAGATTGACGGCTGCTTCATAATCCCTACGGATGCACTGGCTAAGATATTCACGCTGGAGCTTACGCAGGATGAGGAGTTAGGCTCGATCAATTTCGGCACGGCAGACGAACAGATCCTCCAATGCGGAGACGAGTATTACAGCGAGGATGATATCTACTGGATGAGCAGGATCATCACATGGGAGTCCGGCAATCAGCCCGTGGCGGGCCAGATCGGTGTCGGAAACGTTATCCTCAACCGTGCCGGAGACGCGAGATTCGGCGAGACCGTCAAGGATGTTATCTTCCAGGCCGGGCAGTTCAGCGTTGTATCAAGCGGCGCTATCTACGGCGAGCCGTATGAGATAAGCGTTGTCTGCGCAAAGCTCGTGTACGAGGGCTACAACACCGTCGGTGACGCGCTGTTTTTCCAGACCGGACGGTACTGGGGCAGCGGCATGATCGAAACGACATGGCTGTGTCAGATAGCCGACCACAATTTCTTTATGTGATTGCTAAAGGAAATGAATTATGCTAAAATGAGTTGGGCAAAAACCCGACTCATTTTTTCATTGGAGAACACATGGATAAGATATTGAACGAGGGCTTTGCGCAGCTCGGCATCGCACCCGATGCGGATGCCGTCGGCAGGCTGAAGACATATTACGAATATCTCGAGGAGCGCAACCGAGTCATGAACCTTACCGCCATAAGCGGGCAGGAGGACGTTGCACGGCTGCATTTTCTCGACTGCGCGGCGCTGCTCACGGTCTGTGATTTTTCCGGCAAAAGGGTAGTTGATGTCGGAACGGGCGCGGGCTTTCCGGGCATGGTGCTCAAGATAGTGCAGCCGGATATGGACATAACGCTGCTCGACAGTCTCAATAAGCGCATTGATTTTCTCGCGGAGCTGCGCGATAAGCTCGCGCTCACTGGACTTGAATGCATCCACGCCCGCGCAGAGGAGCTGCCGGAGGAGCGCCGCGCGGCCTATGATATCGCCGTTTCGCGTGCCGTTGCGCGTCTCGGCACGCTCTGTGAGCTGTGCCTGCCGTATCTGCGCACAGGGGGGACGTTTATCGCCATGAAGGGTCCCGACTGCGATCAGGAGGTCGCGGAGGCGGAAAAGGCCATGCAGCTGCTCGGCGCTCAGCTCAAAGACACCGTGCGCTACACCATCCCCGGAACGGATATAACTCACGCTGCCGTCGTCATCGAAAAAATAAAGCCCACGCACCCGAAATACCCGCGCAAATGGGCGCAGATGAAAAAGCAGCCGCTGTAACGGTGGTGAAACAGCTCAGACCGCCGGGGAGCGGAATATCACCTGCAATTGAAAACAGCCCGTAAAATGCAGAAAAAGAACCGGCCCGAAGGCCGGTCCTTTGACGGTTTCAAGCACCCTCGCGGGTGCTTTTTTCAGTTCAGATACAGCTCGCGCAGGCGGCTGAGCTTTTTGCTGTCGAGTCCCATCCGATCGCGCAGGAAGTTATCCATGCTGCCGCAGCTTTCATCTATGGCCTCGAAGGCCGCGCCGAGAAAATCCTCTCTGGCGGTATCTATCGCACGGATAAACTCCAAAGTCGCGGTGTCGCCGGTATAGCGCGCACAGTTTTCAACGAGCCGCTCCGTACCGGGTGCGCAGCGCACGCGTGTTATGAGATAGTCCGAATATATCGTCTCACGCGGGACATTCAGCGCCGAGAGTATGAGTGCCGTTGCCGTTCCGACGCGGTCCTTGCCCAGCGTGCAGTGGTACAAAAGCGCGCCATCCTCATGGTGAAGGAGTATCTCGAAAAATTGCCGGTAGTGCAGCACCGAGTGCTCGAGTGTCACCAGCAGAGGATACAGCGAGCGCATCTGCGCCGCGCCGTCCGGGTCCCGCGCCATGAGCCGCTGCGCCATTTTGACCGTGCGCTGCGCCTCCTCGTCCTCGGTCTCGGGCTTGTCGCGCGTTATGCCGTCTGTCTTGTCCTCAAGCATGGGGCAGACTATGTACTCCGTGCCCTCGGGCAGACGGTCCGGCTTCTGGATGCGCTCTGCGGCCGTGCGGAAGTCAACGACCGTGCGCAGACCGGCGCTTTTGAGATAGGCGATGTCCTTATCGTCAAGGCGCGAGAGCATGCCGCTGCGGATGAGGCGGCCGCGCCTGAGCGTCCTGCCGTCGAGCGTCTCGATGCCGCCGAGGTCGCGGGCGTTAGGCGCTCCGCCGAGTATGATCTCCGGTGCGTACATTACGCATCCTCCATTCCGTAAAGTTTTTTGCCGTTTTCGAATGTTGCGCGCTCGACAGTCTGCGGGTCAAGACCCTTTATCTCGGCTATCTTCTCGATGACGTATCTGAGGTTTGAGGAATCGTTGCGCTTGCCTCTGTTCGGAACGGGTGTGAGATACGGACTGTCGGTCTCGATGACGATGCGCTCAAGCGGGCACATTTCGAGCACCTCTATGGATTTGCGTGCGTTTTTATATGTTATCGGCCCGTCAAAGCCGAGGTACCAGCCGCGTTTCAGAAGCTCTGCGGCCATCTCCGCGCTGCCGGAGTAGCAGTGGAATACGCCGCACAGCTCGGGGTAGCGGCAGACTATGTCAAAGCAGTCGCCGTGAGCCTCGCGGTCGTGGACGATGACGGGCTTGTTTATCCTGAGTGCAAGCTCGATCTGGCGGATAAACAGCGCCTTCTGCTCATCCTTGTGCTCTGAGTCCCAGTAATAGTCAAGTCCGATCTCCCCGACGGCGACGCACCTGGGGTGCTCCGTGAGTCTTTCAAGCTCCGCAAAAGCGTCCTCTGAGAGCTTGTCCATATCCTCCGGATGCCAGCCGACGGCGGCGTAGACAAAGCTGCAGCGCTCGGCAATGGCTATCGCATCGCGGCTGCTTTCGAGATCGCAGCCTGGGTCAACGATGAGCCCGACGTTTTTTCCGGGCATGGACGCGAGCAGCTCAAAGCGGTCGGCGTTGAATGCGCCGCTGTCATAATGCGCGTGAGTGTCAAATATCATCGGCAATACCTCCATTATATCTGAGATTATATCATCACTTGATATATCGGCGCAAGCGGTGATATAATGCTGTCGGAGGATAAATTATGGATTATTACGATATTTTAATAAGCGGAATTTTGACTGACCTATACGTCAAACGTATAATTCACGGCATGTCATGGATAGCAGCGGAGCTCAGCGATGGCCGGTACGGTATCGCGCTGCACGATACTCTGCAAAGCCGTGACCGCATGCTCCCCACGCTTGAGGGACTTACGGCGCGTGAGGCCGCCGGTGCGGTGCGCTCGTGGAACCTGCTCGAGGCCTCCGAGGCCATGGCGGTCATAAACGCGTTTTACAATACGTCCGAACGCCTGAAGGAGCTTGGCGCACTCTGCGATTACGACAGAAGCTGCACCAAGGGCATGGAGACCGTGGGCAAAAAAATCGCCCTCATCGGGCACATGAGCTTACAGCCAGAGGCTCTGAATGGTGCGAGCGAGGTTTACATAATCGAGCGCAGCCCCAAGTCCGGCGATTATCCCGACTCGGCCTGCGAATACCTTCTGCCGGCCTGCGACATCGTCATAATGACGGCGAGCGCCGCCATAAACAAGACTCTGCCGCGCCTGCTGGAGCTGTCGAAAAACGCAAAGACAATCATTATAGGCCCCACAACGCCGATGTGTCCCGAGCTCAGGACGCTCGGCATATCGCGCCTTTCGGGCATGGTCGTGCGCGATAAGACCGCCTTTGAGCACTGGACGCTCGAAAAGTCCGGCAGTCCCTATCCCTACGGCGATGTGTTTATGATATAGGTTTACATAATAAAACGAGCACCCTTTTGGGTGCTCGTTTTATTATTCGTTTTCGTATATTCTGTCGTCAAACGCGGCCATCAGGAACTGCCTGAACGGCTCGAATCTGCGCACTGCCGCTCCCGCGGCCTCGGCGAAGTTATCAAGGTTGCTTATATCATCTGCCGTGAAGCTGTGCTCGGTGAGCCAGAACTTATATTTCAGCCAGTCGGCTGCGGGATGATCCGCATCATAGCCGCGCGGCGTGCGCTTTAGCTGCTCGCCCCATACCTCAAGGCCGTTTTCGGCGCATATCGCGTCGAGCTCCTCATAGTTATAGGCGATGTGCTCGCGCAGACGGCTCAGCTGCTTTGCCTCCCACGGCCACGCGCCCGCTTCGATGATGCATCTTTCGTGGCTTATGTGCAGATAGTACGAAAGCGGCAGAAAGTCCTTTTTGCGCGGCGACAGGTAGGCTCTGAACGCCGGATTATAGGGCGTTTTGTTCTTGCTGTAGCGCATGTCGCGCGGTATGCGGTACATGAAATTTTTCGGGTTTTCAAAAAGAAGCTGATCGCCGAGCTCCGGCGCGTCCTTTGCAAGGACGAATTTCATGACGTCAAGGAGCATGAGGAAATCCTCCTGCGCCTGCTCGTATTGCCTGTGGTTATCGTGAAACCACGTTCTGTCGTTGTTTTCGCTCAGCGCCTTCGTGTAGGCGAGAATTCTGCTAAGATCCATCAGAAAAGTCCGCTTATCCTTCCGTTATCGTCAATGTCTATGCCCTCGGCGGCCGGTACGCTCGGAAGTCCGGGCATGGTCATGATATCTCCGGCGAGAGCTACCGTGAAGCCCGCTCCGGCGCTGACCTTTATCTGCCGCACGGTGACCGTGAAGCCCTCAGGCGCTCCGAGCTTCTTAGGGTCGTCGGAGAAGCTGCTCTGCGTTTTCGCTATGCACACCGGCAGCCTGTCAAAGCCGAGCGCTGTGAGCTCCTGCGCCTGACGCTTTGCCTCGGGCAGAAGCTCGGCACCCAAGCCGCCGTAGATATTCCTGACCACGGCGTTTATCTTCTCCTCAATGCCGAGCGAGTCCTCATAGCAGAAGTTAAAGCCTGAGCTGTCCTCCTCGCAGAGTGCGGTGACGGCCTCGGCAAGCTCCGCCGCTCCCTCGCCGCCGCGCGCCCAGACGTCCGAGAGGACGATGTCCGTGCCAAGCTGTGCGCACTTTTCCTTAACAAGTGCAAGCTCTGCTTCGGTATCGCCCGGAAAGCGGTTGAGCGCAACGACGCAGGGTAGATGATAGACGTTCTTTATGTTTGAAACGTGGCGCAGCAGGTTGGGTATACCGCGCTCGAGCGCTGCGAGATCCTCGTTATCGAGCTGCTGCCTGTCCAGTCCGCCGTGCATTTTCAGTGCCCTGACCGTTGCTACCACAACGACCGCCGACGGGCGCAGACCGGATGCGCGGCATTTTATATCCAGGAATTTTTCGGCTCCGAGGTCGGCTCCGAAGCCCGCCTCCGTGACCGCGTAATCTGCGGCTCTGAGCGCCATCCGCGTTGCCAGAACGGAGTTGCAGCCGTGGGCGATATTCGCAAACGGACCGCCGTGGACAAAGGCCGGAGTTCCCTCAAGCGTCTGGACGAGATTTGGCTTGACAGCGTCCTTCAAAAGCACCGCCATCGCACCCTGAGCCTTGAGCTGCCTGCATGTGACGGGCCTGCCGTCCACATCGTAGCCGATGACTATCCGTGCAAGCCGCGCCTTTAAGTCGGCGGCAGACTCCGCGAGGCAAAGTATCGCCATTATCTCGCTTGCGACGGTTATATCAAAGCCGTCGTCGCGCTCCACGCCGTTTTTCCCGCCGCCGAGACCGTCGCGGATGTACCGAAGCTGCCGGTCGTTCATATCGACGCAGCGCCGCCATGTTATTCTCTCGGGATCTATGCCGAGCGCGTTGCCGTGCATGATGTGGTTGTCGATCATCGCTGCCAGAAGATTGTTTGCAGCGCCTATGGCATGTATATCGCCCGTGAAGTGCAGATTAATGTCCTCCATCGGAACTATCTGCGCATAGCCGCCTCCGCAGGCGCCGCCCTTTATGCCGAACACCGGCCCGAGCGAGGGCTCGCGCAGTGCCGCGGCCGCATTTTTTCCTATTCTGCGCAGACCGTCTGCAAGGCCGATGGCCGTGGTCGTCTTGCCCTCGCCTGCCGGAGTGGGCGTTATGGCCGTGACAAGGATGAGCCTGCCGTCTGGCTTTTTCGTGCCGGCAAGATAACGCAGATCGACCTTTGCCTTGTATTTGCCGTAGCATTCGAGGTAATCGGCTCCTATATCGAGCTTTCCTGCAATATCCTCAACAGGGCTCATGCGGCAGCTCTGCGCAATTTCAAGATCTCTTTTTCTGTCCATTAAACCCCTCCTTTTGGCTGTTGTATCAGATTATCAGTCCGTATTTATCGCACAGAGGCAGCAGCTCCGACTCGGGGATGCCGCCCTCATACAGGGCGCGTCCCTGATACACGCGCAGAGCTGATTCCAGAACGGAGGCATCGTCGCACACTATGCACAGGGGCTTGCTTATCATGTACTGGCAGTCGGCGAAGATATCGACATCCTCCCATCCCGAGAGCTTTATCGCGGCCATGGGCTCATCGGAGTCAAGCTCCTCTGCAAGCTCGTCCTCAAGCTCATCCGTCACGCAGA
Source organism: bacterium (assembly GCA_963613665.1). Taxonomy (GTDB): domain Bacteria; phylum Bacillota; class Clostridia; order Oscillospirales; family Oscillospiraceae; genus F23-B02. The sequence goes on along the minus strand of CAVEAL010000005.1, from coordinate 69,643 downwards.
GCACCTTTCCGTGCTTTGCATCGGCGGGGAGGTACATGGGCTCTTTTTCGGTCGAGGCGGGAAGCATATCCGCATGCTCCGGCGCGGGACGGGCAAAGTCCGCACCCTTCAGCGCCGCGCTGAGTGCCGCTATGTGTTCGCTCGTCGTGCCGCAGCAGCCGCCGAATATAGCAACGCCCGCATCGAGCATGGGCTGCACGAAGGCCGTGAAATCCTCCGGCGGGCAGTCGTACACCGTCTTGCCGTCAATTATCTCCGGCATACCGGCGTTTGGCTTTGCGATAAGCGGAACGCGCGCAAATTCGCGCAGACGTTTAAGCTGCACGAGCATCTGCCCGGGTCCTGCCGAGCAATTGAGACCGAAGGCGCTTATGCCCATACCCTGCAAAACGGTGAGCGCCGCCGTCACGTCCGTGCCGGAGAGGCTGCGGCCGGTGTCGTCGCAGGTGAAGGTCACGAATATGGGCTTGTCGCTCACGCTGCGCACGGCAAGCACCGCTGCCCGCGCATCGGAAAGCGTCATCATGGTCTCGATAACGAACAGATCGACTCCGGCCTCCTCGAGTCCGGCTGCCTGCTCGGTGTATATATCCACGAGCTCCTCGAACGAGGCCTCTCCCAGCGGGCTGAGGAACATGCCGGTGGGGGAGATGTCGCCCGCAACCCATGCCTTGCCGTCTGCGGCTTTTTTTGACAGCGCCGCGAGGCTGCGGTTATACTCTGAGGTTTTGTTGAAAATGCCGTGCTCCTCGAGCTTGCGCCTGTTTGCACCGAAGCTCGGCGAGTACAGAACGCTGCTTCCTGCCTCGACATAGCCGCGCTGGATATCTACAATGCTGTCGGGGTTTTCAAGCACCCACTGCTCGGCGCTCATGTCGCCGGCGTAGCCGCGCTTCTGCAGCTCCGTGCCTGTCGCGCCGTCAAGTATAAGCGGAAAACGGATCTCCATAAAAATAACCTCCGTAGTAATTTTTCAGAATGTCATGCTTCCGGCAAAGGCATCGGCAAAGTCTGCACGGCCGGAGAGCTCTATATAATCGCAGCTTTGTGCGATGCTTTTCATTTCGCCGAGCCTTTCGGGATCGAGCGCCGCCATGGATGCTCCGGCAAGCGCGGTGTTCCCGGGGTTGCGGAGCTTATCGCCCGAAATGTCCGGCAGCATGCCGATCCTCACGGCGCTCACGGGATCAAGATAGCTCCCGAAGCCGCCCGCGAGATACACGCCGTCGAGCTCATCGGGGCTCATGCCATCCGCGTCGAGCAGTACGTGAATACCGGCAGCGACGGCTGCCTTTGCAAGCTGAAGACTGCGCACATCCTGCGCGGTGAGATAAACCTCGTGCGTCAGGCGGAAAATGCCGTTGCCGTTTTCGTCACGCCTGAGATACCGGCGCATTTTCTCCGGAGCCTCCTCCGGCGGGAGCAGCCTGCCGCCCTCGTCGATGCAGCCGAGCGTCAGAAGAACGGCAATAAGGTCTATAAGTCCCGAGCCGCACAGGCCGCGCGGAGAACCGCTGCCGATGAGATCGTACAGAAATCCGCCGTCATAGCGCACATGGCTCACCGCGCCGTCAACCGCGGCCATGCCGCAGCTTATACCGGCACCCTCGAATGCCGGACCCGAGGCGACGGCGCAGCAGCGAAAGCCGCTCTTTCCGCCGAGAGCCATCTCGCCGTTCGTGCCTATATCGAGAAACAGGTATCTCCCGTCCTTTTTGCACAGGCCGGAGGCCAGAAGCCCGGCGGTGATATCGCCGCCGACGTACCCGGCAACGCAGGGCGCAAAGTACAGCGGCGCACCGAGAAGCGTATCGCCGGAACTGCCGTCAAACAGAGTGTACGGCGTAAACGGCGCGAGTGCTATGCTCTGCACCGGCAGACGCGCAAATATATGCTGCATGACCGTGTTTCCGGCGAGCACCGTGTGCCGCAGCTCGCTTTTATCCCGGCCGCAGCCGCCGAGCGCCGAGCTTATCATATTTTCGGTCTGCCCGCGTATGATGCAGGACAGCTCGCCGAGGCCGTCGGGGCAGTCTGTCGTGTGCTGTATGCGGCTTATAACGTCGCCGCCGTAGGCTGCCTGCGCGTTCCATGCGCTTATCGTGGCTTCCTCGCGGCCGGTGGCGAGATCGTAAAGTCTCACCGCGACCGTCGTAGTGCCCAGATCGACTGCGGCGGCGCAGCCGGACATTTTTCCTCCCGCATACCCGATGTCGGGTGTCTGCGTAAGTATCCTGCCGCCGGAGCCCTCGGGGAGATGCACCTCGTCACCGTCGGATACCGCGGCGCGGCAGGCAAGACGCTGCACGCCGTTTATCTCGACGCGGCACTTGCCGCATTTGCCCCTGCCGCCGCAGGCGGCGGGGAGGGTAAAGCCGTTTTTTCGCAGCGCCGTGAGCAGCGGAGAGCCCGCTTCGGCTTCAATATCAAAACTTTTGCCGCCGAGCAGCACCCGAATGCTTGACACGGGCAATCCCCCTTAATATAATATGATATAATTTTTATCAGCAAGTTCATGCTTTGTCAAGAGGCTGAGGTCATATGACGGATATTCTTACTCTGGCCGGAGAAAACGGCTTTTCGCATACAGGCTTTGCCGATATGCGGGCGCTCACGCCGCTGGACGAGGTGCGCGAAATGTGCGCCTCCGGCCGCTGCGGAAAATGGAACACGAACTGGGCCTGCCCGCCCGCCTGCGGCAGCATAGACTATGCAAAAAGGCGCATTGCACAGTATAACAGATGTCTGCTTGTGCAGACCGTCGGCGAGCTTGCCGACGAGTTTGACTATGCGGGGATGCAGAGTGCCGCCGAGGTGCACAAAAAGCGCTTTTCAAGCTTTGCGCGTCAGGCGCGTATGCTGTACCCGGGCTGCCTGCCGCTCACGGCGGGGACATGCACAGTATGCGCAAAATGCACTTATCCCGGCAAGCCCTGCCGCTATCCGTCAAAGCGCCTTTCCTCAATGGAGGCCTTCGGCCTTTTTGTCAGCGATATATGTGTCCGCTCGGGACTTAAATATAACTATGGGCCGCGCACGATAGCCTACACATCGTGCCTGCTTTATTCTGAGGAGTGATTTTTTATGCAGACCGCAAAGGAAATTTTTCTTGAATTGCTGAAGCCGGACGGCCGGCCGGAGCGTCAGCTCAAGCAGTACGAGGCGCTGCACATGTGCCTTTACGACCCGATAAACATATATCTCAGAGGCAACCGCAAGCGCGGCAGTGTTAGTGTTGACCGCTGGGGCACGACCATCAGCTTTCCCGAAAATGCGCCGGGAGCAATGCCGCTCAATCACGGCGATCTCGCCGTGTGCAGAGATGTGACCCGCTGGAGGGAAACGGTTCATGCGCCGGATCTTGAGCATAACTGTGCCGAAGGCTGGGAGGAGTGCCGCGCAAAAGCGCGTGAGGCCGCCGGAGACGAACAGCTTGTCGCCGGCTTTATGGGTACGGGCATATTCGAGCAGTGCCATTTCCTCATGGGCTTTGAGCCTACGCTCACCGCGCTATACGAGCACCCCGACGAGATGCACGAGCTTATAGAGTATATAACCGAATACCGCCTGCGCTATGTGAAAATGCTCATAGACAATCTTCGGCCGGATGTGATATTCTCGCATGACGACTGGGGCACGAGGGACGCGCTGTTCATGAAGCCGGATATGTGGCGCGAATTTTTCAAGGAGCCCTACCGCCGCTTCTACGGCTATATCCGCTCGCGCGGCTGCATTGCCCTGCACCATGCAGACTCCTATCTCGTTCCGATAATCGACGACATGATAGAGCTCGGCATCCAGGTCTGGCAGGGAACTCTGCCGGAAAACGATATACCGGCTCTGCAGCGTTATACCAAAGGCAGACTCGTTTTCATGGGCGGCATGGGCGCCGCGATAGACAGAGAGGACTCAAAGCCCGAGGAGATACTTGCCTATGCGCGCAAAACCCTCAGAGACTGCTGCCCGGGCGGCCATTTTATCCCGTCGATAACCTACGGCGTGCCGGGCGCGGTGTTCCCGCATGTGGATCGGTATATAAATCAGGCGATCGGCGAATACAACGCGCAGCTGCACGTTCCGGCCTTTGACCTGCCGCCGGTGCCGCGCCGCGTGCTCGGCGAAAGCAACGCCGCGGCTGAAGAAAAAAAGCCCGCAAGCGAGGAGCCCGTGGGCGACAGCCTGCTTGAACGCATAAGCGCCGCACTGTGCCGCGGACAGCAGAAAAAGCTGCTTGCGCTGTGCAGCGAGGCTCTCGACGAGGGCTTTTCCGCGCAGGATATACTCTCCGGAGGCCTTGTCAAGGGCATGAACAGACTCGGCGACGATTTCTCGGCAAACCGCGTTTTTGTCCCGGAGATGCTCATTGCAGCCCGCTGCATGTCGGCCGCTACCGCGCTTTTGAAGCCGTACATGACGGGCGATGGAGAACAGAGCGCCTGCATCGGCAGCGCAGTTATCGGCACCGTGCGCGGCGATATGCACGATATCGGCAAGAACCTCGTCAAGATCATGATGGAGGGCAGCGGTATTGAGGTATACGACCTCGGAACGGACGTTCCGGCCGAGAGATTTATCGACACCGCCGTCGAGCACGGCTGCGGCATAATCGCCTGCTCCTCACTGCTGACAACGACCATGAACGAAATGCGCCGCGTCGTAACGCTTGCCGAGGAAAAGGGCATACGCGGCAATGTCCGCATACTCATCGGAGGCGCTCCCATAAGCCAGAGCTTCTGCGACGAGATAGGCGCAGACGTGTACACCGAGGACGCCGGAGCGGCAGCCCGCGCAGCGGCGGAGATACTCAAGTCATGTCAAAGCAGCAGATAAGGGACGAAAACAGGCAGCGCGTCATAGAGACCGCGCAGGCGCTGTTCATCGACGAGGGGGTCGCGGTCACGAGCATAAACCGCATTGCAAAGGAGGCCGGACTGACCCCCATGTCGGTCTACCGCTATTTCGGCACGAAGGACGGCCTCGTTATTGCCACGTGGCGCGACGCGCTCGCAAAATTTTACGAGAGATTCATGCAGCGCTACAGGCTGCGCACAAGGGGACTGCACACGGGCTTTGAAAAGTATGTCGCCTGCATGGACGAGTATACCGAAACCTATACCGAGATGCCCAAGTGGTATGCCTACACGCGCGAAATGCTCAGCTACGCCATGGAGGAGAATACCGAGACGGAGCTCAACATAAGCGACGTGTTCTGGCAGTTTGCCGATAAGGAGATACCGATACCCGCGCTCATAGCGCTGCGCGAGGGAGTAGACGACGGCTCGATACGCGCAGATATCAATATACACATGATCTATCAGATACTCATAAACGCCTACACGGGCACGAATATCTATGACGGCACGGAATTTGCCACAGACCCCGTCGAAACTCTGCGTACCTCCTCCGAGATCATCGCAAATTACATAAAAAACGACACTTGAATTTATACGATTTATACAAAGATGCGTTTATGACTAAATATTTTGCGAGTTAAGTAACAAAAGATGCGGAAATGTATTCGGAATTTGATAAAATTCAGTCAAACAGAAAAAACGTTTCCGCACAAATTTTTTTGGGCATAAATGTTAGTACCTATAACAAGAATGCCCGTGGGAGAAAAATATTTGATGCAGGAGTGATATAAATGAAGCACGGCATAAGTGAGTGTATACCGTTCTGGAGCTCGCTGAGCGAAAAACAGCAGCATGCCCTGAGCGATAACGCGATCTTCCGCAGCTACGGCAGGGGAGAGCACGTCGTATTCAGAACGGTCAAGAAGGACGGCATAATCTTTGTGCTGGAGGGTGGGCTTCGGGTCTATCTCGCCTCGAACTCAGGACGCGAGATCACGCTGTTCCACCTGAAAAAGGGTGATGCGTTCAGCATCATGACCGTTGACAACGCCCTTGAAACTGACGTGATACCCTGCCTTCAGGCAGACGCTGCGACGCAACTTGCGTATTTGCAGAGGCCGAGTCTGGAGGAGGTGGCACGCGACGAATGGCAGATGTTGCTTTTCGTCTACGAGACCTGCGCAAAGACAGCTCAGGCGATATTAAATAACATTTCCTACTTTGTGTTCAACGATCTGCGGCACTGCGTGGCGCGTGAGCTCATCGAAAAAAGCCGTGAGCGCAGGTCAAGCACGGTCGTCGTGACGCATGAGGAGATAGCAAACAGCCTCGGTACGACGCGCGTCGTCATAAGCCGCGAGATAGACAAGCTGCGCGATCTCGGCATCATCGAAACGGGCAGGGGAAGGATAGTCATCCTCGACCGTCAGGCTCTTGAAAAATTCGCTATACAATAATTTCTCTCTCTCCGTACCTTATTCATCCCCCGCTGCTGTGACGGAGGCTTGCCGCCGTCACAGCGTTTAAAAACCGAAAGGACGGCACCGTGGATACTTATTTTATAGGCGCAAAATGCGTCGGCTGCGGCGGCTGCCGCTCAAGATGCCCCGTGAGGTGCATCGACTACAGCAGAAAGCCCATGCTCATCGACCAGAGCCGCTGCACCGGCTGCGGAGCATGCTATCTTGCCTGCCCGCTGCGTGCCATCGAAAAACGCAGGGACTCCGAAATGTAATTTACTGCACCGAGTGCAGACAAAATAAATTTTTTTAGGAGGAATAATAATGTATTACAGCAGCGGTAACTATGAGGCATTTGCCACACCGAAGAAGCCGGAAGGCATTGATAAGAAGTCAGCTTACATAGTCGGCACCGGCCTTGCGGGTCTTGCGGCGGCCTGCTTCCTGATCCGTGACGCACAGATGCCCGGCGAGCACATTACACTTTTCGAGCACCTGCCCCTTGCCGGCGGCTCCTGCGACGGCATTTATGACGCGACCAAGGGCTTTATCATGCGCGGCGGACGCGAGATGGACAACCACTTTGAATGCATGTGGGATCTGTTCAAATCCATTCCCTCCATCGTAAATCCCGGCGAGACGATCTTCTCCGAGTACTATCATCTGAACAAGGAGGATCCGAACTTCTCCCTGTGCCGCGTCACCGAGAAACAGGGTCAGGATGCACACACGGACAGAAAGTATGGCCTTACCCCCGGCGCGGCGACGCAGCTTCTGAAGCTGTTCATGGCCACAAACAAGTCCCTTGAGGACAAGAAGATCGACGATGTGTTCGACGATGAGTTCTACGCAACGAACTTCTGGACCTACTGGCAGACCATGTTCGCGTTTGAAAAATGGCACTCCGCGCTTGAGATGAAGCTGTACCTGCAGCGCTACATCCACCACATCGACGGCCTGCCCGATCTGAGCGCACTGCGCTTTACACGCTACAATCAGTATGAATCCATGATCCTGCCCATGTGCAAGTACATCACCGACCACGGCGGCAAGATCCTTTACGATACGACCGTCACCAACATCGTCTGCGACTGCACGCCCGAGAAGAAGGTCGCAAAGAAGATAGAGTACACTCAGGGCGGTGCAGAGAAGGTCATCGACCTCACCGAGGACGACCTCGTTATCTGCACCAACGGCTGTCAGGGCGATGCCTCGGCCTACGGCGATCAGACCCACGCTCCCGTCTTGAATATCAAAAACGGCGAAGGTCCGTCTATCGAGATGTGGAAGAAGATCGCAGCTCAGGATCCGGCCTTTGGCCGCCCCGAAAAGTTCTTCGCCGGCATCAAGGAGACCTCTTGGGAATCGTGGACGGTCGATACCGCAAACAAGCAGATACTCGACGCTATCCAGAAGATCTGCAAGCGCGACCCGCTCTCCGGCAAGGTCGTCACCGGCGGCATCGTGACCTGCCGCGACTCCAGCTGGCTCGTAAGCTGGACGATAAACCGTCAGGGTCAGTTCCAGGAGCAGCCCTCCGACCACTGCCTGATCTGGGTCTACGGCCTCAACTGCTGGGACGATGAGGGCGACTTTATCAAAAAGCCCATGTACCAGTGCACCGGCATAGAGCTTGCAGCAGAGTGGCTGTACCACATCGGCATTCCCGAGGATCAGATCATGGAGCTTGCCGAAAAAGAGTGCAACACCACGCCCTGCATGATGCCCTACGTCACCACCTTCTTCATGCCCAGAGCGGAGGGCGACCGCCCCAAGGTCGTTCCCGACGGCTCTGTAAACCTCGCGTTCGTCGGCCAGTTTGCCGATACTCCGCGTGACACGGTGTTCACTACCGAGTATTCGATCCGAACCGGCATGGAGGCGGTCTACACGCTGTGCAATGTTGACCGCGGCGTTCCTGAGGTCTGGGGCTCGGTGTACGATGTGCGCGATCTGCTGTACGCGACCAGCAAGCTGCTCGACGGCAAGAAGCCGGCAGAGTTCCTGCTCCCGTCGATCATGCCGCTGCTCGGCCTGCTCAAGGAGCCTCTGACCAACAACGTCGTTGTCGATCTGCTCAAGAAGTACGGTATAGTATAAGCATCAAGTCAGTGTTGCCTCCAGCTTGCCGTGAAGGGCGGATAAACGCTTCATTATCCGCCCTCCGGCAAAAGGAGGTTCAGGGTGCGGCTCTCCCACGCCGCACCCGTTTTATATGTAAAAATCGGGGCAGCCGCAAGGCTGCCCCGAACAGTTTGTCAAAAAAGTCCCCCGAGGGATTTTTTTGACAAACTAAAAAATCCGAACGCACTGCGTTCGGATTTTTTGTCATAACTCAACACTATAGATTTTTTCGAAATTTGCTTTCAAAAAAAATCGTTGTATGACAGCAAGAAAACCTTGACGCGCAACGCCTATTTGTCTTTCGGTTTTTCCGTTGTGTCGGAAACTGCGCCTTCCAGCAGCTCCGTCACAACCTGATTAAGCTGTGCTGCGTTCTTGGATGTGATAACCGGCGTGTCCGACTGAGACTCAATGTCTTTTCTGGTTCGCCCTGCAACCTGGCCGCCCGCCTTGGCAACTGCCAGATTCTCTTGAAAAGTCGTCGGCTTGCGATCCTTTGAGAACTGCGTGGTAGTGGCCTCTGCCAGCATGTTCAGCACCAGTTCCAGCGTAGTCATATTATCACGGAGATTCTCTTTTTTCAAGCCCTTCAGATTTTTGTACTGGCGGGTGGACATGCCGGACCACGCGCGAGAGATCTCGTCCGTGAGGATGGCGTACTCGACGCCCTTCTGCACACCACGGGCATCCCATTCATCTGTCAGTTCCTTGCGGACTTGAATAGCCTGCAGCCGCTGGTTGATCCACTCACGGCTGTATCCCTTCTTGAGATAGGTTTCCAATGCCCGGTCGGTCAATGGTCAGCTCCGGGTCGATGGTCTCCTCGATACGCTCTCGACCGACCTGCGCCAGCCACAGCTTGAACGGCTCGGCCTTCGGTGAAGGAATGGACTGGATGATTCGGAGAAGCTGCTCGGTGTCGGCTACATCAGTCAGACGGCGTTTCCCGTCTGCGGCGGTCATTTTCAAAGCGTTACAACTTGTAACGGTTTCATTTCCCCCGTCCTTCAAGCGCTTTTTAAGAACACGCCAGTAAGTCTGGGGATTCGGACTGTCCGTCAAAACCGCGATGACATCAACGATAGAAAAGTACCATTCTTCCTTTTCCTCGTCCCATGCGGTGCGAATACGCTTGTCTTCGAACAGTTGGATCTTATCGTTTTGTGCCATTTGAATCACCTCCACCGAAAAATCTGATCTTGGAATTCATCTATCATTAGTATATCAGTCTCTTTCAATCACGTCGAGTATTATTTAACTGCTCATGTGCCTTTTCTCACCTACAATTTCAGCTTACAATGATCCCATCATGGTCAGGGAGATGAGACTATGCCAAAAGCATATCCCGACAAGTTCAAAACCGAAGTCATCCAGCGTTACCGAGACGGAGAACCCATCCGATTGCTAAGTCAGGAATTGCACATTACACAAAGCACGATTTATCACTGGCGGAAAGAGTATTGCTCCACCAAAACACACAGGTACGAACTCTTTTGGTTTCGGAACGTGTTCGGCCCGACAAGAAAACTGCCGCAGAGGTAATTGTCCTCTGCGGCAGTTTTCTTATTTGCCGGTGTAGCTCTCTGCCGGCAGGAGCTTACCGTTATGCCGCGGCGTATGAGGACAAATGAGCTTATGCCGAATGCCCGACTCCGCAACCGCTTGCCCAAACAGCGTCGACTCCCGTCAGCTTATACATTTCGGCCCTGCAAGCGGCAAAGGATATACTTTGCCGCGCTTATTGCGTCTGTGAGAAAATAATGATATAATGCATTGTTAAAATTGATTAGGAGCAGGACACATGATAAACGATATTATTCTTCTCAAGCAGGGCGAGATAGTTCTCAAGGGCTTAAACCGCCGCTCTTTCGAGCAGAAGCTCATGAGCAATATAAAGCGCCGCCTTGCCGCCATAGGCAAATTCAAGGCCTACTGCCTGCAATCGACGGTGTATATCGAGCCCGTGGACGGGACAAGCGACATGGATGCCGCCTTCGAGGCGATGACCAAGGTCTTTGGCCTGGCTTCGGTAAACCGCGCGGCCGGCTGCGAAAAGGACGCAAAAAAAATAGCCGAGCTTGCCGTCGAATATCTCAAGGAAGATATGCTTGCGGCAGGCAGCTTCAAGTGCGAGGCAAAGCGCAGCGACAAGAGCTTTCCAATGACGAGCATCGAGCTTGCGCAGTTTGTCGGCGGCGAGCTCTCCGAGGCTTATCCCGACTGCAAGGTCGATGTGCATGCTCCGGAGCTGACGGTGCATATCGAGGTGCGCGATCTTGCCGCCTATGTGCACGCGGCTCCCACGCCCGGAGCCGGCGGCATGCCGGTCGGTGCAAACGGCACGGCGGTGACGCTCCTGTCCGGAGGTATCGACAGCCCTGTGTCGAGCTTCATGATAGCAAAGCGAGGCGTGCACCTCATTCCCGTGCACTTTTTCTCTTTCCCCTACACCTCTGAGCAGGCAAAGCAGAAGGTCATTGAGCTTGCGCAGCTCCTGACCGATTACTGCGGCAGAATGACGATCGAGGTCGTGCCGTTTACTCACATTCAAGAGGAGATACGCGCAAAGTGCGACGAGGATTACTTCACCCTCATCATGCGCCGCTTTATGATGCGCATTGCGCAGAAAATAGCCGAGGCAAACGGCGCAAAGGCCATTGTCACAGGTGAGAACCTCGGTCAGGTCGCAAGTCAGACCATGGAGGCCATGGCCTCGACTCAGGCCGTGATCGATCTGCCGGTTCTCCAGCCGCTGATCGGCATGGACAAGGAGGAGATAGTCCGCCTCGCGCGGAAGATCGGCACCTTCGAGACCTCCATACTTCCGTATGAGGACTGCTGCACGGTCTTTACGCCCAAGCACCCCAAGACAAAGCCCAAGCTGCGCGACGTTGAGCAGATCGAGTCCGCACTGGATATCGACGCACTCGTCGAGGAAGCGTATGCGGGCATCGAGAGAATAAAGGTAGGCGAGTGAAATTGAAAAAGGCATATAATGTCGAGATACTCTCCGTCGGAACGGAGATACTGCTCGGCCACACGACGAACACAGACGCAAGGGACATCTCCCTCATGCTTTCGGAGCTCGGCATAAACGTGAAGTACCACACCGTCGTCGGCGACAACCCGCAGCGCCTCGCCGACTGCATCGAGATCGCGCGCAGGAGGGCGGACATCATCATATCTACCGGCGGCCTCGGTCCGACCTGCGACGATCTTACAAAGCAGATACTCGCAAAATCATTCGGGCTTGAGCTCGAGATGCACGAGGATGAAAAGCAATGCCTGTACGATTACCTCACAAACCGCGGCTACAGCAAGGAGATGACCGAGAATAATCTCAAGCAGGCGATGCTGCCCGCCGGCTGCACGGTGTTCCACAATGACTGGGGCACGGCTCCCGGCTGCGCATTCACGGCGCAGGACGGCACGATCGTTCTCATGCTGCCCGGCCCGCCAAAGGAGTGCAACGCGATGTTCCGCGCCTGTGCGATGCCGTATCTGCGCTCACTGTCGGACGAGCAGATAGTTTCGCACGCGATACATGTTTTCGGTATGTCCGAAAGCGCCATGGATCAGATATTCCGCGACGAGATGAACGCCATGACCAACCCCACCATGGCGCCCTACGCCAAGGAGGGCGACTGCCTCCTGCAGGTGACCGCAAAGGCCGAGAGCGCAGAGAAGGCCGAGGAGATGATGAAGCCCGTCATAGAGCATGTGAAGGACGTGCTCGGCGATATTATCTTCGGCATTGATATCGACACCGTTGAGGAGAGCGTTATGCAGCTGCTCAGGGAGAAGAAAATGACCTTCGCCGCGGCCGAGAGCTGCACGGGCGGCGAGCTGGCCAAGCGCTTTACCGATATCCCCGGCGCAAGTGAGTTCTTCCTCGGCGGCGTTACGACCTATACAAACGAGGCAAAGGTAAAGCTTCTGGGAATAGACCCACGACTTATAGAGGAAAAGACCGCCGTGAGCCGTGAAGTCGCAAAGGAGATGGCAGAGCGCGTGCGCGTGCTTCTCGGAGCAGATATGGGCATCGGAGTGACGGGGCTTGCCGGACCCGACGGCGACGGGGTGCACGAGGTCGGCACCGTTTTCGTGTCGCTCGCAGCGAAGGACGGTACCTTCGTGCGTGAGCTGCACATCGGCGACCGCCGCACTCGCAGCTATGTCCGCCGCGTTTCCGGAAATTATGTTTTCGACATGATGCGCCGCTATCTGCAAGGCCTTGAGGTCATAAAGGAATAAAATACAGAACAACCGCCATCCGTTCGGATGGCGGCTTTGTTGCCTTATGATCGTCAAAGCGCAAATTTTTCGCTGTATTCCGTGTAATACTCGTCGAAATAATGCGAGCGGACCTCTTTGACGCTGTTTATGTACTCGTGCGTATCGAAGCTGTCCGACTCAAGCTCTATGCTTGCAACGGCGATATTCGAGCAGTGATCGGATATACGCTCGAGGTTGGTCAGCAGGTCATTGAACACAAAGCCGTGGTTAAGCGTGCATATGCCCTTTTGCAGACGGTCGGTGTGGTGCAGCTTCAGCTCGTCGCAGAGGTTGTCTATAAGCTCCTCGAGCGGCTCGACGCGGTAGGCAAGGTCAAGGTCGTTGCTTATGAAGGAGTTCACCGCAATGTTCGTGACCTCGGTGACGGCGGCAAAGAGCACGCGCAGCTCACGCTCGCCGTCGGCGGAAAACACGATCTCCTTTTCGTGCATCTCCTGTGCGCACTCGGCAACGTTGAGCGCGTGGTCGGAGATCCTTTCAAAGTCGTTTATCGTGTGCAGGTACTTGCCGACCGACTCGTACTGCTCGGGATTCAATTCGCGGCTGGTTATGTGAATGAGATATGTTCCGAGCTTGTCCTCGTATTTATCGACGATATCCTCAAGCTCGTTTACATGGCGGAAGCCCTCGTCGGAGTAATTCGTGATGAGGCGGAACGCGTCAAATAGATTTTCGCGCGCCTTCATTGCCATGGAGTTTGCCGTAAGGCGGCTCTGCTCGACTGCGAGTGCGGGGTGGTCAAGGAAGCGGTCCTCGAGCCTGTCAAAGTCTTCGAGAACGGCGGCATCTTCGGGCTTGTCCTTGATTATGATGCGGCATATCTTCTCAAGCACGGAGATGAACGGCGCGAGCATCATGACGATGATAAAGCGGAAAACCGTGTTCATAAGCGCAAGGCTCACCGCCGTCATGGTGACGGACATGAAGGAAAAATCAATTATGGCGTTGAGCGTGTAGAAGATTATGCTGAAAAGGATAACGCCGATGGTATCGACCATCAGGTAGGAAAGCGCCGTGCGCTTGCCGTCTGCACTCGCGCCGAGGGCGCTCAGCAGGACAGGAACGGCTGCGCCTATCGCAATGCCCATGGTGATGGGCAGCGCTATATCAAAGCGGATGGCACCCGTAACGGCCAGCGCCTGAAGAATACCGACGGCGGCCGAGGCGCTCTGGATGATGCTCGTGAAGGCTATGCCGATGGCTATGCCGAGAAGCGGGTTTGAGAAGGTCGTGAGCGTGCTTATGAACGTCTCGCTCGAGCGCAGATCGTATACGGCGCTGCTCATTGCCTTCATGCCGTACATAAGGACGGCAAAGCCGAGCATGATCTCGCCCACATGCTTTTTCTCGGGCGCTGCGCAGAACATGCGCAGGGCGATGCCGATAACGGCGATAACGGCGGTCAGAGTATCGGTTGAAAGAAGCTCAAGCCAGCCCGAGGAGCCGCCGCCTATATCCGACAGACAGATGATCCAGCCGGTGACGCTCGTGCCGATAATGGCGCCCATGACAACGCCGATGGCCTGACGCACCTTCATCATGCCCGAGTTTACAAAGCCGACGACCATTACCGAGGTTGCCGACGACGACTGTATGACCGCCGTGACGCCGGTGCCGAGCAAAATGCCCTTGAGCGGCGTGCTCGAAAGGCGGAACAGAATAAGCTCGAGCTTGTTGCCCGCTACCTTTTTCAGACTGTCACCCATAAGAGCCATGCCGAAAAGGAACAGTGCAACACCGCCTAAAAGCTCAAGCACATTTGAAATACCCAAGTTAACATATCTCCCATTATCGATATCTTTGCAATGTAATTATATATTAAAGACAGGGTAAAATCCAGTTAAAATTACGATTTGCGTTTTTTGTCCAAATAGCCCGAAAGACCTGTGTATAAATTTTGTGCTATATGCTATTTGCGCTTGAAAATTCGTGGGTATGTGCTATTATTGTAGCATCAGGAGGGGCAAGTATGGAAGTTTCAATAAAAACCGGCGCAAAGGCCGCAGTAAAATATACGGGCGTGCTGCTCGATTTTCTCGATAAAACGGGCACGAAGCTCCGTCCGCTCTCGCGCATACCCATTATAGGCGACACTATCGGCGACGTTCAGGATCTCGTTTCCATGCTGCACGACTATTACCACGGCAGATACAAAAAGGTCCCTGCCGCAGTCATGCTCGGAACGGCGGCGATCGTCGCGTATCTCGTAAGTCCGCTGGATCTTGTTCCGGACAGCATACCGCTGCTGGGCTTCATAGACGATGCGCTCATCATAAACCTCGTCATTCAGCTGTGCATCGACAAGGAGCTCGACCGATACCGCGTCTGGCGTGCTCAGCAGGAGCCGCAGGAGACATAAAAAACGGAGGCATAGCCTCCGTTTTTTTCGTTTAATTATAAATTACAAGCGCCAGGAGCACCAGCGGCTCGGAGCAGCGGTTTGCAATGTAATGACCCTCGCCGTCGGGGCAGAAGGCCGTATCGCCTGCGCTGAGCGTCACGATATTGCCGTTGTCGCTGTACTCGGCCTGACCGGAGAGCACATAGTAATATTCTCCGTCGCCCTTGTGTATGTGCCAGCCGACCTCGATGTCTTTCTCAAGCGTCATGACAGAGAAAACGCTGCCCTTGTTGTAAAGCTGCCCGGGCTCCTGAATGATGCGCTTGAAGTGGATGCCGCCCTTGCCTCCGCGGACGTTTTCTATAGTTTCGCGTTTGTGTTCTTCGTTTCGTATTATCATCAGTCATTTCTCCTTCCGCCGACTATAATTAAAAATCTCAAAAGCTGTGCAAGCGATACGGCCAGCGCCGCAACATAGGTCATTGCCGCCGCAGAGAGTACCTGCTTTGCCTGCCTGAATTCCTCGCCCTGCAAGAGGTTTGTCTCCTCAATGGTTTTCAGCGCCCTCGACGATGCGTTGAACTCCGTCGGCAGCGTCACGAGCTGGAACACCGTCACAAGGCCGTACAGCGCACAGCCGAGGTAGGCGAGCATGACGAACACCTCGCCGAAGGACGAAAGCAGGAGTCCGAGGATTATCAGAGGCACCGAGAGCTTTGCGCCGATGTTCGTCATCGGCACTATAGCCGTGCGTATCTTTACGGGCGCGTAGTTTGTCGCGTGCTGTATCGCATGGCCGACCTCGTGGCAGGCAACGCCGATGGCGACGGTTGAGGTACTGCCGTACACGTCGTCGGACAGCCGCACGACGTTTGCCGAGGGATCATAGTGGTCGGTCAGCGAGCCGGATATGTGCTCAATGGGCACATTCGTCAGCCCGTTGCGGTCGAGCACCCAGCGCGCCGCCTGAGCCCCGGTCAGCCCGCGCGAGTTGCGCGTGTTCTTGTATTTTTTAAATGTTGAGTTCACCTTGGAGCTTGCCCACATCGCAAACAGCATTGCGGGCAGCACAAGGACTATATATGTCCAGTCAATATACATAATTACATACCAAGCTCTTCGTCAATGAGTATTATCTCGACCTTTTTCATGTCCATCATCGGTCCCCACAGGACGAGCATCGCGTTGCACACGCGCTCTGGAGAGCGGCAGTCATGGCACCTGTCGTCGAGCTTGCAGGGCGTTTTTGCCGGAAAACGCTTGCAGTTCTGCACCGCCGCAGTGTTGCGCGCACGGTACACCGCCGACTCAAAGTCGGGGCAGATCTTATTTGTTCCGGCGATGATATAAACGGTCTTTTCGCCGAATACCTGACCGGCAAGGCGGTTGCCGCGACCGTCTATGTTTATGATCTCGCCCGTCTCGGCGATAGCGTTGGCGCCCGTGATGAACACCTCGGCCGCGTTTTCCTTGTAAAGCGTGTCAAATCCCGGTTCGCGCCAGTGCCAGAACACCTCATTGCCGCCGGAAACGAGCTTGTCGTACAGCCCGAGCTGATCGACCGTCAGCGAGCCGCCGATACCGACGCTTGTGCTCTTTATCTCGCCGAGCAGGTAGCTGCAAGCCTCCTCGCCGCTTGCAAAATGCTGCACCGAAAAATGACGTGCCGTGAGGTTTTTTATCGTTTTTTCAATGTCCATATGTATACCTCCGTCAGAATTATCTTCTGACGGGTATTATATAATAGGTGTATTAATTAATCAAGCCGTTTTTCAAGCTCAGATACCAGCGCGTATGCCGAGCCCACAAGCTCTTCTGCCGTTTCCGCATCGTCTGCATTTGCCGCGATCTTGACGGCTGCAAGCCCGGACAGGGGAGAGATGCGCAGCTCGTAACCCTCGCCGCGCAGACGGAAGCCGTCGGAATAGTCGGCACCGAGGTCCATAAACGCCGAGCTCACGCAGTCCATGAGCCGCGCACGGTCGGCGCAGCGGCAGTCGGCGCTGTGCATGCATTCGCATTCGGGGTCTGTGCACTTGTCCGCTGCAGCAAGCTCAAATCCGCCTGCAAGCTCCAGTCGCAGCTTTCCCGCCAGCGCATCGGCGCAGCACTCGTAGTAGCTTTTCGGCGTCCCGATATCGCACCAGTAGCCGCCGCAGGGAAGACCGAGCAGCTTTTCGCCTCTGTTGAGGAGCATGGGGAACAGATCTTTTGCAAAGTCAAACTCCCGGCCTTCGGGAACGAGCTCCATCGCGCGAGGCGAGACTATATAAATGCCGGTGTTTACGAGATTCGTAACGACATGCCGCCAGTCGGGCTTTTCGATGAATGAGCGAATGAAGCCGTCGCGGCCGCACAGCGCAAGACCGTAGCGCAGCGGCTCCGTCTCGGGGCACAGCGCTACGGTGACGGCCGGACGGTGCTTTTTATGCCCGGCTATGAGCGCGGACAGGTCAATGTCGCAGGCTGCGTCGCCCGATATGACGAGAAAATCATCATCACCGCAGAAATCCGCGCAGTTTTTGACTCCGCCTGCCGTGCCGAGAGCCCGCGTTTCGACGCGGTATGTTATGCTTACGCCGAGCCGCTCGCCGCTGCCGAAGCAACTTTTGATCTCGTCCGGACGGTACCTGAGCGCAGCGCAGATCTCCGTGATGCCGTGCCTTTTCAGCAGCAGTATTATGTGCTCCATGACCGGCCTGCCGCAAAGCGGAACGAGCGGCTTGGGCGTATCGCCCGTCACGGGCTTTAAACGCTTTCCCTCGCCGCCCGCCATAATGACAGCTTTCATGAATATCGCCTCCCACGGCTTATTGTTGCCGCAGGAAACGCATATATTCAAAGAAAGTTCTTGACTTTAGCCGAAAAGTGCATTATAATACACAAGCTGAATAATTTAATATTGTTTTGTACTCGGAGAAGTCGCGTAGTCCGGCCGAGCGCGCACGATTGGAAATCGTGTAACACCCATAAGGTGTTCGAGGGTTCAAATCCCTCCTTCTCCGCCACGATGTAAAGCCCCCATCTTTTGATGGGGGCTTTATATTTGCAATGTTTGATGGGATTTGCTTCTCCGCAGAAAAGCAAATCCCACACTCTCCGCAATAAAAAATGATGCAATTTCAGACCCGGTGTGCTATAATAAACGCAACAATTCACCGAGAGGGATCATTATGAGAATCGTTGTCAAAGTCGGCACTTCCACACTGGCGCATGCGACCGGACGGCTGAACATTCAGCGCATGGAACGGCTGTGCAAAGTGCTCAGCGACCTGAAGAATGCAGGTCATGAGATCATCCTTGTCTCGTCCGGCGCAATCGGAATGGGAGTCGGCAAGCTCAATCTGCCCGGCCGTCCGGCGGATATGCCGGGCAAGCAGGCAGCGGCTGCCGTCGGCCAGTGCGAGCTGATGTATTTTTACGATAAGCTCTTCACGGAGTACAATCATATCGTGGCGCAGCTGCTGCTGACGGGCGAGGATATACGCAGCGATCAGCGCAGCCGCAACGTGCGCAGTACGCTCTCGCGTCTGCTTGAGCTTGGTGCGCTGCCGGTCATCAACGAAAACGACGCCGTGGCGACGGACGAGATCGGCGTGGAGAACACCATCGGCGAGAACGACAGCCTCTCGGCCATCGTGGCCGCCGCCATAGATGCTGACCTGCTGATACTGCTTTCGGACATCGACGGCCTGTACGACAGCGACCCGCGCAGGAATCCGAACGCGCAGCTCATTGAAACGGTACCGGTCATTGACGAGCATATTCTGTCGCTCGCGGGGGACAAGGGCTCAGCTCTCGCCACCGGCGGCATGGTCACAAAGCTGCGCGCGGCACAGATAGCGACGGCGGCCGGCTGCGAAATGGTCATTGCCAACGGTGAAAAGCCCGAGGTGCTCTATGACGTCGTGAGTGGCAGGCGCGCCGGCACCAGATTTCTGATACCACATAACTGAGGAGGGACCACTATGACGACTATGGATATTCTCAGACGGACGAAGGCAGCATGGCCCAGTATCTGCAATGCCTCGGCCGAGGAAAAAAACCGCATCCTTTCCGCTATGGCCGACAGCCTTCAGACGGAGTATGAAGCGATCCTGCGATGCAATGCCGAGGACATGGACGCCGCCCGCGGCCATATCTCCGACGTGATGCTCGACCGGCTCTATCTTGACCGGGGCCGTATCGACGCCATGGCTGACGGCATCCGCGCGACAGTGGCTCTGCCGGATCATACGGGGCGTATCCTTGCCCAAATCGACCACCCCAACGGCATGAAGATATTCAAAAAGCAGGTGCCGCTCGGCCTGGTCGCCATCATTTATGAAAGCCGCCCGAATGTCACGTCGGACGCGGCCGCGCTCACCATAAAGAGCGGCAACGTCTGCATGCTCCGCAGCGGCAAGGAGGCCTTCCGCACGGCCAAGGCCATCGTGGCCGCGCTGAAGAAGGGGATAGAATCCGTGGGCGGAGATCCCGACATCGTCAACATCGTTGAGGATACCAGCCATCAGAGCGCAACGGAGATCATGCAGGCCAAGGGACTCGTCGATCTGCTCATACCGCGCGGCGGGGCAGGACTCATCCGTGCCTGCGTGCAGAATGCGACCGTGCCCTGCATCGAGACCGGCACCGGCATATGTCATGTCTATGTGGACGAATACGCCGACC
This sequence comes from bacterium, assembly GCA_963613665.1. Classification (GTDB taxonomy): domain Bacteria; phylum Bacillota; class Clostridia; order Oscillospirales; family Oscillospiraceae; genus F23-B02. The sequence goes on along the minus strand of CAVEAL010000005.1, from coordinate 49,898 downwards.
TCAATAAGGCTGTGCGCATAATTGAAAATGCCAAGACCAGCCGTCCTTCGGTCTGCAATGCCGAGGAAGTCTGCCTTGTGCACCGGGCCGTTGCGGAAGCCTTTCTGCCCATGCTCAGAAAGGCGCTGGTCGATGAGCGCGCGGCGAAGGGTCTCACGCCGGTAGAACTGCGGCTCGATACGGCTGCGGCACGGATCATCGACGGTGTTCCCGTGTCCGGCAAGGACTTTGACACGGAGTATCTGGACTATATCCTCGCCGTCGGCGTGGTCGATAGCCTGGATGCCGCCATTGCGCACGTGCTTGCGCATTCGACGCACCACAGCGATGCCATCGTAACCGAGAATGCCGCAAGCGCCGAGCGGTTTATAAACGGCACGGACAGCGCGGCAACCTATGTCAATGTATCCACCCGCTTTACCGACGGCGGCGAGTTCGGCCTCGGCTGCGAGATGGGCATCTCCACGCAGAAGCTTCACGCCCGCGGCCCCATGGGGCTCGATGAGCTGAGCACCTATAAATATATCATCCGCGGCGACGGACAGATACGATGAATGATCCTGCTGTGCAGCTGCACGGTTTTTATAACTTCTTTGACAAACTAAAATGCTCCCACCGTCAGGTGAGAGCATTTTTTATATCTTTTGCGGTTGTCAAACGAGACTCAGTATGCCGTCGCCGTAATCGGCGCAGGTCGCGCCGTCAGGCTGGCCGGTGATGACGACAGGGCAGGAGTCGAGCGCCGCTTCCAGCTTTTCGGCAGCCTTAGCGCGGCCTATATGCCGCAGAAGCATGGCCTCGGCCGTGAGGATGCTCCGGGGATTTGCATAGGCGCCCATGCCGCGCTCGATCATGCGCGGAGCCGAGCCGTGGATGGCCTCGAACATGGCGTAGCGGTCGCCGATGTTGGCGCTGCCGGCCGTGCCGACGCCGCCCTGTATCTGCGCCGCCTCATCGGTGATGATATCACCGTAGAGGTTAGGCAGCAGCATCACCTGGAACCGGCTGCGGATGTTCTCGTTGACGAGATTTGCCGCCATGATGTCGATATAATAATCATCGACCGTTATCTCGGGATAGTCGGCGGCCACCTCGTGACAGATCGCGGTAAACTTGCCGTCGGTCTTCTTGAGGATGTTCGCCTTAGTGACGATGGACACGCGTGTTTTGCCGTTATTGCGTGCGTACTCGAAGGCAGCGCGGGCGATACGGCGGGTGCCGGGGTCGGTCGTGACCTTGAAGTCCACGGCCATGCCGGGCAACTCAACGCCGCGGCTGCCGAGGGCGTACTCGCCCTCCGTGTTCTCGCGGAAGAACATCCAGTCAATGCCCTGCGCGGGGATGGAAACGGGACGGACGTTGGCGTAGAGGTCGAGCGCACGGCGGAGCTTCACGTTCGCACTCTCAAGACCGCCGCCCATGGGCGTAGTCGTCGGCCCCTTGAGAAGAACGTCGCATGCCATGATCTCCGCAAGCACGTCGTCCGGCACGGCCTGAGAACAGGCAAGCCGATTTTCGATCGTCAGGCCGCGAATGCGCCGCAGGACGATGCTGCCGCCCGCTATCTCGTCGGCCAGCAGCCGCTCCAGTACGCGCACGGCCTGATCCATGATAACCGGGCCGATGCCGTCGCCGTCGGCAAGGCCGATCGTCACGGTCTTTTTTTCTTTATAATCCACACGTTCGGCAGTCATAGCCGCCGTGCGGGCAGTCTGCTCCTCGAGCAGTCTGCGAAACTGCTCACAGGCAAGATCGATATCAGTCATAATTATAAACCGCCTTTTCTGCGAAAGGCACCGACGAGGTTATGAAACCCGGGTGCTTTCGCCGGTAAAAATTATTTGTTTACTATCCACGGGAGAGTTCGGTAAACTACACAGGCCCTGGAGGAGAGTGGCGGAGCTGTATAGCGGCAACTCCGCATGGTTATATGGTCTGATCACCCGTTAAGGCATCAACGAATGGCGCATCAAAACAGCCCGCAATTCTTGCTTTGTTTCAAACTTCTGCCTCCTTAGTATAGCTCAGCAGTCCTCCCGCAAGGAGAATGGCCTGCTGACGTTCGGTGAGACTGCACATAACGGTGTATGCTTTGCCGGATGCGGCGTCCGTCAGCTCGAGCTTTCCCGCCGCCATGCCGGCGCGGATATTGCCGATGCAAAGGCGTGTGCCCTGCTGAAGCTCGTCGTAATCACCGGGGTTTTCAAAGGTCAGCGGCAGAATGCCCGCATTGATGAGGTTTGCCGCGTGTATGCGCGCAAAGCTCTTTGCGATGACGCAGCGGATGCCGAGATACATCGGAACGAGCGCCGCATGCTCACGCGACGAGCCCTGGCCGTAGTTGCTGCCGCCGACGATAATACCGTCACCTGCCGCCTTTGCCCGTTCAGGGAAGCTCGGGTCGCAGACGCGGAAGCAAAACTCCGACAGCTTGGGGATGTTCGAGCGGTAGGGCAGAATCTTTGCTCCGGCGGGCATGATGTGGTCGGTGGTGATGTTGTCGCCAACCTTGAGCACGAGCTCTGCCGACAGATCGTCGGCAAACGGTCTGCTCTGCGGGAACGGTTTTATATTCGGGCCGCGCAGGACTTCCACGTCTCCGGCCTTGTCAGCGGGAGAGGGAGGCAGAACGGCGCTGTCGTCGATACGGAAGCTGTCAGGCAGCGTGATGAGCGGCATCGGTCCGAGAGTCTGCGGGTCGGTTATGCAGCCGGTGAGCGCGGCGGTAACGGCAGTTTCGGGAGAAACAAGGTAGACCTGTGCGTCCTTGGTGCCGCTGCGGCCGAGGAAATTGCGGTTGAACGTGCGCAGGCTCACTCCGCCGGAGTTGGGTGAGAAGCCCATGCCTATGCACGGCCCGCAGGCACATTCGAGCACGCGTGCTCCGCTTGCGAGGATATCCGTGAGTGCGCCGCAGTCGGCAAGCATGGTCAGAACCTGCTTCGAGCCCGGCGAGATCGACAGGCTTACGCTCGGCGCTACGGTCCTGCCGCGCAGCAGAGCCGCGACCTTCAGCATATCGAGCAGGGAGGAGTTGGTGCACGAGCCGATGCAGACCTGATCGACCTTTGTGCCCGCGGCGGAAGCGACCGGAACGACATTGTCGGGACTGTGCGGACAGGCGATCATGGGACTCAGCGAGCCGAGATCGATGTCGATAACACGGTCGTACACGGCGTCAGGATCCGCCGAGAGGGGAATGTAGTCGGCCTCGCGCCCTTCGGCGGCGAGAAACCCGCGCGTTACCTCGTCCGAGGGGAAGATCGACGTTGTGGCACCGAGCTCAGTGCCCATATTTGTTATCGTGGCGCGCTCGGGGACCGACAGCGACTCGATGCCCTTGCCGCCCCATTCGATTATGGCGCCGACGCCGCCCTTTACAGACAGAATTCGCAGCAGCTCAAGGCTTATGTCCTTGGCCGTGACATAGGGGCACAGCCTGCCGCTGAGATTGACCTTGAATATCTTCGGCATGGTGATGTAGTACGCGCCGCCTCCCATTGCGACCGCAACGTCGAGTCCGCCCGCACCGAAGGCCAGCATACCGATGCCGCCGCCCGTGGGCGTGTGGCTGTCGGAGCCTATGAGCGTTTTGCCGGGCTTGCCGAAGCGCTCAAGATGCACCTGATGGCAGATGCCGTTGCCAGGGCGGGAGAAGTATACGCCGTGCTTTCGCGCAACGCTTTGCAGATAGCGGTGGTCGTCCGCGTTTTCAAATCCGGACTGCAGGGTGTTGTGATCGACATAGGCAACGCTCAGCTCTGTTTTCACGCGCGGAATGCCCATCGTCTCAAACTCGAGATATGCCATCGTGCCTGTCGCGTCCTGCGTGAGGGTCTGGTCGATGCGCAGGGCGATCTCGCTGCCGGGCGTCATGTCGCCGTGCAGCAGGTGGGCGCGGATTATTTTCTGAGCAAGGGTATCACTCATGGTGCTTCATCCTTTCGATCATGCTTTTCTTTGCGTTTGCCGTGTGCTCCGCCGTGAGCTCGGCGGCGCGGTCGGCATCACCTGCGGCGATGGCATCAAAGATGGCGCGGTGCTCGCTGACGATATGCGCCGTGCGCGCCTCGTCGGAAATTGAAGCCTTGCGGTAGCGGCGGGTCTTGCGGTGCAGCGGCACGAGCGTGTCGCTGATAACGGCGTGGCCGCACAGCTCGCAGATGGCATCGTGAAACTGATCGTCCATCTCGCGCAGGTGCTCACTGTCACGCCTTTCAAAGTAAAACTCCTGAAGATCCATGATGTGGCGCAGACGCTCCAGCTCATCGGGCTTTATGTTCTTTGCGGCGTAGTACGACGCAAGCCCTTCGATGCGGCAGCGGATATCCATGATGTCGATCATGTCCTCTATCGTGATGCCGAGGACCACGGAGCCCTTGCCTGTGTCGGCGATCAGATGCTCCTGCTCAAGGCGGCGCAGCGCCTCGCGGATGGGCGTGCGGCTGACATCGAGCTGCTCGACGAGCTTGAGCTCGGTGAGTATCTCGCCGCGTGGGTACACGCCCTGGATTATATCGGATTCCAGCCGTTCAAACACCTGATCGGCCAGCGTGACATTTCTGAAATCTTTCATACTGCGCCTCCTGTCATTCCTGCGCGAAGCGGCCGGGAGCCAGCTCCGCGATCTTTGCTTCAAGCTCTTTGTTCGACAGCACCGTCTGACGGCCGTCCTCGTATTCGGCATCGACCCAGTCCTTGAGCGCAAGCACGAGCGGGTCATGCTTGTCGATCTGCTCATCGCCGCTCAGGCGGTAGTTCTGGTTTATCCAGTATGCGATGCCCGCAAGGCCGGAGGTCTTGCCGATCTGTACGGCAGCCGGGCGGTTGAGGAGCTTTTCCGTGTCAAAGATCGTGTATATCTCGGCGTCCTTGAGCAGACCGTCGGCGTGGATACCGGCGCGCGTTACGTTGAAGTCGCGCCCGACAAAGGGAGTCATCGGCGGAATGTTGTAGCCTATCTCACGGCGGAAGTAGTCGGCGATCTCCGTTATGACGGTCGGATCCATGCCGTCCATGGAGCCGCGCAGCGAGGCATACTCGAACACCATGGCTTCAAGAGGAATGTTGCCGGTGCGCTCGCCGATGCCGAGCAGCGAGCAGTTGACCGCGCAAGCGCCGTAGAGCCACGCGGTAGAGGCGTTGGCGACGGCTTTGTAAAAGTCGTTGTGGCCGTGCCACTCAAGGCAGGAGCTCGGCACGTCGGAATAGTGCTGCAAACCGTAGACGATACCGGCAACGCTGCGCGGCAGCGCAGCCTCCGTATAGGGAATTCCGTAGCCCATCGTGTCGCAGGCGCGGATCTTGACGGGGATACCGGCCTGCCTTGAGAGCTCCTGGAGCTCGTTTACAAACGGCACCACGAAGCCGTAAAAGTCGGCGCGGGTGATGTCCTCAAGATGGCAGCGCGGAACGACTCCGGCCTCAAACGCATCGCTGACGGTCGAAAGATAATAGTCCATTGCCTGACGGCGGCTCATCTTCATCTTCTTGAAGATGTGGTAGTCGCTGCAGCTGACGAGGATGCCGGTCTCGCGTATGCCGAGATCGCGCACGAGACGGAAATCGTCTTTTGTTGCGCGAATCCAGGTCGTGATCTCCGGGAACTTAAGCCCCAGCTCCAGACATTTATCCAGCGCCTCGCGGTCCTTTTTGCTGTAGATGAAAAACTCGGTCTGGCGGATAATGCCGTAGGGACCGCCGAGCTTTGACAGAAGCTTATATATGTTCACGATCTGATCGACCGTGTACGGCTCTACGGACTGCTGTCCGTCACGCAGGGAGGTGTCCGTTATCCAGATCTCCTCCGGCATGTTTATCGGAACGCGCCTGTGGTTGAACGCCACCTTCGGTACAGCACCCTGGGTGAATATATCGCGCTGAAGGTTCGGCTCCTCCACATCCTGAAGCGAGTATTTGTATGACTTCTGCTCCAGCAGGTTTGTCTTTCCGGATATTTCGAGCATAACAAGTTTTCCTCCTTGCCCTGTATTATTGTATACAATTATACATAAAACGAGCCGCTTGTCAACAGTAAAATACAGCTTGTTTTTTAACAAACTCAATCGGAGTTATTGAGCTATACAGAAAAAAAGCTCCCCCGCGGGGAAGCTTTTTGTGATATTTATATGACCGGTAATATACTTTCCGAGACTGCTTTTTCGTACTCCGGGTTATCCACGGCTTCAAGCCATTCGTTGGAGCTTTCTTCCCCCGGAACCTCAACGGCCAGGTGCGAAAACCAGCTGTCCGGCGCAGCGCCGTGCCAGTGCCTGACGCCGACCGGGATGTTCACCACGTCGCCGGGGTGAAGCTCACGCGCGGGCTTGCCCCACTCCTGATAACAGCCGCGTCCAGCGACGCAGACAAGTATCTGCCCGCCGCCGCTTTTCGCGTGGTGAATATGCCAGTTGTTGCGGCAGCCCGGCTCGAAGGTCACATTGTAGATGCCGGCCTGCTGCGTTGACAGCGGAGCAAGGTAGCTCTGTCCGATAAAATATTCGGCAAAAGCGTCGTTGGGCTCACCGATGGGGAAGACCATTTCGCTTGCGTGCCTTGCCATTGCATCGCCGGAGCCGTCCTCAGCCCAGACCTCCTTCGCCATGCGGAACGCCGCCCATGCCTTGGGCCAGCCAGCGTAAAATGCCGCGTGAGTCAGTATCTCGGCGATCTCCGCCTTTGTAATGCCGTTGTTTTTTGCGCTCGTCAGATGGTAGCGGAAGCTCTCATCCGTCAGACCCTGCGCCATCAGTGCTACCACCGTTACGAGCGAGCGGTCGCGCAGAGACAGCCTGTCATCCCGGCTCCAGACCTCGCCGAAAAGAACGTCGTCATTAAGCTGGGCAAACTTCGGCGCGAATTCCCCCAGGGCATCTCTGCCTGCCGTCTGTTTTACAGCCATGTTCGAATCCCTCCAGTCAAATTCCAAGCTCATCGATCCACTTCTGCACGGCGGAGGGACTTTCGCTGCTTCGCATACGCTTTCCGGGCAGCCACTTCGCCGCCGGGCAGACGGCCTTCAGAATGCTGTCCGTTTTGCCCATGCCGCTGCCGCCGGAGGTGGCGAAGGGGATAAGGGTTTTTCCGGCGAAATCATAGCTTTCCAAAAAGGTCTCGATGATACGCGGCGCCTGATACCACCAGATGGGAAAGCCGACGAACACCGTGTTATACTGTGCCATATCCGTAATGCTGCCGGAAATGGCGGGACGGCTGCTGCTGTTGTTCATTTCAACGGTGCTGCGGCTGTGCTTGTCTGTCCAATCGAGGTCTGCAGCGGCATAAGGCTGCTCCGGCTTTATTTCAAACAAGTCGCCGCCTGCAACATCGGCAATGGTTTTTGCCAGCTTCGCGGTTTCTCCGCCGGCGGAAAAATAGGCTGTCAATATCTTTTTCATATGCGGTTCACTCCTGCTAGTCTGAATTTTTGCTTTTTTAAAAGCGATCCTTGCATTTTTCTTCTCACTGTGATATTGTAGCACCTGAACCTGACTTTAGGTCAAGATGTTTTTTCGCTTTGGGAGGATTTTTTATGTATACGATCGGACAGACGGCGGAGATGTTCGGCCTACCAATATCCACGCTGCGTTATTATGATAAACAGGGGCTGTTTCCAAAGCTCGAGCGCGTGTCCGGCATACGCCGTTTCGGAGAATCGGAGCTTGAGGCACTGCGCGTCATAGAGTGCCTGAAAAAGACAGGTATGGAGATCAAGGACATCCGGCAGTTTATGGACTGGTGCGTGGAGGGGCCGGGCACATACCCGCAGCGCAGGGAGATGTTTGAGAGGCAAAAGGCTCATATGGAGGCCGAGATCGAGCGGATGAACAGGGCGCTGGACATGCTGAAATTCAAGTGCTGGTACTACGAACAGGTGATGAAGGACGGAGACGAGCGCCGTCTCAAGACCATGATCCCGGACGATCTGCCGGAGGAGATCCGCCCTGCCTATGAAAACTCGCACAGAGATTGAAAATATCAAAAAAGCTCCGGCAGAGAAAAACCGCCGGAGCTTTTGCCTGCGCCGTGTGTCTGCCGTTTTGTTTCTGTTTTTCACATATTTTCTGCCGGATTGCAGAGAATATAAGCGAAACAAAAAATACGGAGGATCACAGATATGAAAGCAACAGGGATAGTCAGACGCATTGACGATCTCGGCAGAGTTGTTATCCCGAAGGAAATACGCCGCACAATGCGTATCCGCAACGGCGACCCGTTACAGATGACATTGTCACCGTGGGAAAAATTCTGCTTCGCCATGCTGGATCTGTCAAAAAGATGGGGACTGGATTGTACATAGTGACGGAGGATTGGCGTGAGAGCGTGGGCATCCGCGAGGGGTGAAATGGCTAAGAATGGCTGGCAGCGCGATGCCGTCAAGTGTAAAAATTAGAGCGACTTAGGGGGCACCCCCTAAGTTAGCCCCCAAGTTAGGCTCTAAGATAACTGTCGACACTATACAGAAGGATACAGAAACAGCACGGGAGGATTCTCAGATAGAACCATCCCGTGCCTTGCTATATTGAGATTTTCCCCGTTCGTTTCCCACTCGTCTCCGCCGTGCGGATTGCGGGAATGCAGAAGAAAACACCTCTCCTTCTTCTGCATTTCCGCCTAAAAGGAAGTTTGTGCCATGTGCCTGCGCAGGCTTCCTTTTGCATTTTCTGAGCAGGCATTGCAAGCTGCGTTTTGCAGTTTGTATATGCACCCGCGAGGAAAATAAGGGATTGCAAAGGGAATATCCCTTTGCCGCTGGGTTTCCAATAGGGGCGAGAAGCGCCCTGTTGGCACACGATTTTGCTCGTAAAGTCTAGTGTGTTATACCTTTTGCGACCGCTGACGCTGGAAAGAGGCTGTCCCACGCCTGACAGTCACTTTACTGCGGCGGCAGAACAGGCGGATTTTGTGGATACACAAAACCAGGGATTTGCCATGAGCAAAATCCGCCTGTTCGGGTTTAGGTGATGCAGCAAAGCGCGGGTCAGCGATCGAAGCTGTGCTGCATCACTGAGGGAGCAAAAGGTATATAAAACCCGCCGCAGCGACGCATCCCCCAAAATAATCGCTCATTTATCCATCATTTCATCGATCGTTTTTGAAACTGCAATCCATGCTTCTATGATTGATGCAAGCAGAAATGTTCGATGCTGCTCGTACCACCACGGCAACTCCAACCATACGTTATCCAGGGCTTGCGCTTCGGTTTTCTTCGCTCTGCTTTCGGACAGATGAAAACGCTTCGCCGTCTCCGTCAGCGGATGCTCCTTCTCATCATCGAAGCCAAAGCGATAACGGAGATATCGTTCCTCTCTGGCTTCAATCATTTCAAGCGCACGGTGGATATCGTCGTGACGTTCCAGTGCCAGATAAATTTGCTCCGGTGTCTGCTTGGTGGGATCGGCAATGAAATTATGCTTACTCTGCACCTCGTCTTTTGCAAGCTCGTCCAAAGAAATAATGTTGTTCAGATTCTTCGCCTCAACGGATACATTCTGTGAGCGGATGTAGTCGATCATGGCGTTCCGAATTGCGGGAGCAGCGTATGTCAGAAATAGGTTTCCGTTGTCGGGATTGTAGCTGTCGATGCAGCCAAGCAAGCCCAACGAGCCTTCCTGCACAAGATCGTCAAGTGAAATTTGCAGAGATCGGTTCAACTCTGCTTGTGCGCTCCACACTTCGTATGCAGTCTTTTTGATGAAGCGGAGATTGTTTTCAATCAGCAGATTCGGTGCATCGGCATCTCGCCGCTTGGCTGACACACAAAGATGTTCATTGGTTATCGGGTCCCTTTTCATGGTTTTGTACCGTACCGGTCATTGCAAGGAACATCTGCTTGACCGCTTCTGTATCAATACCGGGCAGATGGGAAACGGACTGTGCCACCGCTTCACCGATCTGCTCTGCTGTGATTTTGCGATTTAGCTTTTTCTGCCCTTTGGTCAACTCGGCATAAATCTTTTTCACTGCTTGTGCAGTCAGTTCGCGAGATGCCGCCAGATCGTTGCCGAATTCTTTCTTGACGGACTGCACCACATTCATAAATGAACGCTGGACCGCAGTCAGGTCTGCCTGATATGTCGGGGTCTGCAATTTCTTTACATCGTCAACTGCTTCCGGTTGGCTTTTTAGCATACCTGTGACAGTTGCGTACAGCTGATTCTGTGCCGCAAAACCTTTGGCAAGCTCGTCATCCAAGTAACCGGATATCAGGTTTGTGGTGTTGGCAAACTCTGGATTTTCAAGCAGTGCATTGACCACCTTGGGATTTACCATGTGCGTGAACAGATTTCTCGCCGCCTGTACAGACAGGCCAAGCTCGGCAATATCATAATTCAGGCGGTCAGGGGTATCGACCTCGCCAAGCAGGAAGTCGGTGGAGACATTGAACACACGGGCAATACGGATGATATTTTCGTCACCCAGCTTGTCCGTCTTGCCGCTGATGAAACGGCTCAAAGAACTTTCCGAACAGCCGATGCGCGTAGCAAGCTCTGCCTGTGTGATCTTTCGGGATTTCATCAAGTCCTGTATGCGGTCACGGATTTTTCCGGGAAGATAAACACTTTCGTTGCTCATGCACCACACCTCCTTGCTCTATTTCCGATATCACTTACCCGTTTTACTTTCGGTACATTTCGTCCAGAGTCTTTCCGTCTTTGTTTTTCCATTCAATCCATCCGTTGGTGCTTCCTCCGAGCACAAACATGGCAGCTGAGCTGGGAGAAGTAAACGGAACGGAAACATTCAGTATGTACTTGTTGCCGTTAAGAAGGATGTCACCGTTTTGAATGGCTGTTTGCCGCTGCTTCTCAATATTTTCCGAATGACATTTGCGGCTCATATCAATTTCAGAACCTTCAAGAACTTCGAATTTTTCACCATCATACACACCGAGGGCATGAACACCGTTGCGCGTGGTGTGCAACGTGTTGGCATCGTTCAAGGTCGTTTTGGTATTTTCCATTTTATACCCCTGCGTCGCCATGATGAACTTGATTTCCTCATATACCTCTTCAATCAAGGGAAGATCGTATTCGTCAATTTCATATTTTGGATTCACTGTGTTTTCCACTTTATAGCGTTTCGCATCGATTGCTTTACCAATTGCGAAAGCCTCAAGCCCGCTGATCATATCCAGAGAAAACGTCTTGCTGTCGGCAAGAAACATAATTGCCTTGTTCCAGAAATCTTTAGAACGATTATGGTCGTCCAGTCTGCAGACCCCGTTACGAGTCTGTCCCACATAGATCTGTGCAATCTTGTTATCATCCGTCTCGCTGATGAGATAATAGATGCCGGGACGATTGATGCCGGTCAGCTTCTTGGCTTCCGAAAGCAGCGGGCGGGGAATGACATAGGTGGTCATTGTAGACAGATGACGGCGGATAGAGCGAATACCATCTGGCCGACCATTGTGATATATAATTTCAAGCTTTTTGCTGATAGCCATATTCTATTTCCCTCACTTTAATCTGTACTTTTTACCCGCACCTCTGCCGATAATTTCGATCAATCCATTTTCGTTCATCTGACGGGCGATCAGATAGGCTCTCGTCTTTTTGACGTTCAGCAGTTCCTGCAGATCTTCGTCGGTCATTTCGCCGTACTCTGCCAAATAATCTAGCACCGTTTTCACCTGCGGGGTAATAGCCACGGGCTTTTTTTCGGTTGTCACGGTGATATCTTCAATAGCACCTCTGGCGTTCATATTAGGCAACGCGATTTTGAAAGCGTTGGCTGTTGCTTCAATGCTTGGCTGAATAGGGAAGCTTTCATACAGCTTGAAAATCCGGCGAATACCAGTACCATAACTCTCAATCAGGCGCAGACGGTGGAATACTTCCGCTAGCTTTTTATTCCTCGGCAGAGAAACGCCAATCCTGATGTCCTCGGTAGAAAGGCCGGGTAAAAGCCCACCGAGGGAAATGAACTCCATTTTGCTGTCGTTTACATTGATAATGATACTGCCGCTGAAACTGTAGTCCCGATGCACGAAGGCGTTGAGCAAGGCTTCACGAATGGCTTCTTCGGGATAATCCTGCTTATCCGTGCGGACAAGCCCCTTGATCGTAGAAACAGTTTTGTTGCACAGAGCGAGATAGCTGATTGAATCCTCGAATTGTTTGAGCACGGAGCCGCTAAACTCCTTGCTGTCCCGGAATTCGGTGCAGAGCTCATCGTTGAAAACAGCAACCTTTGTTGTGTGCAGGCACTGATCAGAAAGAAGCAGGGCAAGGTTGGTGTAAATGTCGTTTTGTGTAATGCCAAGCGCGCGATACTTTTCTGCGGAGAACTCGACACCGTAGTGTTGAAATGCCGTCCTTGCAGCATCAAAGGTTAGATTTTGCTCTAAACTGCGGGCGTCCTCATAATCATCACCGTCCGATTCTTTAATCATCTGACGGATCTGCTCAGGTGAAGCTTGCACACTGGATGCACCTTGCCGGACATACACACCCGCCGGTTTCAAGCCTTTCGATTTCAGGTAGTACGGTTTGTAGTTGCCCTCATTGACTTCAATGCGTATAACCCTGTTGTCCTGTAGAATGTAGCGAACAAACATGGTTACATCCGGATGAATGGCATCACGGATGCCGTTGGTCAGGCGGGTATAGGTTTCATCTACATCGTCGATACCAACAGTCGCTCCCTGATCATCCATACCAAGATAGACTACGCCGCCATCGGTATTGGCAAAGGCGATGACCTCCTTATAAATATCGTCGATCATTCGAGATTTATATTCAATGCGTTCGCTTTCATATTGCATAGCTCACACCTCCATGATACTTGCTTCTATTATACTCATATTTTCACTTTTTTCAACGGCGAAAGTGAAAATTCACTTTCTGTTCACTCCTCCGTGTGAAAATCACAGTTTGCCATCTCATAAGAAAGGTGTGGCCGACTAAGCTCTTCACATTGTCGTTGCAAACTCTATGAGCAACAGCATCGCGTCAATCTCAATTTCATCATTTCTGCGCAAATGATAAAATTGCCGAAAAAAATGATAACGTTGCGTGTCTCAAACTCTCGCCCTCCTGCTTGCATTTCTGCAAGATTTCAGGAGGGCGTTTCTGTTTTCTTGAACATATGCCGGATTTCACAGGTCTAAGCCAATTTCTCCGTATATTCAGGTGACAAGGAGAAATTGCCGCAGAAATTTTGAAAGGAGAAATGCCTATGAACCTATTTGAAGCCGTGAAGGCCGCCGTCGTCCCGCGCATGGCGGCGGAGCGGTATGGACTGTCGGTCAGGCAAGGGAACATGACCCGCTGCCCATTTCACGACGACCGAACGCCCAGCATGAAGCTGAACGAGGATTACTTCTATTGCTTTGGCTGTGGAGCCCACGGCGACGTCATCGCGCTGACCGCCCAGCTCTTTGACCTCCCACCGGCAGAGGCAGCCAAGAAGCTGGCGGCGGACTTCGGCATCACCGAGCAAAAGCCGTCCGTTCTGGCGAAGCTGAAGCGCGGGAAATCGCAGGCGGAACTGGAGAATCGCAGCTTCCGCGTGCTGGGGGATTACCTGCAAATCCTGCGGGGCTGGAAGACACACTGTGCGCCGCAATCACCGGAGGAATCCATCGACCCACGCTATGTGGAAGCCTGTCACATGCTGGAGCGCATCGAGAATATGCTGGACATTCTGACCTACGGCACTCCAAAGGAGCGGGCTGAGGTGGTGACCGATTTGCAGAAGGACAACCGGCTGGCGCTGATGGAGGCACGGAACCGGCAGATCAGGGAGGATGCGCATGGAACGAAATGAACCGCCCCGCTGGCTGCAGGACAAGCACTTCAACGAGGTGCTGTTCTGCGAGGACTTTCTGGCGGCGCACCCGATGGTGTGCGTCGGCGGCAGCTTTTTCACGGTGGAGGGCCGCGTTGCCGACGAGGAGAGCATCCGGAAGCAGATTTATGAGATGCTTCGCCCGCACTTCACCAGCGGCACGGCCCGCCGCGCCACCAGCCTGTTGGAAACGCTCAAGCTGGAGGCCTATGCGCCGGAGCTGCCCATTCAGGAGGATCGAATCCATGTGGCAAACGGCACGCTGTTTCTCAATGGTGAGTTTCGTGCTGAAAAGGAATTCTGCCGCAACCGACTTCCCATTCGCTATGATCCCAACGCACCGCAGCCGGTAATCTGGCTGCGGTTTTTGTCTGACCTGCTGGAGCCGGAGGACATTCTGACCTTGCAGGAATACCTCGGCTACTGCCTGATCCCGACGAACCGCGGGCAGGTGATGATGCTGCTCAAGGGCAACGGCGGCGAGGGCAAGAGCCGCATCGGCGTGGTGATGCAGAAGCTGCTGGGCGGCAGCATGAAAAACGGCAGCATCGCCAAGGTGGAGCGCAGTCCCTTCGCCCGCGCCGATCTGGAGCACGAGCTGCTGATGGTAGACGACGACATGAAGCTTGAGGCGTTGAAATCCACCCACTATCTCAAGTCCCTCATCACTGCCGAAATGCCAATGGACTTGGAGCGCAAGGGCGAGCAGAGCTATCAGGGGCAGATGTATGTCCGGTTTCTGGCGTTTTCCAACGGCGATCTGGAGTCGCTCTACGATCACTCGGACGGCTTTTACCGGCGGCAGCTCATCCTGTCGGTGAAGAAAAAGCCGCCGAACCGAGAGGATGACCCTTTTCTAGCGGACAAGCTCTGCGGCGAAAGCGAGGGCATTTTTCTCTGGTGTCTGGAGGGGCTGCGCCGCTTGCAGGCCAACAACTTCCGGTTCACAGAGAGCAGCCGGACGAAGTCCAACCGGGAGGATGCACGGCGGGAGGCCGACAATGTGCTGCTGTTCCTCCGCTCCGAGGGCTACATCCGGCTGAAGGCCGACAGCACCATCCCGTCCGCCACGCTGTACGCCATCTACACCATGTGGTGCAGCGATAACGCCTACAAGCCGCTTGCTGCGCGAACGGTGAGCATGACCCTCAAGAAGCACGCCGACGAGTTTGGCCTGGAGCACGACAACCACATCCAGAACGCTCTCGGCAAGCGGGTCAACGGCTTCTGGGGCATCGAGGCGCTGGTCACGCCGCCGATTTTATGAGAACAAACACAAAACGCACCATCCCATCCATCCCAACTATCCGGGATAGATGGGCGGATGGGATGGAGGATTTTCAGTTTACCCGCGAAGGAGGATGCAATGGGAAGAATTTATTATAAGGAGCTGCCGCTGTTTCACCTGTACGACAGCGATCTGACCGGCACGCAGAAGCTGCTGATGACGCTGCTTCTGGTGGATCGGTACGACATTTACGAGCTGAGCTGCCTTGCGCGGATGCGCCCGGAGGACGTGACCGCCGATCTGGCAGAGCTGAAACGGAAGGGGTATCTGCAAGACAGGTGAAAATCGGAAAGAAATTTGCGCGGCGGCGAAAGGATTTCGTGAAACCGCGCTGCTCGGAACCGTGCACCGGCTTCACGGATACGCGTGGGTTTACATGGTTTTCTGCGAAGTCACGCGGTTCCGGAAAGTCGATACCCCTCACTTACGAAGAGGGCATCGACCGCCGCTTTTCCAGCGGCTTTCAGCAAAACAGAATATTACACCACACAGCGAAGCGGGTTTTCGGAAACGCAAACCTGCTTCGCTGTTTTCATCATGAGAATTGGGGAGGATTTTATGAGCATCAGAAATGAGATCAAGGCGCAGATCGTCCGCGCCGGATTTACCATGCAGGAGTTGGTTGACCGGTTGGCCGAGGAATATGACTGGAGCGACAGCGTGTCCAATCTGTCCGCCAAGCTGCAGCGGGAGAGCATCCGCTATAAGGAGGTCGTGGAGCTGGCCGATGTGCTGGACTGCGACATCGTGTGGGTAAAGCGAGGGAAGCGCCGATGAAAGCACAGTACGCCATTCTCCGCTTTGCCAAGTACAAGGGGCCGGAAATCGGTCACATCGAGTCCCACAACGAGCGTACCAAGGAGAAATACGCCAGCAATCCCGACGTGGATACATCCCGCAGTCACCTGAATTTTCATCTGGTGACGCCGCAGCGCAAGTACCGTGCCGAGGCAGAAAAGCAGATCGCAGAGGCTGGCTGCCGCACACGGTCGGACAGCGTGCGCGTGGTGGAGGCGCTGGTGACGGCCAGCCCGGAGTTCTTCAAGGGTAAGAAAAAGGCGGAGGTCAGAGCCTACTTCACCGAGGCGCTGGCGTTCATCGAAAAATATCAGGCCAAGGACACGATCATTTCCGCCGTGGTGCATATGGACGAGAAAACGCCCCATATGCACCTTTGTTTTATCCCGCTGACAGCGGACAAGCGGCTCTCCGCCAAGGAGATCGTGGGCAACAAGAAAAAGCTGACATGGTGGCAGGACGAGTTCTGGAAGCACATGGTGAAGAAATACCCCGATCTGGAGCGCGGTGAAAGCGCCAGTCAGACCGGGCGCGACCACATCCCGCCGCGGGTATTCAAGGAGGCCGTCCATCTGAACCGGCTGAAGGAGCAGATCATGGCCATTCTGAACGACACAAATCCGTTCAATAAGAAGGCCAAGGCAGAGGAATTGGAAACGCTGCTGGACAAGTACGTTCCCGGCGCGGAGGCCCTGCGGACGAAGCTCAAAAAATACGGCGCCGCTTATAAGGCGCTGACCGCCGAGAATGCGGCGATGGAAAAGCAGTTGGACGCATCGTCCAAGGAGAGCGTTCTGAAAAAATTGGAGATCAACGAAAAGCTCCGGGAGCTGGACGAGCTGCACCGCATGGTGGACGTCCTGCCTCCGGAGATTTTGCAGGCGGCAAAACAGGTGGCCGCGCATAAGCGGCAGGAAAGATGAGGAAACTAAGGGTATTGAAGGAGGTCGGTTCTATTTGGAGATGAACGTCAGGGACGATCAGAAGCTTGTTGAAATCTGGCTGACGAATGCAGAAAAAATTGATCCCGTCCTGCGGGAGGGGCTGAAGGAGATTTACGCCAAGTATAAGACGAAGAAATACATGGTCGCCGTGTTTGAATCCGGCAAGGGCGATCTTTATGAGAACACGCGGGATCTGCTGCTCTTCAACCGGCGGCGCAGCGCCGAAAAGGCCGTGCAGCAGGCGAAAAAACAGAAGGCCGTGGGCATGGAGCGGTAAGCAGCGGGCGGAAGGGAGCAATGATATGCTCCCTTCCGCCCGTTTTCTTTTTGCCCAAAGGTGTTTTAATTGTAACTGCCAAAACCAAGCTTACTAGCATCGTTAAATACTACTGCCGCAAAGTAATTCCTAGTTCTTCATACACAATTTTTAAATGTTCACCTACCTCAAGTGAGCGCATTTGATTCGGTGCAAGTGGGATTTTTAAGTCAATGACAGGCTGCATCAACTGAGCGGCCACAGACTTTCCACCAAGCAGCACAGCATAGTACGCTAATTCGACCCTTGTATTGAGTGCGGCAGGAATCGCCATCTCGGCAATGTGCCGTACCGCAGAGTAATGTATCTTTACCAGTTTAGTCTTTGTCGCGGCGCTATTTTGCACTTGCCCTAATTCAACTAATTCAAGGTAAATATTGATCAGATGCACTTCCTCATCTGCTGCACGCAACAGGTCTCCGTGGTCTGCGTAAGTTTTGATATTGTCTTGCAGAAGACGCAAAACATACTCACCATCATAATCACGCTTACTGCGCCGTTCAAAATCAACACGTTGGTCATTTATCCAGCACCGTTCATTGACACTATCTACTGGCAAAGTCTGCTCATACGCGTCGAGATCAGCCTTGGCCTGTGTTGCACCATACGCAACCAATCGCTCGCCCCACTCCATAAACATGGGTAAATCTTGTTCCGGCAAAGCGGATGGAAGCACCATCTTTTGCAAAAGATTAATACGCATTGGCATCGGTGCTCGAAAGTAATCATCAAAATGTTCTCGAATATCACATAAAACCTCGGACGGGTCAAAACTTTCGCTGTTTAACACGCCCAGAACAGAAACTTCAACTAGATATTGTTCAGGTTTTTCCAGCATTGCATGGACAGTCCGATATGTCTTGATAATGCAATCATATACCTTTTGACGATCACCTTCTTCGCGAGTTAAACACAGAACAAAGTTGAAATATGTAATTACATCATTCACTCCGCCACGCTTTGCCAGTTTGGCATATTTTTGTAGCAAATGCTTTTCCTGAGTTCCACCGGGTTCTAATCTGCGCAATACTTTGATGTAGTTTTCATAGAGACCACTGAGCGTGGCAATATCAGTTAAGTATTTGCTCTCGTCGTAGGCCAGGCTGTAATATTTCTTCGCTTCAGACAGATTATCCTGCATGCATAAAATACGCGCCATTTGATGATGCAAATTAAAAAGCGCATGATGATCATGATAGCCTCTTGGAATGTTATCTTCCGCTTTAGCAGCTCGTGCATATGCGTCTTTGATATCTCCAGCCTGTTCAGAAAGCAAAGATCGCAAGGCCCCATATGCAACGCTATCTGACCGTAAATCTCGATCAGCCACTTCGCAGGCTTTTCTGATATTACCAAGCTGCATAAGTGTATAGGCTTCAGCCGTAACAACATTTACCACTTCTTCTGGGTAAAGATATTCCAAATCAATACCGCGGTAAATTTCGTAAGCCTCATTATAGTTGCCAAGCCCTCTAAAATAGCTTGCCTTCAGTAGCTTATACTCAAGTCGTTCGTCAAAATCCCAAAGATACCATGGGCGCTTCTCCAATAACTCACTGCATTCTGAAAAGTGACCGCTTTCAAGCAGGGGATATATCTTCTTCGCATACCTTTTCGCCAGCCACGTATTCTTGCGTATAGAGCGAAATACACTGATAGCATATAAGATGTAAATGGATAGAATCGCAAATGCCCATCCTATTGATATCCACTTCCTATATATCATCAATAGTATCAACGCAAGGGCAATCAACAAGACAACAACATGAGGCAGATTTCTCCGTAAGCGCAGTCGACGGAAAACCTCTTTGCCGTATTCTTTTGCAAGTAAATATCCGCAAAAGATAGGAGTAATTACTGCAATGCAGCTAACAGCATCCATGTTATGCTCTCTGAGCAAGTCCCACAAAGATGTCAGTACATCAACCATCTTCTGCCCCCATTTCTCATCGTACCTTATTCAATTACATTGTATATCTTCATCAGTTCAATACGTTCCTTGGCTAGCTTGATGGAACCGGAGGCGCTGTTGTCTGTGCCGGACTGCTTCTCACTGGCGTAGTGCGCAATGCGCTGCACCCACGCCACCGGCAGTAGATACGGGCGTTTTTTGAGGTACGGGTAGCGGTGCTCCAGGTATTCGCGTTTTGGGAACACTGTGCTCAAAACGCTGCTCTTCTCGCCGGTGCGGCTGGCCTTGACGGCATTCAGTGTCACGGTGGAGGAGTGGAGCCGGGTGTAGTCGTTGGAGCCATACACGCCGCCGCAGAGTGTGTCGTGCAGCAGTGGCTCCACATCAACGGAATCGCACCACGGTGCGGGCAGATCAAAGTCGATGCCGAGATAGGCTCGGGCAATGCGGAACGCCGCCGCGGCAAAGGTCGCCGCATGGACGCTGGCACACTGGCCATGCAGACGCTGCCAGTCGATTTCGGCGTGGTAATCGCGCGCCCACAGGCCAATGTCGCAGAACTGCCGCAGGCCGATGCCGCTGCGGACAAAGTGCTTGTAGGCGTGAAGAATCAGGTACAGTAGGTGCTCGTGGGGTGGCATGGCCAGAAAACCATCGATTTCGACGGGATTGATGTCGGTGAAGAAATGGTTCAGCTCGTCGTGGGCGTCCTCGGAGGAATCGAATAAGTGTCGGTGCAGCTCGATGTAAAGCGGGCTATCTTTTTTTGTGTAGGACACCTCGTCCACTGTGGACAGCTCATCAGCGGGCGTGTCGGTGGTCAGACCGTTTGCGAGAAGCTGTTCATGGCAGGCCATGAACTCCGCGTTCGGGATGTATAGGTCGTCATCTGCACTGATTCGGTGATCCTTCAGCGGATACAGGCGGCTGCAAAGCTGTCCCTTGACCACGATGGGGTGCAGACCCGCCGAACGCAACTTCCGATAAAGGTCAGCGAACTCCGCCGAACGCACAGTCTGATTCAGCACTTGCCCGATGACCTGCTGCTTAGTCACGGCGAACAGCGCCGCGTTTTCTTCGGCGGCAGGTGTCTTGCGGACGTCCTCAAAGAGAATCGGCAGCAACTTCTGTTGGTTGGCCAACGTAAAGATGGCAGGCCAGTCCACCTTTTCGGCGGGCAAATCACCGCCTGAGACGGCAGCTTTGGCAATATGCAGGAATTGTGTTTCGGTGGTGGTCAGGGGCATATTCGTGTGCCGAACCCTTTCTCTGGATTTTTCAATGGCGTGAGCGATGAGCAGCGAGGTGGATCCGATGAACGCGCCCAGCGTGTTGCAGATCACATCATCCACCTCCGCCGTGCCGAGGGCATAGCGGTACTGGGTGTACTCAATTTCCGCACTGAGAATGCAGCCGACGAGCGTCGTGAGGGCGATCCTGCCCCAGCAGCGCCACTTGCGTGGCAGCGCATTGGACAGCGTCAGCCCCAGCGGGAAGAATAGAAAGACGTTCATCAGCATCTCGCGGTAGAGTTCCGGCTGCTGCCGTGCGGCGACGAATGCGGAAAAGGGGGTGAGAATGACCTCGTAGTCTCCGTGCGTGCGATTCAGAATGGTGGCGTAGAGGATGATAACGGTCGACAAGAAAAAGATAATTGCGTTGATTGCTTCCCAACGCTTCTTTTTGAAGTGTTGACAGAGGATTGCCCATGAGAGTATCAATGTCAACATCAAAAAACATGCCGACCACAGGTTCATTGCGTAGATTCGTTGAAACATATTAGACTACCGTGTCAGTCGATGAATTGCACGTGCTAGCAGACTTTTGTTCCATCGCCCTTTTGCCAGTTCTTTCTTTGTCGGTTCACAGCAGGCGGAAATCAGATCATCGAAAGGCATTTTGTTATAGCCTGCCCAAAACTCATCATAACGTGCAGGCTTTTGAATGGGTGTAAGTACCGCCGGATTATAAGCAAATGCACCATCTGCGGCAGTTACAGTTTGTAGCTTGTCCTTACAGTTCTCAAGCAGCGCACGCCCCTTGCTGCTATGCAACAAAATCAAGGATGTTCCCTGCGAATTATAAGCTTCTGGCTGGATGCCTTTGACGCCCCAATAATCTGCCAACGTGATATCGCTACAGCGTTCGACACCTTTAAATTTGCATGAGAAACATGAGGGACGGGAATACAGGCCCTTAAGAAATCCCCTCTGATAGGGATTTTCTGTGGCGGGCTGCTGAAATTCCTCGCCGTTGTCAAACTTAGCGCGGATATAATAGCCTTCCCAGCCGGTTGCTTTGTTGCGGAAAGAAAAACTGGTCAGCTTTCCGCCATGCTGTTTCTCCAGTGTTGCCGCATAGTCCTTCCATACCATAGGAGACGGAACGCTATGGCAGGCGGTATCCTGTGTGATCAGCGTTTCATACTCCCAGCTAAGATAGCTTTTCAGTGCAGCTACTTGGCACGGCATCCCGCTGAAATAGACCCAGCGGCCATCAGCCAATGCCTTCTTTACATGCAGATAGCAGTCAGCGGGAATGCGGCTTTGAACGTACTTGGAACTGCAAAGAGTGGCAAGCTCCGAAAGCGTTTCGGCGGTGGTGTGTACAACGTTGAAATTCTCGTCGAACGCTGCGCCAAACACGATGCCGCCTCGGTGAATAATCTCCGCTGCCAGCACAGGAAAAATCGCGCCGGAGGAAGAACTGGATAGAAGCGTCTCATCCTTGGCATATCCGGTCAGAACATCAGTGCACGCAGATACCTGCGGCGGTATGGAAACGGGGCATTTTCGGGCACAAAAACTGCAATCTGTACACTTCGCTGCATCGACAGTCGGATACAAAAAACCGTGCGGGTCCATTTGCATCTGAATTGCAGAGGATGGGCAGATCGCCGCACACATGCCACAGCCAGTACAGGATTCCTTCTCTTGAACCAATGTTTTTTCACCTCACACGTCGCAGAACTTTTTTGAGTCCTCCGCTTACAACATCTTTTTCATATGCGTTAAATGTAATGAAATATGATCCAACCGAAAACAGCAGTGTATATACAATAATCCCAGCAAAAAGCGTACCCCAACTTCTACCAAAGTCAATATATCGCGCAACTGTCAGTCCGACCGCAAGCATCACCGCTGGAACAACAGACATCCTGAAAATGTTTTTCCAGAACAACGGAATGTCAATTCCCGTCACGCGATAGTAATAGATATTCATAATAATCCCTTGGCCAATAATATAAGACACACCAGAGCAAAGCGCAGCACCGAATCCGCCAAGGTAGGGGACAAGCAGGTATGTAGAAATTACATTGACAACAGCAATAGCGAGATAGGTTAGACTTCTGAATTTATGCTTATTCTGCGCCATAACAATGCTGATGCCGGTGTTCTGAATCAGCGGAACTGTAAGAGGGATCAGTGTAACCAGAGCAATCCAATAACTATCAGAATAATTATTTCCCGCCCATTTGCGCAGAAAGGCTTGGCCAAAGACAATGAAACCAGAAAGGGCTAAGGAAATCAGAGCATATTGCAATCGGCCAACACGGATAAATACGGCAGAAAGCTCTGACTTGGTGGCATCCTGCTTTACCATGATTGTAACCTTCGGCTGCAAAACCCCGCTGACCGCTGTAGAAAGGTTCGTAAACATTGAATTGAATGTTACACCAACGTTATATACAGCGATAGCTGCCGTACTTGCCTCCATGCCCAAGATTACCTTATCTGTTGCCCAGAACAACATATCTACGATAGAGCCGATGAAAACATACAAGGAAAATCCCAGAATCTCGGCAATCAGCCGACCGGGCATTTTTCTGAATTTCGGATGCAGCCCAAGCTGCTTTACGCAATAGATCGCATACAGAGGCAGCATTACTACCTGCATCAGCGTTCCAGCCAGCGTCATTCCAACGGATGCGTAGCCAAGATAAAGAGCGACGAGATTTGCAACCGGTGCAGCTACCGTAGAAAAAATGTTGATTGCTTGCCGATAAATATAACGCTCATGCGCAACAATAACGCTTCCGAATACACTGATAGGAAATGATATTGCCATATTGAATGACATAATACGGATAAGAATCTTGATCTTATCCAGTTCTGCGCCTGTCAAACCTTTATGAAAAATAGGTTCGACATACGAGGATAGAATCCATCCGCCAATCAGCACGAGAATGCTAATGCAGCTATATATAGCGATAAAGAGTCCCATCACGCGCTCTTCACCGTCTTTGTCATTGTCTGCTCTATATATGGAGAGATACCGAATTATCGTACTGCCCAATCCGAAGCTCAACAGAGACAAATACCCTGTGATAGATTGGGCCAGTCCCAAAAGTCCGTACTCACTTTGCCCAAGGAGTCGCAGCATGACCGGTGTATAAAACATCGGAATCATGCTTCCAAGGGCAAGGTTTATGTAAGTCATAATGACACCGGCGCGAAGCTGGTTCGGTTTGCTCATGATATTAAAATTCTCCTGTTTATTTGAGTCTTGAAACAGCTTCTGCGGCAGTGTACGCTCGCTGAATGTACTCTGGCATCACACGCTTCAAATGTGAGCGGATGCTTTCCTCATTGGACACCAGCCAGTCAAAACCATCCGCCAATTCGTCCGGATTTCGCAGTTCCTGCACGGGCAAAACGTAGTGCTCCTCCGTGCCAAAAATATCCCGCGCGATCCCTTTCGATTTCACAGAATAACCGAGTACCAATGTTGGCACACAGGTGGAATAGGCGGCGATCGTTGCGTGAGTACGAGCGCCGATAAACATTCTGCAACGGGAGATATAGCCTTTTAGCTCGCAGCAGTTATGATCTTCTATGATCAGCACGCGACCAGAGGATACAAATTCCTCATACAAATTGCGAAGCGGAATCCGGTCATCATTATTCGCAATGACAACATGAGGGATCAATGCAACCGCGGCATCTGTAGTATCCAAAATGTGCTTAATCAAATGGCGGTATGCTTCGTAAGCAACGCCACCGTCTTTCGCACATTGCATGATAAGCGGGCTCGCGTTGATTCCGATAGTATTGCCGTCCTTCCAGCCTTCTGGTAAAGGCAACTCCACGGTGTTCAGAACGAATGCAGGATCAGCTACGAGAATCGTGTTTGGATTCGCGGCTTTCAGCGTTTCATAGCTGATACTTTCTCTCGCAGTTATGAGATCGTACCGAGCAATATCCTTTACGGTGGCAGCGTCCATTTCGGACGGTTCAAAAGAACACCCCCAGAAAACCGTTTTTCCACCCTTCTCATGGATGATTTGATTGTAGTACCCCAGAATATCTTTTCCGGCATAGCAATAATTATCCCCGCCAATTGAGAAGCAGATATCTCCCGGACGAATAGAAGAAAAGAAGTCCTCATGTTCAAACTTTGTATAAAGGTAATCACTGCCCGTAAGCTTGTGATGTACTTTGAATTCAAATAATCTCGCTACAGTCGGGGGCCGCTTCGTATCCTCGACAACATTAACAATGCCATTTACACCATACGCGATATCAGCATCTGGAGCAGTGCTCCAAAGCGTTAATTGTGAATTCAACATTTTTGCAGTTGAGCGAACGATGGCCTCGCAACCATGATTTGCGCTTCCGCAGTGATAGTAAAGATTTATCATGAATCGTTATCTCCTATGTATAAATGCCCGTTTAATTGCAACCATCCGATCTGCAAGCAAAACATTTATAAAGTTACCAGAACGATAAGCAGAAAGATAAAGTGGATGTACAAAGCATTTCCTTGTATTAAGTGCCTCTTGGAATTCTTTGCTCCGCATAAATGTGCTATTCCATTTGCGCTTTTCTCTTCTGCTCATATTGGGTGCGCGCATCGTGTTACGCAAAACCTTTTCATACATGTAGAATCTACTGTCATACAGTTTTTCTATCTGCGTCTGCGACACTCCCCACCTTTCCAGATGTGCCAGGCATTCTGCATTAAGCCTACGGTATATATCCAGTAAATCCTGACGGTACTTTGAATCGAGACTATCATTATTGCCACGCACATAATTGTATAGTGGCTTGGTCACGACAGCAATTTTCTCGTTCGCAGAAGCGTCGATATATGCCAGATTGAAAAGCCAATCCTCACCTAGAGATAAATCTTCAGAAAAACGTAAACCAGACTCCTTGATAATTTTCGCTATATACAACTTGTTCCATGGGCCAGTATCTAACCACATCTCGTGCAACGTCATATAATCCTTCAGCGTATAATGCAAAATTGACTCTGCCGATATGTAATTGGGCGCAGCATTTTCTTTTTGATATCCTGTTACAGTCTGGAAGCAGCACCATATGTGACCACAATCCGGATTGGACTCGGCCGTTTGAACAAGAGTGCCAAGATAGTCTGGTTCGAGGTAATCATCGCTGTCGCAGAATGTTATATACTTACCAGTCGCAGCATCAATTCCCGCATTCCGTGCCGATGACACACCGCCATTTGGCTTGTGAATCACCCGAATACGAGTATCTTCTGTGGCAAGCTTGTCACACAGTTCACTGCTTCCATCCGTAGAGCCATCATCAACCAGCACAAGTTCCCAGTCTTGAAAAACTTGAGTATAAACACTATCTACACTTTTTCTTAAACTTCGAGTGGCATTGTATACTGGAAGAATTATACTTACGTAAGACATTCCTCTCTTTTCTCCCCGTAATATTAGTTTGTTTCAAAGCATTTCGAAAGGAAAACCGGTTCCGCCCCGTCTCGTACAGCACGGTTGACAAAGGACATCAATTGTTTCTTTTTTTCCGGGGATCGCAAAAGATCCCAATAATGCGTATAAATCACCAGTGGTTGGTTGTGTTTCTGACAGGACTCATACTGGCGTAAGATGGAGTCCTCAGTTTCAAAGTCGAATGATGCCAATTCCATGTGCCCCTTATATCGCTGAGGCAGGCATAAACGAGAACCGTAAACCATCCTAAAAATATTGCTGAAAATATAATTGCGCAGATACGGCACAGACGCACTACGCATGAGGCGCTTGTTAAGTGTAAAATTTGTATTCATGCCCAACTCGTCCAAAGCCATAGCACATGCATCCGAGACCGCATTACTTGGAGCTACAAAAGTCTGAATGTGAGCGTCAAATACGGACTCAAGATGCTTCCGAGAGCAGTCAATATTCGCAAGCAGCCATTTCAGATCATAATATTCAGTTTCGGGAACCCATTTCGTCCCGTGTCCTGTGAAATACTCATGGTGCACACCATGCAAAGACACTTCGTAACGTCCGCGCGCTATGCCCTTTTTAATATATTCGATTAAAGGTGAATTCTCTGCGACATCCGCATATCGTTCTTTCGGCGCAAGCGATTTAGGCCCATACGGATATGTTCCCGCATGGGAAAAAGCTGCAAATGGTACAACGGAAAGTGATATTGGTATGTTCAGTCCCTCAAATGCCTCTTCAAGCTCCTCCGGTCTTGTATAGAAACACGTATCATCATCTCTCAAAGCTATTTTCATTGTTAGACTCCCACTCCTAAAAGATTCCGAATATACGCGGTAAACCTTAAGGATATATGTGACATAGAAAGCCAGATCCTATCTTTCACCGAACAAATCATAACTGGTTGTTGGCAGAAAAACTGATAACAATCTAATATCTGCTTTAAACAAAGATCTCTTTCAGTTGTATTTTTCAGTTTCAGTGCACATTGGCAACTGTACAAGATACTGCCAAATAAAGACCGGTATGCCGAAGGTATTAGATTGGCATAATGGTCGGCAACGTACACATATCTTTCTTTAGTGGCTACCATACAATCTAAAGACTGGATGGAAAAACCTTTTCCCATAATGCTTCCGCCACGTTGAAGATAGTAATAGCCAATGTGATCTGAAACCGACACCTTACTGGCTTTGCTAACAGCTCGATAACTCCAGAAAACATCCTCGTGATATTTTCCAACAGGGAACATTACATCTTTTATTAGTTTTGTTTTGTATATTTTATATACGACAGGTTGCTTAAGCCAAGACTCTTCAATAATGGCTTGCATAGCTTCCTCTCGATTAAGAACGCAGTTACCTTCACATGTCAACATACGCGGTAATGTTCCATTTTCCCATATCAACTGTACACCACAAGCTGCAATATCGCTTCCGTCCTCTATCAAACGCTGATATAAGTACTCATACATGTCTGGAGAAATCCAATCATCGCTGTCTACAAAAGTCATTAGCTCTCCCGTAGCAACAGACATCCCAGCATTACGAGCATCTGACAAGCCACCGTTTGGTTTATGTATCACACGGATACGATCGTCTTTTTTTGCCCACGAATCACACATAGCTGGGCAATTATCAGGTGAGCCATCATCCACCAGAATAATCTCAAGATTCTTATAGGTCTGGTTCACGATAGAAGCTATGCACTTGTCGAGATATGGTTCCA
The DNA here is from genome assembly GCA_963613665.1 of bacterium. Classification (GTDB taxonomy): domain Bacteria; phylum Bacillota; class Clostridia; order Oscillospirales; family Oscillospiraceae; genus F23-B02. The sequence continues at coordinate 22,412 of CAVEAL010000005.1, read as the reverse complement.
CGTTGTATATGGGAACAATTACGCTAATCAAATCTTTCATCATATATCCCAATTAGGCTTCCTTATTTTATCGTATATGCTATACATCGCCACATAGACATATGGGGCATTCCGCATTAACCAGTATTCGAACAGCTTTTTCTTGCTGATGTTTGTCCCGCATTCTTCTATTTCTCGAATTTCTTGCAAAACTTGGCTGCGTTCTGTAGTACTGTTCCGATATCCGCTTAATAGCAAGTTCCTATAATACCCAAGCAAGCAGCGCAGCAGTCTTTCGTCTACGAGTTTCTGCACAGTTTGGTCTGTTGCCATGTCTCGCATTCTCTCAGTTGCTTTAATGCAATCCTGCGATTTTTTAAGCCAGTCTGTTTTTGCGCAAGATGATGTTGAACTGGTTCGGTAGTTATATTTGCAAACATCTATAAAAACGGTCTTATCTGCGCATTGGAAAAGCTGAAAAACTGCTAGAACGTCTTCGTTTATTCTTAAATCTTCGCATAATCGTATAGACTCAAATAATTCTCGTCGGAACAATTTATCGCAAAGGCTCCCGGTGAAGAGTTCCCCTTTAAGCAGACACATTTGAGCTTCAGTTCCCGTCTGAACAAAGATTTTGCCGCTGCCTCCAACCGAACGCTGATCAGAGTCCGTTAATCTACTATAACTGCAATGTGCAATAGCCGCATTATATCGTTCAGCCGTTGACGCCAACATTTCGTACATATCCGGCTCCAAAGTATCATCACTGTCCACAAAGGATATGTATTCTCCATGCGCCCGCTCCAGTCCTTTGTTCCTTGCAGACGAAACCCCGTCGTTCTCTTTATGCACGACTTTGATTCGGATATCTTTTCCCGCGATCTCATCAAGCAATTCAGAACTGCTATCCGTCGAGCCGTCATCCACGGCAATAATTTCAAGTTTCCGATATGTTTGATTGCAGATTGAGGCTAAGCACTCTTTTAAATACGGGGCAGTATTATATACAGGAACAATTACCGTAACAAGGGGAGATTTGTCCATTAAGTTTTCTCCTTCGTCAAATACAGTTCAACAATACGCTTTTTCCAAGCATCAAGAGAATATTTTCGTTGGATGATGGTCTTGTTCTCCTGATACTCACTCTCAGACACGGGAGATGCCAGATCACATATAGTTTGAATTTGCTTCTTAATGTCACCGACATTTTCATTCTTAACCCAAAAAATACCGCTAAACTCCCTTGCTACTTGGTTCTCTGGAATATCACTGCATATTATAGGAAGGCCAGCATAAACAGCTTCAAGCAGCGCATAGGACAGACCCTCAGCGCGGCTAACATGAAGAAATGCTTTACTGTTTCGATATAATGCATTGATATCACTGACTGGCTTGCTAAACGCAATATGCTCTGTTGGATGATCCTGCAAATACTGCTGACAGGCAGCCTGCCCGATAATCTGGATTTTACAAGCTGGAAGTGTACCATCACTATCAGCAGCCACAATTAAATCCACACCTTTACGGATAACTTCCCAACCAAACATCAAGAAGTTATTAGGCTTCGACTCACCGAAAGCAACCTGAATTCGCGCGGTGTTAATTCCATTAGGAACATAGTGGATATGCTTACGGTCAAACCCAAGATCTGCTGCATGATCTGCATGTTCTAATGAAACCGAAAGCAATGTGGCCCTTCTGCTGAAGAAGCCGTACTGTAATTTGGTCAAGATTCGGCGCGAGATTTTAATTGACTTATTATACCCAATTGGGTCGTGCAGGTGCCAAAAGACCTTTGTGTTCTTTGGTGCCATTACTGCTGCGGGGATATCGTACAGTTCAAAGTGGCTATGTACGATATCAATCTGATTCTCCTGATAAATTTGGCGAACTATTTGATATGTCTTTGGCAATATTCTGGCATGAGACACTGGCAGGAAATAAACCTTTGCTCGCTTGCAGAGTTCTTCACACCAAGGCCGACCTTTTGCGGTCTCTGCAAAAGCGTAAATTGTTTGAATTCCTTCTTCGCTTAAAGTCTGTTCAAGAGAAGTCAAGGATGAAATAAAGTTACCTGGACTTGGCGATCCAAATGCACAGATTTGTAATACGGTCATTTTTTGTTTTCCTCCACAAGGGCTTCAAAAAATTTTTCCACTGCACAAACTGTCTCTTTCGTAGAAAAAGCCTTCCCTCGTTCAATCGCTTTTTCTTTGTAATACGCAAGTTTATCCGGGTGGTCAAGCAAGTCTTTAATTCCCTGATACAGTGCCTCTTCGTTATTTTCAGTTACGATTCCCCATTCGTTGTGTTCACCCAACATCTCCTTCATACCGGATACCTCAACGGTACAGACTGGCGTTCCAACGATTAGCGCTTCAGTGGCCGCGGTAGAAAAGCCTTCTGACAAAGAGCAACAAACAAATAGATCTGATTTAGCAACATATCTGTACGGATTTGTTTCATATCCAAGAAAGGTGATGCTGTCACATTGATTAAGCGAAGCGACTTGATTTTGAAGCTTCTCAAGATCAGGCCCTATGCCCAAAAAGTAAGTATGGACAGGATATCCGCTTCTCCGCAAGCGGTCGTGAATGCGAATCAAGCGATCAAACGCCTTAACCGCCTTCATGCTCCCTACGGCAATAATCTTGATCTCGTTGATTTGAAATAAAGCGTCCGGAATCGGAAGCCCTGACTGTTCCAAAATCTTTTGACTTTCGATAGTATTGTACAGAACAATTAAATTAGATTGTTCAGGAAAGACACGTAAAAAATTCTGCTCTATGCATTTAGAAACGCATACGATTTGATTAAAACGACTGTAACAGGTTTGTGCTTCTTGAATGCTACGGAAAGAACTGGAGGCATTTTCTGTGTTCGAAATGGTACTATGAATCCAACACACCAGTTTTGTATCTTTGCTCTGGCAACCACTGATAACCCGCGCAGAAGGGCCTTCCAGATAGGATACCTCGATATCGTAATGCTCCTTCACGCACATCCGGTGCAACTGCGTCGGCGTCAGCAGCTTCATTAGCTTACTGTTACCCGGCACTTCTTTCGGAAATACCGCATGAAAGTGGATATCCGGCGTTAGGAACTGCTCGTTCACGCCACCGCCAAAGAGCACCGTCACAGAGATATCAAATTTTGATCGATCCATGTTATTGACCAAGTTGACCAGTACCTTCTCAGCACCGCCCTGACCAAGATCATGAATGAGAAAAAGAATCTTCTTCATATACAGTTACTCCTCAGTCAACATGCAGCGGCATCGTCATTGATTGACTCTCTTTCGATGAAGGACAGAATATAATCCTTGTGGAAGCAACCCTTTACAGATAGGGAGAATTGGATAGCGGAGCTTACTAAGCGGCAAGTGGCAATCCTGATAGACCCGGTAGCTAATTCTGCTCTCGTTAATTCGATATTTAAATTTTCTTCGATGATAAGCGTTGCGGTCATCGCACATGCTGTACACCACCTGCTGTAAATTATATCCCTTATATCCTGCGGCATAGAGCCTGACCCACAGATCATAATCTTCGACTCGCTCTGCATCTGAATCAGTTCTGTATCCACCTAGCTTCTGCAGCACATCCCGGCGCATCATACTGCCAGCATGGCAAAATTGAGAACCACGCACAAAATCTTCATACTGCGGTGTTTCGAGATATCGTATTGTCCCATATGTACCTTGCCCATCATAACATTCCATCCAGCCAGACACTAATGCATATTCTGGATGATGCTGCAAAAAACTAAGTTCTGACTGAAAACGGTCACGGGGACAGGCGTCATCTCCGTCCATACGCGCCACAAATTCCCCGTTTGCCGCACTGAGGCAATGGTTTAAGGTGGCAGCCAATCCCATATTCCGTTCATTGAAGATCACCCTAATTCGCTTATCTTTGGCAGCAAGTTGATTCGCCAACTCTAGTGTGTTGTCAGAAGAACCATCATCACACATAATCAATTCCCAGTCTGTATAACTCTGGGCCTGAATACAGGAAACAGCCTCTTCTAATGACGAAGCGCAATTATATATCCCCATTAAAACACTGATCATCGCAATTGTTATCCTTCGGTCATGCATTCCAGCAAAATCGGTAACAGCTCCTTTTTCACCGATTCAACCGTATATTTTCTGGCTCGTTCCATCCCGTCTTGCCCCATGCTTTTGCAACGAGTTGGGTTGCCCCAAAGCGTATGGATATACTTTCCTAGCGTCGCTGAGTCACCTGACGTGAAAAGGTATCCATTTTGCCCGTCTTGAATTAATTCCCGGCTTCCACGATTGGTTGCCGCTACAATAGGTTTTCCACAAAGCATAGCCTCAATAATATTCAACGGCATTCCCTCTCGGTGACTGCATGATACAATGGCATCTATTCCCGGAACAACCTTTTCCAAATCTGTCCGGTAGCCCAGAAATTTCACAGTGTTTTCAAGGCTCAGAGAGGAAGCAAGTTCTTTCAGACTGGCTTCCATAGGGCCATTGCCTGCCAAGAGCACTTTAAGATTGGGCAAATTTTCTCTTACTTCCGCCGCTGCACGGATAAGTGTTGTCTGATCTTTGTTCCTGTTCAATTCACCGGTGCACAGGATTACAAAATCCGTATCTGACAGTCCCTCCGCTTGCCGTGCTTTGTGGTAAGACGCTTCATCAGCAGGATGATACCGCTCTGTAGATACGCCAACTCCGTGAATATGAGCTACGCTTGTGTGAAATTTGTTTTTAGCAAGCAAGTAATCTTCTTCAGAAATAGTTATCAACACATCACACAGTCTTGCCATATACTTTTCGATAGGATAGTAAAGTAACCAGTTTTTCTTTGGTGCACCCTGATAGAAATGAAATCCATGTGCCATGTAGATTACGCGACAGCCTTTTTTTCTGGCATTCCTTGCCGCCAAACGGGTCAATATGCCACCTACCGGCGTGTTGCATACAATCAAATCATAGCGCTCAGCCGTAATCAATTGTTTCAGTTGTTTATATGCACAGAGATTGCGCCGGTCAAGTGGAGAGCGTTGAAATGGAATTTCAATGAACTGATCCACATTTTTCAATGTAAGCCCATTCTTTTCAGCCAGATTATTATGAGCAGCTACATGAACAATGTGTCCACATTCCTGCAACTCTTTCAAGTAAGGGAGATGGAACTGGCAGATATGGCTGAGCACAGTGGCGGTATAAAGAATTTTCATAACTGATCCTGCCTACTTTAAATAAGGTTTGAACAAAGGTAGTGTTCCCTGATGCGTATTTGTTAGCATTGGAAGCTGATATGCCGTATAGCCAGGATCATTATTTCCCTCGATCAATACAGCTCCGTTCGGTGTAACAGCAACATCCCATCCAATATAACCAATATGAGGAATCTTTTCTGCGGCTTCGGTCACAATACGGAGTACATCACCCCAGTTGGGTATTTGAAATCCGCTAAAGACCACATTGCTTTCGGGATGCTTAATATACAAATTGCCGTGGTAATCGCATCCATTTGTGTTCACTAGGCCGGTCTTTACATCCACCAACGCAAAGAGTGCATCAGAAGATGCATTTGCAAACTCTTTACCCTTACAGCCAACTGTGAGAGTGGCGCAAATACAACTTGCCTTTCCATTGGAGCAAATTGTTTGAATCCTAATTGGATTCACAGCGTCCGAACAAAAACTTTGCATTGCCGGATGTTGAACAATCCAACTTTCCGCAACGCCACATGGCAACCCGTGAATCTCATTAATATCCTTTGCAAGCGATTCTTCCTTCAAATGAAATACAGCAATTCCACGTCCCTGACCGCCACGGAGAGGTTTGTATATAATACGTTGGCCAACATATGGCTTCAGGTCATCAATTGAAACCGTTTTTGAGTCAAAGCAGGCTCTTCCGCAATATTGATTAAAATAGTCAGAGAACATTAATTTGTCGTATAAAACATCAGTGTTGGTGTCCCCGTTATATTTGCGCATGAGTTTGTTGCTCAGTCTGTGTGTAACGAAAGTCTTTCGTTCTGAACACGTAGCATGTTGAAAGTCGAAGTGATAATAATTGCTCGGAGAAGAACCAAAACGGAGACCACACCAAAGCATATCTGTGGTTATTAGGAATTGATGCCACGCTGTGTGTGTGGGAGACTAAAGCTACATATGTATTAACTTCTTGCAGAATGTGCTTTATTTTAGAGAACATCAGCAATATTCCTTTCCGTCAAAAAATACCGCGTAAGAAATCCAGCAGAGAAATACTTGAGTAAACCGTGTCAAAACCCATGTACTGATAAGCTGCAAAGATACTAAATGCGACCACATAAGCAGAAACGACAGTCACCTGAGATTTATGATTAAATAAATGTCGGATGATCCACGGGAACATATAGATGGTTCCCACCTCAAAATAGCGGGCCATTCTGCCAAACATGTTGGCACCATTGACAGAGGCCAGCAGCATAAACATAAAACTTACAATACTCATATGTAGCATAATGTAATGCTTGCGCTCCATCTGTGGCTCCAAGATGTGCCTGAACAGCAAGCTGGCAACGGGGACAATACCATAAACTGCAACACGGAAAAGATTCATTCCCTCGCCGCTGAACACCATCTCCTCAGATGCACCTTTGCCGATTTCGTCAGCATATTCCAAAAGTGTGGAAATGGAACTGTTGAATGTCAGCATGATAAAAACCGTCGCAGCAACCACCGCAAAGGTTCTCGCTCTCCACGGCTTCTTGGTTAAAAGTAAAAGTATCAGGAAGCACCACGCATAGGTATGTAGCATCCCAGCAAACAGCACCAGTAATGTAAAACGCAGATATTTTCGGTCACGCAATGCCAAAACACCGTGACACAGCACAGCCATTGCGATAGTCTGCTTCATAGCTGCCAAAGCGAAAAAATAGGTTCCCAGCGTCAGATAGGTAAAAACTGATAATGTATAGGTGTCAGGCTCAGAAATACGGTACAGAAACGATACCATTAGTACCACCACAAAAATTCCGGCAATCATAAAATAGATGTGGTAGTTATCTGTTGCCGTTCGAACTGCCGATGTATACAGATCGAACAAGGGATTGCCCAGCAGTTCGAAGCTTGCTGAATCCGAAAAGAATTCTGAAAGCGTTGGTGCATTCCGGAAGCCTTCAATATAGGCACTGGTATCGTTATAATCAGTGCGTAATCCCAGCAAACCGATTAGTGGTAGCATCAGTAATATATTGAACAAATTCAGAGACTTTTTTCTATCCTGAAGTTGCATCTTGCGCCGGGATGCCATGCTGGCCATCACAAACGTCCATAATACAATTAGAAATAATCTCAGCATTTAGGTGTCTCCATGACTTGGCTGTTTACCAAGGGAATCTTGTGTGAAGCTCCAAATATAAATGCTCCATTTTCGCGCGATTCGAGGTGTGCTTTAGATTCGTAATCTGGATACCCGCATTATCCACATCCGAATTGGCATAGGCTCTAACTTTCCAATACAATTCATCGTTTATACGCATTTCCTCTGGAATTGCCAACATAATCGTAAGTAGTCGACGGTTGTTGTACGGAATTGTAATGTCACATGAATATCGATGTTCTCCTGTAATCACCAATCCGTTCCACGAGCTTACACGAAATTCCCAGAAAAACAAATCTATCCAGCTCCAGCTTTTCATATCTTCATGTCTCAGATATTGCTGTATATACTGAGAGAAAATCGCATCAGTTTCTCGCACAAGGGGGCGATTGTTCGCAAATACCTTGTACAACGTTGTAAGATAGCGAGCAGTAGGCTGTGCTGGAAATACTTTTTTAGAGAAACGCTTGTGGTAATACGCCCTTGCAATTTCAGAAACCCAGGACTTGACTTCTACATCAAAAGCGTTCAAACCAGCCAGATATATACGCTTTTGAACCTCCCGCATATTTGGATTTCCAATGTCACCTTGATTGAGGCGTATAATATTTGCAACCAAATCCTGATCTTTTGCCGGTTGCTGGGGAATGGAGTAGATTGAATGGGGAAGACCGAGTTTATTGCAAATTGCCTGTGCGCCATCGGCATCTATAGCTTCTGATTCTTGGGAGATATAGCTGAAATACTGGTAGTGGCCGTATTGTCCTTTAGTACAAGCTAAAGTGGTTTTACTGTCACAGCCGCCGGTCAGGGATATGGCCGGATTCGCCCACTTTTGAGGTATCAATGCCATAGAATGGCCTAGGATACGAGCCACTTCCGCTGTACGTTGTTCAATGGTATATTCGCTCAATAGAGAATCCCATGTCTCTACCGGGTAGAATCTCTTGATATCACAACGGTTGCTATCTAGGCATACAGAATGGTTTGGTACCAATCTTTTTAATTCATTGTATGGAGAGATATCTCCCGGAAGAGAGAACCCAAAGAGAGGATAAAATCGGTAGTCTACCAGTCTTTTAACATAATCACTCTGAGCTAATTCGTTCAAATCTCCAACTAATGCCGCATGAGAAGTGATCCAAACGCAAGAATGGAAAAAGCCATAGTAAGTCATAAACATTCCTGCTGCATCACCATATAGTGTAATGCTATTCTCAATGATATACCCAGTTAAAAAAATGCCGGTCACGTCGGACAGTTCCGAACAGTAATCCTCCACACTGCGTTGAAATGCCGCTGCAAGAGTTGCCAATTCAGTCTCTTCATCCGGTGTCATTGAGATTGGATTATAACAATGTCCGATCAAGAAGAAGGTCATATGATTACATTGATGCAGATACAATCTCTGTTCTGGGTGAATCCAGAAGAAATACTTGCCGACAGTGAACCGCTTCCAAGATGCTAAGACAAAGCTTTTTTTATCAAGAGACTCTTCGCTCGTGGTAATTAAGAATCCGTATCGATACAAATATTTCGCATATTCCGGCTTTTCTTGTATCTGCTGATAGATATCATTGTTCATAACTGGCACTCCAATGAGATAGATTGGCGATAATACATTCCAATAAGCGCAAATGGTTTCTCGTGCCTATAAAAGAATTGTGAGAAGAAATGAGCAGTTTAGGAACATCCCAAAGCCGACTGTTGTCACTTAATGGTTCTTCCTCGAACACATCCAGCACCGCTCCTGCAAGCTGGCCGGATTCCAATGCTTCTAACAGTGCACTTTCGTCCACCAATCCGCCACGGGCGGCATTGACAAGAATTGTCCCCGGCTTCAATCTGGCCAAACGGTTTTTATCCAGCAGGTGATAGGTCTCGTCTGTCAGTGCAATGGCCAGAATAATGATGTCTGCCTGGGCCAGGGCTTCATCCATTTGAGTCAACGGATAAAATTCGTCTATCCAAGGGCTCTTCCTTTTCGTCCGATTCACCGCTAAAACGCGAACATCAAAGGCTTTCAGGCGCTTTGCTATTTCCTGACCATAAGCACCAAATCCAATGATACATGCAGTCTTACCAGCCAGCTCTTGCCAGCTACGGTCTTTCTCCCACCGGTGAATGGCCTGATTAGCATAAAGGCGGTCAGTATTTTTATATAGTTCTAGAATTCGCATAACAGTCCACTCTGCCATCGGGACGCTGTACACGCCCGCGGCGTTGTGCAGCTCGATACTATGAGCGCGGACATAGTCCAGCGGCACACGGTCAAGCCCTGCGCTGGTAAGCTGGATTAGCCGCAAATTGGTAAAACGCTCAATGGGGTTATACAGGAACAGGCTGTTGCATACGACCGCTTCATAGCGCTCCGGCTGCTCCACCGGTGCGCGCTCATCGGGATGTGTGAATACCTTGTGCCCGGCGGCTTCCAGCGCTGCAAGCTCCTCGCTATTCAGTTGAAACGCGCCGGTCACCAGAACATTCATGCGTCCATCCCTCTCACGATCTTATCCACGCAGACACAGACCCTACGGTGATTTTCTTCAAACTGCTTCTGCGTCCATGCGGCGCAGTCCTGCTCCACGCGGCGGATATCCGCCACACCCTCGGTAAAAATGCGCCGTATCTCGTCCATGTCTTTGATCTTGCCGGTGTTGCAGAAGCTGCGGGACAGAATCACATACTGTGAACCAAGTCGGTAGTGCTCACCGATGATACATTCCGCAGGAAGTGTCCCAGAGCCGGGACGGCCTACGCCGCCGAAACCATATGGAATATTTGCGTCACGAAGCTGTGCGCAAAGTCTGTCTACTGTGCCGTCCGCCAGAAGCTGAAACATGAACTTCTGGTGATAGCACAGGTGCAGATCGTTGAGACCAATGAGCATCTGGTCGATACCGGACACCTTCACCGCCTCCGGCAGATTCTCCGCCGCCGTATCCGTTTCCAGCAGCGGCATGACCTTCGCACGGCCACTGACCATGTTTACAAGCTGGCACAGGTCATCCGCCGTGCGCCACATGGGCAGCATAATGACATCCACGCCGTTCTCGATAGAAGCGTCGATCTCTGCCTGAGAGTTTGGGTTCAGCGGATTCACACGCGCCATGATCTCTGCGCTCCCGCCAACGGCTACACGGACTTTTGTGATATCCTCCGGCACATGGTGGGACTGCACGGTATCCATGCCGCCCTGCCGCTCGGCCTTGCCCAGCACTTCCATATCAATGAAAATGCGGTCAACGCCCGCGTCTGCCGCGATTTTTGCGACCGCTGGGTCGTTTGTGATGTACATAAGCTTCAACATATGTTTTCCTCAAACTGTCGCGCCGGTATTGACATTGTCTTCGTTGCGCAGGACTTTAAACACCGTCATGAAAAGAATCTTGATATCCAACGCAAGCGAGACGTGCTTCGTATACCAGACGTTCATCTTGATGCGCTCGTGCCACTCCACGCCCTTGCGGCCATGCACCTGCGCCCAGCCGGTGATGCCAGGGCGAACGTCAAACATGTGGAACTGCTCCTCGGTATACTGGTCTACCGGCCAAGGATGGTACGTCAGCGGTGGACGAGGGCCGACGATGGCCATATCGCCCACAATAATATTGATGAGCTGAGGAAGCTCATCAATACTGGTAGCCCTGATAAACTTACCAACCTTTGTGACGCGCGGATCGCCTTTCTCACTGTAGACGCCGCTGCCGGTATGCTCTGCGCCGTCCGTCATGGAACGGAATTTATAGATGGTAAACTCTTTCCCATGCAGTCCCAGTCTCTGCTGCTTGAACAGCACCGGACCCTGAGAAGAAAGTTTGACCGCAAGTGCGGTTATCAGAAGCAGCGGCGAAAGAATAATTAAAGCAATCAGAGAGAGAATTGTATCAATCAATCGTTTTCCAAATCTTTTATACATGGTATTTCGTTCCCGTCAACCCCGCCGCAGTAGTGTGCCAAGCAGGGGAATTTCAGCGCATCCCGTAAATCGCTATGTCCCACCCGAAAAACGTTGGGGTTAAGTCATTTTTATTACTTAATTATACTACATATGGATAAAAAGCGCAATGCCTAACATAGGTGAAAAAGCGGAGTGATTCGTCTATGAATCATCCCGCTTTTCTTCATTCAGCAGGTCATTTTCCGGTTGAACATTCTCAATTCATATGATACAATGTTATTCAATGAGTTGAACGCGCAATTCACCGCAAGTGGTAGCGCAACGAAGACGGTATGGCTTGTTCAGAATGGAGGGTATCAGATGAAAGAACCGGAGAACAACGCGATCCAGCTTTTTGAGGATCAGAAGATTCGTGTGGCATGGGATGCGGAACAGGAGGAATGGTACTTCTCCATCGTGGATGTGATTGCAGTCCTGACCGACAGCGCTGACCCAACGGCATACTGGCGCAAGCTGAAGCAGCGGCTCAAGGCAGAGGGCAACGAAACCGTGACAAACTGTCACGCTTTGAAAATGCGGGCAGCGGACGGCAAAAATCGTCTCACCGACGTTGCCGACACGGAGCAGCTTCTGCGCATCATCCAGTCCATCCCCTCCAAGAAAGCTGAGCCCTTCAAGGCATGGCTGGCGATGGTTGGCCGGGAGCGAATCGAGGAAACCATCGACCCGGAGCAGGCCATTGACCGTGCGCTGGAGACATATCTGAAAAAGGGTTACTCCGAGGAGTGGGTACATCAGCGGCTGCTGGCCATTCGCATCCGCAACGAGCTGACGGACGAGTGGAGCAGGCGCGGCGTGCAGAAGGGCCGAGAATACGCCATCCTCACGGACGAGATCACCCGCGCGTGGTCGGGCATGAGCACGCGGCAGTACAAGAATATCAAGGGCTTGAAGAAGGAAAACCTCCGGGACAACATGAGCAATCTGGAGCTGGTGCTGACCATGCTGGCCGAGGCCTCCACCACCGATATTGCCAAGGCCGAGCAGCCGCAGGGCTTTGACGAAAACCAGCAGGTCGCCCGCCGGGGCGGCAATGTGGCGGGCGTTGCCCGCAAGGCGCTGGAAGCCGAAACCGGCAAGCCGGTCGTTACCTCGCAGAACGCCGAGAGCTTCCGCCAGCTCGTCACGGACATCGTAACCGACGCGGCCCAGTTGTCGGAGAAAAAGGAGAACACAAATGGAAAATGAGATTGCCAAGCAGGGAGAAATTCTCCTTTACAGCGATGACAAGGGAAAGGAATTTATAAACGTCGTATTCATGGACGAGACATTCTGGCTAACACAGGTTGGCATGGCAGAATTGTTTGATTCCAGCAAATCCAATATCAGCGAGCATTTGTCACACATCTTCGAGGAGGAAGAACTGGACAAAGCATCCTGCATGAGAAAATTCGGAATTTCCGAATTTTCTACGAAGCCCACCAATTTTTATAACCTCGACGCTATCATTGCGGTCGGCTACCGTGTGAACTCCAAAAAGGCCACGCGTTTCCGCCAATGGGCGACAAAGACGCTCAAAGAGTACATCCAGAAGGGCTTTGTTCTCAACGATGAAATGATGAAAAATGGCCGTCCCTTTGGCAAGGATTACTTTGATGAGCTGCTGGAGCGCATCCGGGAGATTCGCGCCAGCGAACGCCGGGCGTATCAGAAAATTGCAGATGTATTTGAGCAGTGCAGCTACGATTACGACAAAAACAGTGAGACCACGAAAGCCTTCTACGCCTTTGTGCAGAACAAGCTCCACTATGCCGTCACCGGCAAGACGGCCGCCGAACTGATCGCGGAGCGGGCCACGCTGGACAGCCCCACCATGGGCCTGACCACATGGAAGGGCGCACCGGATGGGAAGATTCTCAAAAGCGATACGCTGGTAGCGAAGAACTACCTGAATGAAAAAGAGCTTTCTCGTCTGAACCGGCTGGTGACCATGTTTATCGACTACGCCGAGCTGATGGCAGAGGACGAGCAGCTGATGAGTATGCAGGATTGGCTGAACGAAACCGATCGATTCCTGACCAACAACCGTCGAAACATGCTGGACGGCAAGGGTCACATCTCGCGGGAAGCGGCAGCGAAAAAGGTCGGTGCGATTTATGAGGAGTTCCGCAAGAAGCAGGACGCCGAATACATCTCCGAATTTGATCGGCAGACGGAAAAGTATCTCAAGGGTGAATGACCATGATTGAAACATTTGATATCGCGGGCTATGCCCGCATTTCCGTGGATGACGAGCAGGATCAGAAGAACATCTCGATTGAAAACCAGAAGGCCATCATCGAGGACTATGTAAAGACCCACTTCCCCGGCAGTACGCTGACGTTTTTTGAAGACCGTGACCGCTCCGGATACACGTTCGAGCAGCGCGAGGGGTATCAGGAGATGCGCCGGGGATTGATGCAGCACAAGTATGACATCCTCATCATCAAGGACTTTTCCCGTTTCTCCCGCCGCAACTCGCGCGGGCTTGTGGAGCTGGAAGACCTGCGGGACGCGGGCGTCCGGATTGTCTCCATCGGCGACGGTGTGGACTTTCCCAACGACAACGACTGGCTGAAAATCCAATTCCAGTTCCTTGTGAACGAAATGCCTGTTACGGACACCTCCCGCAAGGTGCGCAACGTCATCAAGCGGCGGCAGAACGACGGTGAGTGGATCTGCGCCGCGCCCTACGGCTATCTTGTGACCGAGGACAAGCAGTTTGAGATCATCCCCACCGAGGCCGAGACCGTCCGCAAGATTTTCGACCTCTACTGCAACGCCGGTTGGGGCTACAAGAAAATCGCCAACTATCTCACCGATCAGGGCGTTCCCACGCCGCGCATGTCCGAGCGGATGCGCAAGGAGGCGGCAGGGAAGAAGACCAAACGGGAGGCCAAGAACGCGTGGGCCATCGCCACGGTACAGGGCATTCTGGACAACGATTTCTATATCGGCACGCTCCGGCAGGGCAAGTACACCCGCGCCAAGATCAACGGCAAGGAGATCAAGCGCAACGACGACGAGCACATCGTCATCGAGAACCACCATCAGGCCATCATCGACTACCGCACCTTCGCCATTACCAGTGCGCTGCGGGAAAAGCGCAGCCGCAGCAACTACCGCGGTGTCAAGATCAACGACAATGTGTACTCCGGTTTTTTGCAGTGCGGCGACTGCGGCAGTCCGCTGTTCGCCATGAGCCGCAGCGACTTGGCCCCGGCCTACACCTGCGGGACGTATCATCGGCGCGGCCTCAAGGGCTGCACCAGCCACCACATCCGGGTTGACCGGCTGGACGAGCTGCTGAAAAGCTATGTGCGCAAGCTGGCGGACAGCTCTGCCGCCATGCTGGCGCAGCTCAACGAGGAACTGAAGCACGAGACCGAGCAGGTGGCGGAAACGGAGCAGTCCGCCGACAATCTGGCGGCGGTGCTGGCCGATCTCACCGAGGAGCTGAAGGTGACGAAGCGCCAGCGCATCCGGGAGATCATGAAAAAGCCGGAGCAGGAGGCCTCCATCGAGGCGCTGTACGACGAGATGGAAGCCGACCTGCAAAAAAAGATCGACGGCATCAACCACCAGATCGACCTGCTGTCCGACAAGCGCAACACCATCATTCAGGTGAACCGCGTGGCCAAAACGGCCATCGACGTATTCCATGACATTCTGGAAAAGGACAAGCTGGAACGAAATGATCTGGAACTGCTGATCGACAAGATTCTCGTCTTTGAAGACCACCTGGAAATTAAACTCAAAGCCGACATCGACACGCTGCTGCGCTGCGGGACCCTCCCCGCGGAAACGGAGGCTGCCGCAAATTTTAAGTCAGGCACGGAAAATATCGAAAATTTGCTGATCCAGTCCTCAAAAGGCCGCGAGGACAAGGTTTTCCGTGTCAATGTCATCAGCAACGGCGACCCGTTGGAGATTTTCACCGAGCGGGACGGAGAGGTGATATTCAAAAAGTATTCGCCGATCGGGGAATTGAGCGATTTTGCCGCGCAGATATGCGACAGCCTGCACCGCTCGACCGGCGCGATAGCCGCGGTGTGCGACCGCGACAGCATCATTGCCGTCTCCGGTGCGCCGAAGCGTGAGCTTCTTGAAAAGCGCGTATCGCAGGAACTCGAGCACATCATGGAGCAGCGCGGCAGTCTGCGCAGCGACGGAACGGAGGGAGTACACGTTCTTGACGGCGACGAGCGCTACCGCATTTGCTCAGCGTCTTCGATCATCAGCGAGGGCGACATTCACGGCTGCGTAATGCTTATAAGTCCCGAGACCGCCGCCGGCAGCGAGCTTGAGCTCAAGCTCACGCAGACCGTGGCATCCTTCCTCGGAAAGCAGATGGAAAGCTGAAAATGCAAAAAAGGACACGGCGATACCCTGTCAGGTATCGCCGTGTTGAGACTGTCAAAAAACCTATGCTGCTGCGTGAAGATGACCGCGCAGCGGGGGAGCTCGAGGGGGCAAGACCCGCCTCGAGTTAGATAAACCGCCGTCGAAATCCTTGAAATTTCAAGGATTTCGGTAAAAGCATTTTGAATACTTTCAAAATGCTCGGCGGAAAAGTGCAGTCAAAAAAAGTCCCTCGGGGGACTTTTTTGACAAGCTGAACACGGCGATACCCTGTCAGGTATCGCCGTGTTCTTGAATTTGTACATAACCGAGGCTCAGCAGGTTATATAACTTGCTCATCACTCAAATGGCCGATAATGATTTTCCGGCAAGAAGCGCACCGGTATGCTTCCGCAGCACTGCCTGAGAGCGGGCCTCCGTCAATGCACTGAATACAGCCTGATGTCATTTTTTTACGGTACGGACGGTTCATATAGTTACCTCCGTTTTATGTTTTCGCCAGGAAGCATTCCTGACTTTCAACCTCAGAGTAGAGGATCGCGCCGCCCTCTCCGAGATCATAGACGCTTATAACGTCGGCCATGGGGTCGCCGGCCTCGGTTTTCATAAGCTTTGAGTAAACGTTCTCACAGCCGTCGAGCAGCTCCTCGCTGAGCACGCAGCCGTCCTCGCCGGGATAGAGCGCGACATAGAAGGTGCCCGCCTCGACAAGGTCCTGGAAGAAGTGGCTGCCGTAGCTGAGCTCCGGACGCAGGCCGTGTGAGCTGTAGGCAAGCTCGGCGATGCAGTCAAAGCGGTTTATTTCCATAAAATGCACCGGTACGCCGAGACTGGGCGTGGTCGTTCCCCAGCGCCCCGGTCCGAGCAGGACAGTGCCCTCGCCGCGCAGAATGCCGTTGAGCTCGCCGAGCTTCCGCGCGACCTGATATTTGCGCTGCTCGGGAAGGGCGAGGTATGGCTCGACCTTGACCATGACGGCGTATCTCACCGGCAGACACATGTTGCCGCCCATAAAATTGCCGTTTGTGCGGAAGTAATACTCCCTGACCTCCGGCATGGCACCGACCGAGCCCACGCCGCGAGTCTGGAGAGGTCTGCATTGCAGGAGATTTACGCGGTAATTGCCGCTTTCGTCGAAGTTGCAGGCGTACTCGATATCGACGGGGTAGTCGTATTTTTCCTCGAGTATGCGCATGACCTCGGTCATGACGGAGGGAAAATCGGTCTTTCCGAGCAGCTTGCGGAAATTCAGGATATCCGGCGCGTCGGCGGCGCTGAGCCCCATCTCGCGCAGTCTCGCGGCGGTGGGGTAGTCGAGCTCCATGAACAGACTCGGATCGGTGCCGAGAGCGCGCTTGTCTATGCCGTCAACGTTTATCGTCTCAAAATCGTTGCTTTCGAGGTTTATGACGTCCATCTTATGCTGCGAGTATTTATACTCGTCGCCGTATGCGACCATCGGAGGCGCGGTCGGCGCGTCCATATTCAGAAGCCGTGCGTAATCGTCGGCCTCGCGGTCTACCGCACGCGTGCCCATGCCGAAAACGAGGCGCAGCATTCCCTTGTTTTTCGTCGAGGAGTTCTGTCTGTTGAGATAGAGGTTTTTCGAATGACCGACGCCGGCTATGTGCGGATAGTAGTACTTGTCGTGAACGTCGCCGCACACGCGCATGACCAGCAGCGCCATCTGCTCGTCGCGGTCGAGGAGGTTCCGTTCGGCACGGTACTTTATCGCGTCGGGGTCCACCGTGGAGGCGTAGACCTGCTTTACCGCACGCTCGAACACCTCGTAGCGCTCTCTCAGACTGCCCTGATTGGGGCAGAACACGCTCTCGTATTTTCCGGCAAAGGCGTTGCCGAAGCCGTCCTCAAGTATGGAGCTTGAGCGCACGATGATGGGTGACTGACCGAAGTATTCGAGCATGGACATGAACTGCTCCTTGATGCTCGGCATGAAGGTGCCGTTGAGCAGCAGCTCGCGGATATCAGGCGCACATTTGAGATAGTCCTCGGCCTCGACCATGCGGATTCGGGAGTTCCACAGGCCGTTCTGAACGCCGTAGGTATAGAACACGTCTGCACCTATGTAGTACGAGTCGTGCGGCTCGATGCGGGCATTGTAAAGCTCCGGCGCCTCATCGCGCAGAATGTTTCGCGCAAGCAGCATACCGGCTGCCTTGCCGCCGATGCAGCCCGTGCCGATCTCGCGGTTTTTGATATACATGAGGTCTTTCATCGTGAAATATTTCCGGCACAGGGCAAGGCGCGTCGGCTCACTGCCGAGCAGACAGCGCAGGATGTTCTCCTTGAGAAGCTTTCCGGCCTCGTCGGTCGGCTCACTGCCGTCGGCAACGGAGTCGAACATGCTGTCCCAGCAGTCGCGCCGTTCGCCGGTCTGGGTGAAGCGCTCGAATATCGCGTAATTGTCGGCGCTTGAGGTGAGCGGGCGCCACTTGGAGCCTGTGATCTTAAGCGGGAAGTAGGTCGTCTTGGTATAGCGACCGCGCACCTTGACGGTGTGCATGTAAACGCTGCCGTCGATCGTGCGGATATTAACCAGCAGCGGGGCCTCTCTGCGGATGCGCGATATCGTTTCGTATGTGTGCTTCTCGTAGTCTATCGGCTGATACGCTATCGCCTGACGGCGGATGAGGAACGGGTTTATCAGCAGGAAAAAGTTCGATATCATGAGGTCGGAGAACCAGTATTTCTGCAGATCGGACAGGCAGTCGAACACAAAAAAGGTGCCCGCCGGCTCCTTGTCGATGATCCTGTGGACCTGCACGGCGAAGGTCTCAAAGCCGACGCGCGGGTCGAGCTTATACTCCTGAACGTTCGCGCCGCCCTCGCACAGTGCGGCGGCATCCATGACCTCATCGTGGTCGCCGAAGCGCAGGTAGGCTATGCGCTTGCCCTGTCGGGCGATGTTGGTTACAAATCTCGTTGCGGCATACATATAGTCGCTGATGTGCTCACACTGCCAGACGACAGTGTCGCCGGGGCGCAGAAAGTCGATTGCCTCGTCCAGGCCGTCTATGCCGGTGCTTATGCGGCGTTCGCTATCCATTCTCTTTTCCTCCTTGATGATTATCTTGTAAAGGCCGTCGGAGCGGTGCTCCGGCGGCCTTATTTTTGCCCGGTTATTTCATGTTTGCCGGATCCATGAGCTCTACCGTGACCTCCAGTGTTTCTCCGCTTCTCCAGACGGTAAATGTGAGGGTATCGCCGGCCGAGAGTCCTTCCTTGGCTTCGGCCACGGCGGCTGTCGTGAATGCGTCCTCGCCGTTTACCTTTGTGATTATATCGCCGCGCACTATGCCCTTGGCCTCGGCGTCCGAGCCCTTCGTAACGGCGCTGACGTAAAGTCCCTGCGGGATGTTATAGTATTCGGCAACGTCCTCGCTCACGGGGCCGACGGTAACGCCTATCGACACCCTGCCGTACACCGTGCCGTCCTTTACGAGCGCCTGTACGATGCTCTCAACGGTATCCGACGGTATCGCAAAGCCGAGCCCCTCGACGCCGGAACCGAAGGTGGAGATCATCTTCATGTTCGTTATGCCGATGACCTGACCGCGGCTGTTGAACAGCGGACCGCCTGAGTTGCCTTCGTTGATTGAGGCATCCGTCTGGATAAGCGACATCGTAGCGCCGTTGTAGTTCATCTCGCGGTTTAAGGCCGAGACGATGCCGCGCGTCATGGTAAGGCGCAGGTCGGGGGAGAGGGGGTTGCCGATGGCGGCGACGCTGTCGCCGACGCTCAAAGTCGAGCTGGAGGCAAACTCCGCTGCCGTAAGACCGTTTGCGTCAATTTTTATGACGGCGATATCGCTTGTCGTGTCAAAGCCTATGAGCTTTGCCTCGTGCTCGCTGCCGTCGTACAAAACCACCCTGGCCGAGTCGCCCTCGTCTATGACGTGGGTGTTTGTGATGACATATCCGTCCGAGGAGGCAATGACGCCGCTGCCCCAGGCGTAATAATCCTCGCCGTCGCCGTCTCTGAATACCTTGATGCCGACAACGGAGGGACTGCATTTTTCATAGATCTCACTGAAATCGAGATCCGCGCCGTCCGCACCGTTTACGATGCTCAGGCTGCCGCGGTCCTCGGCAAGAGGGATATTTATATCCGCGGCGGAGGCTGTCGTATCCTCGGCGTAGAGCTTGTCGAAATAAGCACGCCAGCTCGACGGCATACCGTCGGGATCGCTGCCTGACGAGCCGGAGCCCAGACCGCTTGCGGCGATGAATATGCCGAAGCCGATCACGAGCAGACAGATGATAAGCGCGGTGTATCTTGTTCTGCGGCTTGCCTCGGGCAGATTTGCCGTCGAAGGCGCCGCCTTCGCGCCCGGCTGTGCATTCGGCTTATACCAGCCGCTGCCGTTTGTGTCATACCAGCTCATAAACTTCTCCGATCTGCCGCCGCATTTTATTTGCGTTCGGCTTTTTCTTTCTTCTGCTTTGCCGGAGCGAGAGCAAGGGTGAATACGAACACCGTCACCCCGTCGCGGCTGGATACCGCGACCTCCTCGCCGTGGCTGTTGAGTATTTTCTTCACGAGGTACAGGCCGAGCCCCACACCGTCCTTATCCATGCTGCGCGAGCGGTCGGATTTGTGGAAACGGTCAAAGATATACGGCAGGTCGTCCTCGGGTATGGGCTCGCCGATGTTTTTTATCGAAACATAGGCCTTCGTGCCTTTCTTGTACAGTCTTATGGTCACCGTACTGCCGGGAGAGGCGAATTTCATCGCGTTGTCCGTGAGATTATAGATGACCTGCGTTATCGAGTCGCGCACGGCGAATACCTCGATGGGATCCTCCGGAAGCTGCGGATCAACGTCAAGCTCCTTGTCTCTGGCTCTGCTCTCAAAGCTCAGAAGGCATTGCAGCAGAAGCTCGGACAGGTCAAAGCGGCTGCGCTTTGACAGATCGACCGCGTCGCTCTCGGCCTGACTGAGATCGAGCATGCTGCGCACAAGGCGCGACAGACGCCGGGTCTCGTCGGCGATCTTGCGCAGGTATTTATCCTCCTGCTCCCGCGGTATCGTGCCGTCAAGTATACCGTCGGCAAAGCCGGCGATCGTCGTCATGGGCGTTCGCAGCTCGTGCGACACGTTGGCGATGAACTCCTGACGCTTATTATCGCTCTTTTCGAGCGAGTCGGCCATGAGGTTAAAAGACTCTATGAGCGTTCCTATCTCGTCGTCGCGCTTTTCCTTTGATTTTACGCGAACGGAAAAATCGCCCAGCGCGAACTTCCGCGCCGCGAGCGTCAGCTCGTCGAGCGGCTCGGCCATTTTTTTCGAGTACACAAGGCTCATGAGTATGGCGACGAGTATAACGGCTATCGCAACGGCGAATACGACGCCTAAAAAAGCCTGGCCGTTGCTGAGCATGTTCATGCCGTCGGATGCTACGAAAACATAGCCGAGAGTTTCGCTGCCCGAGCTTATGGGCTTTGCCACAACGTACTGCTGCTCGGAATAAAAGCCCATGAGCGTTGTCATGCTGTCAAACTCTCCGCCGGAGCTCACGGCCTGCATGACCGTGGGGTCGAGTGTCTTTCCCTGATGCTTTTCGCAGTACAGCGTCAAATCGGAACAGGACAGTACAAGACCGTCCTGATCACAGATGAATATGTGGCTTGACGTGACGTTTGCTATCGGACTTATCGTCAGGCGCAGGTTCCAGCTGCTGAGAGACTCTTCCTTTGACAGTGCGAGAGCCGACTTGACGACCTCGTCGGCACTGGCGCTCATTCTGTCGCGCGTGGAGTTTATAAGGTAGCTCCTGCCCAGAAAGAAGAACGCCGTGCCTATTATGGCAAAGGAAAAGAAAACGAGCAGCGCCGTGGCGAGAAAATTGCGTAAGTAAATGCTCTTCATGCGAGCGTGCCCCTTTATTTTACGACTTCAAACTTATAGCCTACGCCCCAGACGGTCTGCAGCGACCATTGGGGAGATACGCCCTCGAGCTTTTCTCTCAGACGCTTGATATGAACGTCAACGGTGCGCGAGTCGCCGAAGTAATCAAAGCCCCAGACCTCGTCGAGGAGCTGGTTGCGTGTAAAAACTATGTTGGGCGATGCGGCCAGGTGATACAGAAGCTCCATCTCTTTGGGCGGAGTATCGACCTTCACGCCGTCAACTATGAGCTCGTAGGAGTCGAGGTTCACGATGAGCTTGTCGTAGCAGAGCTTTTTCTCCTTGGGAGCCGTGTCGGTCTCGGAGCGCCGCATTACCGCATGGATGCGCGCGAGCAGCTCCTTTACCTCGAAGGGCTTAGTGATATAGTCGTCGGCGCCGATATCGAGACCGGCGACCTTGTCGCCCACGGCACCCTTTGCCGTGAGCATGATGATGGGAACGGAGGAGGTCTTGCGTATCTCGCGGCAGACCTGCATACCGTCCATGACGGGCATCATGACGTCAAGCAGCACGAGATCGGGCGATGTTTCGTTGAACATTTCAATGCCGCGGCCGCCGTCGTGCGCGATGCTGACTTCAAAGCCGTCCTTTTCAAGGTAGAGCATGAGAAGCTCGGCGATATTTACGTCGTCTTCGACAACAAGGGCTTTTTTGCTCATATTATTTCCCCCTTGGATCAAAATTATTATTTTCTGCCTTTACAGCAGTATATAATAATTATACAGATAAAAAAAGAGTTTTCGTTAAAAAACTGTAAAAAAGGAGGCCGTCGTTTTGACGGCCTCCTGAGTCTGTCAAAAAACCTATGCTGCTGCGTGAAGATGACCGCGCAGCGGGGGAGCTCG
>CAVEAL010000004.1:0-115217 GCA_963613665.1 bacterium | reverse complement strand
TCCCCCGCTGCGCGGTCATCTTCACGCAGCAGCATAGGTTTTTTGACAGTCTGAAAAAACTCCCCTATCGGGGAGTTTTTGTCTTTAAAAATCGTGTATTTTCACACGCTTGCCCATCTTTTGCAGATTCTGCGAGAGCTCCTTCAGTATCTGCATCTTGACATTGAAATTTATGGGCAGGCCGTCGTGCGCGGGGTTTGCTGCGTGGCCGATGAACATGTTTATGTCCGTTGCCTCCTCGAACAGTATATGCGCAGCCAGCGACGCACCGTCCTTTTTATAGTACCAGTTTTCAAAGCTGCGGTTATCCCTGAGATAGTCCTTTGAATAGGCAAGGATGCGGTCAACGGTTATGATGCCCTCGGTCGCCAGATCGACGCCCTGAATGTGCGATATCGCCGGTATATCAGGGTCGGGCGAGGCATACTCTGTCTGCACCGTCGCGTGCAGATACTCCGCCGCGATCTTTGAGGTCGTACCGCCGCAGACGATGTGCTTGCCCTCCTTGGCAAAAAACAGCGCCATCATGCGGTGGTTGTCGCTCATATTTTTCGGCGGGCCGACAGCGATATTGACGGTCTGGCGCTGACGTATCTTTACTATGCAGGCCGTTGCATCGTCAAAAGGCTTATAGCCGTAGAGCTTGTTGACCTCCTCCATGAGGATGTTGGTAAGCACATTGGCTGTAAGGCCGGAGTCGCTGAGCGGGCTCATGAATTCGGCAAGCGCCGCTCTGTCCCACGAGGAATTAAGCACGCCGTTATCGCTGGCGTAAAGCATCCCGTCGGACAGTGCGATGAACAGATCGCCGTCTGCAAGCTCAAGGCTCGAGCGGTAGATCGTTTTCTCGCCTATGGTGATAGTCGAAAGCGGGAACTCATACAGCTGCTCATTGCGGATGAGTATAACGTTCGGGTTTTCGTACTGGATTATATCCGCGTGCGTTTCGTTTTCGAGCCTTATGATCGTAAAGGTCGAGAACGCGGTCTTTCGCTCGGAGCAGATAGGCAGCGTGTCGGCAATGGTCTCGACCGCATCGCGGATATCAAGTCCGGCGGCGAGCATAGTCGATATAATGGTCGATGTCAGCGTTGACAGGATACTGGCCTTAACGCCGCTGCCGAGACCGTCGGCGAGGACGATGATAGTGGAGTTTTCGCTCTCGGCGATCTCTATATGGTCGCCGCAGAGCTGCTCGCCGAAGTGGTTAAGGCTCATGTACGCTATCTCGCTGCAAAGATTATTCTTCTTCAAGGCTCAGCGACTCCTTCAGTCTCGTCAGGGCTATCTTCGTCTCGGCCGTTGTCTCGCCGAGCAGCGAAGCTATCTCCTGAACTATACGCATCTGATTTTCAATTACCTTGTTCGTTATCTCCGCCGTCTGCTGGCTCAGCGCCTTGCGGCGGCGCGCCTCCTCCTCTTCCTCGGTAACGTCGGAGATGATGTCGATAAGTATCTTCGAGGAGCGGTCGTAGACCACGGTCTGCTCAAAGTATTTCTCGTAGTCGGAGAAATAAGCGCGCAGCTTTTTCACGGTCTTTCCAGTTTCAAGGCAGGTGAAAAACGGCGCCGTATCAAGCACTCTTACGACGCTGTCGCCCAGAATGTCGGACTCGTGGCTGATGTTGAGCATTTGAAGCGCCGTGCGGTTCAGCTGCTGCACCTCGAGATCCTCGTTGACGACAACGACGCCGCTGGGCATATTGTTGAGGATCTTATTGCTGAAACGCTCGGCCTTATCCATGATAAATGGCAGGCACATGCTGTAGTCGGCCTTGCCGCGGTAGATGGCTATAGCCTTTTCGCGGCAGGAATCGTATCCGCAGGAGCCGCAGTTGAGCTCATCGCCCTTTGTGTTTTTGCCGAGCTTTGATAAAATGGCGCGTATCTCCGCCTCATTCGGGGTGTTCTTGCTGACCGGAGTTCCGATATACTGCACAGCGAGCTTTTCCGGCTCCGGCTGCGGAACATCGAAATCCTCCGTGCCGACATGGCTCCACACGGAGTAGATATGCCGTATCGGCGAGTTGATATATTTTTCCATAATAGGCCCGTCAATGCAGCTGCCGTCGCACATGGCAAGCTCTATAAAGCACTTGTGGATGTTGCCGTTTTTGAGGTCTCTGAGCGCATTCATGCAGTTTTTCGGGCCGTTTGTCGCAATGTACTGATAGCCCGTGTCGGGGATATCCATGCTTTTTATGATGCCGCCCGTCACGGGGAAGCTGCGTGCGCGTCCTCTGAAGCTTTCGCCGAACTCCTTTTCGATCTCAACACCGGCGGAAAGGCGCATCTGGTCAAACTCCTCGAAGGTGAGCACGGCATCCACACATGTACCCTCATACTCCTGCTTCTTGGCAACACACGGACCTATGAACACGACCTTCGCGTCCGGACTCCGGCGCTTTATGTCCATAGCGTGGGCTATCATAGGCGACACTACCGGTGCAAGATACTGCCGCAGCTCCGGAAAGTGCTTTTCAACAAGCAGGTTAAGCGACGCGCAGGCGGAGGTTATGATGACATCCTGCTTTGCCTCCCTGAGCATTCGCTCGTACTCGCGCTTTACGATAGTTGCGCCTATGGCCGTTTCCTCGGCATCGTCAAAGCCGAGCTCCATGAGCGCCTTTCGCATTGAATTTGCTCCGCAGTCCTCCCAGCAGGCATAAAACGACGGATCAAAGCTTGCGATCACTGGAGAAGCGCCGCGCAGCATGACGCCGACTCGCTCACGGTCGTCGATGATCTCCTTTGCCTCCTGCGGGCAGACAACAAAGCACTGGCCGCACAGTATGCACTCATCGCTTATTATATGCGCCTGATGCCCAGTAAAGCGGATAGACTTGACAGGGCATTTTCTAATGCATCTGTGACAATTTTTGCAGTTTGACTTTTTAAGGTTCAGCACGCCGGGCACAGCAGCCACCTCCTGTTATCTTCACCGTGTTTTTACAGTTTATATAATGCAGTATAACATAAACATCCCCTTGCGGCAAGGTATATTAGGGTGTATAATCCCTAAAGGTGATGTGAAATGCTTCAGGAAGCAATAGTGACAAAAACTCGTGACGACGGCCTTGCCGAGGTCGTCGTTGAGCGTCTCGGCATATGCGGAGGCGATTGCAGCGAATGCGGCGAGTGCCGCTATGAAAATCTCATGAAGTCGGTCGTGCGCAATCCCATAGGCGCACACCGCGGTCAGCACGTTATGATAGAAACTCCGACCAAGGGCGTTGTGAAGGGTGCGCTTGCGATATATATCCTGCCGCTCGTGATGCTCTTTGCGGGCTATCTCATAGCCGATGCGCTCTCGTTCGGCGAAAGCATCTGCATAACAGCAGCCTTTGCAGCGGCCGTTCTGGGCGTTGTCATAGCGTCGGCCATAAGCCGCGCACGCCACAGCGCCGACCCGACGCCGACAAGGATAGTGAGTGTGATACAGTCAGATGCAGAATAAGACCTCAAATATAGACAAAGCCTTTTTCGTGCTCATTGTTTTGATACTTCTCACGGGCTTTCTGACAACGGTTTTTATCCCGAGCGAGATTAACAGCTATGAAAACCGCTATGCAAACAGGCTCTCGCAGCTTACTGCGGCTTCTTATGCCGACGGCAGCTTTCAGGACGCCATGGAAAGCGCGCTTTCCGATCAGGTGCAGTTTGCTCAGCTTGCGAAAAAATGCTATAACTACGCCGTTTCGGCCTCGGCCGTGCCGCTGATAAGTCTGCTGGAAAACGTAACGCACGACTATGTGTATTCAAACGGTCTGGCCTTTTACGAGGGGAAGATCGTATATATGCAGACGGGGCTCGACGCAAGAAGGGAGCGGCTCACGGCAAAGGCAGAGAATCTCAACTCCGTCATAGCCGCGCATCCGGAGCTCGATTTCTACGCATATTACATTGAAAAGGACACCGACCTGAACTTTACTACCGGCGAAAGGCTCGGTGCGCGTGAGTATGTATTCTCCATGCTTAACATTCCCGAGGATCGCATGGGAGTGTATGAGATACAAAGCTTTGCCGAGTTCGACGAGCGTTTTTATGATACTGATCATCACTGGAATTATATCGGCTCATACTCAGGCTACAGAGACGTTCTTTCCCTCATAAGCGATGACGAGCCCATCGAGCCGGCAGGCGTTTTTCATTCCGGTCTTCGTTTTGTCGGCAGCAAGGCAATGTCGCTGGGGAGCTTCTACACCGATGAGATGAGCATATACCGCTTTGACTATGCGCCGATGAGCATAAGCATAAACGGGACGCCGGCCGAAGATTACGGGCAGCAGGACAAGCTGCTTCTCGGTGAGCTGAGCTGTCCGACCTACGGCGACGTCTACGGAGGCGACGAGGGCGAGATAATATTCGACACCGGAAGAGACGGCGAAAATATCCTCATAATCGGCGAATCGTATGACAATGCAATACTAAGGCTGCTTGCAGGCCATTTTGCCGAAACATACAGCATTGATCTTCGCTACTACGAGACCGCGTTCGGCAAAAAGTTCGATTTCGATGAATATGTCAGCCAGCACGGCATCACAAAGGTGCTGTTCATCGGGAATGTGGATTATTACGTTTCCGAAGACTTTATGATCTGATCGGAAAAAACATATGCTCTTTTCAAGTCTTACATTTTTATACTTTTTCCTGCCCGCGGTCCTGATACTGTACTTTGCCGTAAAAAACCGCACATGGCGCAATGCCGTTCTGCTTACGGCCTCGCTCGTTTTTTATTCATGGGGAGAACCCGTGTATGTGTTTTTGATGCTTGCATCAACGCTGGCGGCATGGCTGTGCGGACTTTTGATGGAACGCCTGAAAGGCAGGCGCCGCGCTGCACGCCGTGTCCTGATCTTTTCGCTCGTTCTCCTGCTCGGCAGTCTCGCGGTGTTCAAGTATCTCAACTTTTTCGTTGAAAACCTCAACAGGATAGACGGCGTTGCACTTACGGTCAAAAGCATTGCGCTGCCAATAGGCATAAGCTTCTACACCTTTCAGATACTTTCCTACCTTATCGACCTGTATTGGGGCAAGGTCTGCGTTCAGAAAAGCTACTTCCGCTTTACACTGTATGTAAGCTTCTTCCCTCAGCTCATTGCAGGTCCAATAGTCCGCTATGAGACCGTTGAGCGCGAGATATCGGACAGACATGAGAGCTGGGAAGATGCCGTCGGCGGTATGCGGCGCTTTATACTCGGGCTTGCCAAAAAGGTACTCATAGCAAACAACGTCGCCGCCGTTGCCGTATATATCTACTCGCTAAATGATACCGGCAGCGCAGCCTGCTGGCTCGCCGCCGTGTGCTATACCCTTCAGATATACTTTGATTTTTCAGGCTACAGCGACATGGCTATCGGTCTCGGCCGGATATTCGGTTTTCATTTTCTTGAAAACTTCAACTATCCGTATGTATCGAGGTCAATTACGGAATTCTGGCGCCGCTGGCACATAAGCCTGTCGAGCTGGTTCCGCGACTATGTATATATCCCGCTCGGCGGCAATCGCGTAAGTAAGCGGCGCTGGATACTGAATATACTTATCGTCTGGACGCTTACCGGCTTCTGGCACGGTGCGCAGTGGAACTTTGTACTGTGGGGACTGTATTATGCCGTTTTACTGCTCGGCGAGAAGCTTTTGTGGGGAAAGGTGCTGGAAAAGCTCCCTTCGGCCGTAAGATGGCTCTACTCCATGTTCATTGTGACCGTAGGCTGGGTGCTGTTTGATATAACTGACTTTGCGCAGCTTGGACAGGTTTTGAGCGTTATGTTCGGCTTCGTGCCCACGGATTGGACGGCGCTCCTGTCCGGCAACGTGTCAAGGGTATTCAATCTTGCCTTCATCATTCCCGGCATTATTTTCTCGTTTCCAGTTGCAAGAAAGCTCGGCTTTCACGAAAACAGCGCGGCTTCCTGCATTGCCGTAAACTGCATGTATGTGGCGCTTCTGGCTCTGTGCATCGCGTTTATCATAAGCTCGAGCTACAACCCGTTTATATATTTCAGATTCTGAGTCTTGTCCTATCCGCACTGTCCGAGACGGTGCGGATAAGTTTATGTTCAAGATAAAAATCTTTGCTTTTGTGCAATATCTGTGATAGTATATAAATCTATGTGAAAAATTATTTGGAGAGAAGCATATATGGCTGATATAAGAAAGGAAATCGAACGGCGCAGGACATTTGCGATAATCTCGCATCCTGACGCCGGCAAAACAACGCTTACGGAAAAGCTGCTGCTCTACGGCGGGGCGATACAGCTCGCGGGCTCTGTAAAGGGCAAAGCTACGGCGCGGCACGCCGTGTCCGACTGGATGGAGCTTGAAAAGCAGCGCGGTATATCAATAAGCTCGTCGGTAATGCAGTTTGAGTATAACGGATACTGCATAAACATTCTTGACACTCCCGGACACCAGGACTTTTCCGAGGATACCTACCGCACCCTCATGGCTGCCGACAGCGCGGTCATGGTCATAGACGCGGCAAAGGGCATCGAGCCGCAGACGCGCAAGCTCTTCAAGATCTGCGCAATGCGCAATATACCCATCTTCACCTTCATAAACAAGCTCGACCGCGAGGCACGCAGCCCGTATGACCTCATGGAGGAGCTCGAGCAGGAGTTCGGCATCGGCACCTACCCCATGAACTGGCCGATAGGCTGCGGCATTGATTTCAAGGGCGTGTACGACCGCGAAAAGCGCGAGATTCTCGCCTTCAACGAATTCCACCGCGGTCAGGACAGGATAAAGGCCATCGAGTGCAGCCTCGACGACACCGAGGCGCTCGACGCTCTAATAGGCGAAAAGCTGAGACGCACGCTGTGCGACGACGTTGAGCTTCTTGACGGCGCGGGCTATGAGTTTGATATCGCTCAGGTGCGCGACGGTAAGCTTAGCCCCGTGTTCTTCGGCTCGGCGCTCAACAACTTCGGCATCGAGCCGTTCCTCGAGAGCTTCCTTGACATGACCATGCCTCCCCTGCCGCGCAAGGCCGGCGACGAGATAGTCGATCCGTTCAGCGACAGGTTCTCGGCCTTCGTGTTCAAGATACAGGCGAACATGAATAAGGCTCACCGCGACAGGATAGCCTTTATGCGCATATGCTCGGGCAAATTCGAGCGCGACAGGGAGTATTACCACGTTCAGGGCGGCAAGGCGATCCGCCTTGCGCAGCCGCAGCAGCTCATGGCACAGGAGCGTGCGATAATAAACGAAGCCTACGCGGGCGATATAATCGGCGTGTTTGACCCCGGCATATTCTCCATCGGCGACACGATATGCGATAAGGGCATGAAGGTGGAGTTTGAAGGCATACCGACCTTCGCTCCCGAGATCTTCGCCGGTGTTGAGCGTATCGACACGATGAAGCGCAAGCAGTTTGAAAAGGGCATCATGCAGATAGCGCAGGAGGGCGCGATACAGATCTTCCACGAGCCGTACACCGGCGTTGAGGAGATCATCGTCGGTGTCGTCGGCATACTTCAGCTCGAGGTGCTCGAATACAGGCTCAAAAACGAGTACGGCGTTGACGTGCGCCGCCGCAGCATGCCATATGAGGTCGTGCGCTGGATAGATAACGAGGGGCTCAACCCCAACGATCTCAATCTGACGAGCGACACCAAGTGGGTCCAGGACTTCCGCGGAAATAACCTGCTGCTGTTTACCTCCGAGTGGTGCGTCAACTGGGCGCTCACGAAAAACCCCGGCCTTGAGCTGCGCGAATTCAACAGAGACTGATAAAATTTACGCCCCGCGGCAATGAAATGCCGCGGGGCGTTTTGGATCTACCGTTTATTTTAGGCTATCGAAATACTCACGCGTTGTCTGCGCGTCGTGCTTTATCTGAGCCGACAGCTCGGCGAGGTCCGAAAATCTGCGTTCGGGGCGCAGGAAGCTGTAGAAGTCTATGCGTGCCTCATGGCCGTAGAGATTACCCCTGAAGTCGAGCAGGAAGCTCTCAACATTGACATTGCCGCTGTCGCTCACTGTCGGACGGACACCGACATTCGTCACCGAAAGGTACTCCTGCCCGTCGATATACGCCTTTGCGGCATAAACGCCGTGACGCGGGACGATAACGCCCTGCGGGAAGCCCATATTGATGGTCGGAGTGCCCATTTTCGTACCGAGACGATAGCCGCTGCGGACATGGTCGGTCAACGTGTGCGGATGGCCGAGGAAAGCGTTTGCTTTTTCCATATCGCCGTTCTCTATGAGCTCACGGATGAGCGTGGAGCTCACGATCACTCCGTCGCGCCGCACAGCGGGAATGATATCGCAGCCGATACCGCGCTGTGCGCAGTAGCCGCGGAGCTTTTCGGCCGTGCCGAGGCCCTTGTGGCCAAAGCAGAAATCATGCCCGACGACGATCCATCGCAGATCCATTTCATCAATGAGCTCGTCGATAAAATCCTTCCAATCCATGCACATAACGCGGCGGCTGAAGTGCACGACTACAACATCGTCGATGCCGAAGCATCGCTTTAGTATATTCACCCTGTCCTCGGCGCTGTTTATCAGCGGAACAGTCCTGTTGAAAACAAGATTGTCCGGGTGAACATCGAACGTGAGCACGGCTGGCTCCGCACCCGTTTCCTGCGCACGCTGCTTTATCATGTTTATGAGCGCCGCGTGACCGATGTGGATGCCGTCGAAAAAGCCGAGCGCCATTACCTTTTGTTTTGTCATTGGTTTACCTCAAAAAAGCTCTTGATAGTTTTAAGCTTTCCGCTCTCCACTCTGCCGAGAAGCAGAAATTCGCCGGAGTCGGAATAGACCCTGTAGTCTCCGTCTTCGGCGGAAATATTTATTATATTGCCGTTTTTAAGGCGCTTTGCCGCGTTTCGGCCGACTTTCAGCTCCGGATGATCCGCAAACAGCGTATCCGCAGGCAGAAGGATATCGGACAGTCTGCCCTCTCGCGCGGCGGCCTCGACAGCTTCAAGACTGTGCGCATTATCAACGGTAAAAGCCCCGGCGCTTATCCTGCGCAGGGAACTCATGCACGCGCCGCAGCCGAGGGCATCGCCTATATCGCTGCACAGCGTGCGCACATAGGTGCCCTTCGAGCAGTTTATCTTCAGGATATAATCCTCGCCGTCACGTCCTTCGGGCTTGATAGAGTATACCCTGATCCTGCGCGGAGCACGGTCCACACTCTGTCCCCTGCGTGCAAGCTCGTACAGCTTTTTGCCGCCGACCTTAACGGCCGAATACATGGGCGGTATCTGCCAGATATCGCCGATAAACCTGCCGGCAGCTTCGCGCACGGCGCTTTCATCCGGAATCTTATCGCTGCGGGCGATTACGTTTCCCGTAATGTCCTGCGTGTCGGTGCTCAGTCCGAGGCGGAGCCCGGCAATATACTCCTTGCTGTCTGCCTCTGCAAACTCCACTGCGCGTGTCGCCCTGCCGACGAATACGACAAGCAGTCCCGTTGCAAGCGGGTCGAGCGTCCCGGAGTGTCCGATACGGCGCTCGTGCAGAACGCCGCGGAGCTTTGCGACCACATCGTGGCTCGTCCAGTCCTGCGGCTTATCGACAAGGATGATGCCGTTCATCCGAGTACCTCACCTATCGCAGACAAGAGAATACTCAGCGTTTCCTCGGTCGATGCCTCTATCACGCAGCCTGCCGCCATCTTATGGCCGCCGCCGCCGAAGCGATCACAGAGTGCACTGCTGTCAAAGCACTCGTGCGACCTTACAGAGACCCTGCTCCTGTTTTCGCCAGACTCGCGTATAACAAGGCTCACGACGCAGCCCTCGACCCTGCCGGGTATACCGGCGATATCGTCGCAGTCGTTATCCGAAGCGGCAGCATCGAGCATCATTTTGCGCGTCACCGTTGCGGCGACGACCTTGCCGTCAAAGAAATACCTGAGTCCGGAAAGCATGCTTCCCTCAAGCGTCATGCGTGCACGTGACACCTGACGGAACAGCTCAAAGTTGAGTCTTTGCGCATCCGCGCCGAAGCTGAGGAGCTCGCCGGCCGCGGCAAAGGTCTCACTGGTCACGTTTGCATAGCGGAAGCAGCCGCAGTCGGTGGATACTGCCATGTACAAAAGGCTTGCCTCGTCTGCCGTAAGCGTTCCGCACAGCTCCTTTATTACCTGAAGCACTATCTCGCCGCAGGAGGCTTTTCTGCCGTCGAGCAGAAGCTGTTCGGCATAATGCGAATTTGACGGATGGTGGTCTATGCAGACGTCTACCTGCCCTTCAAAGCCGTGCGGCAGCATATATGCCTCGGCGATATCGACGGCGACGGTGCAGTCATAGTCAAAGCCTTCCGTTATATAGTCCTTTACATATTTAAAGTATTTCGGCGTTATATCCGTATTGTTGTATAACGCGGCATTTTTGCCCGATCTGCGCAGTGCAGAGCACAGGGCGGCAGCTCCGCCGAGTGTATCGCCGTCGGGCCGGGCATGAGTCAGCAGCAGGATATTGTCGTGCTCTCTGAGCCACGCGGCGCATTCTTTAATATTCATTCCACATCCTCGTCGTGCTTAATGTCAAGGCTGCTTATAAGCTCGTTTATATGCGCACCGTATTCGATGCTGCGGTCTAACTCAAAAACGGGCTCCGGTGTATTGCGCAGCTTGAGCGAGTTTCCGAGCTCCCTGCGCAGCCAGCCGGATGCCGATTTGAGCCCTTTTTTGAATTCCTTTTCGTTTTCGAGCCCCATAACGGACAGCCATATCTTGCAGTAGCGCATATCGCCCGTCGTTTCGACGCGCGTTACGCTTATCATTCCCTGATTTACGCGCGGATCCTTGATCTCGCGCAGAAGCTTGCTCATGACAAGCTGAATATCGTCATTTGTCCTTGCCAGTTTATTTGAAGGCATTTTTCTCCTCCTGTATCTGTGCATCGGGCGGTCTTACGACCGCCCGAAATAGTTTTTTATCAGACCTTTACCTGCTGCATAACAAAGCATTCGATAACGTCGCCGACCTTGATGTCGTTGAATTTCTCGACCTGCATGCCGCATTCGTAGCCGCTGGCGACTTCCTTGACGTCGTCCTTGAAGCGGCGCAGCGACGCAAGCTCGCCCTCGTGGATAACGATATTGTCGCGCAGGACACGGACCGAGCAGCCGCGCTGTATCTTGCCGTCAAGGACATAGCAGCCCGTAACGGTGCCGACCTTGGAGACCTTATAGGTCTCGCGCACCTCGGCGTGGCCGATGATGACCTCCTCGAACTTCGGTGCGAGCATGCCCTTCATGGCAGCCTCTATCTCGTTGATGCAGTCGTAGATAACGCGGTACATGCGCATATCGACGTTCGCGCGCGCGGCGCTGTCGCGTGCGGCATTGTCCGGACGGACATTGAAGCCGACGATTATAGCACCGGAGGTCGCAGCGAGCATAACGTCGGACTCGCTGATAGCGCCGACTGCGCTGTGGATGACCTTTACGCGCACCTCGTCGTTTGTTATCTTTTCAAGCGAAGCCTTGACCGCCTCGGCCGAGCCCTGAACGTCGGCCTTTACGATGATGTTGAGAGTCTTCATCTCACCGGCCTGGATCTGACTGAACAGATCCTCGAGGCTGACCTTCTTGCTGCTGCCGAAGGCTGCGTTCTTCTGCTGGGTCTTGCGCTCCTCGACGAGCTCACGGGCCATGCGCTCATCGGCGACGGCGTTGAAGGTATCACCTGCGCTCGGCACCTCGGACATGCCGGATATCTCGACCGGAACGGAGGGGCCTGCCTCGGTGATGCGCACGCCCTTATCGTTTATCATGGTGCGCACGCGGCCTACAGCCGTGCCTGCAATGATGATATCGCCGAGCTTGAGCGTTCCGTTCTGCACGAGAACGGTCATGATCGGGCCGCGGCCCTTGTCGAGTCTTGCCTCTATGACGGTGCCCTTTGCGGCGCGGTTCGGATTTGCCTTGAGCTCCTGGACCTCTGCCAGAATGACGAGGTTTTCAAGCAGCGCGTCAATGCCCTCGCCGGTTTTGGCGGAGATCGGGCATATGATGGTCTCACCGCCCCACTCCTCGGGGACGATATCGTATTCGGTAAGCTGCTGCTTTATGCGCTCGGGATTTGCACCGACGGTGTCCATCTTGTTGATGGCGACAACAAGCGGTATTCCCGCGGCCTTTGCGTGATTTATGCTCTCGACCGTCTGCGGCATGATGCCGTCGTCGGCGGCGACGACGAGGATGGCGATATCCGTTACCATCGCGCCGCGGGCACGCATCGAGGTAAAGGCCTCATGGCCCGGGGTATCGAGGAAGGTTATGGGGCTTCCGTTTATCTCAACGGTGTACGCGCCTATATGCTGCGTTATGCCGCCGGCCTCACCGGAGGCGACGTTTGCATGGCGGATATAGTCAAGAAGCGAGGTCTTGCCGTGGTCAACGTGACCCATGACGACGACAACCGGCGCACGTCCGATCAGCTCATCCGCGCTGTCCTCGTGATCGTCGATAAGCTTCTCCTCAACGGTGACGACGACCTCCTTTTCGACCTTGCAGCCGAACTCCATTGCAACGAGCGCTGCGGTGTCGTAATCGACAACATCGGAGACGGAGGCGAAAACGCCGAGCTTTATCAGGCGCTTTATGACCTCGCCGGCGGATTTTTTCATTCTCGACGCAAGCTCGCCGACATTGATCTCGTCCGGGATCATGACCTTGAGCTGCTGCTTCTTTGCGATCTCAAGCTGGAGCTTCTGCATCTTGTCGCGCTCTTCCTGACGGCGCTTTGCCGATGCCGCCTGCCCCTGCTGGCGCTGCTTTGCCTTGTTGACGATCTTCTCCTTGCCGCCCTTGCGGTCACGGTCACGGTTACGGCTCTTGTCGCCGGCCATGTTGTCAAACTTCTCGTCGTACTTGGCTATGTTCACCGCCGCGCTGCCGCGGGTATCGACAACGCGCTTTTCCGCGACCTGGCGCGGTACATGCGGCTTGTTTTCCTTTTCCTTCTTTACGGGCGCAGGCTGCGCGGGAGCTGCCGCCTTATCGGAAGAGGGCGCCGCTGCGGGCTTTCCTCCCTGCTTTTTCTCTGCAGGCTTTGCACTCTCCGTCTTGGGAGCGGACGCAAATATATCGGCCAGACTGCCGGCCTGATTATGCTGGGTCAGATATTCGAATATCACGTCAAGTTCGTTGTTCTCAAGAACCTGCATGTGGTTTTTCGGAGTCGTGGCATAGTCCGTTAATATCTGAGTTATCACCTTGGATGTGGTGTTAAAATCCTTTGCTACCTCGTGTACTCTGTATTTATTAATCATGCTCATGCATTGCTCCTCCTTTTACCTGTCCTCTTGTTATTCTGCCTGGTGCTGTCGTTTTTTCGCTTTTTGCCGATTTGGGCGCGTCTTTGTATCGTCTGCGCGGCGTCTCCGTATTCCTCTGGCGATATACCGCACAGCAGCTTCATGAAGGCATCGGCAAAGCCGATATCACACACGGCCGCCATCGAGCAGCCGCTTTTTCCGACGTGCTCTGATATATCTTCCTTCGTAAACGGAACCGTTATCAGCGGCGCTTTGCTCCCGTGCATGTAGCCTGCGGCGCGCTTTTTTGCGTTATCCGAGGCATCCGACGCAACGATCACAAGCTTTGCGGCATGTTCTCTCACAGCCGAGCCCGTATCCTCCTCGCCGATGCTCAGAGCATTCGCTTTCCGCATGAGTCCGAGCAGATTCAAGGCTTTCTCTCTCATTGGCTCGCCTCCATCTGCCTCTGTAAGGCTTCATATATCTCCTCGGGTATCTGCACGGAGAAGGCTCGCTCAAGCGCTCTGGACTTCATTGCTTTTCTAAGGCACTCGCCGTTCGGGCACAGATATGCGCCCCTGCCGGGCATCTTGCCCTTAAAATCAAGGCTCACTTCCCCGTCCGGCGATTTTACCGCACGGATAAGCTCGCGCTTCGGCTTCATCTCGCGGCAGCCCAGACACTGCCTCATCGGTATTTTCTTCTGCACTGCGGCTGCCTCCTTTC
Organism: bacterium; assembly: GCA_963613665.1. Lineage (GTDB taxonomy): Bacteria > Bacillota > Clostridia > Oscillospirales > Oscillospiraceae > F23-B02. Next base: position 101,259 of record CAVEAL010000004.1, on the reverse strand, counting down.
GTTTATGCCTCCGATTCGGGCTTTATATCGATCTTAAATCCCGTCAGTCTTGCGGCCAGACGCGCATTCTGTCCCTCTTTGCCGATGGCAAGCGAAAGCTGGCCGTCGGGAACTACGACACGGCAGCTCTTACCGTCCTCGAGCATTGTGACGCTGACGACCTCGCTGGGAGCGAGTGCCGCGGCAATGTACTCCTCGGGGATCTCGCTGTATTTAATAATGTCTATCTTCTCGCCGCCGAGCTCATCGACTATGCTCGCAACGCGGCCGCCCTTGGGGCCTACGCAGGAGCCGATGGGATCGACATCGGGATCGGTGGACCAGACCGCCATCTTCGTGCGGCTTCCGGCTTCGCGGGCAATGGACTTTATCTCGACCGTACCGTCGAATATCTCGGGCACCTCAAGCTCGAACAGACGCTTTACAAGGCCCGGATGCGTGCGGCTTATGAGTACCTGAGGACCCTTGGTGGAATTTCTTACCTCGACGACATAGACCTTTATGCGGTCGCCCTCCTTGAGGGGCTCGGTCTTGATCCTCTCGTTAGGCGAGAGCATGGCCTCGGTATATTCGCTGTTGGAGCTGATACGGATGGATACGCTGCCCGTCCTCGGCTCGATGCGGGAGACAACGCCCGTGAGTATCTCATGCTCCTTGGAGGTGAACTCCTCGTATACGATGCCGCGCTCGGCCTCACGGATGCCCTGGATTATGACCTGCTTTGCCGACTGAGCGGCAATGCGGCCGAACTTTTTCGTCTCCACGGGGATCTTGATGGTATCGCCGGGCTTTGCGCGCTTTGTTATCTTCTTCGCGGCCTCGATATCTATCTCAAGAGCGGGATCCTCGACCTGCTCGACAGCGACCTTGTTGACATACATCTCAATGCGCTTTCTGTCCTCATCAAGCAGGATATCGACATTATCCGCACACTCGGGATTATCGCGGCGGAATGCGGCAAGCATGGCCTGCTTTATTTTGTCGTACATGTATTCTCTGGGTATGCCCTTTTCTTTTTCGAGATCTTCGATTGCAGAAAAAAATTCAGCGTTCATTTTCAATATACCTCTTCTTTTCTATATGGTTACATGCAGCCTGACCTGCGCAACTTGTTCTTTCTTAAACTCCGCGCCGGAAACCGTTATATTCCCGTCGCTGTATTTATCGAGCGTACCGACGAGGGTCTTTCTGCCTTCATAGGGCTGATAGAGCTTCACCTCAACATCGGAGCCGATATAGCGCTCGAAATCCGACGGACGCCTGAGCTCACGCTCCGCTCCGGCGGAACCGACTTCAAACACATAGCTGTCGGGTACCGGATCTGCTTCGTCAAGTATCGGATCGAGCCTGCGGCTTATCGCCTCGCAGTCGGCAATGCCGACGCCGCCCTCCTTGTCGATATACACACGCAGATACCACGTCCCTGCCTCTTTTACATACTCAACGCTCCACAGCTCGCAGCCCTCTTCCTCTACCACCGGCCGTGCGAGTGCCTCAACCTTGTCACTGATCTTACTCATACAATGCTCCTGATTTTATCATCCGCAAAATGCTCAACAAAAAGAGTGGGCTGTGACCCACTCTTGCATGCTTACTGACTTACCTTATTATAATACCATCTAAATATCGTGATTGCAAGCATTATTTTAAACATACTGCCGCAATTTATTGTTCAGCTGTAGTGTGCGACGAATTCTTCGAGGCACATACGGTTTTCGGTGATAAACTCGGCGGCATCCTTGCCTACGTATCTGTAGTGCCACGGCTCATCCCAGCCCGTGACGCTCTTTTTATTGCTTGGGTAGCGCTTTATAAATCCGAACTGTGCACAGTTTGCGTCAAGCCAGTCGAAGAACGACGAATCCATCTTGCTGTAGTCGAGCACCTCGTACTCCTTGTCGAAAATATCGACGGCAAGACCGGTCTGGTGATCGCTCGTGCCGGGCTTTGCCACGATCTCAGCGGCGATGCTCTTTGCTTCTTCGTATGTATACGCGCCGTTCCGGCTCAGCTCCGAGGCTTTTTCGTTAAAAAGCTGCTGCTGGTCGGCATACGATCTGTACCCGACGCTTATGTAAGGCTCAAAGCCCGCTTCCTTCGCCGCCGATACGAGCTCGGATAGGCTGTCGATAATGCGCTTATCCACATACACTCCGTCCGTTCCGAACTGCTTGAGCTCCGGCGAATAGGACTTCACCGGCGTTTCGCTGTTTATAAGAATATACTCCCAGTCCGTTATTGTCACCGTCGGAAACTCAAGGTCCGCGTATTTTTCGAGCGAGGCCTTGCCGGATGTTTCATAGCCGTCCATGGGGTCGGCGAGACTGTCGGTCTTTACAAACACCGAGTCCGACCCGCCGACAACTATCTCGGACGTGAGCTGAACGCGCGAATTGACGATAAGCACAAGCACAGCCGTCATTATCAGCATGAAAAATGTCCACACCGTTTTCTTAACACGCACTAAGGCTCACCTCCCCGGAATTTTTCATGCTATTTTACCACAAACCGACGGCATATACAAGATAATTATGCTCCGTCCTCATCGCCGCCGAGCTCTGCTCTGAGCTTTTCGAGCGCTTTTTTCTCGAGACGGCTGACATACGAGCGGCTTATTTTGCAGATACCGGCAGTTTCGCGCTGCGTCATGGGCAGGCTGCCGCCAAGCCCGTAGCGCAGACGTATGATCATCGCCTCGCGCTCGTCAAGGCTGCTGTCAATTAGCCCGCGCAGTCTTCCGCACAGCTCAAGTTCTCCTATTCGCTCACTCATCTCGTCGCCCTGCGACAGAACATCCATGAGCGACAGACTGTTGCCATCTCCGTCAGTGTCGAGCACATCCGACAGGCTCACATCCCCCATTGTCTTCTTCTGACTGCGAAAGTACATGAGTATTTCATTCGCTATCCTCTCCTGGTGGAAACATAGGTTGCTCAACAGGGGGCAAATCCGCCTCTCCGTCCTCTGCAAACAGGTACACATAGGCATTTTTGCCGTCCCAGACCACTTTCTTGACGATGGTCCGCAGCAAGCGTCGCTTTTCCTCCAGCGTTGCCGAATCCACCGCATTGGCAAACGACTCGATCATTTCCTGATGGAAGGCAAACTCCTGATGCAGCATCCGGCTCTGTTCGGTCAGCGCCTCCAGCTCAGAAAGCCTTGCCTGCTGGGTCTCGCTCTCCTGATGCAATTCGTCGATCTGCTCCATGACGTATTTGGCAGAGGTCTCGCTGGCAACGGACAGGGATTCCACCAGCCGCTTGATGCGGTCCTCCGTTTCCGCGTGCTTCTCTTTCAGCAGCGCCAGCTCCGCGTCGTAACCCTCCTTGTTGCCGCTGATGACCTTCTTGGTCTGCGCCAGCAGCTTGGCAAGGGTCTCCTTGTCGGCGGACAGCTTGCGGATCTCCTCGATGATTTTGGCGTCCAGCGTGTTGCCATTGCAGTTTTTCATGCCGCAGACGGTGCCGTGGCTGCGCTCCTTGGTGGAGCACATGTAGGTGTAGATCAGTTCGCCGTCCGCCGTGCGGCGGTTGGTCAGCTTCGGGCGCATATAATCGCCGCATTCGCCGCACCGCAGAAGGCCGGACAGCAGCGCCACATTACTGCGCGGTCTGCGGTAGCTTTTGGATTTGTTCACGTCCAGCATGGACTGCACCTGTACCCAGTCGCTGCCTGCAATGATGCCGGGATGCCTGCCCACCGCCACGATCCATTCCTCCATCGGGCGGATCTGGTTCGCCTTGCCGGGGCGCTGAAGGGTGCGGTTATACGCCATGATGCCGTGCTCGCTGTCGAACTCCGAGCGCTCGGCAAACAGGTCAACATTATTTTCTTTCAGATACTGATACGCCGTCTCATCGGCAATCATATAGACCGGATTGGTCAGAATGCCCCGGATGGCAAAGCGTGTGAACTGTTTGCCGCGCTTCGTGACGCAGCGGTGCTCCAGCAGGTACTGGTCGGTCTTGCTGAGAGAGCCGGTCTCCATGAACACAGAGAAAATCGTTTTGACCAGCTGAATTTCCTCCGGGATGGGCTTGAGCTTACAGGCTTTCTTCACCTTACCGTCCACCGTCACGCTGGACAGGCTTTCCGAGGCGTAGCCGGTGGGCGTCGTACCGCCCAGCCAGCGCCCGGTCTTGGACAGCTCGTGCATATTGTCCCGGATACGCTCCGCAATGGTCTCCCGCTCCAGCTGAGAGAACACCGACGCGATATACATCATCGCTCGACCCATAGGGGATGACGTGTCGAACTGCTCCCGGATGGAAATGAAGTCAATGTGCCGGTCGTCCAGGTCCTCAATGAGCTTTGCAAAGTCACCGATGTTGCGGCTGATGCGGTCGAGACGGTAGACCACAATGGCCGCAAATTCGATCTTCTGTGAGTCCTTCATCATTTTCTTGAACTGCGGGCGCTCCAGATTGCCGCCGGAAAAGCCCTCGTCCTCATACACCAGCGCGTTTTCCGCCGCATCCTCGCCAAAGTGCATGGCAATGTACTTGCGGCACAGCTCGATCTGGTTCTCTATACTTTCGCCCTTCCCGGTAAATTTGGACTTGCGGGAATAGATGACATATTGCTTCGGCGTATCTTTCGTTTTCATGACGGCACCTCGCGTTATTCGTTAGGTTGGTAGATATATTATAACGGATTGGAATCCATTTGAAAAGGTGCCGAGGAAAGAATCTGTAAAAATTTCTGAGAAAAAATAAGCACCTCAACGTTTCTGAAAAGTGTCGTTTTCCATGAAAAAAGCCTCCGTTTTGCCTCTCGGATGAAGTCCATAGGAAAACATCCACGCCCGCCTGCTTGCAGCGGTCTGAGAGGAAAAAACAGAGGCTTTTGCACCCTAAATGATGCAGTTTTGCGGGCATCGCTCATGCAAGCTGAAAATATGATTGATGAAATGAGCGATGGGTGCTATCTGGGACATTATGCATTTCCGCCATCAACCGCATTCGTGCATTCTCGCCTCACGATTTTTGCGCATTGCTACTTGTCATACGTCAAGCTTATTTTACGCCACGGTTTGTCATATGACAAGATGTATCGTAAAAACAGCCGCTCCGATTTTTCAGTCGGGGCGGCGGTTTTGTCATACAAGGTTTCGCAGATATTCTTCCACGTTCTGGTACTGAATGCCGTCTATGACTTGGCTTTCCCCACGGTAGAGGACAAACTTGCCGGTGATCGAACCGTAGCGGTGCTCGGTCTGGGCGCATTTTTGTTCATCGATCAGATGGCGATACTGCTGCGGAACGGCTTCTTCACTGTGCTTGATCTCGAAAATCCGGCAGGAGCCCGCTTCCGTGTCAAACACCACCATATCAAATTCGCCCACGGGAAATTGCAGGACAAAGACCTGCTTCTTAGGGTTCGCCAGCTTGGTTTCCAACAGGACGATGTCCTCCAACATACGCCCTTTGATCTCGGTCAGGATACGCTCCTGCACGGCGGTGCGCTCCGTCAGAGACAGCGCACTGAACGTTTCATCCAGCAGCAGACTGCGGATCAGTGCATCCGCCTGCGCATACCGAAGACCTGGCTGCGCAATCACCGTGCGGCTGGACTTCGTGCTGACATCCGGCAGGTGCAGCACATCGATCTCCCGCGTCAGGTCAAGCAAATCCAGATATTCTTTGATCTCCGCTGCATGAACATCGTCCAGTTCTACGCTCTGCTCTGCCTTGTTGCGGATCTCCAGCAGCTTTCGCAGACTATCGGTGACAGCCGCAAGGTCAATACGGTCGAGGATGTCCGTAGGATTCTCCCGATCCCGACGCAGATTGCTGGCAGAAATGCCAAGGTCATGAGATTTCCAATCCTGCGTCAGCACCTCCAGCGTGAAGCGGTGGTTGATGTCCTCCACCACGCGGTTGATGGCGCTGGTCAACTCACTCTTGTCGTACAAATCCCGCAGATGGCGGAAATGCCCCTCATACTTATAGCAGCGCAGAGAGTGCTGGATGTTGCGGGCGATAGCCGTGTCCACGTATTCGTCGGCGCTTTCCTTGCTGGCAAACGTGGAAGTCTCGTTGTAGTGGACGCCGCCAAGGCTCATGGTGCCGCCGTAGCGGATATACTCGTCGATGCCGTGAATGCCGAGGACAGATTCAAACTCCCGGTAGGGGATGAAGGTGGTGTGCAGCAGGATACAGCGGTCATAGAGCTGCTCGTCCTCTGTGAAGAGGAAGCCCAGCGAGTCCGTGCCGGAGAGCACGATCTTCATGCCGCAGGCCGCAAACACGTCAGAAAACAGCGCTGCGCCCTCGATGAAATCCTCCATCAGTGTCACTTCATCGAGGAACACATAGCGGAAGCCCTGCGCTTCCAGTGCCTTGAGGTCGCGGTTTACATCTGCCAGCGTATCTCTTGCGGTGATTTGAATGAATACCGCTTTCGACAACTCAGCGTCGCTCATCTCCGCAAAAATTTGGCGGATCATGGTGGTTTTTCCCGTCCTGCGCAGACCGTAGAGGATGAATACCTTATCCTGCGGATCACTGTAGACAAAATCGTGCAGTTGCCGGAAGCACTCGCGCCTGCGATAGCCGCGAACAGACGCCGCAAAGGAACGCAGCGCCTCGCCGGTGCGGATGTTGGTGGTAAATGCGGAAATGTCCACGGTTTTTGTTTTGGGCAGCTGCTTCTTCAGTGCCTTCAGTTCCTGCTCCAGTTCCTTCCGCCGCTCGATTTGAGCGCGGATATTTTCCAGTTCATCCGCAGGAATATACTTCTCCCGCCGTTTCTTGTTCTCCGTCCAACGATGGTAAAAGTACTCCTTACCATTGACGGTTTTCTTCGTAATAGAACCGGCTGGTAAAGCAGAAATCTGCTGCTCCAACTCTGTCACCCGTGCCTGCATTTCAGATAACTCCATAGCGCACCTCCTGTGAGATACTATTCTATGCAGAATTATACCCTATTATACCCGCAAAATCAAGGGTATAATGAGCGTGGCAGAATTATTTCTCATGGTTGCAAAAGCGCAGCATGTCCCCGTAACCTATAATTCATAAAATCCACACTTGCAGAAACACCTCGCAACCGTTGTGACTGCGAGGTGTTGTTCTGCGATAAAAGAATATCAATAGTATTGCTCAACCTAGCTATATGCTTTTGCAAATACCTCCTGATCCCTTATCCTGTATTTGCGCATGATAACGTCACGTAGATTTTTACTAACTTCTTTTCTCCCTGTTGAGGTGTTCTGCCAACCGGGGAAACGGACAATTTTCACAATACCATCGATATCATTTACTACAATTCTCTCGACAATGATTGGCGTGCTATCATTCTTAACGTTTTGGAACAAAGACCTCAGCGCAGCCTTTCCTTTATCTACCTTCTCTTCTGGAACGACTTTCTTTTCAACATGTGCAACATCTATCTCCAGTTCGAGTAGTGCCTTCAAAAATTCCATGCTGGAAAGAGGCCCCGCCTCATGCTCCTCACGCAGCTTTTCCATTCTGGCTCCCAGCGCAATAAAACGCGGATCATCTGGGTGTTTTAGTATGATAGCAGCGAGGTCGATTTCTATCTTACGACGTTTCTTCTCCGCATTAGCGTCGCCCTCAATGAATTTTTGGATGATATCCGCATCCATCGCGAGGATTTCTTCATCCGTTTCAACAGACTCGACCGAGATATTGTCATGCACAAGCTGAATCGTTTTGGGGCCAAATGCTGCCAGATCAATTTTCCTCGCTCATCAGTCGGGCGGATAGAGTCATAAACTTTAGAAAGCCACCTGTAGTTTGCTTTAAAAGGGTTCAGGCCGCTATCCGGGAGAGTGCATTCCAGACGCGGTTCAGGACGCGGTATTGTGCGCCGAATTTATCTTTCATTTCATCGTTCGGGAGACAATCCTGCGCAGCAACGAGACCTTCCCAATCATCTCGCGTTCTATCAACGCAGGGGAAAAAGTGAATATTTACTCGGGGCAAATTTTGTTTTGCGTGCTAACAGCAACAAACTTGATATTTATCGCAAAAATGTCTGCACGCATTCAAAAAAAGCAAAAAGACTCCAAGCAACATGGTGTTTGTGCACAATTGCGGGGTAGGAACTATTGTGCAATGTACCTAAAACAAAAAATGCATATTGACAAAATAATATCTTAATGTATTATAGTTCTATAATTATAGAGCCTACATTCAATAAAATTAGTACTGCGGTTCTATGGGTTTCAGATATCATATCCGGGCGCAGGCATGATTATAGTACGCACTACATTTTTCGCGTATTCGACAAGGTCGATGGTACCGTCTTCGATGGACCATGTCAGTATGACGCCGCGCATAGCGTATGAGAGCGCCTCGCTGAGCTTATCGGGCTCTGCCATGTTGAGTATCTGCTCGGCTTTCTGCGCTGAGCGTATGACCGCGGACAGCATTTTCTTGTGATATATATTCTCGATAAAGCCGCGCTGATCATGTTCCTTCAGGCGCTGAATGAAATAAAGCCGGTTGATGCCCACGCCGTAGAACATATCGCCCTCGCACATGATATTGAAGACCTCCCATATCTGCTTGGTAAAGGTCTCCTGTTCTACGATTCTGTAAAAGCTGCTGCTGTACAGTTCCTCGAAATTGTTTTTCATATCAAAAAACAGATCCTGTTTTTTGGGGAAGTAGTAGTGCAGGGTGGTTTTCGATACTCCGGCCTTCTCGCATATCATGGGGATGGATGTTTCATCATAACCATACTCCTTGAAAAGCTCCATGGCGGTGCTGCGGATCTTTTCCTTGGTATCCCCCGGATGCTCGTTTTTATTTCTTCTTCCGGCCATGCTTTATTCCTCCTGTCGGATAAGCTCACTTAGATATATGCCTTGAGTATATATAAATTTTATAAGAAAGTCAAAATATTATTTGGAGGCTAAAATGAAAGAAAATTCTAACTTTGATGTGCTGTTCACTCCATTTTCGATAGGAAAAATGGAGATAAAGAACAGACTTGTCATGTGCCCCATGGGCACATACGCGGCTCAAATGGACGGCTCGGTGTCCGACACGCTGGCTACATATTTTGAGGAGCGCGCCAAGGGCGGCGTCGGCGCGATCATCACCGCGTCCCAATACCTGACGCCGAAGCTTGCGCAGGGCATTTACGGAACATATTTCGACAGCAAGCGTATAATCCCGCACCTGACCGGCATGACTGAGCGCATCCATTGCTACGGTGCAAAGGCCATAGCGCAGCTTTCCAGCGGCACGGGTCGAAATGCCCATCCGAGCCAGTGCGGCGGAGTTCCCTTCTCCTCGTCGGCAGTTCCCGCTGTGTTTAATCCGAAGATCCTGTGCCGCCCGTTAACCATCGAGGAGATCAAGGACATCATGAAGTCATGGCAGCTTGCGGCCGAGATCGCAGCAAACGCGGGCTATGACGCGATCGAAGTCCACGGTCATGTTGGATATATAATCGACCAGTTCCTCACTCCTCTGTGGAACAAGCGTGAGGACGAATATGGCGGAAGCGACGAGAACAGAGCACGTTTTGCGATCGAGATACTGCAGGCGATCAAGCGCGGTGCGGGCAACGACATGCCCGTTATCTACCGCATCTCGATGGATCATCGCATCCCCGGAGGCAGAACGCTCGAGGACAGCAAGAGGCTTATCAAGATCCTCGGCGAAAACGGAGTTGACGCATTCGACGTTGACTGCGGCTGCTATGAGCATCCCGATTTTGTTTATCCCACGTTCTACCGCGGAGATGCATGCATGGAATATGTCTGCGACACAGCCCGTGAAGCGACCGATAAGCCGATACTGAATGCAGGCAACCATACTCCCGAGACCGCAAAGCGCCTTATAGAGTCCGGCAGAGCCGACTTCGCCATGATGGGCCGCCCCCTCATCGCAGATCCCTACCTCCCGCAGAAGCTGATGGAAAACCGCGAAGAGGATGTTCGCCCCTGCATCCGCTGCAACGAAGAGTGCATCGGCCGCATTTGGGGACGCTACTCCAAGCTCTCGTGCTCGGTCAACCCCCAGGCAAACGAGGAGCACGCTTTCAGTATCGTTAAGACCGAAGAGCCCAAGAACGTTGTCGTCATCGGCGGAGGCCCCGGCGGCATGGAGGCTGCGCGCGTCGCGGCGCTCAAGGGTCATAAGGTCACTCTTTATGAGCGCGACGAGCTCGGCGGCACTTTGAATCTGCCCGCCCAGGCTCAGTTCAAAACACGCCTCAAGGCGCTTATAGAATACTATAAGGTCCAGATGAAGAAGCTCAACGTCAATGTCGTTAAGCAGGAACTCAACATCGACAGCCCCGTGCTCGCCGAAGCCGACAAGATCATTGCTGCTACCGGCGCACACTCCGTGCTGCCTCCCATCCCCGGCGTCCACGGCGATAATGTTATAGATATCAAGGACGCGCACAGAGCTCCTTCGTCGATAGAAGGAAAGAAGCTCGTCATATGCGGCGGCGGCCTTTCCGGCTCGGACTTCGCGCTCGAAATGGCCACGGAGTATGGCAAGGACTGCACCGTTATCGAGATGAAGTCCGATGTTGCCATGGACATGGTATTCATCAATCAGCACTCTCTGAAGGTACACCTCAAGGAGGCCGGCGTCGTCACACGCTGCAATACCCGTGTTGCCGAGATCAAGGCCAACGGCGTCGAGGTCATCAATGAGCAGGGCGAAACCGAGTTTATTGAGGCGGATGCTGTCATTGCGGCCTTCGGAATGGCTCCCAATACCGACCTTACCGACAAGCTGAAGCAGAAATATAACAAGAAGCTGATCTGCGTCGGCGACTGCGTTGAGGTTGGTAAAAGCGGCAAGGCAATAAGAGGCGGCTTCTATGCCGGCATGCAGACGAACTGAAAAAATCTCGGTTATAAAACCCGGAAAGGACGTAAAGTGATGGTTTTAATGAAAGGCTACGGCGTGATCGAGCCCACCGTGAGCTGGGGCTGGATGGAGAAAGAAATCCCCCAGGTCGGGCCTCTTGAAGCGCTTTGTTCCCCTATCGCAGTGCTCCCGTGTACATCCGATGTGCATAGCGCGCATCACAGGAAGGCATGGCCAAACCGTATTCTCGGTCACGAAGGCGTAGGACGCGTCGAAAAGGTCGGCTCTATGGTCACGGACATCAAGGTCGGCGATATCGTTGCCATACCCGCGGTCACGCCGATCTGGAGAGGGCGGGAGATCGCCGAAAACCTGCACGAGCACGCGGGTGGCTTCCTTGGCGGCCGCTATCTCTCCTCTCAGCTTGACGGCACCTTCGGCGAGTACTTTATCATACCCGATGCCGACATGAATCTCGCGGTCGTTCCGGACGGAGTTTCCATTAAGGCGGCGGGTCTTATCGGAGACATGGTGACGACCGGCTTCTCCGGAGTTGAAGGAGCCGATATTCAGTTCGGCGAAACAGCAGTCGTTATCGGAATAGGCCCGGTAGGGCTTATGAGTGTTGCGGCTGCGGCGATCCGCGGCGCGGGCCGCCTTATAGCCGTCGGTAACAGAGCATTGACAAAAGAAATAGCCAGAAAGTATGGCGCAACAGACATTGTTGACTATACCGAGGGCGATATCGTATCGCAGATCATGGAGCTTACGGCAAACAGAAAGGTCGATAAGGTCATCATCGCGGGCGGGACCGAAGGCACGGTAAACGATGCATATCGAATGGTGAAGTGCGGCGGACGCATTTCCAATGTCGCCGGCTATGACTTCAGCAGGGATTTTCACCTTACTGTTGCCGATGCCGGATGCCTTGTGAACCATGTTACTCTCACCGGCCGGCTTTGCGCAGGCGGAAGATACCGCATGGAAAACCTCATGGCTCTTGTAAAGAACGGCAGATTAGACCCTACCCTTCTCATCACCCATGAGATGCACGGCTTCGAAAAGATCGAAGACGGCTTCAAGCTCATGGAAAACAAAACACCCGAAGTCATAAAACCAATTCATAAAACCAATTATTTATATTTAAAACAAGGAGGAACGATAATGTTCGATTTTAATGGAAAAGTTGCGGTTGTAACAGGCGGTTCATCCGGAATAGGCGTGCTTTTCGCCAACGCTCTCGCGGCTCGCGGCTGCGATGTTGTTCTTGCGGCCCGCCGCATGCACCTGCTCGAGAAAAACGCGCAGGAGATCCACGAGAAGTATGGAGTGCGCGCAATGCCCTTCCGCTGCGATGTTACCAAGTCCGAAATGGTGAGCGCGTGCCGCGACGCGGTCGAAAAGGAATTCGGCCGCTGCGACATTCTCATAAACTGCGCCGGCGAAGGCCACAACGACTGGGCTATATCCCTTACGGACGAGAAGTGGCAGGCAACCGTCGACGTATGCCTGACCGGTCTGTTCTACTGCGCCCGTGAGTTTGCAAAGCTTATGAAGAAAAACGGTTACGGACGTATTATCAACGTATCGTCGATGCTTGGCAGCGTCGCGCTCGACAGCACCTTCGGCCGCGGTATATGCGAATATTCCGCCACCAAGGGCGGCGTTATAAACCTCACCCGTCAGCTGGCCAATGAGTGGGCGCAGTACGGCATCACCGTAAATACCCTGAGCCCCGGATTCTTTGCTTCCGAGCAATCGCCGGTGGGACAGGGCTGGTTCAACGACTTCATCAACACCTGGTGTCCGATGAAGCGCCCCGGCAGGAACTCGGAGCTGGATGCGGCAGTTATTTTCATGGCCAGCGAGGAGGCTTCCTACATGACCGGCCAGAACATTGTTATAGACGGCGGCTGGACCTGCACCTGACGGCTCTCGTTATCCGACAGCCGAGCCAAAGCAGAGCTCCGATACGCTCTGACAGCAAATAACCTCAAAGGCAAATGCCTTTGAGGTTATCATGAAAAAATGTTAGTTTAAAAATTAACATCATTTACGCCGAGCACCGTAATGAATATCTGGCGAAAGGCGCTGACGAGGTCAAACTCGCCGCCTTCGGATGCCCATGTGATAGTTACGCTTCGGAAGCCGTGATAGAGCGCAAACGCGATGTCCTCCGCGGCGGCGGCATTGCTTATCTCGCCCGCAAGCTTCGCGTTGTTGATAGTCTTGACGACGGTTTTATACAGGTACATATCCTGCGGAAATTTCCCCTCATTCTTGCCCTGAACGAGGTTGATATAAATCTGGCGTATGATATTCGCACCATAATCCGTTGCGTTTATGCTGTATACGCTCATGAGCGCCCACAGCGTGCCGACATTGGTCTGCTGTGCCGCCAGCGTATCGACAAAGTGCTCGGCTTTAATGCCGAGATAGTCCGTAATGCCGCTTACAAGCTGCTCTTTGGACTCGTAATGATAGTAAAATGTACGTTTTGTGATCCCGACCGCCTTGCATATTTGCACCACGGTAACATTTTCGTAACCGTTATTTTTAAACAACTCTATGGCGCATGATCTTATGCGCTCCTTGGTGTCAGCACTCGATTCTTTGATATTCAAATAAAATCCTCCCTAAGATTTTTGTGCAATTGCAACAAATTAAAATGTTAAAGTTGTGTCAACTTACACATTGACAACTCTTCGACAAGGTGATATTCTGATAGTGTGTTACCGAGGTATAACAAATACACACCCGCGAACACATCACTGCTGCGCAACTATATTTTACAACATAGCTGCGAACTCGTCTACTGTTTTTTTAACTTTGATCTACCGGGAGGAGAAAATGACCATGAGACTTTTTGAAGAGATCAAGATCGGCAGCATGATACTCAAGAACAGAGTTGTCCTTGCTCCGATGGGAACGACCACCGATCACTCGAGCGGATTTAACATGCGTGATGTTAATTTCTATGCCGAGCGCGCGAAGGGCGGGGCCGGACTTATCCTGACGGGCGCTGTTACGGCATCCGAGGAGTTCGAGCCCGCTCCGTGTCAGAAGCTGACCAGCTGCAAGGATGTATATATGCTGCATATGATCGCCGAGCGTGTGCACATCTACGGCGCGAAATTCGGCATCCAGCTTTCGCCGGGAATAGGCAGAATGAACTGGATAGATCCCAGCACTCCGCCGTATTCCGCAAGCCCCTGCCCGAACTATTACAAGCCTGACCTTATTTGCCGTGAGATACCGACCGACGGAGTGAAGAGACTCGTGAAGGCAATGGGTGAGTCGGCAAAGCTTGCAAAGGATGCGGGTGTGGACATTATCGAGATCCATGCTTACGGCGGATACCTTATCGATCAGTTCACCTCCGCAAAGTGGAATCATCGAACCGATGAGTATGGCGGAAGCTTTGAGAACCGCCAGAGATTCTTGCTCGAGATCGTTGACGAGGTTAGAAATGCCTGCGGTGAGGATTATCCCATCGCGGTCAAAATGACGCTTGACAGCGTTGATGACGAGGAGCGTCCTCTCGAAGAGGGACTCGCTATCGCAAAGCGCCTTGCCGAGAAAAAGGTCGACCTTATCCACTTCGGCCGCGGAGCATATTCCTGCCGCTGGCGCATGGTCAGCAGCGTCTACCAGCCGGAGGGCTTCGATCTTGAAGCGGCGGCAATGGTCCGCGAGGTCATAGGCAGCATCCCCCTCATGGCGCACGGCAAGCTCAACCACGTCGATGTTGCCGAAAAGGCGCTTGAGGACGGCACTGTCGATCTCGTCGCGATCGGCCACGGAATGATCGCCGATCCGCATTGGGCGAACAAGGTCAGGAAGAACCGGCTGGATGAGATCGTGCCGTGCATCGGCTGCGGAGAATGTCATTTCAACGCCATGAAGGGTCATGCCCGTCCCTGCGCCGTCAATCCTCTGTGCATGCACGAAAACGAATTTGAGCTTACGCCGGCCGAAACGTCGAAGCGCATCCTCGTTATCGGCGCGGGTCCCGGGGGAATGAAGGCTGCCGCCACCGCGGCGCAGCGCGGATTTGATGTCGAGTTGTGGGAGAAAAACGACTATATGGGCGGCATTATGGCTGCCGCGGGCGCGCCTCGCTTTAAGAAGGATGTAAGCGCACAGGTCGAGTATCTTATTCGCCAGGTATACAAGACCGGCGTTCGCGTAAGACTCGGCAAGACCGCGACCATTGAAGATGTCAAGGCATACGCACCCGATTTTGTCGTTGTCGCGGCAGGTGCAGCGCCGGTGGTCATCCCCGTTCCCGGTGCGGATAAGCCCAATGTCAGCACCGCCGTGCCCGTATTGCTAAAGCAGGTGACGGTCGGACAGAATGTTGTCGTCGTCGGCGGCGGCGAGGTCGGCTGCGAGCTTTCCACCGAGCTGTGCATGCAGGGCAAGAACGTAACGATGGTCGAGCTGCTCGACAAGATACTGCTCACCGCAGATCACTTCGTGGCAAATGATCAGAACATCCGCTATCTCGTAGAGCACTCCGGAACGAACATCATGACAAGCACAAAGCTCACGGAGATACTGGACGACGCTGTGGTCGTGGAGACCGCCGAGGGCAAAAAAACCATTCCTTGCGATTCCGTGATCTTTGCGGCAGGCTTCAGATCAAGCCGCAAGCTCTACGAGTCCATCAGAGATGCCGGCTTTGAGGCCGTCCAGATCGGCGACAATATAAAGCCCGGCAAAGTTATAAACGCTATCCACCAGGGCTATCACACGATTCGTGTACTTGAATAAAAAAGGAGATTGAAATGGGAAATACTGTATCAAATGCGCAGCCCCTGAAAGAAGATGTCGGTATCTTTATTGACCCGAGAAAAAGAGCCATAGTATCGATAGCATTATTTATCGCAGTTTTCGGTTGCAATTTCAGCTTCCGCTCATACGGCGTAGCGCTGCCGAGTATAGTCGCAGACTGGACATACTCATCCTACCTGTATTCGGCGGGCAACTCCCTCATGACCGTTGCCATGACCGTTGTGACGCTGATAGTGGCGCGGGTATCAGCCAAGACAGGCCTCAAAAAGACCATATTGGCGGGCCTTGTGATCGTGCTTGCCTGCGACCTGCTCACGACGATCGCACCCAACATGATCGTTTTCCTCATCATCCGCGTGCTTTACGGTGTAGGCTGCGGCCTCATCTGCGGTCAGGAGCTTTCTTCGCTCAACCTGATATGGCCGAGCGCCGACAGAAAAAAGTGGGTCGGATTCCGCGGCGTTACATACAGCATCACAAACGTTGTCGGCCCCACGGTCGCCGGTCTTCTTGTTGACCACTTCGGCTGGAGATCTACCTTCTTCACCATCTTCGCATTCCACCTTGCCGGACTTATAATCTTCGCTATGTGCTGCCCTAGCAACACCAAAAACAGATTTTACAAAGATACCCCGTTCGATGTCAGCGGCTGCTCGGCATTCATCATCTTTATCGCTGTCGCAACACTGGTCTGCACCCTCGGCAACACCCTGGGCTGGGGCAATCCGATCATTATTGCCGGCCTTGTGATCACCGCCGCTTCACTTGTATTCCTTCTCAAGACCGAGAACAGCAAGGGCTCCGCGGCGCTCCTTCCTTTGGAGCTGTTTAAGACCAACTCAAACTTTACAAAGCTTTTCTTCATCGCGGTATTTGCATGCATCGTAAACATGGCACCTGTAAACTTCCTGTCGCTGTACATGCAGAAGGTTGGCGGAACGAGCGCGACGGCATCCGGCATCCCGTTCTCTCTCATCTATCTCGTTACACTGTTCTTCACCTTTATCATCAGCCGTATTGGCAATCTGCGTCCCAAAAAAATTCTTGTCTTCTGCTCACTTGTGTGTATGATAGTTATCGGTGTCCTGGCATTCTGGCTCAGCCCCGATGTAGGTAAGCACCTGGTCACGCTGAATATCATCGCCGCCTGCTACGGTATCGGCAACGCTATCACCACGACCACGATATACGACGCAGCGGCTGAATATGTCGAAACCAAGGATATCGGCATGTCCACGTCTCTTGTGTACATGGGTATCACCTTCGGCGGTTCGGTCGGTCTTGCGGTGCTCCAGCTTCTTATGAATACATGGACCGCAAAGGCGGACCTCGGCGCCGGCCTTATCGCTGTGTTCTGGGGAAGCTTCGCCGCATCCGTGATAGTTGCGATACTCTCGCTTACACTCAAGGACAAAAGTCTTAAAACGGAGGAATGAATAATGAATAAATATGGCATAGTTACAGGCGCGTCCAGAGGTCTCGGCGAGGCCTGCGCAGAGGAGCTTGCCCGCGAAGGCTACGATCTCATTATCACCTATCAGAACAAGGCAGACAGAGCACAGGCCGTGAAGGAAAGACTGGCGCAGACATACGGCGTCAGGGTAGAGATGTACAAGATCTCCATCCAGAACGAGAACGAGGTCATCGCGTTCCGAAAGTGGGCGGAGGAGACCATGGGCACGAACCTTGCCGTTCTTATAAACAACGCCGGTATATACACCAATCAGACCTCCGAGGTCATAGTTCCAAAGGATTTCTGCGATGTTATAGATGTCAATGTCAAGGGCACCTTCTTCATGACACGCTATTTCTGTGATCTTATGATCGCAAATCACTTTGGAAAGATAATCCACCTGTGCTCGGCGGCGGGACTTCGCGCCGCAAGAGGCTCCCTTGCGTATTCCGCCTCGAAATTTGCCGTTCGCGGCATGACCCAGGCACACGCCATAGACCTCGGCCAGTATAATATCCAGGTCAACGCCATAGCGCCGGGCTCTCACAAGACCGATATGTATTGGGACGCAGTGCGCATCGACCCCGAGCTCATGGAAAGCCGCACTAAGGGCTGCCCGCTGCAGAGAGCCGGCGAGGTTTCGGAGATGTACCACATCGTAAGATACTTCCTCGCGTCTGACTTTATTACCGGACAGGTCGTTTCAATGAACGGCGGCACAACGATGGTGTAAGCGGCCGGGAAGGAGAACTATGGGCTATCTCAGCATTTTCCTGGGCTTTGCGGTCGTCGTCACGCTTATGATACGGCGTTGGAGCCCGCTGATCGTCGGAATGGTAGCCGCAGCAGTCGTCATATTCTTAAACGGTCTGCCGTACGGCGAGACCATGACGAACGTTTATTTCGACGGCTTCTGTACGATGTTCAAATCGCTGTTTCCGGTGATCTTCTCCGGAAGCCTTCTGGCTCAAATATACAATCGCTCCGGCGCGGTAAACGCCATCGGAGATGCCCTTTCAAACGCACTGTTTAAGGAAGGCACCAGCCCGACCCGCAAGTATGTTTCGTGCATACTTGCGATGGTGGCGGCGAGCGGAGTCCTGGCGTACTGCGGCATGAATTCGCTTGTGACGCTTATTGCGATGTACCCGATAGCGCTCCGTCTTATGGAACGCTCGGGTATCCCCAAGCGCTTTGTAATGGGCATCCTGTCCTGCGGAGTTTACACCTTTGCGATGTCAGGCCCGGGCTCAGCGGAGGTCGTTAATGTTCTCGCCATGCAGGCTCTCGGCACGACATCATATGCCGGACTCTGCGGCGGCATAGTGGCCGTTATCACGGAGATATTCGTGACAACTGTCGTTATGACGCTTATGATAAGGAAGGCTATCGCACGCGGAGAGGTCTTTGCGTACGGACCTAAAGACATCGTTGTAAGCGAGGATAAGGAGCGCCCCAACGCTCTGCTCGCGGTCGTGCCGCTGCTAGTCCTTGTCGTATTGTTCAACGCCTTCTCCGTAGGTATTTTTACGGCTACGATCATAGCCTGGCTACTATCGATTGTGCTTTTCTGGAAGCAGCTGCCTCTGAGAGACGGAAGCCGCAGAAATGAGCTCATCGACAGCTGCACCGCCGGTGGAAGCATGGCCTTCGGTCCCTGCAGCGCAGTGGGCTCAATAGTCGGCTTTACCTCCATCGTACAGTCGCTGCCGGAATTTCAAAGCATGCTTGACTCGGTTTTCGACATGAACATATCGCCGGTACTTATTCTCATCGTTGCAATAAGCATCGTCGCCGCGCTCACGACCTCCTCGTCCTCAGCAATACGCGTCGGCATCCCCATTGTCGCAGAACGCTGCCAGGCAGCGGGTCTGTCCGCGGCCTTTATCCACCGTGTATCGTGCTTTGCCTGCTCAATCGTTGATACGATGCCGTACGGAACAGCTGTCATTATAAACCTCGGCATTGCAGACCTGAACATGAAGGAGGGCTATCCTCCCATGTTCGTGTCAACAACATTGGCAACATTCTGCGGTACGGTCGTCTGCGCGCTGTTCATGTACGTTTTCCCCAATCTGCCGTGAGAAAGGACCGCTGTGTCTGCAGTTGAAATCCACGCTTTGAATAGTGCGCTGTACGCTCCGTATTAAGCGTCCTCAAAGCTCGGCATAACTTATTGCCAAGCCCCACTCGGAGTCGGGAAATTTTTCCAACTCCGAGTTGGGCTTTTCGTGTTTATAACAAAAATCCTGCTATATGGGCAAAAGCCTTGATATAGCAGGGTTTTCGAATGGCGGATAGAGTGGGATTCGAACCCACGAGCCGCTTGCGCGACTACCTGATTTCGAATCAGAATCGCTGTTATAATCTGCAACTCATTTTTCATTTTCAACGGGCCTCTTGATATACTTTCCGTTCTTGATTCTCGCGTCTGTTGGTTTTGCAGCATCATCTGGAATGGCTCAGAACTCATCTATCCGCATTGCACCCTGTATACGTCTATTTCCACACAAAATCTGTATACGTCGGGTCAAGACGCTCCATTCTTCAACACCTTGTGAAACGGATAGATATTTCCAGTCAGGAATATGGGTTTGGGATTATCCCAAAATCGCCGCGTGTACGGACAGCGGCTGTGCTTGCTATTCTCTCCAATCTCAGTTTTCTTCGTCCTCACGCCGCTCTTTCTCTCCGCCGAAATCTGTGCTATACTGTAAGAAAATCAGAGGAAGGGAGGGCTTATTCGTGTCGATGAAACGTGTATTTGCTGGGTTTTACAAACGTTACGACGGCAAACCTATTTTCGTCGTCCGGGTGCTGAAGGACAGCGACACGGGCGAGTCCATCGTGGTCTGCAAGGACGCCAGCTTTGCCAAAGAAGACAACGAGCATTACTACCTCATTCGGTACACCTCCTTCTGCGAGCAGGTCGAAGTCGATGGTGTGCTGCGGGATAAATACGTCCGCCAGACCCGGCGCGAGATCGACGAAGGCACCGTCCGCGAGGTGTATGAGGACGGCTTCCCGGAGCCCAAGAGCAAGCCCTTCACTTACGTTGATGACGAGTACGTAGAGCGCGCCATCCGTCGCAGCAGAACCTACTACGAATACGCCAAGGACATCTGTGAAAACTACCGGATGGATCTGCGGCGATACAAGCTCATTCGAGAGCGAAAGCAGTACATCGGCATATCCAACCGAGAGGAATACCGAGCTATGTGCGAGGATCTTGCGTTTGCCAAGCAGTCGCTCAAAACAGTGCTCGACGACTACGCCGATCTCTTCCGGAAACGCTTTTCCGAGGGGCTGTCCATCCGCAAAACGGCGGACGCCATGCAGCAGAATCGCGGTGCGATCGAGCGGCGGCAAACCGCGCTCTATCGGGCGTTTGCTCAGCTTTTGCAGCAGCGGGACGAGGCAGACGGTGTCTGTCGGCTGATGCAGAAAACTGAATACGATCAAAGGGATATAGAGGATTTGCTCGAATAATTGATGCAAACCAAAGCGCTTGTCGTAGTGACAGGCGCTTCTTTTTTGCCTTCGTTATGACAAAAGCGTGACGCTCAGCATCATTGTGTCCGTTGTAAAGCGAAAGGGGGTTTTAGCGCAAATGATTTGTTTGCCGCAGGAGCATTGCAGCGCACAAAATTCTCCGAACTTTTTTGAAAGTTTGGGACAAAACCGGAGACTGATTCACTTAGTTAGATAGAGAGACTATAGGAGGTCAGATGAAAGCATTTTGTAAGTTTACCACCGGCATTCCGGCAGCATCCTACGTGCCGCTTCCAAGGTTCTTGCTTCAAGACGAAACTCTCTGTGACATCAGCAACGACACCAAGGTACTTTACGCGCTTCTGCTGGACAGAGCCAGCATCTCCCGGCAGAACGGCTACGTCGAGCCGGACGGCACGATCCGTCTGTACTTCACCTTGGAACAGGCGCAAACCAAACTCCACCGCAGCCACCAGAGCGCCACGCGGATCTTCCGGGAGTTTGGAATACAGCGGCCTCATTATCCGCCGCAAGCAAGGGCTGGGCAAGCCCGCCCTCATCACGCTGAATTACCCGGCGGATGCCAAATTGATCGTCAAGGAAGCGCCCGATGCGCAGACCTGAGGCCATGCGCAGCGTGCAAAAACGCCTACATACGCATTGGTAAACGCGCATAGATTGAAGCAGCAAATGCTCTGGAAAGGAGGGCAGCCATGGAAGTATTTTTGATTTTCCCGAAGTCACAGCAGACAAAGCAGGAGCTTGCACAGGAACTGGCGAAGTTCCAGTCCGAGCAGGCGCTGAAAAACGTCCAGAAGCTGCCCTGTTCCACGGAGCAGAAGCTGGAGCTGGTGGACGCGGCGGAGAAGCACCTAAGGGCGCAGAAATGATACATACGCAAACGTGCAGACCGGCATTGAACATTAGAAAGCAAAATATAACAGCGGACTCCCACTCGCGCCAGCAGGCGCCATTTTGCCTCAAAAGACACCCGTTCCGCCACCTCAACTGCCGATTCTTCCGTTGTGATAGCATAGCATTCTCGATGCAGCGGCTTGCATAGGTTGCAAGGCGGATACCTCGGTCAGGCTTATAAGTGTTAATGCCCTTTATAAGGCCTATCGTGCCGATGGATATGAGGTCTTCGGCATCGTTTGTCTGCGTATAATATTTTTTGATGATGTGCGCGACGAGCCGGAGATTGTGCTCAACGAGCATATTTCTCGCCGCAATGTCTCCTTCCTGCCACAGAAGCAGGTACCTTCGCTCGTCCTCCGCCGATAAGGGATTCGGAAACGAGCCGCCCGGCGATAGCCTGAGCATGAGCAGCACGCCGCCGAGCAGCATGGTAAGCGATATTCCAAGCATAGCATCACCTCGGGATATTATATTGCCGCAGCGCTTGTACAAATCATATAATTTCCCCACTCGTTGCGGCGGTTGTATTGACAAATTGTTAAAATGTGATATTCTTGACGCAGAAGTGTTTATACATAACATGAATAATGAACAAGTCAAAGGGAGGAGAACATCATGGCATTCAGGCCCAAAATACTTGCGCTTGCAAACAAGATAACGCTTGAGGCTCACACCGGCATACCTAACGTCCCGTCCGATCCGGAGTACCGCATACTGGCCGAGGTGGTGACCGATGAGCAGGCGGAGGTTGCGCTCGCCTGCAAGGTACGGCACAGCATGACTCTCGAGGAGATATCGAAAAAATGCGGCAAAAGCCCGGAGCTCACGAGAAAGCTCCTGTGGGAGCTCGGCGATGAGGGAGTTGTTGTCGTATACACAAGCCCCGACGACGGCACAGAATACTACACCATGCCCTGCTGGGTGCCGGGTATCATGGAGATGATGGTCGGCAACAAGGAGCAGGTCGAGGCGCACCCGGAGATCGCGCGCTGCTTTGACGAATACACTCTCAAGAACATGAAGCTCATGACGCCTAACCTGCCGCGCGGCATGGGCGTTATGCGCGTTATCCCTGTGCAGCAGTCGATAGACCTCAACCGCCACGCCGTGACGTCAGACCAGCTGAGCAAGTATATAGAGGGCGCGTGGAAGCTCGCAGTTACTGACTGCTCCTGCCGCCGCACACGCAGGATCATGGGCGAGGGCTGCGGACATCTTGAGGAGGACATGTGCATCATGCTCAACAAGGCAGCCGACTTCCACGTCAAGACAGGGCACGGACGCGAGATCACCAAGGCCGAGGCTTACGAGATATTAAAGCGTGCCGAGGATAACGGCCTTATCCACGAGCTGTCAAATACCGACGGCACGGGCGAGGTCGGCGGCATATGCAACTGCTGTGAATGCTCCTGCCTGTCGCTGCGCGGCGGCAGACTGTTCAACACATCGACGATAATGAAATCAAACTACCGTGCACAGGTCGATAAGGAAAAGTGCGTTGCCTGCGGTCAGTGCGTCGAGAACTGCCAGATGAACGCCCTGCGCCTCGGTCAGAAGCTGTGCTCGACCGAGCCTTTGAAGATAAGCCGCTCGGAGTCGCCGGAGGATAAGCTCTGGACAAAGGAGCACTGGAACGAAAACTGGCGCGAGAACCGCGAAAACGTTGTAGAAACCGGCACTGCGCCCTGCAAGACCAGCTGTCCCGCTCACATCGCAGTACAGGGATATATAAAGCTTGCCGCGCTCGGCAGATATCAGGAAGCGCTCGAGCTCATAAAGAAGGAGAACCCCTTCCCCGCCATCTGCGGGCGCGTATGTCCTAAGTTCTGTGAGGACGCCTGTACACGCGGAGATATAGACGATCCCATCGCCATAGACGATATAAAGAAATTCATCGCAGAGCAGGATATGAAGGCCGAACACCGCTTCGTGCCCAGGATGCTCAACCAGACGGGTAAAATGTTTCCGCAGAAGATCGCCGTCATCGGCGCGGGTCCGGCGGGACTTAGCTGCGCGTACTATCTTGCGGTCAAGGGCTATCCCGTGACGGTATTTGAAAAAGAGGACACGCTCGGCGGCATGATGACGATGGGCATACCCACGTTCAGGCTTGAAAAGGACGTTGTTCTTTCCGAGATCGAGGTCCTGCGCGAGCTGGGTGTCGAGTTCAAAACAGGCGTTGAGCTCGGTAAGGACGTAAGTCTCGATGAGCTCAGAGCTCAGGGCTACAAGGCCTTTTATATGGCCATCGGCGCACAGAAAAGCTCAGCTCTCGGCATTCCCGGCGAGGAGCTTGAGGGCGTTTACGGCGGTATAGACTTCCTGCGCTCCACGCTCACAGGCAGTGCAATGAAGCTCGGCGGGCACGTCGCTGCAATTGGCGGCGGCAATGTCTCCGTTGACGTTGCACGCAGTGCGGTAAGGCTCGGCGCAGAGGACGTTACGCTCGTGTACCGCCGCGGCAGAGACGAACTCAAGGCCGATTCCGAGGAGATCGAGGCGGCCCTCGCCGAGGGCGTGAAGCTCCGGCTTCTCTCCTCCCCTGTCGAGATCATCGGTGAGGACGGCAGGGTCAGCGCTCTGAAGCTTGAAAAGATGAAGCTCGGCATGCCCGACGCTTCCGGCAGACGCGCACCCGTGCCCACCGGAGAGTTTGAGACGGTCGGAGTCGATAACGTAATAGGCGCTGTCGGTCAGGTCATCGACTGGGGCGGCATCGATATGGGCGCGATGAAGCTTGACAGAAAGGGCTGCGTCAAGGTCGATGAGCTGTCTTATCAGACCGGTGAGCCCGACGTGTTTGCCGGCGGCGACGTTGTTACAGGCCCTGCCTTTGTAATCAACGCCATAGCGGCCGGAAAGGAAGGCGCGATATCCATCCATCGCTACGTCCATCCCGGCCAGACGCAGAATCTCGGCCGCGACAGGCGCATTTTCACCTCGCTCGACAAGACCAAGGCTGCACTTGCACTCGGCGGATACGACGCTGCTCCGCGCCAGAAAACCGCCGACGCCGGTGCCGCAAAGGCAAAGAGCAGCATGAATGATCTGCGCGGCACATTTACAGAGGAGCAGATGAAAAAGGAGACCGAGCGCTGCCTCGGCTGCGGTGCCGTGGTTCTCGACGAGGATCGCTGCGTTGGCTGCGGCATATGCACGACAAAGTGCAAATTCGATGCGATAAAGCTTATCTGGGTAGACGAATTCGTATCGCCAAAGGTCGAAAAGCTCGCGCCGCACATCATCGCGGGCATGGCAAAGCGCGGCGGAAAGATTGCCGTAAAGGCGCTCAAGGACGCCGTGGATAAGCTCTGATATATACAATTTTGGCCGGATGGGAAACCATCCGGCCTTTCAATTTGTTTCATATTGATTTTTATGCGCGTTTGAAGTATTATGGGCTAAATAATACTTAACGGAGGCTTCAAAATGCACAAACCTGACGACGGGTTTTATCACGACCACGGTGACGGAATACTCCACTGCCACGAGGTCAGGCCCTGCGAGGATATCGCCGAACACGCCGAGCATGAACACCCGCACCACAATCATTCACATTCGCACACACAGAGCAAGGCGGTCATAAACAGGCTTTCGCGCGCGATCGGTCACCTCGAGTCGGTCAAGCGCATGGTCGAGGACGAGCGCGACTGCACCGACGTTCTCATCCAGCTTGCGGCCGTCAGATCCGCGCTGAGCAGCACGGCGCGCGTCATACTCAAGGATCATCTCGAGCACTGCATCACCGACGCCGTCGAGACCGGCGACGATACCTTCATTGAGGAGCTGAACGCCGCGATCGACAAATACATCACCTGATAAAGCAAAAACCACTGCTTGATAATAAGCAGTGGTTTTTTCATTGTCTGGAGCTGGTGGTGAGAATCGAACTCACAACCTTCTCATTACGAGTGAGATGCTCTGCCATTGAGCCACACCAGCAGACGACATTATGCATTTTAGCACATGCCGGCCGCAAAGTCAAACAAAATTAATTATAACTTTTCGTATAGGCACTTCCCGGGCAGCAGCGCGGCAGGTAAATATTGTTTAAGAAATATTCAATAAATTCAAGGCTTTCGGTATGTTGCAATTTCGCAGCAATTTGTTTACATAATAATTTCATCGTATTATTTTGCAAATAGTTATCAACATTTTCAACAGACTTATCAACACGAAATTTTCGTTGAAATTCAACGATTTTTGTCAATATGTCAATTAATTCAAAACTCTGAAGTCGATTTTGGTTGCATTTCAGAAACAAGTTATTGTTTACATAAGCCCATGTTTGTTAAGAGATTGAAACTCTTTGCCGCCGACGATAATATGGTCGAGTAATTTTACATCGACTAGCTCCAGGGCCTTCCTGACAAGGGCTGTGCAGTACTCATCCTCCTTCGACGGAAGCGGCAGCGCACCGGGGTGATTGTGGGCGATTATCACGCTCACGGCATTGTTTTTTATGGCCGCCTCGACCAGCATTCTTATGCCGACTTCGGTCGCGTTCACGACGCCTCGGCTTATCTGCTTGCAGGCTATAATGCCGTTTGAGGCGTTTAAAAGCAGCGCATAGCAGATCTCGTTTACCTCGTACATGAACCTGGCGACAAAGTACGCCCCCGCGTCCTCACTGCGGCGGATCACCTTTGTCGGCAGACTTTTGGTGAGCAGATATCTGCGGCTGACCTCCGGAACGAGCTTTATGAGCGTCGCAGCGTTCTCTCCGATGCCGTCAACATGCATGAGCTCGGAGTGGCTTGCCTCGAACACCGCCGTGAGTGAGCCGAAATGCTTCAGCAGTCTGTGCGCAAGCTCGTTTGTGTCCTTGCGCGGTACGGCGTAAAACAGCAGCATCTCCAATGCGTTGTGGTCGTTAAAGCCGTCAAGCCCCGCCTCGACGAAGCGGCTTTTCATCCGCTCCCTGTGTCCGTCGTGTACGCCCATGTGCTTCTCTCCTTACAGCTCCATATTCGCGTAGGCATTGAGATCCCAGCCGGCTGTGTTTCCGGCAAGGTACTCATAATAACCCTGGCAGCCGATCATGGCGGCATTGTCCCCGCACAGCCTGAGCGGAGGAACGAACAGCTCACAGCCGGCTTTTTCCGCCGCAGCCTTGAAATCTGCGCGGATACGTGAGTTTGCCGCCACGCCTCCGGCTATGGCTATCTTTTTGTAGCCGAGCTCCTGCGCCGCCATCATGGTGCGCGGAACGAGAGCGTCGCTCACCGCGGCAGTAAACGAGGCCGCAAGAGATCTCCTGTCAAGCGCCTCGCCTTTCTGCTCGGCGTTGTGCACAAGGTTTATAACCGCCGTCTTGAGGCCGGAAAAGCTCATCTCATAGGGCTGTCCCTCTATATGCGTCCTCGGCAGGTGGTATTTCTTATCGTCGCCGCCCTGTGAGAGCTCATCGATCGGCTTTCCGCCGGGATACGGCAGGCCGAGCACACGCGCGGTTTTGTCAAAGCACTCTCCTGCCGCGTCGTCGCGCGTCGCGCCGATGACCTTGAGCTCCGTGTAGCTGCGCACGTCGATTATAAGAGTATTGCCGCCCGATATCGCAAGGCAGAGAAACGGCGGCTCAAGCTCGGGATAGGCTATGTAGTTTGCCGCAACATGGCCTTTTATGTGGTGCACCGGTATAAGCGGCACATTGAGGCTCAGGGCGGCGGCCTTGGCGAAATTGAGCCCCACGAGCACCGTGCCTATAAGGCCGGGAGCATAAGTCGCGGCGACGGCGTCGATATCGCTTTTTTTGATGCCGGCAGCCTGAACGGCGCGCTCTGCAAGGCGCGATATGACCTCGACGTGGCTCCTTGACGCGATCTCCGGCACGACGCCGCCGTATATGGCGTGAAGATCGGCCTGCGAAAAAATCTGATCGGTCAGGACGTTTCTTCCGTCCTCGACGACGGCGACCGCAGTCTCGTCGCAGGACGATTCAAAGGCAAGTATTTTCATTTCTCTTCCTCACTTAGAAAACAAGTCATCAGAACGGCGTCCTCCTTCGGCAGACTGTAGTAGCCTCTGCGCCTGCCGACTTCGATGTAGCCGTGTTTTTTATATAAGCTCTGTGCCGGAAAATTGCCTGCACGCACCTCAAGGGTCAGAAAGCTGAGCTTTTTCTCCTCGGCGCGTGCATAAAGCTCCGTGAGCAGCATATCGGCTATGCCCTCACGCCGCCTGTCCGGCGTCACGGCGACATTGGAGATATAGCCCTCGTCAAGAACGTACATCAGCCCGACGTAGCCCAGTGCCCTGCCGTTTTCGTCCTCCGCGGCCAGGAATATGTATCTGTCACCTGAGAGCTGTGCGGCGAGCTGCTCTCGCGTCCACGGCAGTGAAAAGCACTGCCGCTCGATGGCAAGGATATCGTCAAGCTGCTGCGGACGCGTATCGGTAACTCGGATCACAGCCCGTCCTCCTCCCGCAGCTCGTCGATGACGGCAAGCGTTTCGTCCTCAACGCGCAGGATGCATTTTTTCCAGCCCAGCGGCAGCGCCGGCGGGTATATATCTTCGTCGGCAAGGCACATTATGCGTTCGTCGAGATCCTGATACTCGTCGGAGAGCTTCTTCGCCTGGAGCGCAGTCATGCAAAGCACAACGTCGCAGCGCTCCATGAGCTCACGCGTGACGGGCACGGCGCAGCTGCGCGCAAGCCTTATATCCAGCGTCTCGCAGCATTTTATAACGCGCGGGTTCAGACCGTCCTTCGTGCTTATTCCGCCGGAAAGCGCAATGACCTCGGGGCAGTAATCTGACTTGGATGAGTTGAACACCGCCTCGGCGACGGCGGAAAGGCTGTTGTCATCGCACACGAAGAGTATGCTCCTGACGTCGATACCGTTAAAACCGCACAGCTCCGCCTGCCGCTCGTCCCAGCGTTCAAGGCTGCGGTCGCCGGCCTGACTTTCAATATGGTGCGTAAGCTCGTGATGGAGCGTACTGCGCAGGCGGCGGCGGAAGGCCTCATCGTCCATATCGCCGTACAGCTCGGCAAAGGAGCCGTAGTACAGCTCTATATGCCGCCCCATTTTGTCCCGGAAATACATGCCGAGCGTGTATCTTCCGTCGTCGCCGCGCACGGCATCCTCGACGAAGCTCACTCCGCCGTTCAGGTTTTTGAATATCTCGTCGGGGAGTTCATCGACAAGATCATCGAGCACATCCCCTGCCTGTTCATAAGTCAGCATCAGTGCGCCTCCGCCCAGCTATGTCCCGTTTTTGCCTCCACCGTGAGCGGTACGCTGAGCTTGACCGCTCCGCTCATCTCCTCGCTGAGGATATCGGCCACTCTCTGTGCCTCGGACTCGGGACATTCGCATATAAGCTCGTCGTGCACCTGCAAGATGAGCCTTGCCTTCAGCCCCTCGGCTTTGAGCCTGTTATATACGTTCACCATGGCAAGCTTTATTATGTCCGCCGCCGTGCCCTGAATAGGCATATTCAGCGCAACGCGCTCACCGAAGGAACGGGTGTTGAAATTTGACGATCTGAGCTCCGGCAGGTCGCGGCGGCGCGCATAGAGCGTCGTCACATAACCGTCCTGCTTTGCCTTATCGACAATCGTTTTCATATACTCGCGCACACCGTCGTACTTGTTGAGATACGCATCCATGTACGTCTTGGCCTCGGCCTGCGAAACGCCTATATCCTGAGCGAGCGACCATGCGGAGATACCGTAGACTATGCCGAAATTTACGGCCTTTGCGCGGCTGCGCTGCAAGGGCGTGACCTCGTCAACAGGCGTATTGAATACCTGCGAGGCCGTGACCGTGTGTATATCCTCGCCGCTCAGGAAGGCTTCGCGCATGTGTTCATCACCCGATATGTGCGCAAGAAGCCTCAGCTCTATCTGGCTGTAGTCCGCGTCAACGAGCACGCTGCCCTTCGAGGCGATGAACATCTCGCGGATGTGGCTGCCGAGCTCCCTGCGGATGGGGATGTTCTGCAGATTGGGGTCGGTGCTCGAAAGCCTGCCGGTTGCCGTTACGGTCATTTGGAACTTCGTTCTTATCCTGCCGTCGGGGTCAATGAGCTTCAGAAGGCCGTCGGCATAGGTCGATTTTAGCTTTGTAAGCATGCGGTAGTCAAGCACCGACTGCACTATCGGGTGCTTGCCGCGCAGCTTTTCGAGAACGTCGGCATTCGTGCTCCATCCTGTTTTGGTCTTTTTCCCAGCCGGGAGCATGAGCCTGTCAAACAGCACCTCGCCGAGCTGCTTTGGAGAATTAATATTGAACTCGCAGCCGGCAAGCCCGTATATCGTCTGCTCAAGCTCCGCTATCGTGCCTGCAAGGCTTTCGCCGAAGCCTGAAAGCGCAGCTTTGTCTATCATGAAGCCCTGCTCCTGCATATCGGCAAGCACACGGCACAGCGGCATCTCAATATCGTAAAAGAGCCTTGTCATTCCGAGCTGCGCAAGCTTTTCCTCTGTCGGAGCGTGAAGCCTGTACACGGCCTCCGCGCCGTCGAGCTCCGTGCCGCAATAGCCCATGCTCAGGCGGGCAAGGCTGTAGTCTCCGGCAGTAGCGTCAAGAAGATATCCGGCAAGCGCCGTATCATACACGAAGCCGTCGAGCGGAAGCTTTTCTGCCATGAGCTGCGTCATGAGCTCCTTCACGTTATGTCCGAGCTTTTTGACATTGCCGGAGAAAACATACTCGGCAATGCGCCGGTAATCGTCGCCGAGGAGGCTCCAGCGCACGGGATACACGGCCTTTCCGTCGCATATCTCGAAGCTGTCAAAGTCAGGAGCGGCAGTCACCGCAATGCACTCGGCCGTCCTTACGGCGTTCATTATATCATCAAACGACGCGTTTTCTATATAATCAAGCCGCTCAAGCCTTGCCGCTGCCGCGCTCTCCGCGCTTTCGCTCAGTCCCCATTTTTCGATGAATTTATTAAAGCCGAGTTTTTTGAAAATGTCGTACAGCTCGGCTCTGTAGCCGGCGTTCCATACCGCGTCCTCGGGCGAAAACTCTATCGGAGCGTCGGTGCGGATAGTCGCAAGCTCGTAGGACAAAAACGCACTGTCCCTGCCCTCGCGCAGCTTTTTGCGCATTCCCTCTTTCACGTCAACGGTATCTATATTATCGTATATCGTACCGATGCTCCTGTACTTCTGAATGAGCCCCATCGCCGTTTTCTCGCCAACGCCGGGCACGCCGGGGATATTGTCCGACGCATCGCCCATGAGCGCCTTGAGATCGACGATATGCTCAGGCTCAAAGCCGTACTCATCGAAGAATATCTCCGGTGTGTACTCGGTCGTTGTGGTCTGACCCATGCGGCTTTTGACATGGCAGACGTGATTTGTCTCCGTTATAAGCTGGAAACTGTCCTTATCGCCGGTGACTATCCGGCAGTCCCAGCCCTTATCTGTACAGCGTGCAGCAACCGTGCCGAGCAGATCGTCGGCCTCAAAGCCCTCGAGCTCAAGGCGCAGTATGCCCATGGCGTCGAGCACCTGCTTGAGTACCGGCATCTGCACGGCAAGCTCCTCCGGCATACCCTTGCGCTGCGCCTTATAGCCTGCGTAGCGCAGATGGCGGAAGGTCGGAGCCTTCAGGTCGAATGCTACGCACACGGCCTCCGGCTTTTCCTCGTCGAGCAGCTTGCGGAGTATCGACAGAAAGCCGTACACTCCGTTCGTGGGCGTGCCGTCGGGCGCGTTGAGCGCCCGGACGCCGTAATAGGCTCTGTTTACAATGCTGTTGCCGTCAAGAATAAGCAGTTTCATCATTTCACCTCGCCGCGCAGGCGGACTATTTCGTCTCTGAGCTGTGCCGCAAGCTCGAACTCGAGCATTTTTGCGGCGGCCTTCATTTCCTTTTCGAGCTTTTCGATAAGCTCCTTGCGCTCGCTTCCCGTGAGCTTCACGCCGTCGGCACGGCGCAGGGTCTTTTCGCTCTCGCTGGATATCTCGATAAGCTCGCGGACACTTTTTACAATGGTTTTCGGCACTATGCCGTGTTCCTTATTATATGCCGACTGCTTTGCGCGTCTGCGCTCTGTTTCGTCAATGGCAAGGCGCATCGAGCGTGTGACCGTGTCGGCATACATGATGACCGTACCCTCGGCATTTCTGGCGGCGCGGCCTATGGTCTGGATAAGGCTCGTTTCGCTTCGCAGGAAGCCCTCCTTGTCCGCGTCGAGTATGGCCACAAGGCTTACCTCCGGCAGATCGAGACCCTCGCGCAGCAGATTTATGCCGACGAGCACGTCAAAATCGCCGAGGCGCAGGCTGCGTATGATCTCCATTCGCTCAATGGCGCCGATGTCGTGGTGCATATAGCGGCATTTTATACCTGCGGCGCCGAGGTATTCGGTCAGATCCTCGGCCATTTTCTTTGTCAGCGTCGTTACCAGCGTGCGCTGACCCTTTTCGATGCGGATATTTATCTCGCTTATGAGGTCGTCTATCTGCCCGTCTATCGGGCGGACGGATATCTCGGGATCGAGCAGCCCCGTCGGGCGGATGATCTGCTCGGCGATCTGCCCCGCGCGCTCGCGCTCATAGTCGCCGGGCGTAGCGGAGACGTACACCGCCTGATTTATCCGCTCCTGAAATTCCTCGAACTTCAGCGGGCGGTTATCGTAAGCCGAGGGCAGGCGGAAGCCGTATTCGACCAGCGACTCCTTGCGTGCATGGTCTCCGCGGTACATGGCCCTGACCTGCGGCAGCGTGACATGGCTCTCATCAACGAAAAGGAGAAAATCCTTCGGGAAATAGTCGAGCAGCGTCATGGGTGCGGAGCCCGCCGGGCGGTTTGATATGACGCGCGAATAGTTTTCGATGCCGGAGCAGTAGCCAAGCTCCTGCATCATCTCGATATCGTAATTTGTCCTCTGAGATATGCGCTGCGCTTCGAGCAGCTTGCCGTTATCCTCAAAGAATTTTACACGCTCTTCGCACTCGGCGCGGATATCGCCGATGGCACGCGCCATTTTGTCGCGGCTGACGACATAGTGGCTGGCCGGATATATCGCCGCGTGGTTTAAATAGCGAATGGGTGCGCCGGTGAGGACGTTGACCTCGCTTATCCTGTCCACCTCGTCGCCGAAGAACTCGACGCGGATGGCCTTATCGTGCGAGTAGGCGGGGAATATCTCGACGGTGTCGCCGCGCACGCGGAACATGTTGCGCTCAAAGGCAATGTCGTTGCGCTCGTAGCGTATCTCGATGAGCTTGCGCAGCAGCTCGTCAAAGCTGCGGGTCTGCCCCGGGCGGAGAGAGACGACCATGCTCTTGTAGTCTATCGGGTCGCCGAGGCCGTAGATGCACGACACGGAGGCGACGACTATCACGTCGCGGCGCTCAAAGAGGCTGGAGGTCGCACTGTGGCGCAGGCGCTCGATCTCATCGTTTATTGAGCTGTCCTTTTCGATAAAGGTATCGGTGTGCGGGATATAGGCCTCGGGCTGATAATAATCGTAGTACGAGACGAAGTACTCGACCGCGTTATCGGGGAAAAACTCGCGGAACTCCGAGCACAGCTGCGCGGCGAGCGTTTTATTGTGCGCAAGCACGAGCGTCGGACGGTTGAGCCGCTCGATAACGCTTGCCATCGTGAAGGTCTTGCCCGAGCCCGTGACGCCGAGGAGCACCTGCTCGTCAAGGCCGTTTTCTATCCCGCGCACGAGCGTTTCTATTGCCTCGGGCTGATCGCCCGTTGGAGAGTATGAAGATTTCAGTACAAATTTATCCACACAGTTTTCCTCGCGCTTTTTATGCAGCTTAATTATATTATTATACCACGCACACAGCCGGACAGCAAGACAAGTTAGCCTGCGCCTGCATTGTATGAGCAAAATTCAAACAAAGCATGATAGTATGTCAAAATATCTATTGATTTTTTGTAAACCATTTGATATTATACTGTCACAAAGCCGTATAATTATAATTTTTTGTAATTATACGGCATAAAAAATTTTATTATCTTTATGGAGGTAAAGCATGAAGAAAAACACATTGAAGCGATATCTCGCTTCGCTGCTTGCCGTGCTGATGCTCGTATCGGTCACAGGCATCTCCCCCGCTGTGTTTGCGGAGGACGCTACCCCCCCGCGGAAGAAATTGTAAGTCCGCAGCTTAAAGAAAAATCAGATGCAGCGGTCGAGGTCCTTATCAAGGACGGAACCGACGTCAAGGATGCACTTGCAAAAGCGCTTCTTGCAAATTACGACCAGCTCACCGCAGAACAGATCGCAGCTATTGACTGGCAGTATGAGTGTGAAGGCAGCGGTAAGCACGACAAAGTTGGTTTAATTTCAAATACAGCATGGGGACCTGTTGACAAGCAGTTCACATCCACAAGAACTGATACCATTAATGTTTTTGGCTTGAAATATTCTTATGACATCACATGCTATCATGATCCCCTTGCAAGCCAGAACGACGACAGCACTTTCAAAGTCTGCATCGGCAGCGATACTGAAAACTACCGCGAGATCGTAAAGGTCAGCAAGTACAGCACCTCCCTCGTTCTCAAAGAGGGCGCAAGCATCACCTATAACATGGATGCTTCCGCAGAAAAAGAAGCCATCGTCGCAAACGTCATTGACTATTCTGCTTCCGTTCTTCCCGAAGGAACAACTGCCGCCGACTTTAAAGTCGAGCTCAAAACCGGGCGTACCGATTGGTCCTATAAAGAAGTTCCTAATGCAAAGCTCGATGCCGGCGAAGGTCAGACAATACGCATCAGCTACAACGGCAACGATACCTATAAGGCAAGCAGCGCTGAAACCACCATTGACGTTGCAAAAGCAACCGTAAATGTCAGCGTAACTCCCATCACCACTATCTACGCCGGTGAGGAGATCGAACGCAGCAGCTTCTACACGCTCGACCCCGCCGATCCCGAGCTCGATGCTTACATTTTCTTCGTTGGTGTCAACAGCAATCTTGAGACCTGTGTAAACATCAAGCTGAGCGAAGATCAGGAAAAGCTTATTGATGCGATCAGCAGCGCTGAGGAAAAATGGTATGAGTTTAAGGGCGACACCAAAAGCCTTACATTAAAAGAAAAGCTTAAGGAAGGAATCACCCTAGGTCAGCTCAAAGAAACCATCAACGGCATCATCACTAATGATAAACTGATGACTATACTCGAGACTTTTGGTTATGATGTCGAGTCTCTTAAAAACATAGTAAACGCGCTTGATGTTTTGACAGACATTTCCGACGACACCATAGTTGCAATCGGCACTCCCGCGCACGCGGGCGTGTATGTGGCGACCGTTGTTGCCGTTGGCAAAAACTACGAAACCGGCACCGGCACAGGTTCGCTCGTTGTTCTCAAGAACTGGAAGGGCATAAAGCTTGAGAAGAACCCCGTTCTCAACAGCGGCGAAAAGGCGAACACCATCACCGTCTCGCAGGCAGAAGAACTCAAAGACGGCAATAACCTCTGTGTTCTCACCAAGGACGGCGAAGAGCTCAACAGCGCCTCCGCAGGCTCCATCCACTACTGGTTCACCGGCGTTAACAGGATATACGCAAAGAACACGATGCCCACAGCTCCCGGCAAGTACATCGTTACGGCAACCGTCCGCGGCGGCGACTTCTTCGCAATGCCCAAGACCTTTGTGTTTACGATAGTTGAAGATGTTGCCGATTAATTTAAAAATATAACCACAGTATTTTGCCGGTCGGGTTCTCCCGACCGGCTTTTTCAGTGGCGCACTCAGTCTGCACCCGTATGTTTATTGCGGCGGTCCGCCTCAAGAAAGCTGAACATGAGCGTAAGTATGCCGAGCTCCGGGAAGGGACAGAAGATGCCGGGGTTTGTCATGCTCATCATGAGTATTCCCAGATACGACAGCGCGACGGCGCAGGCAAAGCCGCTGTTTCTGCCGCG
The DNA here is from genome assembly GCA_963613665.1 of bacterium. Lineage (GTDB taxonomy): Bacteria > Bacillota > Clostridia > Oscillospirales > Oscillospiraceae > F23-B02. Next base: position 65,933 of record CAVEAL010000004.1, on the reverse strand, counting down.
CCAGAGCGTTCTGACGCGCAGGGCGAACATCCAGCCGTAGGCGAGGATGCCCGCAAGCCCCATGGAGCTTATGATCTGGATGACGGCGTTGTGGTAAAACACCATGCAGCCGGGGACATAGGCCTTGAATATCTCAAGCTCATTCGTACTGCCGATGCCGATGCCGAGCACGGGATGGCTCAGGAAATTATCAATGCCGCGCCGGATGAACTCGATGCGCGTCTTGTCGCCCACGGCGGCATTTTTTATGCGCGCAGCGTAGAGCTCGGGTATGACGGCGACCGCAGCCGCGGCCGCAAGCAGCAGCGATATGCCGAACAGCCAATTGTACAGCCGTCGGCTCTTTTTGTTCGTAACGTAAATATACGCCGCGCACAGCAGGAGCAGTACCGCGCCGAACAGCAGCCCCGAGCGGGAGCCGCTCATGACCATGGCAATGTACATGAGCACCATGCCGATAAGATAGAGGTTGCTGCGCCGGACAAGGCAGCAGGTCATGGGCATGCACAGCAGCAGCATCGTCGTTATATAATTGCGGGGCTTATAGAACAGCACTCCGCCCTTTTCGAGGAAGCTGTCAAAATTGTGCGCATAGAAGCTGAATATGACGACGACGAACAGCAGTCCCGCCGCGTAGACGCTTTTGGCAAGGCGCTCAGCCCTGTCATAGCGCGGTGCGCTGTCAAGCCGCGTGCAGAACAGGATATACAAAACGAGCTGACCGAGGCCGAGTGCAAGCATGTAGTACATGCTGATCGGCTTGAAATAGTCCTGCGCCGAGACCGTTCCGGCGCCGCCGAGGATGAGCGCCAGCGTCACCGCGATATACGGGTATGTGAAGCGCCCGAAAACGGGTCTGCGGCGGTGGTATACGAGGTTGAATACAAGTGCGAGCGAAAAGGGCACGATCGCATACATCATGTACGGCACGAGCTGCGAATAATCTCTGTAATGCTCGACAGATATCTGCAATGTGAAGCAGACCGGCGCGAATATCGACATGAGATCGCCGCAGAATATGAGCATCAGCACCGCGATGAACACAAACAGGCACATGCACTCAAACGAGGTCTGCGTTGCCGTCGCCAGCGCGGCCAGCAGCAGAAGCACCGGAAGATAGTATTTGCTGCCCCAGACCGCGTCCGCCGCGCTCCGGCCTTTTTCAAAAAGTGATCTGAGCATGTGCACCTCACCGTTTTTCAAATATGCCTACGAGCTTTGCGTAAAGCTCATCGGGCTTCACGGGCTTGAGTATATAGCCGGAGAAATCGCTGAGCGCTCCCCCCTGCTCGTTTATGAACGCATCCGCCGTCATCGCCAGCACTGGCACGGTGCCCGCGCAGCGTGTGGCCGAGGCGCGTATGCAGGCCGTTGCCTCAATGCCGTTCATCTCAGGCATCTGTATGTCCATAAGTATGCAGTCGTAATAATAATCGGGCTTGGAGCGGAAAAGCTCAACCGCCTCCCTGCCGTTTTCCGCGCAGTCAACGAGTGCGCCGTGCCGCTCGAGCAGGCGGCAGGTTATGGTCGTGTTTATCATAACGTCGTCAACGACCATGATGCGGCGTCCGTTTATCGCGGAATAATCAATGCTCCGCGTCTCGCCTGCGGCGGCCTCACCGAGCGAATACGGGATATCGACAAAGAATGTCGTGCCGAAGCCCTGACGGCTTTTGACCGATATCGTGCCGCCCTGGAGGTCTATCATGCTCTTGCATATTGCCATGCCGAGGCCGCTTCCGGCCGCTCTGCCGCCGGAAACGTTCTGCTCCTGAGTGTACGGCTCGAAGAGGTGGCCTATGAAATCACTGCTTATGCCGACGCCTGTATCGGACACCTCAAGGTGCAGGATCGACGACTTTTCGTTCATCGGCTTCTGCGTGGCAAGAAGCTTCACGCTGCCGCCCGTTTTCGTAAACTTATTGGCGTTAGACAGCAGATTGTTAAGTATCTTTCGCAGCGAAAGCTCGTCGCCGAGGACATTGGGGCAGCTCAGCCCCTCGGTGTCGATCACAAACTTCACGCCTTTTGTGCTCATCATGGCGCTGTAAACGGAATAGACCTCATCGAGCACTGCGGAGATATCAAAGGGCTTTGTGTTTATCTCATATCTGCTGCTTTCGATCTTGCTCATATCCATGATGTTGTTGAGCAGGCTCAGCAGATACTGCGAGGACTGGTCTATCTGGTTGAGATGATCGCGCAGCTCATCGTCGCGCCCCTCGCCTACCATCTCGCGGGCAAGATATGTAAGTCCTGCAATGGAGTTCATGGGCGTGCGGATCTCATGCGACATATGTGACAAAAATTCGCCCTTGGCCCGGCTGGAGTCCTGCGCGAGCTCCACGGAGTTGCGCAGAAGAAGCTGCGCCTCGATATCCTGCGTTATATCCGTCGCAACGCAGACGTAGTGCGACTTGACCCCGCCCGTAACGATGGGCGAGAATGCACATCTGAGCGTAATGTCCCTGCCGTCGCCCGTTCTGAAGGGGATATCGACCGTGCAGCCGCCGCTGCCGTCGGAGGATATGAGCGCGTCAACGACCTCGTCGGCCGTCGCCGCATCGACATTCTCGCGGAGCGTCTGTATTGCAGAACGCTCGGCAAAATAGCTCTGCGGAAGTCCCAGCACCTTTTCTGTATTGGCGCTGACAAAGCAGTACATGCTCTCGCCCTTCGGCTTTATCAGTATCACGTTCGGGATAAACGCCGTCATGCTTGAAAACAGATGCTCGCGTTCGGCAACCTGCTTGTACAGCGCGGCGTTTTTTACGGCAATGGAAGCTATCGCGCAGACGGTGCTCAAAAACGAGAAATCCGCATAGGTGTAGTCTACGCCCTTCTCCTTTTCAGCAAGCAGCAGAAGTCCGACGACGCTGGTGCCGTCCTTCAATGCGCATATGCAGGATATGCCGTAGTCTGAGAAGAGCTCCTTTTCCGAGCCCCACATGGATTTGTACAGCGGGTCGGCTTCAAATTCCTTTATAATTATGTGGTTTCCGCCGGAGCTGTCCTCCTCGAAATATTTAACGCAGGGATGGTCTGCCGCTATGGTAAATGAAGCCGGTTTTAAGGGCATCGCGCTGCACACGGGAACGTATCTTCCGTTCTGCAGCAGGCAGATATACATCTGGTCTACATGGATATCGTTTTTTATGACCTTGACTGTCTGGCGCAGTATGCTGTCGATATCCAGTGTCTTGGATACGCTGTCGCTGTATTTTTTAATGCGGCTGCCCTGCTGCTCCTCATCGGAGAATATCGACATGAGCAGCCTGCGGAAGCCGGCTATCAGTCCGAACAGAACGATGGCAAGGAACAGAAACGCCTCGACGTCCGGGTCTCCGAGGTGGCCGCCGATCTTTTCAAACAGAGTGTCTATCTTCTGAAAAAACAGCGCTGCAACGCCGACGCATATGACCGTTGATACAAGCATGAGTATGCTGCTGGAAATGACGGGCGTTATATTGAACATCCGGCGCTTATACAGTGAGCGGATGAACATCACCGCAAAGGCAAGACCGAACAGCGTATCCCATGGGAAGGTATTTCCCGGGAGTATCTGAACTATGTTGCCGAAGGCCATGAGGAAGCAGCCTATTATAAGCTCCGAAACGCCGGGCGCTTTCCTGCCCTTTGCGGCAACTATCCTGCGGAACAGCCTTATAATAGAGCCGACGATGAACATGAAAAACACCGTGGGTATAGCAATCTTCCAGTCCATCGAATAGGTGTACACCGTCATGCCGCTGCCGCTGACCGACAGCTCAGGCGGGGCGAGGAAAAAGCCCGTTGCGGAAACGGCAAGTATTATGAGCGTACCGACAAACCAGATTATGCGCTCAAGGCTGTTTTTTACGTTTGCAAACTGATAGACGTAGTTATAAACAAGAAATGCGATCGAAAACAGTGCCAGCAGCGAGACGTAGTACCAGAACTCGTAGCTCGGGAAAACGTTCAGGCGCATGAACACCGTTCCGCCCGTCCACAGCACGAGGTCGCCCAGCAGTACCAGCCATGCGCGCATTTCGCGGCTGCGCTCGGCGGCAAAGAAGGCCACAAACATAAGGGCAAAGCACAGAAACGCCGCTATATTGATATATATGTAGGATACGTTCATGCATCATCCTCCGTGTGCTGACGGCCGCTCACCCCGCCGAGCATCGCCTTTAGCCACAGCGGGTCGGGATTTATACGGGGAAGCTCAGTCCCCTGCCTGCGCTCAAAGCTCTCTATCGTTTTATACGGCAGGATGCTTATTTGCAGGGGTTCTATGTTAAGGAGCTTTTTGAGGTCCTTGTAATCACTGTCAAAATATCTGAAATAAACCGAGAGATGCTCGGTGAGCACCTGCTTTGTGATAACGTCGTTTGCCCTTGCCTCGGGCGTAAGCTCAAGGTAGATATGCAGAAAGGGCGTATTGTCCGCATCGTATTCCTTTGCCGCTATCCAGTCGCCTATGCCGAGCTTTGACATGCGGATGACCTCCGTGACGGATTTTTCCGTTATGCGCGTAAAGCCCGCTATGTCAATGACCGTCGGTATGCGGTCAACATAGGTAAAGCGCGGAACGCCTGTGACTTTATCGACCTCGGTGCATCTGTACACGTCGCCTATGCGGTAGCGCATGAACGCGCCGCCATGGAGCGTACTTATGACCAGCTCGTAGCGTGCGCCGGTGCGCACCTCATCCATGAGGCAGCTCAGCGGCGTATACGCGGGGTCATTAAGGCTGCGGAGCATCTCGCTTTCGGGTATGAACTCGTAAAAGCAGGAGTCGGGAAACAGGACCATGCCGCGCTGCTCCCATGTGTCGCAGCCCACGCAGGTCGATTCCGTTCCGGCGGCGACCTCGACGGGTGTCACTCCCCACGCCTCGGCGAGCTTATCGCGGTAGCATCTGCCGTCGGTCCCCGAACAGGCAAAGCCAGTTATGCGGAACAGATCGACCGGACGTATTTTTCGCTTCTCCCTGCGGCAGGTATACTTTGCCTTTATGTAGCGCGCGGCAATGACCGGCGATACCGTAACGCCGCCGCTGCCGCCGGAGGATATCTGCTTATCGAAATTTTCGGTTATGTAATTTGCGACGCTTCCCATGGCGAAGAAATAGTCAATGCCTCCGTTAAATGCCATTTTGAAGCCTTTTTTGATACGCTGGCTGAACGACAGCTCGGAATACTCGTCGCTGTCCGGCAGCCACTCAAAGCGCATCTCCTCGTTCATGAGGCTCGGTATGAGCCCCGTTTCATAGGGAAGCGGTGCACCGCCGTAGAGGAACCTGTGCCCTGGGCGTATATTGAAGTCGGCCTTGCCGTGACCCGAAACGAGCATAGCCATGGCCATGATATTGTGCTTGTACGAATCGAGCATGCTGCGCGTGTAGGGTGCGATCTTTATAGGCCGCAGACCGCCTTCCCATGTCGTTTCTATCCATATGACCGGCGCTTCCGGCAGAGTATCCGGGTCGCGTCGGAACAGGATGTCGGCATAGTCGGCATAGCTTGTCAGCGGCATCGTGCGCAGAAACTCATCTACGCTGCCCGGGGCGGAGCCCTTGTATATGCTCTTTCCGAGTCCGGATGTGCACCATGCGTTTATCTGCTCCTGCATGAGGCGGCGCTGAACATACATGTATTCTTTTATGTTAAGTTCCAGATAGCCGCAGTATTCGTTCCATAGCTGCTGCTTACTGAATTTGCGCAATTTCTGTTGAAAGGTCATATATCTTCATCCGAATTATTGTCTTTTGATTATTTCCTTTATCCCGGACAGGCTCGGGATAAGAAAGGGCACACGCTTTTTATATCCGTCGTATCCGCCGATTGAGCGTGGGAAAAACCACCTGTCCTCCGCCGCTGCAAGCAGCAGATCAAGAGCCGTATACAGCGCGGCATCTGCCCACGGGAGCGCAAGCGCATAGTGCAGCGAAGCGTACAGTCCCGCAAAGAACAGCACCCCCGGATGGCGGCACACGGCATAAAAGCCCCTGTCGTACAGTCGCCGCCCCTCATCCTGCCGGATGTACGCATCCTTGACGGGAAACGAGCCGAACAAGACATAAAGAAGCAGGAGCAGAAACGCCGCAGCGACGGCGCACCATGCTCCGTCGGGCCTTTCCGGCTCAAGCCTCAGCGCCGTTGCGGCGACAAGCGCCGCAAGTCCTGTGGGAAAGCACAGACGCAGCGCCTTTTTGTGCCATACGGCATCATTCATATCTCCCAGCAGCATAAGTGCAAACGCTGCCGCTCCAAGGAGCATCATAGGCTTTTTATCATGTCGGCCGCCGCCGCATATTCGCGCTCGACGGCCTCGCGGCAGCTCAGCGCCCGTTCTGCATCGCCGCGGCGCAGCGGCTCGGTAATGCTCCTGAGCGCTTCAAAAAGTCCGGTAAGCCCCAGCATGCCGGAGCTTCCCTTGAGCGAATGCGCCGCCTGAAAGCCCGCCTGTGCATCACGCACGGCAAGCGCCGACATGAGCGCAGTGTAATTTGCGTCCGCAAGGAACATATCAAGCAGGCTTCGCAGAAGCTCCTCGTCATCGGAAACGCGCTCAATAGCGCCGGCATAATCGTATCCGTGCGCGGCGTAGGCAAATTTAAGCTCTGACATCTGCACACTCCTTATATTCAAATATTTCCGACGGGCGGCCTCCGGTCTTGCAGTCGAGCGTTATGCCGACCTCGCCGAGAGAGTGCATGTATTTAAGATATCTGCGCGAGGTAACGGTCGAAAGGCCGAGGCCCTCGCTTATCTCGATAAGCGGCATTTTCCGTCCCGCATTTTTGCTCATGAAGCCGCGAACCGTTTCGAGCGTCGTTTTGTTTATTTTGCCCGAATTCGGAACGCCGGAGGCCGACTGCTCGGCAGTGTTGTAGTTTCTGTGCGGGCACAGCAGAATATCGACCTTATCCTGCGTCCAGACTCTTGTCGTTCTGACGAGCTTCATGACCGTATCAAAGCGCGAAACGGCTTTTTCCAAACGCGCACCGTTAAAGGGCTTGAGTATGTAGTCGCAGATGCCGTAGCACATGGCCGAACGTATGACCTGATAGTCGTCGGCTGAGGTTATCATGATGACCTGGACCTCGGTGTTGAACTTTCTGAGCTCCGCGAGAAACTCGATGCCGTTCATTCCGGGCATGAAGTAGTCAAGAACAACAAGATCAGCCCCGTCGGGCATCTGCCTGAGATACTCAAGCGCGTCGGTGCAGCGGCGATAATTGCCTGCAAGCTTCAGCTGGGTAAATTTCCCGAGCTGCTTTTCGAGGATCGAACAGACCATCAGGTCGTCCTCAACGATAATTGTTTTATACACAGTTAAGCACCTCTGATATAATGTTCCTTATTTTCTGAAGAATTTTATAATATTTATTTTACCAAGTTTTTTTAACTCGGTCAACAGAAACCGGATAATTAGTTATTTAATATTCTGTGCTGTGATATTGTACATTCCGTTTTTTTCGCTTGCGCCGGGCGGCGCGGCATGTTACAATTAATAAAAACTCATCGGAGGCTATGCCATGACAAACGAAGAAAAGGTCGATCTGAAAAAAGAGATCGAAGAGCAGGACGGCTATAAATACAGCGACGAGCTGTTTTACACCGGCGAGGGCGACCTTCTTGACACCGCAGAGGGCAGAGCAAAGTTCTGCCGCTTGAACGAAACAACGGTTTTCAAGAAAAAAGACCCTACGGTCTGGAATAACTACATCTGGGTATTCAACAATCAGGGCGTCGGCATGACGATAAAGCGCCAGAGCCACGTCGATCCGCAGCTTATGGAGTGCATCGACTATGACGCCGACGGCAATCCCACCGGCAAGGCCTACGAGCCGACCTGATGCAGAGCTCAAAAAAGCAGCTTCATCCGAAAAAAGGTGAAGCTGCTTTCTGCATTTCATTACTGCTTATTCCATTCGGCGACCTGAGTGCGCAGCCAGTCTGCCCACCTGTCGATGCCCTCGCCGGTTCTTGCTGAGATGGGGATGATGGTTATATCGGGATTGAGCTTTTTGACGTACTCCTCGCATTTTTTAAGGTCAAAGTCGAAATACGGCATGACGTCTATCTTGTTGACGAGCAGAACGTCGCATATTGAGAACATCAGGGGGTATTTAAGAGGTTTGTCGTGACCCTCGGGAACGGAGAGGATCATCGCGTTTTTAACGGCGCCGGTGTCAAACTCCGCGGGGCATACGAGGTTGCCGACATTCTCAAGAATGGCAAAGTCGATATTCTCCGTGCCGAGGCCCTCAAGTCCCTGCCTGGTCATACCCGCGTCGAGGTGGCACATGCCGCCGGTATGCAGCTGAATGACCTTTGCGCCGGTCTCGGCAATGGTGTGAGCATCAACGTCCGAGTCGATATCCGCCTCCATGACGCCTATGCGCATATCGTCTTTGAGCGCCGCAATTGTAGCCTTGAGGGTCGTCGTCTTGCCCGAGCCGGGGGACGACATGAGGTTGAGGAGAAATGTTTTTTCTTTTTTGAGCTCCTGCCTGAGCTGCTCTGCCTCCCTGTCGTTATTTTCAAATACGCTTTTTTTGATCTCAAGTACTCTGAAGCCTTCCATATCCGTGCACCTCTGTATTTATTAGTTTAGTGAATTCATTATCGTACTCAGGACACTGTCAAAGTTCCTGCTGTTTACCGAGTATTCGGCGTTTGCGGCCGTTGTCGTATCGCCGCCGTTTTTCTGCATCTGCTCCACTGCGTCCATGAGCTTTCCATACAGCGCCGAGTCGGACGAGGAGCTCTCCCTGCCGATGGCTGCAAGATAGCCCGAATCGCCGACAAAGCTGCTGTTATTCTTCTGCGAAGTGAACCAGCGCAGGAACTCCACCGCCGACCTTTCGCGCGTACCGTCTGATGCGAGTATCGTGATTCCCGTGACCTTCTGCGTATATGCGGGCTTGCCGTCCTTCATATACGGGTAGCTCACAAACTCAAACTCATCGCCGCTGAGCTTATCGGCATACTTCATCAGATCCGCCGACGATATGATCGCAGCCGCGATGTCGCCGTCGGCAAGCATTTTTGCAGCCTGTCCGCCGGAGGAAATAAAGCCTCGGTCATAGGCAGTTTCCGCAAGCAGCTTGTAGATATATTTGCAGTTATCGCTGTCGGTATCGTGCGGACTCACGCCGTCAAACTCCTCGCCGAGCTGTGCAACGGCATCGCGGAAAAACAGCGAGTAATCGGAGATCGTAAAAAAGCTTTCGGAGCTGCGCTTATAGTACTCATCGGCGACCGAGCAGAGCTTTTCGAAGTTCGATATCGCCTCGGAGTCGGCAAAAAGCGAGGTGTTGACAATGAAAACATTTGTCTCCGCCGCTATGGGCACACAGGCAAGCCCCTTTGAGCTCTTTGCGGCAGCAGTCATGTTCTTATCGTAGCCCGAGGTCTCCCAGCTGCCGAAGTACTTATCCATATCGGCAAGTGCGTCCTCCTCGTCAAGATATGCGGCAAAGTCGGTATCGCAGGCAATAATATCGGGCTTTTCGCCATCGGTTTCCACGGCCTCGATCACGCTTTCGTACAGCTGCGCCTGAGTATCGAAGCCCTTTGCGTCTATCGTGATGCCGCAGTCGGCTCCTTCCGTTTCGTTGTACTCACCGCACACGGTGTAGAAGCCCGACCACATTGCATCGTCGTTTACGTACCAGACGCTCAGGGTCTGAGGCTCATCCGGCTTGAACGCCGCATAGTGGGCAAAGTATATGTATATTACGCCTCCGAGCAGCAGTACCGCCGCAGCAGCAAGCGCGAGCTTATACTTGATCTTTGACATTTTAAGTTCCTTTTTCGTTAAAATAAGCTATTTGAGGTTTACACTGCATTTATATCACATTTTTTTGTCGTTTTCAACTGCATTGTGTCAACGCCCTGCTTCCGACAAAACGGCAGGAGTTTTCGCTCCTGCCGTTTTGTATATTATATGTGGGCTTAGTATTTGCTTATGCTGCGGGTATGAAAGCTGCTGCGATGTGCGCTATGACGCTTCCGAGCTCACTCTGGCTGAGCCAGTCGGTGATCGTGCTCTGACCGAGGCCGATGAGTGCGCCGTGGTTTCCTATATTCTTTGTAAGGCTCTCGGCAAGCACGGCCCAGAGCTTCTGTCCGTCCTCCGTGCTGCTCTCGGCAATGCTGAACTCGTAGCCTATGCGCTTTGCAACGTCACTGGGACTGTAATACTCGCTGAGCTTATCGTAGAAATCGCTGATGGCGCTCGTAAAGCTCATAAGCTCATCGCAGCTGAGCTCGCCGAGGTTGAGCTTTTCCTCGTACTCTGCGGGAACGACACCGGCAACGGCGCCGAGACGCTCAACGCCCTCGGGCAGACCGGCATACTCAAACAGCTGGTTGAGAAGCTGGACATTGCTCTCTATAAGCTTTTCAAAGCTGTAGTCGCCGTGCTCGGATACGAATTTATTTATGATATCGACGCGGCCCTCGGACACACTGTACTTTTCCGCCGTCGCTGCCGCTTTATCGTCAAGGCTTATTATCTGGCTGAGTATAGAGAAGCCGTAATTTACGGACTTGTCGAGCTCCTCGATCGCCGCTACCGCGCTCTTGCGTATCTGCTGCGCCGTCTCGTCATCCGAAGCTGCGACGCTTATGAGAACGGAGTTTTTGAGGTTTGTAATATATTCTTTCTCCTGAAGCGAGGCAACTATCAGGGAAACGGCCGTCTTATAATCCTGACCCTTCAGCTCAAGTCCGTCGAGCACCGGCTGCGCCTCCTCGTTCAGTCCCTCAGCACTCACGACCGTGCCCCTGTCGTTCACCTCAAGGCAAATGCTCGGGTTGACGTCTATCATGATAACGCTGTTATGCGCAAGCTGAACGCTCTGCACCGAGCTCGGGAGCGTCATCTCGTCCTTATCCACCTTTGCTCCGTCGGCCGCCATTATGCCCGTTCCGAGCAGAACTATGGCAAGGCTTGCCGCAATGGACGCGACAAGGCTGCGTGAGCTTGCACGCCTGCGCGCCGTTCTCACGCTTTCGGTCATTATCTCTTCAATATATTCGTCCTTTACAGACCCGAGATGTCTGAGCAAATCATCGCTCTTCAAAGAGATATTCCTTCTTTCATAAAATGTTTCTTCAGTCTGCCGCGCAGTCTGAAAAGCATCGTAGTCGTTTTTGAAACCGATATGCCGTAGCGCGCCGCAACGTCCGCGATAGGCTCCATCATCCAATACCGTCTCATGAAAACGCCGCGTTCAAGCGCACTGAGCGTTTCGAGAAAGCCGTTGAGCGCATTCGTTATCTCCTCGGAATCCTGCCGCCGCTCCAGCTCGTCAACACCGGAAACGCACTCGGCAAGCTCGTCGAGCAGCACAGGGACTTCACCGTTTCCACGCTTTGAGCTGTTTTTCTGCCGCAGCTTATCGAGCGCGATATTGCGCGTTATCTTGCCGATGTATGCCGAAAGCGAATCCGGCTCATTAGGCGGGATGCTGCCCCACGCCCTCATGTAGGCATCGTTCACGCACTCCTCGCTGTCCTCGGCATTTCCGAGCACATTGAATGCCACGCGGTGACAATAGCGGCCGTATTTAATATCTATTTGTAACAAGGCTTCCTCCGAGCGTGCCAGAAAAAGCTCTACAATACGCCGATCGTCCAAAACTATCTCCTAACTTCTAATAATAAAGACGGATTATTGAATTAAGTATCACATCTTTTTGCGAAAAACACAAGAATTATTTTTCCAAACGGCGCATTTTAATTATTTGAAACCTTTTGTTGTTGTAGAAATGCAGGTAATATGTTATATTAAGTGATAATTCTGTATTTTTACGAAAGAGGGTACACAACTTGAAAACAAGAGTTATTTCGGCAACGGTGCTCATTATACTCGTCGTTGCCTGCTTTGCGCTCGGTCCCGTGACGAGGGCGCTGTTCCTGCTGGCAGCCATGATAATGGGCGTGTGGGAGACCTGCCGCGCCGTCGGACAGAAGGATATCACCTGCGCAGCGTTCATACTGTACGCCTACTGTATTGCAACGGTCGCGGAGCTCTGGTTTAATGCCGGTGCGCTCGCATTTGAGATAACGTTCTTTCTTGCGGTGTTTGCCGTCATGACAGCCGGTATCGTGTCCGAAAAGATACGCGGCGCGGGCGCTCTGGCAACGCTCGGCGTTCTTGCTTATCCCATCGTTCCCTTCGTTATCGTCTGCAAGCTCGCTCTCATGGACAGCAGCGTGTGGATCCCCGTATTCTCCGTCGCCTGCATATCCACATGGGTCTGCGACAGCTTTGCGCTCTTCGGCGGCAAGCGCTTCGGCAAAAACAAGCTTGCTCCGGAGGTGAGCCCCAACAAGACCGTCGAGGGCAGCATATGCGGTGCGATAAGCGCCGTCGTCGCAGGCATTATTCTGTTTTTCGTGCTCAGGCAGTGGTATTCTGTCAATGCGCTCTCCTGCGCGCTGACCGCCCTTATCTGCTCGAGCTTCGGTCAGATCGGCGACCTTGCCGCGTCGCTTATAAAGCGAATGGCGGGTCTCAAGGACTACAGCAATCTCATCCCCGGCCACGGCGGCGTTATGGACAGAGTGGACAGTCTGCTCTTTTCCATTCCTTCGGCATACTTCTGCCTTCTCATCGCCGGCGTCATCTGATATATGCGGAGTAATTGAATGAAAGAATTTTCCCGTCTCAAAAAGCTTATGCTCATAATAAATCCCGTCTCGGGCAGGCGCGTATCACTGCGCTTTCTGCCTGATATAATCGGCATATTCTCTGCAAACGACTGTGCCGTGACGGTTTTCCCGACCGCAAAGCGCGGCGACGCGACCGATTTTGCCATGCACTACGGCAATGAGTTCGACCTCATCGTCTGCATCGGCGGCGACGGCACGCTCAACGAGGTCATAAGCGGCATCATCCGCGGTAACTGCCATACGCCGCTCGGCTACATCCCCTCGGGCAGCACGAACGACTTTGCCGCCTGCCACGGCATATCCTCGGATATGCTCGAGGCCGCGCAGAACATTGTTGACGGAAAGCCAAAAAGCATTGATATCGGCAAGTTCGGCAATCAGTATTTTGCCTATGTCGCAGCCTTCGGCGCATTTTCGTGGCTGTCGTACACTACACCGCAGAATCTCAAGAACATGCTCGGACACTCGGCATATCTGCTTGACGCGGTGAAGGATCTTCCCAAAATAAAGGCGCATCATCTTGCGATCGACGTGGGCGAGTTCACCTGCGAGGGCGATTATATATTCGGGGCCGTGTGCAACTCCACCTCGGTCGCCGGAACGATAACGCTGCCCAAGACCGTCGTTGACACCGGCGACGGCAAGTTTGAGATCCTGCTCGTGCACGAGCCGCGCACCCTCATTGATTTCCAGAGCATCCTTCTCGGAGTTTTTACTCAGGACTACTCCTCACCCTTCCTCGATTTCTTCCAGGCCGACACCCTGAAGATATCCGCTCCCGAGGACCTTGACTGGTCGCTCGACGGCGAACGCGGCAAGGGCTCGGAGCGGCACGAAATAGAAAATCTGAGCGGCAGACTAACTCTCATATGCTGAAAAATTACCGCCGGAAGCGGTAATTTTTCATGAGGTCACATGAAAAAAATATTTAACACGATAAACAATTTCATGATAGAAATGAGCGAGGACAACATAGACGCTCACGCCGCGGCCAGCGCGTTTTACATGTTCATGTCCCTCGTTCCCTTCGTCGCGCTCTTAACGGCGATAATCCCCTATACGGGGCTTTCGCAGAACACTCTTTTCAGCGCAATAGAGCGCTATATACCGGCGGCATTGCAGGCCATAATCGAATCGGTGGTCGATGATATATACTTTGCCTCCGGCGCCGTTCTGCCGCTGTCGATACTGCTGACGATATGGCTCTCGAGCCGTGCGTTCTCTGCGCTGATACGCGGCATCGAGGATATATTCCATTCGCCTAAATACTCCTCGTTTCTGCGCCGCAGTCTCTTTGCCTGCATCTACACCGTCGGCATGATAGCCGTCGCAATCGCCGTGCTCGCGCTGATGATGTTCAGCAAGGAGATCTATTATCTTATTAACACGCATCTTCCCGCAGTATCTCCGGCGCTCGCACTGCTGCTGAAGCTGCGCTTTCTCGTCGCGTTTTTGGTGCTGGCGCTGGTTTTCCTTGCAATGTACAAGGGCGTGCCCGGCGTCAGGATAAAGCTCGTGCACCTGCTGCCGGGAGCAGCGGTCGCCTCGGCTGCGTGGCTGCTGTTTACGTGGCTGTTCTCGCTTTTTATCCGCTACGTCAACTATTCGACCTACGGCAGTCTCGCAACGATAGTCATATCCCTGCTGTGGATGTACTGGTGCATGTACATAATCCTGTTCGGTGCTTCTATAAACCAGTTCATAATAGAAGCTCATGAAGGCTGATTTTTCGGCATGGGATACAAATTTTAAGGCTTGTTTTTATATACATTTACTTTTTATATTTACCGTGGTATAATCGGCTTCGTTTGAATTTTGTATTAGGGTGATATAATGAGTCAGAACAATTCGCTTGCCATGTTTGAAAACGAGCCTATCGGCAAGCTGATGATCAAATTTTCGCTGCCGGCAATAGCGTCGATGGTTGTCAACTCCATATACAATATAGTTGACCAGATATTCATCGGCCAGGGTGTCGGCGTATACGGCAACGCGGCGACCAACCTTACCTTCCCGCTGGTCACGCTGTCGATGGCCATAGGCACGCTGATAGCCGACGGCTGCGTTGCGTATTTCAGCTTAAAGCTCGGTCAGAAGAATTACGAGGAAGCCGCGCGCACCATGGGAAACGGCATAACGACAGCCCTGCTGGCCGGTCTTCTGATAACGCTTTCCATGGAGCTTCTGCTCGAGCCGGTGCTGAGGCTCTGCGGCGGCGCAAAGGTTGCTTCGGAAACCTTCGGCTATGCGCTTGAGTATGCGGGCATAACGCTCATCGGCATACCGTTTGTATGCATAAGCATGACGGTCAGCGGCATAATAAGGGCGCAGGGAAATCCGCGGTATGCCATGATATCCAACATATCAGGCTGTCTGCTCAACATCGTGCTCGACGCATGGTTCGTCCTCGGTCTCGGCTGGGGCGTTGCCGGCGCCGCCTGGGCGACCGTCATCGGTCAGGTGCTCAATTTTGTTATAGCGGTCGCGTATATCCCCCGCCTCAAGGGCATCGAGTTCAGGCGCGATTATGCTATCCCCAGACTGAAAACCCTCAGTTCCTTCCTCCCGCTCGGAATTTCGAGCTTCTTTACGCAGTTCGGCTCGACGATCGTCGTTATCTGCATGAATAACCTCACCGTCAAATACGGCATTGAAAGCATTTACGGCCCCGATATACCGCTGGCTGCCTTCGGCATTGTCATGAAGGTAAACTCCATCATAGTCAGCGTCATGGTCGGCCTCGGCATCGGCAGCCAGCCCATAGTAGGCTATAACTACGGTGCAAAGAACTTCCGCCGCGTAAGAGCGACATATCTGCGCACCATTATCGTCGGTCTTACGGTCGGTCTGATCGGCTGGGCGTGCTTCCAGCTCTTCACGCAGGACATCATCAATATTTTCGGCCAGGAGGACGAGCTGTACAACGACTTTGCGCTCAAGTGCTTCCACATCTTCCTGAGCGTCATCTTCTTCGTCGGCTTCCTTATCCCCTCGGGTATCTTCTTCCAGTCGATAGGCAAGCCGCAGAAGGCAATGGTCTGCACGCTGACAAGGCAGCTGCTCTACTTCCTGCCCTGTGCGTACATTCTCTCGAGCTTCATGGGCATAGACGGTCTGCTGTACGCCGGTCCCGTAGGCGACTGTCTGGCCGTTATAACCGTTGCGATACTCATCGCAGGCGAAATGCGCATAATAAACCGCAGCATAAAAGAACAGAACGCATGATAAATCCAAAGGCTTCCCGGGTGGAAGCCTTTTTCTTATGCGCATATATTGACATATTTTGCTTGCGGATATATTATGCCTTTATGAAGATATTATTTGCCGCAATTTTTATAACGGCGCTCATCGCGGCTGCCGTGTTTGCCGCAGCGGCCTTCAAAAGGCGCTGCCGGGAGCAGATGCTTCGCGCTGCTGTGTGCTGCTGCATAGCGGCGTGCTCGGCGCTGGGCTTTGCCATGTCCGCACCGCTTCCCGATGCCGCCGTAAGCGCCGTACACGTTACCGTGATCCCTGCTGAGCATACTCCCTTGCCGTCGGAAACGAAGGCTCCGGCGCAGGCTCAGGGCGTTTACACGGCAAGCAGCGCATCCGACAGGTTCCATCTGCCCTCCTGCTCATCGGCTGCGAATATCTCCGAGGATAACCGCCTGTGGTTCTCGTCCCGTGAGGAGGCCGTCTCGGCCGGATATACTCCTTGCGGTCACTGCGAGCCCTGACAGCCGCCGCGGCAGTAAAAACAAAAAAGCAGCTCACTGAAATCAGTGAGCTGCTTTGGCAGCGGATGAAGGATTCGAACCCTCACAAACGGAGTCAGAGTCCGGTGTGCTACCATTACACAAATCCGCTAAGCGCAAAAGCTATTATACAGTAAAATCGGAATTTGTCAATACCTAATCTGAATTTTTTCAAAAAAGCTGCGGTCAACAGACCGCAGCTTCATTCTTACTTATTTATCTTAACGAACGATGAAGTTGACGGAGGTGTCGCCCTGCTCGTCAACGCCGAACTCGTAGTCCTTGCCGGGCAGAACAGCGTTTACGATGATGCCGACGATGGAGGCTACTGCGAGGCCGGAGAGGGATACGATGCCGATCTGGATGCTGCCTACGGAGTAGTTGATGCCGATCGCAAGGACGAGGATAAGGGCTGCGACGATGACGTTGCGGCTGTTGGTGAAATCGACCTTGTTCTCAACTACGTTGCGGACGCCGACTGCGGAGATCATGCCGTAGAGGATCAGGGAAATGCCGCCGATGGTCGCGGTGGGCATTGCGGTTATCAGAGCCGCAAACTTCGGGCAGAAGGAGAAGATTATCGCAAGGCAGGCGGCGATGCGGATGACGCGGGGATCGTATACCTTGCTGAGTGCGAGAACGCCGGTATTCTCACCGTAGGTGGTGTTTGCGGGTGCGCCGAAAAGAGATGCGAGGGTAGTTGCAAGGCCGTCACCCAGAAGGGTGCGGTTCAGGCCGGGGTCGACGACGTAGTTCTTGCCGACGGTGGAGGAAATTGCGCAGATATCGCCGATGTGCTCGACCATGGTTGCCAGAGACAGAGGAACGATGGTGAAAACGGCGCTCAGGAGCATGCCGGTGTCAACGTCCATGTTGAACAGATGGAACACGCTCTTTTCCCATACTATGGGCAGGCCGAACCATTTTGCAGCGGATACGGTCTCAGCTACGTTTGCCCTTGCCGCAGGGTCAACGATGACCGCGATCAGGTAGGAGCCGAGAACACCGAGGAGGATGGGGATGATCTTTGCCATGCCCTTGCCCCAGATGTTGAAGTAGATGACTATGATGATGGCTGCTGCCGCTATGAACCAGTTGGAATTGCAGTTTTTGATAGCCGAGGAGGACAGGATCAGGCCGATGCAGATGATGATGGGGCCGGTGACTATCGGGGGGAAGAACTGCATGACCTTCTTTACGCCGTAGGCTTTGAAAAGAGCCGCCAGAACGGCGTACATAAGTCCTGCGCAGGCGACGCCGAAGCAGGCGTAAACGAGCAGGTCGCTGTTGACGGGGACTCCTGCGGAGGAATCGAAGCCGGTGATGGCGTTGTAGCCGCCGATGAAGGCGAAGGACGAACCGAGGAAGGCAGGTACCTTGCGCTTTGTCAGCAGGTGGAACAGCAGAGTGCCGAGGCCGGCAAACAGCAGAGTCGTTGCGATGTCTATTCCCGTAAGGATGGGGACGAGAACGGTCGCACCGAACATTGCGAACATGTGCTGAAGTCCGAGAATAAGCATCTTAGGAGTGCCAAGGGTGCGTGCGTCATACACGGGTCCATTAATCACGGTCTTTTCTTTCATTAGTGATTGTACCTCTCTTAGTGTAATTTTATATAAAGGGTATTTGCTTACTGGATTATTCCGTCTCCATGAGATATACGCCCGTTTCGCCGTCAAACTCCGGCAGGCGCACCTCTATGAGCTCGGAGCGCGAGGTGGGAACATTTTTGCCGACATAATCGGCTCTTATGGGCAGCTCGCGGTGGCCGCGGTCAACAAGCACCGCAAACTGTATGCTGCGCGGACGGCCTGCCGTAAAAACGGCCTCGATGGCGGCACGAGCCGTGCGGCCGGTGTACAGCACGTCATCGACCAGGACAACGTTTTTATCGTTCACATCCGTACCGATATCGGCTTTGAGCAGAACCGGCTGCTCGCTCTCGCGGCTGAGATCATCACGGTAGAAGCGGATATCTACGCTGCCGCAGGGCACATCCGCGTCCTCGATCTTCCTTATGTTGTCGCGGATGCGCTCGGATATGGGCACTCCCCTTCTGCGGATACCGATGAGCACAACGTCGTCAACGCCCTTGTTCTTCTCGGTTATCTCGTGGGATATTCTCATAAGTGCGCGGCTCATTGCCGCCTCATCCATAAGTCTTGCCTTGAGCTTCACTTCATCACCCCGAACAAAAGAAAATCGCCCTGCCGAAAACCGACAAGACGCACAAGAACATGTCCCCCAAATCGAAGGGATACACAATATCTGCGATTTTGCCGGCTTCACGGAACCGTCTTAAAAATCTTTTCTATGCGATTATAATTGCTTATTCACAATTTTGCAACACCTTTTTTTCTTTTCGGCTAATATAACAAAACCTGCGGCAAAATGCCGCAGGTTTTCTGCTTATTTAGCTACATTGTACACATCTTCCCTGAGATGCAGGAAGGTTGGCAGCTGCTCACGGACGGAATCGACCTCATTTAAGTCTATATTGCAGAAGAGTATCTGCTCTTTTTCGTCGCAGGACGCCGTCACCATACCGAAGGGATCGGCAACGGTCGAGTGCCCCCAGCACTCATAGTCAAAGCCCTCGTATCGCGCCGCCGATGCGCCGACGAAAAACAGCTCGTTATCCATTGCGCGGGCGCGGACGCTCAGCTCCCAGTGCCGGGGGCCGGTGGTCATGTTAAACTGCGCCGGGCACAGTATTATCTCCGCTCCGCGCTTTGCCATTGCGCGGCAGAGCTCCGGAAAGCGTATATCAAAGCATATCTCGACGCCCATTCTGCCGAGGCTCGTATCAAACACCGTGATATCCTCGCCCGGAGCAAAGCTGTTAGACTCCTTAAAGCGCATCCCGCCCTTTATATCGACGTCAAATAGATGTATCTTGCGGTGACGCGCTATCTGTCTGCCGTTCTCATCAAAGACATAGCAGGTGTTATACAGCTTATCGCCGCATTTTTCCGGCACCGAGCCGCCGACGAGAATAATGCCGTTATCCCCCGCCCAGCGCGACATGGCCTCCCTGCTTGTGCCGTTATCGCTGTCGGCGACGGCGTGAAAGTATTTTTTTGAATACGGGCAGCTCCACATTTCGGGCAGCACGACGAGTTTTGCGCCGCCCTGTGCTGCCTCGGCTACCATGCGTTCGGCCTTTACGAGCGTTTGCTCCATATCCGTCTCCGTGCGTATCTGCACGACGGCAAGCTTGAATTCAGGCTTCATTTTAAGCACCTCACAGACAGTTTTCAAGATAGCTCACAATATCAAACTCCTCGACGGGAGCGTCCTTGCGCAGATACAGCGGATGATGCGGATGCCCCTTGACCGAGCGTTTTCCCGCGCTGTACCACCTTGCCCCGCAGCTTCTGCCGAGCTCGACCATGTCGAGGACGCAGCGCTTGAGATATGGGCGCTTTTCGATTATCGTGCCCCATGCCGCCCATACGGACGGCGCAACGCCCTCGCCTACATTTTTTAATATGTACTCAAACGCGCGCATATTCTCGCTGTGCAGCCTCTCGTTCAGAACCGCATCCATATCGTCGGGGTTGGTCGCGCGCTGGGCGTAGACGTTGAACATCATCCAGCTGTCGTAACCGTTGCCGGAGGCAATGCGTGCCACGCTTTTGAGAGTATTGTCAAGGTCATCGGGCGCTGCCGTTGACGGGTTTATGCCGATGCAGATAAGCGGATCGCTTCCGCGAGTTCCGAGTATGTATCGGTAATCGGTGTAGTAGTCCGGAACGTACAGCCACTTATCCGCATCGTAGTCTCCCCTGCCGCCGGAGGCGGCAAGTGCCTCGTCAAAGCTCACGATATCGAGCAGACTGCTTTCGCAGCTCGGAACATGCATTACTTTACAGCCTCGAGCAGAGCGTCGGTCCTGTCTGTATCCTCCCAGCGGACACCGAGATCGGTGCGGCCCATATGACCGTAAGCGGCAAGCTTTTTGTAAATGGGCTTATTAAGCTCAAGATCGCGGATTATGGCGGTCGGGCGCAGGTCAAATACCTTGTTCACGGCCTGAGCAAGCTTCTCGTCGGATACCTTGCCTGTACCGTAGGTATCGACCATGACGGACACGGGGCGGGCAATGCCGATGGCGTAGGCAAGCTGTACAAGGCACTTGTCGGCAAGGCCTGCCGCGACGATGTTCTTTGCGGCGTAGCGGGCTGCATATGCCGCGCTGCGGTCGACCTTTGTGGGGTCCTTGCCGGAGAAGGCGCCGCCGCCGTGAGGCGCGCTGCCGCCGTATGTATCGACGATGATTTTTCTGCCGGTCAGGCCTGAGTCACCCTGCGGTCCGCCGATGACAAAGCGGCCGGTCGGGTTTACATAATACTTTGTACTCTCGTCTATGAGCTCCGCGGGAACGCTCGGCTTGATGACGAGCTCGATCATATCGTTTCTGATCTGCTCAAGGCTCACGTCGGGAGAATGCTGGGTAGACAGGACAACGGTATCAACGCGCACGGGCTTGCCCGCATCGTCATACTCGACGGTGACCTGAGTTTTGCCGTCGGGGCGCAGGTAATCGACAAGGCCTGTCTTTCTTACCTCGGCAAGGCGCTTTGCCATCTTGTGCGAAAGGCTTATGGCAAGCGGCATGAGCTCTGCGGTCTCGCGGCAGGCATAGCCGAACATCATGCCCTGGTCGCCCGCGCCGTTATCGAGCGCCGCGTCGCCGCTCTCCTTGGCTTCGAGCGATTTGTCAACGCCGAGGGCAATATCCGCCGACTGCTCGTCGATGTTGCTGATGATACCGCAGGTATCGCAGTCAAAGCCGTACTTTGCTCTGTCGTAGCCGATCTCGCGTATAACGTCGCGCGCAATCCTGGGAATGTCGATATAGCAGTCGGTGCTTATCTCGCCCATGATGTGGACAAGGCCCGTTGAGACGGTAGTCTCGCAGGCGACGCGGCCGTTGGGATCCTTTTCGAGTATCGCGTCAAGTATCGCGTCCGATATCTGGTCGCAGATCTTATCGGGATGTCCCTCGGTAACAGATTCCGATGTGAAAAGTCTTTTGCTCATTTCAAGTTCCTCCGAAAAAAATATTTTCCGAACACCATCAAAAAAGCTCCGTCGAGCCGACGGAGCAGTAAGTTTGGTCATAAGCCTCATCTTTCGATAATCACCGCCGGATTTGGCACCTTGCTTCCGCAGGTTGCCGGGCTTCACAGGGCCGTTCCCTCCACCGCTCTTGATAAGGTGTTCAGTTTTCGTATGCATTATAGCAGATGCATACGCATTGTCAAGTAAAATTTGAAAAATTCCGCCGAGTGCTGTATACTATGATTAATACTATAATAATATTTTATCATTTTTCGGAGGTCTACGCCATGATAATCGTACTTAGGCGCGATGCCGCCCCGGAGCAGGCAGAGGAGCTAAGATGCTGGATACGCTGCCACGGCCTTGAGGTTCAGACGATGCGCGGAGAGCGCCAATCCGTGCTGGCCGTCATCGGCGATGCTGACAGGCTCGATGCCGGATATATAGAAGATATGGAGATCGTTGAATACGTCAGGGCGATCACTCAGCCGTACAAGCTTGCCGGACACCGTCAGCCGCACGACTCGATAAGAGTCAATGTCGGCAATGTCAGCATCGGCAGCGGCACGTTTACGCTGATAGCAGGCCCATGCTCGGTCGAGAGTGCCGAGCAGGTCGCGGGGATCGCCGCGGAGGTAAAAGCCGCCGGAGCTCAGATACTCCGCGCAGGCGCTTTCAAGCCGCGCACCTCGCCGTACAGCTTTCAGGGTATGCGGGCCGACGGTCTGCCGCCGCTCATCGAGGCCGGACGCAAATGCGGCATGCCGACTGTCAGCGAGATAAGCGACAAGGAGCAGCTGCCGCTTTTCGAGAATGTCGATATGCTTCAGGTCGGTGCGCGCAATATGCAGAATTTTGAGCTTTTGAAGGCGCTCGGCAGGCTAGATAAGCCCATACTTTTAAAGCGCGGCTGGTCAAACACCGTAAAGGAGCTTCTGACCTCGGCAGAGTACATAATGAGCGGCGGAAACGAGCGCGTCGTCCTCTGCGAGCGCGGCATCCGCACCTTTGAAACGGCAACGCGCAATACGCTCGATCTCTCGGCCGTTGCGGTGATAAAGGATCTCAGCCGGCTGCCGGTAATCGTCGATCCGAGTCACGCGACGGGGCACGCAAAGTATGTTGAGCCCATGGCGCTTGCCGCCGCTGCCGCCGGAGCGGACGGGCTCATGATAGAGGTGCACAACGATCCGGCGCAGGCAAAATGCGACGCTGCACAGGCCATAACTCCGGCGCAGTTCGCCTGTGTTTCCAGAAAGCTCTTTGCACTGCGCAGAGCGCTCGGCGACACGGCAGATTAACGCTCAAAGAGGCCGCTGAAACGGCAGATATGAATAAGCCCATGCTTTCAGACAGCTAAAGCATGGGTTTTTGTCGTTATAAATGCAAAATTTGATGCAAAAAAACTATTGCAGCATTGTTTTTGCTTATTTACAGGTATCATGGCTTTTCACTTTGCGACAGAACAAAGCGCTTAAAATCCTCCGCAGCAGGAGACAGCGTCATCGTCGGGTCGGTAACAAGATAGAACATCCTGTTCGGAACGGGGCGCGATATCTGAAGTATCTTCACGTTCAGCCGCAGCAGCATTTCCATGTACGGCACCACCGCAACGCCGAAGCCCTGAGCAACGAGGCCGGCGATGACCTGATCCTCCTGTATCTCATAAGCGATATTGGGACTTGCGTTTATCTGCCCGAACATATCGTTTATCACATGCCGCAGTCCGGAGCCCGACGTATACTGGATAAAAGGATCGTCCAGCACCTCCGACAGCTCCGCCGTGTGCTGTGCGGCAAGGCGGTGATCCGGCGGGACTATGAGAACAAGGTCCTGCTTCTTGACGGGGATAGACTCGAATTTATACTCATCCGGAGCTCTTGAGCTGAGCACAATATCCAATTCATGCCGCTGCAATTTGTGCATAATATCCGAAGTCACGCCGGTAAAGAATGTAAAGTCCACATCCTTGTCCGCGTTCCGGCGCTTAAACTGCGCGGCAAGCGACGGTACATATTCGATGCCGAGCGTGCGAAGCAGACCGAGCCTCACGATGCCGTTTCCGGCGGCGATACGGTGCAGATAGTCGATGCTGTCGTCAAGTATCTCAAGCGACTGGCGCACCTGCTTGAGGAATTCCTCGCCGAAGCGCGTGAGCTCGACATTGCGTCCGTTTTTCTCAAACAGCGGCACTCCGAGCTCCTGCTCGAGCTGGGCGATGGCGTGGCTCAGGCTCGGCTGGGATATGTACATCTGCTCGGCGGCCTTGGTGTAGTGCCGAGTCTCTGCCAGACGGACAAAGTACCTCAGGTGTGATAAGTTCATGTTTCCGCTCCTCCTCTTCCATAGCTGTATTATTACACAAATGATAGAAAAAATCTATCATTTTATTCTTTTTAACAATTTGTTAAATAATACACAACATGCTATGCTTTAGCCATCGAGCCGCCGGACGGCGCAGCCGGCCCGGGCGGAGCAGAACGGAAAATACGAAACTCTGAAAGGACGGGAGAAATTAGATGAGCCAGAAACGCTACTATCCGACAGCCCTTGCCCTGTACATAACGTACTTTGCGCTCGGCATTGCCGCATCGGTCATGGGGCACTACAAGCAGGAGTTTGCGCAGCTCTGGGGCTACACCCCCGGCGCGGACGGACTTTATGACATATCCGCCGTCGTAGCCGTTATCGCCGCCATCGGTCTCGGCCGTCTGATAGCCTTTCCCATCGCAGGGCCGCTCTCGGATAAGCTCGGAAGAAGGCTCTCGGCGCTTATCGGCTGTGCTCTGTACGCCGTGTTCTTCACCGGCATCACCTTTACGACGAACATGTATTGGGGCTACGCCTTTGCAATAGTAAGCGGCATGGGCAACTCGTTCCTCGATACGAGCATCACTCCCTCCTGCATGGAGATATTCAAGGAAAAGGGCACGATAGCAAACATCTTTACAAAGCTTGCCGTATCACTTGCGCAGTTTCTTCTGCCCTTTGCGATACTCGCCGTTGACAAATGCGGTCTTCCCTTCAACACGGTGTTCCTCGCCGGAGCGGCAATAGTCATCCTCGACGGCATCGCGCTCGTGTTCCTGCCCTTCCCTCCGCGTGAGCATAATGAGAAGAAGGAGACGGGCGAAAAGGAAAAAATGCACTTTACCCCGTCGGCGGTCATACTCGTCGCGCTCGGCTTTACAAGCTCCACGACCTTCATGCTCTGGATGAACTGCAATCAGGAGCTCGGAGCTCTCTACGGGCTGGCAAACCCCAGCATGATACAGACCTGGTATTCCCTCGGCATAGTCGCCGCCCTGTTCATTAACGCGGCGCTCCTTAACAAGGGCATGAAACCGGCCAAGATACTCATCATTTATCCGGCCTGCGCACTTGTGACCCTCGGAGTTGTTTTCTTCGTTCAGGTGCCGGCAGTCTGCCTGATCGGCGGTTTCTTCGTAGGCTTCTTTGCTGCCGGCGGCGTTCTCCAGCTCGTAACCTCGGTAGCAAACGAAATGTTCCCCAAAAACCGCGGCGTTATCACCTCGATAGTAATGATATCCTCATCCGTTGCAAACTACGCCGTTCTCAACGCAGCAAGCCTCATCACCCGCGTCTCCGGCGTAAACGGACCGCGCTATGTTCTTCTGTTCAACATGGCGGTAACTCTTATCGGCATTATCCTCGCAGTAGTTTTAAACAGGCGTATAGATATTGACACGGCGGCACAGGCACAGCCTGCCGCAGAATAAAAGGAGGAAAATTAAAATGAGCAAACAGCATCCCATCACAGTCAGTTCATGGACACTCGGCGATCAGTGCAGCTTTGAAGAGCGCGTCAGCGCGGCGAAGGCTGCCGGCTTCGAGGGAATAGGCCTGCGTGCAGAGACCTATGTGGATGCCCTCAACGAAGGTCTTTTTGACGGCGACATCCTCGCCATTCTCGAAAAGTACGATATGAAAGTTACCGAGGTCGAGTACATCGTCCAGTGGGCGGAGGCACACCGCTCCTACGAGGAGAAATACAAGGAGCAGCTGTGCTTCCATATGTGCGAGCTGTTCGGTGTGAACCACATAAACTGCGGTCTGATGGAGAACTACTCCGTCGAGTGGACCGCGCAGAAGCTCAAGGAGCTGTGCGGCCGCGCCGGCAAGTATACCATCGGCGTTGAGCCTATGCCCTACAGCGGACTTCCCGGCATCCGCAAGGCATGGGAGGTCGTAAAGGGCTCCGGCTGCGACAACGCAAAGCTTATCCTCGATTCCTGGCACTGGATCAGAGCAGGACAGAGCTACGACCCCGAGCTGATGGCTGATATCCCCGCCGACAAGATCGTTGCCATACAGCTTAACGACGTGCAGGCCCGTGCCTACGCCGCTTCGATACTCCGCGACGAATCCATGCACGACCGTGCGCTTCCCGGCAAGGGCTACGGCGACTCCGCGGGCTTTGTCGAGATGATCAAGGCCAAGGGCATCTCCCCCGCCGTTGTCGGCGTTGAGGTCATAAGCGACGAGATACTGGCCACCGGCGTTGCCGAGGCGGCCAAGGCTAACTTCTCTGCCGTATCCGAGCTGCTTGCTCAGACATGGCCCGAGATGTGCGGCTGAACATACTGGAGGTATTGACATGGAACACAGAATTGACGGACACACCAGACTTTTTTGCCTGATCGGCTCCCCCGTAGGGCACTCCGGCTCCCCTGCAATGTACAACTACAGCTTCGATAAGCTGGGTCTTAACAACGCATATCTTGCCTTTGACATTCCCCTTGAAAAGGTCGGAGACGCCGTAGCGGCGCTCAGACTGATGCATGTCGGCGGCTTTAATATCACGATGCCCGGCAAGACGGCCGTCTGCGACTATCTCGACGAGCTGACTCCCGCGGTGAAGCTCATCGGAGCGTGCAACACCGTCACGGCCGACGAAAACGGCAGGCTCACCGGACACAACACCGACGGTGTCGGCTTCGTGCGCAACCTTGAAAAGCACGGTGTCTCCGTAAAGGGCAAGAGCATTGTCGTTCTGGGCGCAGGCGGCGCTGCGACCGCACTGAGCATCCAGTGTGCGCTCGACGGTGCGGAAAAGATCGTCATCCTGAACCGCAAGAGCTCCAAGAGCTTTGCAAATGCCGAGCTCACTGTTTCAAAGATCGCCGCCAACATCCCCGGCTGCAAGGCCGAGGCAGGCGACCTCGCCGATGCGCAGACCGTTGCAGAAGCCGTTGCCGGCTGTGACATCCTCGTAAATGCGACCAAGGTCGGCATGGCACCGCTTGACAGTGAAACGCTCGTCGAGCCCTCGCTCTACCGCCCCGGTCTCGTCGTTGCCGATACGGTCTACAATCCCCGCGAGACTCGCATGATCAGGGAAGCCGCCGCTGCCGGATGCGTTACCGTAGGCGGAATAGGAATGCTGCTTCAGCAGGGCGTTGAGGCCTTCCGTCTGTTCACCGGCGAGGAAATGCCCGAGGACGAGGTTGCCGCAAAGTTCTTCAGCTAAGCAACAAAAATCAGAGAGGTGCATAAGATGAAATTCCCCACGATGTTCAGCCCCATCAATATCGGTACCGTCACCGTTCCCAACCGCTTTGTCGTTCCGCCGATGGGCAACAATTTTGCAAACTCCGACGGCTCGCTTTCCGAGCGCTCCGCCGCATATTACGAGGCCCGCGCCAAGGGCGGCTTCGGTCTGATAACCATTGAATCGACCGTTGTCTACTCCGAAGCCAAGGGCGGTCCGAGAAAACCCTGCCTGTTTACCGACGATGTGGTTGACAGCTTCCGCGAGGTTGCCGAGCGCTGCCACCGCTACGGCGCAAAGGTCAATATCCAGCTCCAGCACGCAGGTCCCGAGGGCAACTCCAAGCTCACCGGATATCCGCTCAAGGCCGCAAGCGCCATGGCGTCTCACTGCGGCGGCGAGATCCCCGTCGCAATGCCGACCGAGGAGGTCTACCGTCTCATTGAGGCCTACGGCGATGCCGCAGCCCGTGCTCAGAGAGCCGGCATAGACATGGTCGAGGTGCACTGCGCACACGGTTACCTTGTCAGCACCTTCGTTTCGGCGCGTACCAATAAGCGCACCGACGAGTTCGGCGGCTGCTTTGAAAACCGTATGCGCCTGCCGAGGCTCATAATCGAAAACATCCGCCGCAAGACCGGCAACATGCCCATTCTCTGCCGCATAAACGCAAGAGATGAGGGCGAGGGCGGTCTGACCGTTCAGGACGCGGCTTCTGTCGCGGCGTACCTTGAACAGGAATGCGGCGTTGACGCGCTCAACATCTCGCGCTCGATACATCTGCATGACGAGTTCATGTGGGCTCCGAACAACACCCACGGCGGCTTCAACGCAGACCTCGTGACCGAGATAAAAAAGGCCGTATCCGTCCCCGTCATCACCGTCGGACGCTATACCGAACCGCAGTACGCCGAGCTTCTCGTTCGCCAGGGCAGAGCAGATCTCGTAGCCTTCGGACGCCAGTCGATTGCCGATCCCGAGCTGCCGCTCAAGGCCCGCACGGGACATCTGGAAACGCTCGCTCCCTGCATCGCATGTCTGCTCGGCTGCGTGCCGAATATGCTTGCAGGCCGTCCTATCACCTGCGCGATGAACCCATGCGTCGGCCGTGAGGCCGAGATCGTTCCCGCCGAGGTACAGAAAAAGGTACTCGTCATCGGCGGCGGCCCCGGCGGAATGTACGCTGCAATGATGTGCGCAAAGCGCGGTCACGACGTTATACTTCTTGAAAAGAACACAGAGCTGGGCGGTCACTTCCTCGTTGCTTCGTATCCCCCCGCGAAGGGCGAGATCGCTCCCGCTATCCGCAGCCTCATCGTAAGATGCCGTGAGGCCGGTGTCGATATCCGTCTCGGCGTGACCGTTACGCCTGAGCTCGTGGGCGAGTTCAAGCCCGACGCCGTTATCGTTGCGACCGGCTCTGTGCCGCTCATTCTGCCCATCCCCGGCCTTGCCGGCTGCGGCTATGTAAATGCCGAGGATATGCTCACGGGCAAATACAACGTCGGCAAGAAGGTGCTCATCGTCGGCGGCGGCATGGTCGGTGCCGAAGCTGCAGAGCATCTTGCCGAGCGCGGTCACGACTGCGACATCGTTGAGATGAAGCCCGTTGTCGGTGAGGATATCATGCCCGAACCGCGCAAATACATTATGGCAAGCCTCGAGCACCATAAGGTCGGGCAGTTTACCAACGCCCGCGTCAGCGAGTTCTTCACGGACGGCGTTGCCTATACGAGCACCGTCGACGGCAGCACTCACGAGCTGCGCGGCTACGATAACATTGTGCTGGCAATGGGCTACCGCTCCAACAACACACTCTCGGCAGAGCTTGAAAAGCTCGTTTCCCAGGTAATAGTCATCGGAGAGGCCCGCCAGGCTCCCGGCAACTCCATGCTTGCGACCGGCGACGCGCTCGATGCCGCCCTCGCTATCTGATACGCTTCCATCCCCCCCTTCCTTCCTATATAGCAGGAGGCTCCGCATGAAAATGCGGAGCCTTCTCAGACTGTCAAAAAACCTATGCTGCTGCGTGAAGATGACCGCGCAGCGGGGGAGCTCGAGGGGGCAAGACCCGCCTCGAGTTAGATAAACCGCCGTCGAAATCCTTGAAATTTCAAGGATTTCGGTAAAAGCATTTTGAATACTTTCAAAATGCTCGGCGGAAAAGTGCAGTCAAAAAAAGTCCCTCGGGGGACTTTTTTGACAAGCTGAGGAGGCTCCGCATGAAAATGCGGAGCCTTCTCGTTTTGTATAAGCTGTATTCTTTTGATTTGAGCCTCTTTCAGTCCCTTGCAAAGATATCCCGTGTATACACTTTTTCCTTCACGTCGTCAAGTTCATGGCTGTAGCGGTTGGCTATTATGACGCCGCACATTGACTTGAAGCGGCTCAGGTCGTCTATTTTCCTGCAGCCCATGAATTCTTCCGTTTTAAGCGCCGGCTCATAGATGACGGGTTTGATACCCTTTGCAATAAGCCGCTTCATGACGCTCTGAATGCTCGAAGCGCGGAAATTATCCGACTCGGACTTCATCGTAAGGCGGTAAACGCCGACCGTGACGTCACGCCGTCCCTCATAGTATCCGGCGCGGCGGAGGATATTCTCTGCGATAACGTCCTTGCGTGTGCGGTTGCTCTCCACGATGGCTGAGATGAGGTTTTCAGGTATCTGCTCATAATTTGCGCGCAGCTGCTTCGTATCCTTCGGCAGGCAGTAGCCGCCGTAGCCGAAGGACGGGTTATTGTAGTGTCCGCCGATCCGCGGATCAAGGCACACTCCGCCGATGATCTGCGAGGTATCAAGCCCGCGCGCCTCGGCATAGGTGTCAAGCTCGTTGAAGAAGCTGACGCGCAGCGCAAGATAGGTGTTTGCAAAAAGCTTCACGGCCTCGGCCTCCGTGCTGCGCATGAACAGCGTCGGGATATCGGCATCCTCCGCTCCCTCACGGAGCAAAGCCGCAAACGTCTCCGCTGCCGATTCCGAACGCGGCGTGCCGGTCGAGCCGGTAATGATGCGTGAGGGGTGAAGATTGTCGTACAGGGCCTTCCCTTCCCTCAGAAATTCCGGAGAAAACACAATGCCGTCTGCGCCGAAGCGGCGGCTGATCATATCGGTATAGCCGACCGGCACCGTGGATTTGATGACGATATCCGCAGCGGAATTGACTCTGAGCACCGTACTTATGACATCCTCCACAGCGGAGGTATCAAAGGTGTTTTTCTCGGTATCGTAGTCCGTCGGCACTGCGATAACAACGATCCCGGCATTCTTGTATGCGGACCTTGCATCGGTCGTCGCGGTGAGGTCCAGCTTTTTATGCGTGAGGAAACGCTCGATCTCGGCGTCCTTTATCGGAGACGAGCCTGAGTTTATCATATCCGCCTTGGTCTGTGTGGTGGTAACGGCGCAGACCTCGTTATGCTGCGCGAGAAGCACGGACAGCGAAAGGCCGACATAGCCCACGCCCGCGACCGCGATCTTCATATTTCCGCCTCCCTTGAACATTCAGTCATGGCCTGACGCAGTCAGTTACCGGCGATCGCATACTGCTCGGGCGCACCGTAGAAATCAAGCAGCATGGCGGCAAATTTGTCATGTACGCCGTGCTTGGCGGGAGCCTGAACGATATTCATGCCGGGGCTATGGTTGCCCTCTATAAGCTCGAGCTTTCCGCCGGGAAGTATTGCAATGTCCCATCCGACAACGCGCAGGCACGGCAGTGCTGCGGACATCTCGCGGCAGAGTTCGATTACCTCGTCCCAGTGCGGTATCCGCTCATGGAGAAAGGGCACGCCTGTCATCGGGTGGACGCGGTAATAGTCGCCGTGCTCATCCATGCCGTCGGTGATTATAACGCCGCTTTCGGGGTCTATCTCGCAGAAGATGCCGCCGCCGTGCGCATTGTCAACGTGCAGGCCGTTGTTGCCCACGCGCAGTCCGCAGCCGAACACCTCAAAGCGCTCGCCGCTGCGAAATGTGATGACACGCAATGTGTTCAGTGATTCCGGGTGGAAGCGTGCAAGCTCTTCGTCCGACTCGACAAACTGCTCGGCAAGATATTTCTTTCTGCACAGCTCTTCGAACAGGGCAGCCGGATCCTGCTCGGCATCGAGCATTTCCGCGGTGTATTTGCGGAAGCCGATGCCCCAGCTGGAATACTGCGGCTTGAGCGCGACGCAGCCGAAGCGATGCACAAAGTCCGCAAACTCCTCCGGAGTGGAATCCGGCAGATACAGCCAGCCGCGCCGGACATATTTTGAAAAGTTCTTCAGAAAGCTTACCTTATCCTTCAGATATGGCTCTGATGCGCTGTTATACGGACGCATGAGCAGCGTTGCCTCGGTATCCGTGAGAAATTCCTTCTGTCTTTCCGCCGGCAGACCATAAAAGCCGAATATCATGTACTCGGACATGGACACACGCTTTTCCGGATTATTGCGGCGCACACGGAGATAGTCATGGAACAGCCTGTTCTCGGTAAAGCCGTAGGGCATGTGCCGCACGCCGCTTATGTACCCGTGAAAGCGCTTTTTCAGCACCGGATAAGCCCTTGCATTTTTGACAATGATATTATTCGTAAGCATGTTATTCATGTTTTTCACCCAAGCATTCCTTCAGAAGTGTATATTTTCCCACACCGTCAAACTGAATTATATTACCGCCCGGCCAGCTGTAATTTCCCTCAACGAGCTCCGGTCCGTCCGGCGTCACGGCGACATCCCAGCCGGCATATCCGACCGTCGGCACCCGCTCCATAGCCTGCCGTACGCATTGCTTTACCTGCGTCCAGTACGGCACGGCAAGGTCGGGCATCCGGACGCCGGAGCCGGGATGATAAATAAAATCGCTCACATCGCTGTTGTTCCTGCCCGGCCCCGAGACGCGGCCGCTTTCCATATCTACCGGATAGGCAACGCCTCCGCCGTGGAAGTTATCCGTACACGAGCCGCGGCCGCCGCATTTAAGGCACGCGCCGACCATCACGATCTGTCCGCTCCGGCTGCGGGCCGCATTTATTCTTACGGTGTTTACGCTGTCGGCGTTCACGGCAGCCAGCACGGGGTGCTGAGATATGACCTCTTCGAGCAGAATTCTGTTTTCACGGCAGCTGCGGTACAGAGCTTCCGCCGAACCCAGCTGCTGCACACGCAGCTTTTCTATCCCGCGTCCCATTATTCCTCTCACGGGTTTGAGCATGAACTCGTCATGTCTGCCGAGAAAAGCGGCAAACTCCGCCGGGCTGCTGTCGGGAGCATATATGCTCTCGCGCTTTACAAGTCCCGCAAAGGCTTTGTTGAACTCATTTTTGCAGCACAGAGCTCGCCTGTCATCGTCGGAGGCGCCTGCATTGAGCCGGCGGTCACATTCCTTTGAGCGGCCAGAGGTCAGAAATGTTCTGCGCTGCCGCTCGTCGAGCTCATAAAAGCGCAGGACAAAATAGTTCTCGGGTGAAGCGCCGTGCCTGAAGCCGCAGCAGACTGCATCCGCCAGATACAGCGGCAGCACACCGCCGCGCTGATCGCACAGCCGTCTGCACATCGAATATGTATTTTTCAATGCCGTCCAGCCTGACATCAGCTTGTCTCTCCCCGTACCGGCAATATTTTTACCGTGTTTTTATCATGCTGCCGAAAAGCATATCCGTCTCCGGCAGACGCTTGTTATCCAGTGCGGCCGACGGAGTGAAGGTAAGCTCTCCGAAGCGCACGCCTTTTTCTGTTATGTACAGATCGACGCGCACGAACGGAAACGCTCCGCTGAGTCTGTCGGCTGTCTCAAACGCTTTGTCAAGAAACTCGGGCCTGGGCAGCGAAAAATCATCCGGCATGCTCATGGAGTCCCGGTTTATGCGCAGAAGCTTAAAGTTTCGGTCGAAAAAGCAGAATTTCGGCCAGCCCTCACTTCGCTGCGTGCAGAGCATCACGCAGTAGGCGCACCCGTCAAAGCAATAGAATTTATAGTCCTCCGGCGCTCCGCCGCCGGGGCCGCTTATGTATTCTTCGACTATTATTTTCTTTTTCACATGCCGGTACTGAAGCTCCGAGTAGTACGCCCAGAACGGCTCGCACCCCCATTTTTCAAGCTGCTTTTTTGCAGCGGGGATATCGAGCGCGGCCTTGTCCGGGCAAATGATATTATAGCCGCAGCCGAAGTTCCACTTCATTGCAAAGCTCTCCGGCAGGCTGTTCCAGTCTATATCATCGACGCTGTCATACGCCGCATACAGCTTATTTAACGTCCCGGCGCAGCCGCACTCGGCAACATAGCCGCGCACGCGGTATTTATCCGCGCATCTGCGGACAAGCGGGTCGGTTCCGTAGCGCTCGAGCTTGAGCTTCAAAAGCTTTTCGTTGAGCGTTTCCGGCTCCTTGAGCTCCGGCAGGCGGCCGAATTTTTTCAGGAACAGGAGCTTTGTGTTCAGGCGCGGCGAGATATAAGACGTAAACGCATAAAATGCTCTTGAGCCGCGGCGTATCTTCTTTTTATTCATTTTCCGTCAAAGGCCGGCATCGGCCAGCGTGAGCTGCTTAGGCTGACACAGCTCGGTGCCGCCGGTATTCTCCGCCTCGTCGGGCTCACACGCTGAGAGCATCAGCTCCTCGGCTGCGTCGAGCGATTCAAGCAGGCAGCGTATAACGAATTTTGAGCGCTTTATAATGGAGCGGTACTCCATTTTTGAGGCGACATACTGATAGTGCAGCACGGAGATGGACGGGTCATAGCGCACAACGCAGTTTTCCCTGCGGCACAGCCAGTCGAGTATCTCCATTTCGTAATACATGAAGGTCTTGGGATAAAACGGCTCCGGGTGCCGCGCAATATATCTTGCGGAGAATATGACGCAGGAGCCGTGCAGTACAACGCTTTCCATCGCCTTCGTCGAGTCGATGTTCTGCTTTGCCCTGTTGCGGCGCTGCACGATGCGCCAGATGGCAGGGCTGTTTTTCTCGCCGCTGCTGAGCAGAAGCAGTATGGGGTTCTGACTGCGGCTGACGAAGGCGCGTTTTTTTCTTACGCCCTTGAGGCTGACGGCATTGAGCGATTTAGGGCTCTGATGTATGCCGGAGAATACCGAAAGAATATCCGGCCCCAGCAGATCAAAGGGATGTTCGTCGTATATGCGCTCGATCCCCTTGATGAAACTGTGCTGAGGTATCTCAACGTCGTTGTTGAGAACACAGACGAAATCCGCGTCGAGCTCTTCGGCCACGAACCTCACCCCGAGGTTGTTGCCGCGTGCAAAGCCGGAATTATCGGGATTAAGGATAACGTCAACGCCGGGGTCCGAGGCAAACTCACGCGCAAGCTCGGCTCCCGTGCCGTTCGGAGACGCGTTGTCTACAATGACGATATGCTTTTCGCCGGAAAGAGCTTTTATGCTCTCTATGCATTTTCTCGTCGTATCTATCGCGCGGTAATGAAGAATTACAAATGCAGTCATTTTTTAAGCCGTCCTTATTTTTTAACGGGCAGTGCCCGGAAAGAATCAACCATATAATAAGCAAGATCATAAAAGCCGTGGCTCAGGCCGTAGCTTTTTTTAAAATGCGCCGCCGCGGTTTTCGGGTCTTTCGGATGCAGGCGTTTTCCCATGCGCCGGTTCATGGCGGCGTCGCTCTTCGGATATTTTTCATACAGCGCACCATGCTTTTCGTACAGGCGCAGAAGATGCGGATAGGAGTTTACAACGGCGGATATACTGTCGCTGCCGACCTCCGACTCGACAAGAGCTTCCGGCAGGTACGCAAGCTCAAAGCGCTCCGCCGCACGGATGGCAAAATCCCAGTCCTGATAGCGGCGTATGCTCTCGTCAAAGCGCAGCGTTTCCCACACCCGCCGATGCATGAGCATCGTCTGCGTGCTTGCGCGGTTCTCAGCGAGGAAGTCCTCCGTCTCATGTCCCCGTCTCGGAGCATGCACGGGATAATAAAAGCGGCTGCCGTTTTTCGCAATGCGGTTCATACCGCAGTAGCACATATCCGAGCCTGTCTCGACAAGACACCGGTACTGCTTTTCAAGCTTGTCCGGATGCCATATATCGTCGCTGTCCTGAAAAGCTATGAGCTCCCCCGATGCGTGCTGCGCACCGTAGTTTCGGGCATAGCATGCGCCGCGGTTGATCTCATAGCGAAGGAATTTCACTCTCGGGTCGCTTATGCTTAGGAAAAGCTCCTCGGTTGCATCCGTCGATGCATCGTCAACGACGATGAGCTCAATGTTGCCGTAGCTCTGCCCGAGCACGCTTTCCATGCAGGCCGGCAGCTTGTCTTTTCTGTTATAGCTCGGTATCACGACCGAGATCAGCTCACTGTTTTTCATAATGCCTCCTGACGCATTTCGGGAACGGAAAGCTCTCGAGCATCAGCTTTTTCTTTTCGGCCGCGGCTTCAGGCGTGATGCTCCACAGATCGTATATCTCATTTATCTCCGGCATCGGCTCCGTCCTGAGATCGCGCTGCACATGCTCTGCACCGTAGGCCGAGTAATAGTCGTCGAATTTGTAACCGTCGCCGAGCGGGCGATCGGAAAACAGCACATGCACATTCGGTATGCCGAGGCTGTCGGCAACTATAAGGCCGTGAAGTGAGCTGGATATGACCGTGCGGCACTGCGCAAGCTGCTTTATAACGGCAAGCGGCTCGTCCTTGACGTTTATTACCATGCTGTTTTCGTATTTATCTGCGGCGATGCTCACGAGCTCCTCATTCAGGTCGCAGATGTGCGGGATTATGCCGACATCGTACCTTTTTTCCGGCAGCTCATCGAGCAGCTCCGATGCAAGAATACCGGCATCTCCGGTTGGTATATCCAGTCTGCGGCCGGTCATGCGCTCGACATTTTTTCTCGTCATCTCACCCCGGACGGCGTAAAACCGCATATCGCGCTTAAAAAACCGGCCCTCGCAGTCCGAATAATTTATAAATCCCGTACCCCATACGCGGACGGTGGGATGGGTAAAGCCGTTTATCGTCTGCTGCGCCTTCATAAGAGGCGTACCGTGCAGCTTGTACTGCGCAAGGCAGCTGCCGACGGCACACATCTGGGCCGTGAGAAAGGAGCTTCTCTCGACCTTATAGCCGAAGCAGTGCTCAATTATCATCGGGCTGAGCAGGTCGCCCATGTTCGCCAGTTTCGCATAATGCAGTTTCAGAGTATCGCGCATTTTATACACTCCCCGGAAAATCAATGTAGGGCACGGCTGTACGGGACGGCATACATAAGCAGGAAGAAAAGTCCGACAAAAACAGCAAAGGCAAGATATACCATCCACAGCCTGTGATCTCTGTGGTTCTCTGCGGCGCTGCATGCGGACGGCGGGGCGGCAAAAAGCTTCTCACGCTCCGCAGTTTCCTCCGCAGTCGGAGGAACGAGCGCAGAGCCCAGCACCGTGCCGAGCAGGCTCAGGAGGATGCCGATGAAGAACGGATCGAGCCAGACCGGAGGTGTGATGTCCGCCGCGGAGCAAGCTATCTTTGCGGCTGCGCAGCCGACAAAGCCAAGCAGCATTCCCAGATATGCACCGGTTTTGCTCAGGCGCCGGCTCCAGACGCTGCCGAAGGCCACGATGCTCCATGAGGCCGCTATGACCGTTCCGCCGAAATACATTATAACAAATATCTGCGGCGGATTAAGATAGGCAAGAGCAAGTATCACGAGGCTCGCCGCGAGCATGGCTGCCCGCGAAAGGCGCAGCTTTTTCCGGTCATCGTCATAGCTTTGCGGTGCAATATCATTTACCGCCGAAAAGCCGATGAGTGAAAGAAAGGTCGATGCCGAGGATATGCCGGCGGCGCTGATGCCAATGAGCATGATAACGCCGATAACAGGCGGAAGCACGTTCAGGGAAGCCCATATAAGAGCTTCGCTGCCGTTGAGATCTCCGTTGAGAACGCGGATAAACGCGGCGGAGAAATAAAGCGCCGCGGTAACGGTCATGACGCCCATGGACGACCACACGGAGGAACGCAGCACGACGTGCTCATCCTTTGCCATAAGATAGCGGCTCGTCTGCCACGGGCTTATTGCAACGACAAGAGACCAGACTATGCCGTAGGTCACGGCCCACGCGAGATTGCTCGCACCGTCAGGATAAAGGTAATCCGGGTTCCCTGCCCATGATATGATGCCGGGCATGCTCTCGCAGCGGGCAAGCGCCGCTATGCCGTCAAACCAGCCGCCCGATGCATGGACAATGAACGGAACTGCTACCAGCGCGGCCAGCAGGAACACCATGAACATGATCGTATCCGTCAAAAGCACTCCCGGCGAGCCGGAGTATATCGTAAACGAAGTGAATGTAAGCCACACTATGACTACACACATCGAATAGCTGTATCCCGTTATGCTGCTTATAAGCGTTGCAACGCCCTGTATCGCCGAGAGCAGGTATGCGCTCACCGACACGAGCATTATAAGCGATGACAGCCGTCTGAGTCTCATCGAGGCGAAACGGCGGCCGAAGTATTCGGGCAGAGTCGAGACCTCGCTGCGGCGTATGTATCTTCCGAAAAAGCCCGCGCCGTATATATAGCCTGTCGCCTGGATAATGCCGACGGTAACGATGCCCATGAAAAAGCCCGAGTATACCTCGCCGGTATCTCCGAGAAATGCGCCCGTTGAGAGAAACGATGCTATAAGCGAGCCGACTATCAGTATCGTCGGCGCATTGCGGCCGGAAACGTAATAGTCGTTTGTATCCTTAACCATGCGTCCCGCGATTATGCCGACGGCAAAAAATACGGCAAGCGCGGCAAGTATACCGATAAAATAAGCGTTCATTTCCTTCGTCCGCCTTTATCTCCGGGACCGGTCACTGCGCGGTAGACAAATGCGGTTATCGCTATCCATACGCCGAAGGCAATTGAGATGATCGCTTCCATGTTCCGTTCTCCCCTGTCCGTATTCAGTCGAGGCTCAGCAGCACCCTGTCGTAGCGGCTGTCGGCCGTGAACGGCCGCCCGTTTATCTCGTCGAAGAGCGGCTGATAGCCGTAGCCCTCGGTCAGGCTGCCGAAGCCGCGGTACTGAGCCGTATTAAAGCCCGGTATCGTATTGGCCTCGATTATCAGCGGGCCGTTTTCCGTGACGGCGACGTCCCAGCCGATATTGGATATTTTGCTGGCAAGAGGCACGGCGCTGCGCATCATTTCGATGCTCTCTTCCCAGAACGGCATTTTAAGTCCCTTAAACACCGTACCCGTGACGGGATGTGCCTCATGCTCCGTGAATTTATTCTGATCAACGGCGTCGGTGACGACCTCACCCGTCCTGATGTCTATCATTGCGGTGAGCGCGTCCTGACATCCGTTGGAAATTTCCTTGTTGATGGCGGTGGTGAGCACGGGGGCAAAAAGATATGCGCCCGACGGTGCGCACACCGTGTAAAATCTTATTATGCTGACGGCTCCAGGGTTTACCCGGGCAAGCACGTCATGCTGCACTATGTACTCCTCGATTATGCCGTCTGCGCTGCTGCGTATAAGCTCCAGTGCGGCAATGGCTTCGGCCTCGTCGGCGCACGGCAGTACGCGCACCCCCTTGCCCTGTCCCTTGCAGTTGGGCTTGTATACTATCTTCCCGGTGCCCTCGGCAAGCCTGCGCAGCGAGCTTATGCCGGCATCTCGTGAGAGTATGCAGCGGCGTCCGTAAAAGTCCGAAAAAACCTTGGAGAAAATGTACTTGTTCATCAAAAGACAAATATACCGCCTGTCCGTATAGGTTTTTCGGAACTCGGCGCGTGTCCAGAGCGTGGACACGCTGCGCTTTTGTGCATCGGACAGCTCACTGTAGCCGGTCCATTTATATTCGTCAAGCGAAATGTGATTTATCTTTTTTGCGGAGAGTATATCCCGTTCTATATACGCCGGTGAATGGCCGCACTCTTCCGAATAGGCCTCGGCAAACTCCCGTATATATTTTCTGGCTGATATCGTTCTTTTAAGACCTGTCGGCTTTTTCATCTCATGCTCTCCGCCCTGTGTAAAATTTAAGGCTGCATCCGGGCGTTCATCATCGCATCATGGCAATGAGCGATTCGAGCTCGGCTTTTCTGCCTGTGTGTGTGATTATCTGCATACCGCCCATCTGAGCGGTGCTGTTTGCTTCGACCATGCACCAGCCCTTCGTGCTGTATGCAAGATCCCAGCCGCAATAGTGATTGCCCGGCACCGTAAGAGCCGCTTCTTTTACGATCTGAACGGCCTTTTCCCACTCGGGTATCCGAAAGCCCCGGAATACGACATGCGTGTCCGGATGCTCGGTATAGCTATTTCCTTTTTTGTCGGCTCCGTCGGAGCATATAAGGCCGGTTTCGGGATCGATGAGCGCGCTTATGCCTCCCGCGCTGAAATTATCAACGACGCTCTCGCCGCGGCCGACTCTCAGCGTCGGGTGAAAAAG
Organism: bacterium; assembly: GCA_963613665.1. Lineage (GTDB taxonomy): Bacteria > Bacillota > Clostridia > Oscillospirales > Oscillospiraceae > F23-B02. The sequence goes on along the minus strand of CAVEAL010000004.1, from coordinate 26,544 downwards.
CCTTACCTCGTCCCCGTTGACGACGACAGTCGGTATGCGCAGCGTGTTCACGGAGTTCGGATGTATAACCGACATGCCGGGTGCCTGCTCGATGAGCTCTTCAAGGACAGCTCCGCTGCGTGCATACTCCGCGTATGCATCCTCAATCGAAGCATATCTGTCTATGCTGTCCTTATGAACACCCTTGCCGAACGCGGCGTAGACGGGTTTTACTATATACTGCGGATGCTCCGAGACAAAGGAGCGAAGCTCTTCCGTCATGTCCGGCGTTATCTCTCCGCCGCTGCGGTTTTTTGGTATGCGTATCATATCGCGCAGATACAGGCTGCGGAATTTCCTGTATGTGCGGTATTTGTTTTCAAATATGTCCGTATTCTTTGCAAGGTTCATGCGCGGATAGTAGCTCAGGCGTATTCCCTCTGTTATGAACGAATCACGGTAAGCGGCATCCCTGCCCTCAAAATCATAGAGAAAATATTCGTCGTAGTACGAGCCGCAGCGGAACAGACAGCGTATCATATCCCGGCGCAGTGCGCGGACATAGCGGCTGTCGCGCATGGCGTCGCTGCCCCTGAAGCGCTCGATGAATTCATCCTGCTTCCCGCGCTTGCGGTGATAGTAATACGCCTTCCTGTACCAGTTTTTAAAGCGTATTTTTCTGTATATTCTGCGTCTAAGATCTTTCAGCATGGCTTTCTGCCCCGGATGTGCGTCCCCGCTTTTTTCTGTACAAGCCGTCGTACAGCATGTGTACGGCGGCTTGTCGGGTGCTTTTTACTTCTTTACCGCCTTTTTCTTGGGGCGGAACATATTGATCCTGATGCGGTGGGTCTTGTCGCGCTGGAAGGATTCCTCGTAAACGCGCAGGTAACCGGTGTCCTCAATGAGCCACTCGCCGTCTATCTTGACATACTTGTCGGTATAGATGGCCGAGCCCTGTATCTGGAGGCCCTCGTAGGGGTTGCCCTCTGCGAAGATGAGGTTATCCTGAAGGTACCACTTGCCGTATGCAACGGTGTCGCTCTCAAACCAGATGACGGGGTTATGTCCCTGATGGAGAGTGATCTCGGTTTTGGGCATGGACTCCTTAAAGTAGTTCGTGACCTCCTTCGGGCCGTGGAAGACGAGCTTGCCGTTGGAGTATGAGGTTACGATATTGGGAGCGAGCGTGGTTTCGAGCGCATCCCAGTCCTTGGTATCGAGGGTGCGGAAATACTTGCTCTTTAGAGCCTCTATCGCCTGGACATCCTTCAGGCGCTGTACTTCTTTTTCGAGAGCTTCGAGACGTTCTTCAACAGTCATGGTAATTTTCCTTTCTTAAAGCTTTAAAAAGTGAATTTATACCGGCGGTTCGGGATCAGAGTTTCATGCCGACCTCGTATGCCTCGGCGGTCGCGTCAATGCCCATGCGCGCCTTCTTTGCATCGCCTATTACGTCATAGGGGATGCCGAGCTCCTCGCACTTTGCGGTCAGCTCCTCGGTGGGACGGGAGACCATGCCGGTTGCAACGACAAGAGTGTCGAAATGGCGAGTCTTGTCGGAGGTCTTCTTGAACTTATCGGTAAACTTATAGTTGATGGTGTTGCCTTCTACGCTGACGACCTTTGCGCGGTTGCTCTTCTTGATGGTGTCGCCGGGGTACTCAATGTCAAGGAACATGGTGCGCAGCATGCCCATACCGTTGCCGACGCGCTTTGCATCCATGATGCGGACATCCTTGATACCCTTGTCAATGAGGTACTGGGCAGTCTCGCAGCCTGTGCCGCCGCCGCCGAGGATAACGACTTCGCCCTTGGGCTCGACCTTACCGGCGAGTACGTCCTCTGCAAGCACGACGTTTTCGTTGCCCTCAAGTCCGGGGATATCGGGCAGAACATAATGTGCGCCGGTCGCAACGACGACGTGATCGGGCTTGACGGAAGCGATGAGCTCGGGAGTAACCTCGGTGCCGGTCTTGATCTCGATTCCGCGGCGGCCGCATTCCTCGACCTCCCACAGGACGGCTTCCGTGAACTCCTGCTTCTTGGGAGCCTTGCCGGCCAGAACGAATTCGCCGCCGGCCTGCTCGGAGGCTTCGTAAACGGTGGGATTATGGCCGCGTGCCTTGAGGAACTGTGCTGCGGTCAGGCCGCCGATGCCGGAGCCGATGACCATGACGTTCTTTGCCGTCTCGGCCTTGGGCAGTCCCTTGTACTCGAGGCAGAGCATCGGGTTGCGGGTGCAGGTGATGTGAGTTGCCTTCGGGTCGATGACCTTGTCATAGCAGCCCTGGGTGCAGCCGATGCACTTGCGGATCTCATTATCGCGGCCCTGCATGGCCTTGTTGCACCACTCGGGATCAACGAGCTGACCGCGGCCGACGGCGACCATGTCGATCTTGCCCTCTTTGATGAGCTTGTCCGCAAGCTCCGGGGTTGTCACGCGGCCGACGCCGATGACGGGAATGTCAACGCGCTCCTTGATGGCGGCGATGTTGTTCATATTGAAGCCGGGCTCAAGATTGTAGGGCGGGACCTCGTAAACGGTGGCGAGGCTGCGGGCATTGCCGCGGCTGAGGTCAATGGCATCAACACCGGCCTCGTGCGCCCACTTGATAAACTGCACGGTCTCGTCAACGGTGGTGACGGCGGGCAGCATTTCATCGATCGCGTCAAGACGCATGAGCAGAGGCATATCCTCGGGCATGTTTGCGCGCATCTCGCGGATGACCTCGAGGTTGAAGCGGCAGCGGTTCTCAAGGCTCTGGTTGCCGTACTCGTCGGTGCGCTTGTTGAGCGACGGGTTCATGAATTCGTGAGGCAGATAGGTGTGCGCACCGTGGAACTCGAGCGCGTCGAAGCCGGCCTCGACGGCAAGCTTTGCGGAAACGCCGAACTGCCGGACTATCTCGTGGATACGCTCAACGGTCAGCGTGTCGGGAGTCTCGAGGACGTTGGTCTTATCGAAGAAGTCAGCCGGCACAAAGCCTCCGTGCCATATCTGAACCGCTGCCTTGCCGCCGTTTGCGTGGATGGCATCGGTGATCTTCTTTATCTCGTCGCGGTGCTGCTCGGTGTAGAGGCCAAGGTACAGGTAAGCATGGCATTCCGGGCAGATGGAAGCGATCTCAACTATGTTCAGACCGCATCCGCCTGCGGCGCGTGCCGCATGATAAGCGGGGAGGTCTTCGGCAACAAAATCTTTATTCTTTACCATTTTGGTATTCATGCCGGGAAGAACCACGCGGTTCTTCAGCTCAAGCCCTCTGAGCTTGATGGGGGAAAACAGTGCGTCGTAACTCATAATTTACACCTTTCCTTAATAATTGTGTTGTTCAGCTCTTGCCGCGTTCCATAACGTTTTGTGCTTGTGGACAGGCCCGGGAATGACCCGCCGGAATTACTTTTTGATCCTGATGTTTCATCAAAAGCTATTGTAGAAATTTTAACACTTAGTCCCGCGGCGCGTCGGAAAGAATGTAGAGTTCTAATGCATAAGCAATGTACAAAAAATCCGATTTTAGTGTCATCTTTTGTCCGAGGCTGTGCATGACGCCATATATTCAATGTAACGGCGCCGCTGTTTTATGGCAAAATGACCACGATATCAGCCCGATTGTAGCGAAATTAGAAAAATTGTCCGCGTATTTTGCAGAAATATATAAGCTTTTTCTTGGAAGTGTAGATTATTTAACAAGAAAAAATGTGGAACATGTTCGGTGCGCTTAGTCTATACTTTTATGCATGAAAGTAGTCAACCCGCATTTTCATTTAATCCATATAACACATTTTCAGGAGGCAACAACATGATAACCGACATGAAAGACGCGAAAATCTTTTCTCCTCTGCAGCTTGGAAAGACCACGCTCAAGAACCGCATAGCCATGGCTCCCATGAGCATGCACTACGAGGCGACCGACGGAACGGTCCCCAAACAGCTGGCGGACATCTTTGTGCGCCGTGCCGAAGGCGGTGCAGGCTACGTTGTTATTGATGCTGTCACCGTCGATCACAAATACTGGTACATCGGCAAGACCACCGCACTTGACAAGGATTCGCTCGTTCCGCAGTTTGCCGCTTTCGCAAAGCGCGTAAGCGACGCGGGCAGCACGCTGTTCCCCCAGATCATCCATCCGGGTCCCGAGTCCATATGTGCGCTCAAGGGCATCAAGCCGCTCGGCCCGTCCGTCAACACAAACGCAAACGGCCATGTTTGCAGAGCCATCACCGTCGATGAGATCCACAAGGTCGTAAGGCAGTACGGTCAGGCCGCGCGCCGCGCGGAGGAAGCCGGCTGCGGCGGCATAGCGCTGCATGTTGCTCACGCGTATATGCTCCCCGGCGCTTTCCTCTCTCCCCTGCGCAACAAGCGCATGGACGAGTACGGCGGCTGCATCGACAACCGTGCACGCCTGATCCTCGAGATAATCGAGGAGTGCCGCAGAAACGTCAGCCGCGACTTCCCGATAGTCCTGCGCGTCTCCGGCTCCGAGCGTGTTCCCGGCGGCAACGGTCTTGACGAGATGCTCTACCTTGCACCCAAGTTTGAGGCTGCCGGCGTTGATATGCTTGAGGTCTCCGGCGGCGTGCAGTACGAGGATCTTCAGGACATCCTTCCTTCCCACAGCCAGAAGATCGGCAAAAACGTATACGAGGCCTCCGAGATCAAGAAGGTCGTAAATATCCCCGTTTTTGCCGTCGGCAAGATAAACGACATACGCTACGCTGCCGATCTCGTCGAGCGCGGCCTGATAGACGGCGTATCCATGGGCCGTCCCCTGCTCGCAGATCCCGATCTGCCGAAGAAGGCATACGAGAACCGCTTCGACGACATTACTCCCTGCGGCTCCTGCGGCGGCCGCTGCATCACTCCGGAGGATCCCCATCACCCGGTCTGCAAGTGCCACATCAATCCGCTCGTCGGCCGTGAGTATGACTTCCCGTTCAAGCCCGCGGCCTCTCCCAAAAAGGTTCTGATCATCGGCGCCGGCCCCGGCGGAATGTACACCGCAGTCACCGCAGCCGAGCGCGGTCACGATGTTACCGTCTGGGAAAAGAGCAAGCAGATAGGCGGCCAGCTCAATCTTGCCGTTGTTTCTCCCGGCAAGCAGGAAATGTGCAAGTGGCTGACCCATCTCAACTACCGCGCAAAGAAGGCCGGAGTAAAGTTCGAGTTCAAGAAGGAAGCGACCGTCGAGTCCGTCCGTGAGTTTGCTCCCGACGCCGTTGTCGTAGCAACCGGCGCTACCCCGCTTATCCCGACCTTTATAAAGGGCGTCGGCGACTATCCCGTCATCACCACTCACGATATTCTCAGCCGCAAGGTCACCATCCCCAAGGGCACCGTCTGCATCCTCGGCGGCGGCGAGGTCGCATGCGAGACCGCAGAAATGCTCATGGCCGATGCTCGTCCCAACTCCTTTGCCACCACCGGCAGCATCGGCGACGTTGAGGTGACTCTCGTTGAGATGCAGCCGCAGCTCATGACAGGCGTTTGCCTTCCCAACAGGAATATTGCGCTTGCTTCGCTGCGCCGCGAGGGTGTCAAGGCCTACATCAACTCCAAGTGCCTTGAAGTCACCGAGCATGATGTCAAGATCCAGCACAAGGACGGCAGCGAGGAATGGCTCAAGGGCTTCGACTACATCGTTCTCGGCCTCGGCTCGAGAAAGTACGATCCTCTGTCCGAGGAGCTCAAGGCCTTTGTTCCCGAGGTGCACGTTATCGGCGACGCCGTAAAGCCCGGTCAGTCCAGCGATGCGATGCATCAGGGCTTCCAGGTCGGTTACGATCTGTAAACAAAAACGCACAAAAACTGATATTCTTGGAATTCACCGGTCTTTCAGGCCGGTGAATTTTTCGCATTATACAACAGCTGCCTGTTTTTTGTTACACAAGCGCCTCTTTGTCGTGAAGTTTGCACAGTTAACGCTTGAATTTTTCGCAAAATGCTGTATTATTATTAACATGAAACTTACAAGCGTAATGACGGCGATGCTTTGATCGTCAGCCGTCACAGCAAACTGTCAGGGAGGTGTTACAAGCTTTTGAAGAGAAAATACAGACCCCTCTGCGAAACGCCGCAAAGCGGAATATTCTGCGGTCCGGACAAGTATCTCAGGCTTCAGGAGTACACGTTCAGCGAAGAAATGTGCCCCGTAATGGAGTTTGACAGCTATTTTATTCTCATCCGCAGCGGCAGCGGCAATTTCGTCATCAACGGTGAGGAATTTCCGGTGCAGGCCGGCTGCGTATGCTGGCTGCAGAGCTCTCAGGTTCTGACCATATGTCCCGATTTCGGCGATGAGCTGAACATCTGGGTATGCGCCTTTGAATACCAGCTTCTCAGCTACTTCATGTTCAACAGCATATCCTCCAGCGGCGAGATCGCTATCGTCACGGCCCGGCCGGTGATCGGCCCCGAGGGAGAGCTTATACAGGATATCATCCGCCTTTTTGAGCAGTTCAGGCAGCTTTCAAAGAAAAACAGCTGCGGCTCTGCCGTCATAAGGAGCTCTTTCCTGCGGAAGATCGAGCTGCTGTACAATCGCGCAGCACATATGCAGCGCTCCAAATACAAATTTGAGGAGCTGCCGCTCAGCCGAAAGGCCAGCCTCTATATCGCGGCTCACAGCACGGCAAATCTCACGGCCGCAAGTGTTGCCGAGGCTGTCGATCCCACTGCGGACGAGACGGCACTCAATCATGCGCTGCTTGTCGCAACGGGGCTCAATTTCAACCAGTTTCTCAACCGTATGCGCATCGTGCTCGCCATGTCATATTTTCTTTATGACAGCCTGCCGTTTGACTACGTCTCCTCCATATCGGGATTCAATATGGAGATAACGTTTTTCCGCCGTTTCAAGGCACTCACGGGCACAACGCCGCAGAGCTACCTCAACGAAATGCTCTGCGACGGCAAAAACGGCCGGATATACCGCGGAATGATCATGAGCGAAACTCTCATTTCCGCGATAAGCTATCTGTACGAGAACATGGCCGAGCCCATCGACGCCGAAGCGCTTGCAAAGGCGCTGTACACGTCGGAGAATATACTGCGCGTTCAGTTCAAGACCCGCTTCAACTCAAGCTACAAGCAGGTGCTGTCACTGTTTCGCGTCCGCTATGCCGAGGCGCTGCTCACGACGACCGATCTGCCGACGGTGGATATTGCGATGGAAACCGGCTTCGGCTCCGACCGGACCATGGGCAGAGTGTTCTACTCGATAAACAACGTTTCGCCCGGTGAGTTCAAGAAAAAAAGAAATATGAGGAGGAAGGCAAATGGCTAAAGAAAGCTCCCCCGCGAAAAATAACGATGCCGCTTCCGCCTACAGCCGCGGCGTTCTGTCCGGCGCACACGATTATTTTGTCAACAATGTCCTCCCCGACGATATAAAGGCCTGCATCAAACGGATAAAAACGCCGACGATGTATATGAGCAACCACGACGAGACCTTTATTCTCGTCCGCTCCGGCAAGGGTAAGCTCATGGTCAACGGTCTGGAGTACGCTCTGCGCCCGAGCACGCTGATAAATCTCGGCCCGTTTCACCGCTACCGCTATATCCCCGCCTCCGGCAGCGAGCTGGAGATCGTCGAGACGCGCACAAATTCGGGCATTTATGTCTACATGATAGCAAATCCCTACCTCAGGCTCGACCAGTTTTCCGTTCCGTCGGAGCCGCCGGTAGTGTATCTCAACGGACTGTATGCCGACATCGCAAATGAATCCATGAACGGTATTCTTGCCGAAATGGAGAAAAAATCTCCGGATCGCATAGCCCTGTGCTTCTGCTATCTGACGGATCTTTTCGGACTGATAACGGAAACCATGCCGAAGGATCGCTGCAAAAAGCAGTCCTGAAACTCAATATAATGTTTAAACAGAGGGAAACCATCCGTAAGAAGACGGTTTCCTCTGTTTTTATTTTTAGCAAAGAGCTGCGCCTTTACAGCGGTGTAGCTCTTTGTTAATTATTGTGCAGATCAGTGTTTGCCAGTCTCGATTTTTTGTCAGGAATAACTGAATAAAAGCCTAAAGAAAAGCCCTAAACTGTCGAAAAAACAATGTTAAAATATTATCGTTCCATAACGAAGCAATACCGGTAATACTGATCCGGAGTTACGGGAAAGCTCCGGAAAAACGTAAAAAACTTGTATTAAGAAAGGAATATCGAAATGTTTGAAAATGAATTCAACGGTAAGGTAGTATTGGTAACCGGCGGCAGCCGCGGCATCGGCTTTGCAGCAGTCAAGGGCTTTCTCGCCGCAGGTGCAAAGGTCTATTTCCTCAGCCACTATGAAGAGACCGGCGCAAAGGCGCTGGCCGCGCTCAAGGAGATCAACCCCGATTACGAAGTCATGACCAAGGCCATCGACCTGTGCGACTACAAGGCTGTTCAGGAGCTGTACAAGGAGATCGAGGCAAAGTGGGGCCGTCTTGACGTTCTCGTCAACAACGCCGGCATTGACTCCAGCACCTGGCTTACAAAGCTCAAGCAGTCCGAGTGGGATTCCGTCTGTGATCTTAACATGAAGGCCCCCTACACCATGAGCAAGTATGCCATTCCTTACCTCGTAAAGACCAAGGGCTGCATCGTGAACACCGCCTCCGTTGCAGGCATTTACAGCCCCGCCACCGGTCTGCCCTACCCCGCATCCAAGGCCGGACTTATCGCCATGACCAAGTCCATCGCTTACGCATTCGCCAACAAGGGCGTGCGCTGCAACGCAGTAGCACCCGGCGTCGTAGCGACCGACCTCGTTGCAAATCTTCCGCAGTTTGCAAAGGATTCCATCGGCGACACCATCCCCATCAAGCGTTTTGCACAGCCTGAGGACATTGCCAACGGCATCATGTTCCTCTCCTCCAGCGCAGCATCCTACATCACCGGTATCTGCCTCCAGATCGACGGCGGCTACCGTCCCAACAACCAGCCCGCATAATTTTCCGGCTCCGGCTGCAGCCGGTCCGTATAAACAAGAATTAATGGGAGTCTGTCATCATGGAGAGCACATCACACCTCAACATTTTCAATAAAGGTACGGAAAGCTTTTTTACTCCCGGCCGTCAGCTTGCCAACATAGCCGCCGTTAAGCCGGATGCTCCTGCGATCATATACATTTCTCCCGAAAACAAGGAAAGCGTAATGACGTGGCGCGAACTTGAAACGCTTTCAAACCGCATTGCATGGTATCTCATCGCTCAGGGCATCGGTCCGGGCAAAAGCGTTCTGACGGCGCTCTCCAATATTCCGACTCATATAGCGCTTGCTTTCGGCATCTGGAAGGCGGGAGCATGCTATGTTCCGGTATCCAACCGCGTTCCGCAGCGCAACATGGCCGAGATATGCGGCTGCGTCGCTCCGGCTCTGGTCGTGACGAACAGAAAGCGGCCCGCGGGCTACCCCTCGCTCAGCACGTCGGAGCTCCGCGAGCTCTGCGCCGGTCTGTCGGACGAAATGCCGCCCGATATACTTGCCGTTCCCAATCTCGCCAACTGCTCAGGCGGTACCAGCGGCAAGACGAAGGTCATCCAGCAGAATATGCCTGCCGGAGAGAGTGACGAGGGACTGAAGGCATGGTTCACCGTATCGGGCATGGGCTTTGAAATGCGCCAGCTGCTCGCAGGGCCCCTTTTTCACGGAGCTCCGCACTCGGCAGCATTCAACGGACTGTACTGCGGCAACACGCTCGTCATGCCGGCAAGCCTCGATGCCGCTACGATAGTCGGCTCCATAAAGAAGTACCGTATAGAATACGTTCAGATGGTACCGACGCTCATGCAGCGCATAATCAGAATGCCCGGCTTCTGCGCGGATGATCTGGACAGTCTGAAGGTGCTGTGCCATACGGGCGGGGTGTGCTCGGCAGACCTCAAGCGCGAATGGCTCGAGGTACTCGGCCCGGAAAGGCTGTATGAGATCTATTCGATGACCGAATGCGTAGGCATGACGCACATCCGCGGCGACGAGTGGCTCAGTCACCCGGGCAGCGTCGGCAGAATGCTCTGCGGCAGGATATCCATCCGTGACGATAACGGAAAGGAGCTCCCCGTCGGAGAGACAGGCAACATATATATGTCTTGGGGCGAAAACAGTCCCAAGGTCGAATATATGAACATTGCTCCGATAGAAAGCGACGGCAATGGCTATAAAAGCGTCGGCGATATGGGCTATGTCGATGAAGACGGATACCTCTACTTTGCCGACAGGCGCAGCGACATGATCGTCACCGGCGGTGAAAACGTATTTGCCGCAGAGGTGGAGACGGTGCTGGAAAAGCACTCCAAGGTCGTCGATGCCGTAGTGGTCGGTCTCCCCGATAAGGACTGGGGGCACCGCATACATGCTCTTGTCGAAACGAGCGAGCCGATGACTTCAAAGGAGCTTATCAAATTTGCGCTTAACTATCTCCCCCCGTACAAGATCCCGAAATCAATTGAATTTACCGACCATATCCCGCACAATGAAAACGGGAAGGTCGTGCGCAGCCGGATCATCGAGGAAAGCCTCAAAAAAGGCTTCTGACACGGCTGCACGGAACAAAATTGACCGGTCAGTTTGAGAACCTCAACAATATTGAGACTTAGGAGAAAAAACATGGCAAACAAAAACAATACTTATATGAAGGGCTTCGTGCCGTACGCGATAGCGGCTGCGGTACTCAGCCTCTGCGGCGGCTTTACGGCCTCCGTTCCCACCGCCATAACAACGGCGTGGAATGCCGACACCTCTTTGACTTTCATAACCCTTGCATATTCTCTGGCAGCAGCCGCAATGGCACCTATCATGGGCAAGCTCGGCGGCGCTATCGGTCGCAGAAAGGTCCTGCTCGGCGCCATGTGCCTTTACACCGTCGGTCAGGCACTGATCGCCATCTGCCCGCAGAACATTCCCCTGCTGCTCGTATTCCGTTTCATGGTCGGTATCGGCGCTGCCGGTATTGCCCCCGTCGTCATGGCTTACATCATGACCGAGTTCCCTCCCGAGAAGATGGGTCAGGGCTTCACTATCTACATGGCGCTTGCCTGCGGCATGGTCATCTTCGGACCTACCCTCGGCGGCATCGTCATGAAGCTTATCGGCACCGCCGATGCATGGCGCATAGTCATGTGGATCTGCGTTGCACTGTGCGTTATCTCCCTTGCCATCTGCTTTGTCAAGGTCAAGGATAACCCCAACGTTCCCAAGGGCTCCATGAAGGGCTTTGACTGGGCAGGCGCCGCATTCGTTCTGCTCATGTTCGGCGCACTTGTCTGCGTTCCCACCTTCGGCCAGCAGAACGGCTGGGTCAATGTGACTACCCTCGCGGCTCTCGGCGTTGCAGTCGTCTCCTTCTTCATCCTCTACGCTGTCGAGAAGAAGTCTGCAAGCCCCATCCTCAACGGCAAGTTCATCACCCGCAAGAACTTTGTTCTTCCCGTTATCGTTATGTTCCTCACCCAGGGTCTTATGACCGCATGCCTGACCGAGATCATCCGCTTCGGCTACGCTATCGACAAGGCCTCGGTTGCCGCTGTCGCTATGAGCATTGAATACCTCGGCATGGCTATCGGCACCATCGTCCTCGGACCCATGGCCGATAAGAAAGAGCCCAGAACGGTCGCGGTTATCGCACTCGTCTTCGTTGCGATCGGCTCCGGCATCATGCTTCTCATCGGCGAAACCGCAGGCCTGCTCACCATGGGCGGCGCACTGTTCTTCGTCGGCCTCGGCCTCGGCGGCAATACGACTATCTTCATGAAGGTCGCGCTCTCCGGCGTCGCTCCTACGGAGTCTGCCTCCGCTTCCGGCACGTTCAACGTCTTTAAGGATATGTGCTCTCCCTTCGGAGTTGCCATCTTTGTGCCCATGTTCGTCACCGGCATGGCTGCCAAGGCTGAGACCGGTATGGCGGTTCCCGCAGCCGCAGTCAGCGCCCTGCACTCCGTGGCACTCGTCCAGCTGGCCTGCGTTGCGGTCGGCATCATCGTCTGCTTCATGCTGCCCACCGTGCACGCAAAGGCAGAACCCAAGACCTGATACCTGTTCAGACAGGATAGTTAATACAAAATTAAAGAAAGGAATTTCTCAATGAAACAGATCGACAACAAGTTGACTCAGAAATTCAACGAGTATCCCGAGTTCGGCGTTCTCAAGGGTGTCAAGGTTTTCGTTACCGGCACCAACATCGCAGGCCCCTTCGCCGGCTCCCTGATGGCCGAGATGGGTGCAAAGGTCCTCCAGGCCGAGGCTCCCACCATCGCCTGCCAGACTCGCGGCACTCTTGCATGGTCCCAGAACCACCGCAACGAATACTCCATCACCATTAACTCCGCAACTCCCGCCGGCAAGAAAATATTCCTCAAGTGCATCGAGTGGGCGGATATATGGATCGAGGCAGGCCGTCCCGGCTCCTATGCAAAGCGCGGTCTTACCGACGATGTCTGCTGGAAGCACAACAAGGCGCTCTCAATCGTGCACGTCTCCGGCTACGGCCAGTTCGGCCCGTCCAAGAACAAGCCTTCCTACGACGTATCCGGTCAGGCAATGGGCGGCTACATGTACATGAACGGCATCTCCCCCACCTCCGGCCCGCTGAAGGTAAACCCCTATCTCTCCGACTACATCACCGCTTACAACGCCTGCATCTGCGCAATGGCCGGCTACATCAACGCCAAGAACAGCGGCGAGGGCGATTCCTGCGACGTTGCACAGTACGACACCATGTTCCGTCTGCTCGACAACTACCCCGCAAACTGGTTCAACAAGGGTTATCCCAAGCAGGGTGAGCCCGTACCCTTCCGCACCGGCAACAAGAGCGACATGGCCGCCTGCTTTTCCTTCTACGACACCAAGGAAGGCAATGCAATGTTCGTCGCCATCGTCGGTCAGGGTCCCGTAGAGCGCGGCTATCCCATCATCGGCATGCCCAAGCCCGGCACCAGCCCCGAGGTTCCGAAGGAGTGCACCGGCTTCCCGCTGTTCGACCCGCGCGGCAAGAAGGCAGACGAGCTGTGCGCAAAGTTCTGCGCAGAGCACACCTGCGATGAGCTCGAAGAGATCTTCAACAAGGCCGGTATTCCCTGCCAGAGAGCCTACGGCCCGGCTGACATCGAAAAGGATCCCCAGTACGAAGCACGCGAAAACATCGTCGAATGGGACGACCAGTGCTTCGGCCGCATGAAGGGCATCGGCCTGACCAATATCTTCAAGAAGAATCCTTCCCAGATCGTTGCCTCCGCTCCCTGCTTCGGCGAGCACAACCGCGAAGTCCTCGAGAGCTTCGGCTACACCGAGGAGGAGATCAACGCCCTGTACAAGAAGGGCGAGCTTGCTACCTGGACACCCGCAGAGACCGCAAAGAGGAAGAACTTCGTTGAGTGGAACTTCTTCTGGGATCCCGAGAGGCAGGCAAAGCGCATCGGTCTCGAATATCCTCCCAAGAAAAAATAATTAAATCGTAATCCGTGATAAGCTGCCATTACTGATCCGTATCAGCTCATGGCAGCTTATCGAATAAAAGGAGGCTGAAAGCATATGAGTTTCAAAAAAATCGACTGCAGGCTCACGCAGAAATTCAATGAATATCCGAACTTCGGCGTTCTGAACGATGTAAAGGTCTTTGTATCGGGAACCGCCATCGCAGGTCCCTTCGCCGGCTGCCTCATGGCCGAGATGGGTGCAAAGGTCCTCCAGTCGGAAGCGCCGACGATATCCTGCGGTACACGCGGCACCACAAGCTGGTCGCAGAACCACCGCAACGAGTTTTCCATCACCTGCAACCCCCGCACTCCCGCCGGAAAAAAGATATTCAAGAAATGCCTCGAATGGGCCGACATATGGATAGAATCCAGCAAGGCCGGCACCTATGCCCGCATGGGTCTGACTGATGAGGTATGCTGGGGCGTCAACAGCAAGCTGTGCATAGTCCACGTCTCCGGCTACGGCCAGACAGGCCCGTACAGATCCAAGGCATCCTATGATGTCTCCGGTCAGGCGATGGGCGGCTATATGTACATGAACGGTGCTTCTCCCGACTCTCCCCCGCTGAAGATAAACCCGTATCTGTCCGACTATGTCACGGCCTACAACGCCTGCATGACGGCTCTGTCCGCGTATGTTCACGCGCTCAAGACCGGCAAGGGCGAATCCTGCGATGTCGCGCAGTACGACACCATGTTCCGCCTGCTCGATAATTATCCGGTGCTCTGGTACAACAAGGGTTATCCCAAGGACGGCGAGCCGGTCCCCTACCGCACAGGCAACCGCTCCGACCTTGCCGCATGCTTCTCGTTTTATACCACCAAGGACAACAAGCAGCTTTTCGTCGCAATAAACGGCCCCGGTCCGGTCGAAAAGGGCTACCCCATTATCGGTGTCGGCACTCCGGGCGTCACTCCGGGTCTGCCGAAGGGCATCCCCGGCTTCCCGCTGAACACTCCCATGGGTCAGAAGGCGGACGCCGCTCTTGCAAAGTTCTGTGCCGAGCACACCTGCGACGAGCTTGAAGCGATATTCAACAAGGCCAATATTCCCAACCAGAGAGCCTATGAGCCCGGCGACATCGAAAACGATCCGCAGTACGCCGAGCGCGAAAACCTCGTCGAGTGGGAGGATCAGATATTCGGCGACATGAAGGGCATAGGCATTACGAACCGCTTTAAAAACAATCCCTCTCAGATAGTTGCCTCCGCTCCCTGCTTCGGCGAACACAACCGCGAGGTTCTCGAAAGCTTCGGCTACACCGACGAGGAGATCGACGCACTGTACAAAAAAGGCGAGATCGTTACATGGTCGCCTGCCGACACCGCACGCATCCGGCATCTGCCCGACTGGGGCTTTTTCTGGGATACAGAGCGTCAGTGCGAGCGCATAGGCATGGAATGGCCGCTAAAGTAAAGCAAGCAGGCGGGCATCCGCACAAGGCTCGCCCACGGCATAATTTATTCTGCATTATCAGCAAAGGAGAAACAAATGGGTAGACTCGATGGAAAGGTCTGTTTCGTAACCGGCGCAGGCTCCGGCATAGGCGCAAAAACAGCCGAGCTCTTTGCTCAGGAGGGCGCAAGCGTCATAATGGTTGACATGCACGAGGAAAACCTTGCAAGCGTCGCCGAGAGCATAAAAGCCGCAGGCGGAGACGTCTTATCTGCCGTTGTAAACATTACCGATAACGATGCCGTAAAGGCCGCAGTCGCGGCGGGCATCGAAAAGTACGGCAGGATCGACGCACTGGCCAATATTGCAGGCGTCCTCGACGTTGCGATGAGACCTATCGACGATTTTCTTACCGCTGACCTCGATATGACTCTCGGCGTAAACGTAAAGGGTACGATGTATGTTACCCGCGCGATCGTCAAGCAGTTTGTCGCTCAGGGCTACGGCGCCATTGCGACCGTCGCCTCCGTCGGCGGTGTGACCGGCAACGGCAGCGCCGCATATACGGTCTCCAAGGGTGCCGAGATCTCACTGACCAAGCATATCGCGCTGCGTTTTGCAAACGGTGAGCAGAAGATCCGCGCAAACTGCGTATGTCCCGGCACCGTCATGACACCGATGACCCAGCGCGCCATGAAGTCAAGAGGCAAATACACGAAGGCCGCAAAAGCAATGCAGGCATCCACGGCCAGTCACTCCACCCTGGCAGTCGGCACCTGCTCCGATCTTGACATTGCAAAGATACTCCTGTTCCTGTGCAGCGACGATTCGGCGCCCATAAACGGTCAGGCTATCGTTGCGGACTACGGCGCAAATCTTTGATACGTCTTTTTAACGCAGCAGCTCTTAGCTCACATTTTAAAATTTTATCAGAAAGGAACCGCATAATATGAGCAACCGATTAGAAGGGAAAGTAGCTCTGGTAACGGCATGTACCAGAGGCATAGGCCGCGCGATCGCCGATCTGTTTGTCGATGAGGGCGCAAAGGTATACTACGCCTGCCGCAATATGGAGACCGGCAAGGCCGCGGTCGAAGCCGCCCGTGCACGCGGCGGTCAGGCAGAACTCGTATATTTTGAAGCGCACGAGCCCGCAACACACAGAAGCATGATAAACGAGTGCCTTGCCAAGGAAGGCCGCCTCGATATTCTCGTCAACAACTTCGGCGAATCAAATCCCCGCAAGGATCTTGACATAACCAAATGCACCTACAAGGAATTTGAAAAAACCGTGTGCGTTGACCTCTCGACGGTGTTCAACGCCTGCCAGGAGGCGCTTAACAAGGCAATGCTCAAGCAGCACTCCGGCAGCATCATAAACATCGGCTCGGTCGCAGCCGTCTGCCCCGATAAAACGCAGGTCGGCTACGGCGTTGCGAAATCCGGCATCAATCACCTCAGCCGCCAGATGGCGCGTCAGGTCGCTCACGCAGGCGTTCGCGTCAACGTGCTCAACCCCGGCATCATCGCTACCGAGGCCGTTGCGAAGTTCCTCACCCCTGAAACGCAGTCCCGCTACACGACAAACTGCATGATAAAGCGGCTGGGCGAGCCTATGGATATCGCTTACATGGCGCTCTACCTCGCTTCGGACGAGTCGAAGTACGTCACGGCACATGTGATGAACGTCTCCGGCGGCTGGCTGTAATAACCCTATAACGCAAAAAGAGCCCGGTTCTTACCGGGCTCTTTTTTCGTTTATTTTATTTGCAGTTCATGTAAAAACGGGTTTATTTTATCCTTTTCGGACAGTATCGGCTCCGCTGCGTGTATAAGCGGCCACTCTATCCCGATATCGGGATCGTTCCAGCGCAGACCGCCCTCGTCTCCCGGGCGGTAAAAATCCGTGCATTTATAGACAAATTCAGCCGTATCGCTGAGCACATAAAAGCCGTGGGCAAAGCCCTCCGGAATATAAAACTGCTTCCTGTTTTCAGCCGAAAGTGTCTCGCCGTGCCACTTTCCGAAGGTCGGCGAGCCAGGTCTGAGGTCTACCGCCACATCAAAAACGCTCCCGGAAATGACCCTCACCAGCTTGCCCTGCGGGTGGTTTATCTGATAGTGCAGCCCGCGCAGCACTCCCCTGCCTGACATGGACTGATTGTCCTGCACAAATGCCATATGCAGTCCTGCTTCCCGCATGTCATTTTGATTGTACGTCTCCATGAAATATCCGCGCGCGTCGCAATGGACTGTCGGCTCGATAACGGCCAGCCCTTCTATCTCACAGCGTGTTACCCGTATTTGTCTCATTATCATTCTCCTTGTGCAGCAAAAAATGCCTGAGCGCGTCCTTCCAGTCCGGCAGCGGCTCAAAGCCCGCCTGAGTCAGCTTCCTGGTATCCAGTCTGCCGTTAAGGGGGCGGCTCGCTCCTGATGCTCCGTACCCTGCGGTGGTGACCGGAATTACTTCCGTAGAATATCCGGCTGCCCTGAAAATTTCACGGGCAAAATCGCAGCGGCTTATATATTCCCCTGAGTTTGTTGCATGATAATAGCCGTAGCTCTCGGTCCCGGCCATATCGACCAGCAGGCGGGCTAAATCAGGCGTATAGGCAGGTCTTCCGATCTGGTCGCACACTACCTTGAGCCTGTCATGCGTTTTCCCGAGCTCAAGCATGGTTTTTACAAAGTTTCCGCCGTTCTCGCCGAATACCCACTCCGTTCTGACGATAAAAAACTTATCCGCCGTTTCCGATACGGCCAGTTCACCGAGCAGTTTCGTCTGACCGTACCAATTGAGCGGCGCATAGTCCTTACAGTCAGGCTCCCACGGTTTTTCTCCCCGGCCGTTAAAAACATAGTCGGTGCTGATATAGATCATTTTGCAGCCGAGCGCTTTGCAGCACTGTGCGATGCTGAGCGATGCGCCCTCATTGACGGCGCGCACCGCATCCCTGTTCCCGGGAAGCTCCGCCTTATCGACTGCCGTCCATGCCGCACAGTGGATAACGACATCGGGACAAGCGACTTCTATCGCCCGCCGCACGGCCCCTGCATCGGTAATATCAAGCTGAAGATACGACACGGCCGCGTCAGGGCAGCCGCTGATCGCAGATCGTCCGCTTCCGACAACGGTATATTGTCTCCTTGCAAGTTCCCTCACCACGTCATGACCGAGCTGTCCGCTGGCACCGGTGACAAATGCTTTCACTTCTTTATCTCCTTACGATCGCCGTACATTTTTTCGCGGTAATTCCGATACTCTCCGGAGAGGATATCCTCCCACCACCGGCGGTTTTCCAGATACCACTGCACGGTCTTTTCGATACCGTCTTCAAACCGTGTCTCCGGCAGCCAGCCGAGCTCGCGGTGTATCTTCTCAGGGTCAATGGCATAGCGCATATCGTGACCCTTTCTGTCTGCAACATATGTTATCAGGCTCTCCGGCTTATTAAGGCGGCGGCAGACCAGCTTTGCAATATCTATGTTTCTCATCTCGTTGTGCCCGCCTATGTTGTACACCTTGCCGGGCTCGGCATTGCGGATGATCAGGTCGATGGCACGGCAGTGATCGCCGACATACAGCCAGTCACGAACGTTCTCGCCTTTTCCGTAGATCGGCATCGGCTTATCGTTCAGGGCATTGGCTATCATAAGAGGTATCAGCTTTTCGGGAAACTGATACGGCCCGTAGTTATTGGAGCATCTTGAAACGGTTACGGGAAGTCCGTAAGTGCGGAAATAAGCCGCAGCCAGCAGATCGGCCGACGCCTTGGATGCGCTGTAAGGGCTGGAGGTGCGGATCGGCGTCTCTTCCGTGAAAAACAAATCCGGGCGGTCAAGCGGCAGATCACCGTATACCTCATCGGTCGAAACCTGATGATAGCGCTTAGTTCCGTACCTGCGGCAGGCGTCCATCATCACCTGCGTCCCGAGGATATTGGTTTGCAGGAATATCTCCGGAGACTCGATCGAACGGTCAACATGACTTTCCGCCGCAAAATTCACGACGATATCCGGATGCTCCGCTTCGAATATACCGTAGATCGCCGCTCTGTCGCAGATATTTGCTTTGTAAAAAGCAAAATTATCGCGTTTGAGCGCCTCTTTCAGCGTGCATAGATTACCTGCATATGTCAGGCAGTCTACACAGACCACCCGTTCCGCCGGATGTTCGCTCAGCAGATAGTAAATGAAATTTGCGCCGATAAATCCGGCTCCGCCCGTAACAAGTATCGTCATATTTCTGACCTCGTTCTTCAATACTTAATTTTACCCTCTGCTACCCGCTTCAGATGTACTCCGTAGGGCGATCTGTCATAGCGCCCGGCAGCCTTCAGGAGCTCGGCCTGCGTTATCCAGCCGTTGCGATATGCTATCTCCTCCGGTGCCGATATCTCAATGCCCTGTCTGTTCTGGATGACCCGCACGAAATCGGTCGCTTCTGCCAGCGAATCCATCGTGCCGGTATCCAGCCACGCAAAGCCGCGCCCCAGCAGCTGTACATCCAGCCGCCGCTCCTTCAGATACATCTCATTGAGCGTAGTGATCTCAAGCTCACCGCGGGAAGACGGTGCAATCTGCGCCGCCTTGTCGCTGACGCGGCTCGGATAAAAGTAAAGTCCCGTAACGGCGTAGCTGCTCTTAGGGTGCACGGGCTTTTCTTCGATCGAAACCGCTCTTCCGCCGTCATCAAAGCCGACAACTCCGAAGCGCTCCGGATCCGTTACATAGTAGCCGAAGATCGTCGCTCGGCCGCCGGTTTCGGCATTGTCCGCCGCCGTGCGCAGCAGGGCTCCGAAGCCGTTGCCGTAAAATATGTTGTCGCCCAAAACCATGGCGCAGGCCGCGTCACCGATAAACTCCCTGCCGATAAGAAATGCCTGCGCCAGACCGTCGGGCGACGCTTGCTCTGCATATGACAGGCTCAGTCCGAACATGCTTCCGTCACCGAGAAGACGGCGGAAATTCGGGAGATCCGCCGGTGTGGAAATGATCAGTATCTCCCTGATGCCTGCCAGCATCAATGTTGACAGCGGATAGTAGATCATCGGCTTATCATATACCGGCAGCAGCTGCTTGCTTGTCACCAGTGTCAGCGGGTACAGCCTCGTGCCTGTCCCCCCTGCCAAAATTATTCCTTTCACGTTCAAATCTCCTTAATTTGTTTTATCCCATGTCAACGGCTCTGCCGCTTTTCGGACTGTCGCCGTTTGCGTAAGTCTATTCTACCATAGATCACGGCAAAAGGCGAGATGATTTGTGGCCGCAATTATGCATTGTAAGATCACCTTCCGAATCAAAAAAGCCGCTGCAAACGCTTCTCGCCGCGCTGGCGCTCATTTGCAACAGCCTTGTTTATCCGCTTTGTGTACTCCGCCTTTGTCGCTGCAAGCTTTGCCTCTGCTTTGTCGGCATAAGTCGGCGCAGCCTGCCGCATATCCTCGCCGAGCATACTGTCAATGATGTAATTGCGTAAAAACTCCGTAGCCTCTTTAGCATAATAGCCGTTGGGATTTGCGTATCTCGGCGCGGTGTTGTCAAGCACCTCTGCTATGCGCTCGAGCTGGTCTGCCGGATTAATGATATCCTCGGGGAAATAGCCCTCACCGAACATATCATGCAGCTCCATATACGCTGTATCTACGCCCAGCCCGTTTTTGTCAAACATTATGCGCCGCTTATAGCTGCTGCGTATGCTTTCAAACTCGGCTGAACCGTCATTGCGCAATTTAACGCGCTTGAGATAGTCACGCAGCTCATTGTTAATAGCTGTGTCTTCCTCGTTGGCTATAGCCGTCGCGTTTTCGATAACGTCTGCGGCGATATCCTCCGCTATCTTGGAGACATCGGTGTAGCGCAGCTCCTTTTCGTTGAGAAGATACTTGCCCAGTTCAGTAAGCCCCTCGGTGATATCCTTCGGCTTGAGGTCTGTTTCGCTCATCTCAACGACCTCTTTTGCCAGCCTGCGGATATCGTCCATGCGCAGCTGCCTGACCTTCGTCGGCTTTGTCTGCCGCTTCCAGTAGTCCACGCGCTCGCGCAGCTGCTCATTCTGCCGCCGCAGCTCGTTTAGCCTCTCCGGCTCGCGGGAAAATTTCTCGTTGACATTTTCGGAAGTATTGCGTATACTGTTTTCAGAGGCATTTGCCGCCTTATTGATGCCGGCCTTTTGGTCAGGTTGCTGCGCGGCGGATGCCTCTATTGATTTATTCGCACGCAGCTGTATCGAATACACATAGTCTCCGGCTGACTTGCGGCGTACATTTGCAAGCAGGTCAAATACTTCATTGTCAATCTGCACAGTTTTAACAAAGTAATCCCAATACCGCACTTGCTTATGAGCTTGAATGTTTTTGCCCTGTTCAACTTTACTGCCATCGTATTTTGAATTTTCAACGAGCTCAAATACGTTGCCATCAGCACCGACTTTCAGTTTGGCATTATAACCTCTTCCTGACGAGCGCTTATCACCATAGATATTTTTTCGAATATCGTTCTCATCGAACGTTGCATAATAAGTATGCCCGTTTCGATTAAACTTAGCTGTTCTTCCCCTATACTCATTCTGCATGATTTCAAGGAATTTTTTCTGACGCTCTTTGCGCGTAAGTGAACGAACATCTTCACTTGTCGTATAGACTTCAATGCCATCCTTGTTCTTGCCCTCAAGCGAATACTTCACCCCGCTTGTAAACGGCTCAGGTACTTTACCCTTGTTAAAATAATCGTCTATATCTTTGAGAACGACCGACGAGTGAGTGTATTTCGGATATTCGACCGACGCGACGGTATCACCGTTTGTGTTGTCGATATCAAGTACGACCTCGCCTCTGAACGACGATATGTATCTGTCAAGCGTGCTGCGCTGAGACTTGTTCGGCGCAACTGACAGATTTATGCCGCCGATCTCGGGCGAAACGCGGATGTTGCCCTCGCTCATGAATTTGACCATGCCGCCGCTGTAGTCGCCGTCGCCGTAGTCTTCACCGAGTGCGTCTGTTATATCACGGTGGTCAACCGTTCTGTAGCCGCCCGGCGCTCCCTCGTGCCTGCCTGAAAAATCAAGCATTTTGCCGTCTGTGCAGATATAACCGGCTTCTTTGATTTTGTAGGTAGTACCGAAATACTCTTCTGCGTCTTTTACTTCGCGGGAAAATTTCTCGTTGACATTTTCCTCGGAGCTGCGTATACTGTTCTCAGAAGAAGCTTCCCTGCCCAGAGCGCCGCTTTTTGCGGAAGAGCCGTTAAGCGCTTTTCGCGCAGTGGGGAAGCTTCTTTCTTCCATTGCGCCGATATTATAGACAGCCTTGCCATCTGAACCGAGTGCAACAGAAATTCTGCATCTGTAATATTTGCCATCAAAGTCAAGGAAGTACGCAGTTCGGTAATTCCAGCCGTCCTTTGCCATTTCGCCATGACGGCCATCAACATCAGGCACGGTTTTGTTGCCTCGTGCAGATACCTGCGCGAGTTCGTCAATGTGCGCTCCGGCGCTGACCTTGCGTGCGTATTCCTCGTCGCTCATGGTTTTGCCGTCTCTGTAGCGTGACGCAACTTTACCGGCGGTTTTTGCGGTAAGCGTGAGCACATCCCCGTCCTCGGCTATAAGCTGGACATTCTGCCCTCGGCGTATCTTGCCGTTGATATAATCTTCAAGCTGTTCGCTCCACGATGCAGGATCATTTCCGAAAATGACCTGTCTGTCGGCGCGAACATATTTTTTCCCGTCCGGCAGTGTCTCGATGCTATGCTTCTCCCCGCCATTTTTCGGCGGTGCTCTGCCCTTTGTGCTGCTCCTGTCGGCGGCGTATTTGCGTATGTCTCTCTGCGCCTTGACGTAGCTTGCGCTGTTCTGCTTTGTTCCGGCGAAGATGTTTATCCTGCCCAGCGCGTCACAGCATGCAAGGCATTACGGATTATACCAGTTTTGCTTCATCCGCCGTTCCTCCTTTGATATTCTGCAATCATTGCACCGAAGAAGACTGTTCAAATCGAATGTGTGGATATAAAAAATCACCGGGAAAAGTCTGTAACAGACCAATCCCGGTGATTTTCTGTTTGCCCTTACTACGCCTGATAACTTTGTTTGGATATTACTTCGTTATCAGCCCGCAGCAGAGAGCGGCAGTTTTTTTGCTGCTATAGCAGCGGAGCGAGGACGCGCAGGATGCGGTCGAGAAGCTCACCGAAAAAGCTCGTATGGCAGTCGCCAAGCTCGATCCTGCGGCTTTTTTCGATCGTTGCAAGATCGTCATTCCTGAGGTCTATGACGGCGGGACAGTCGTACATGAGCGTTCCGCACTCAAAATGCAGATACAGGCTGCGGTAGTCCATGTTTATCGTGCCGACAACGCCGAGCTTATCGTCCGAGACGAAGCTTTTAGCATGGATAAAGCCGGGCGTATATTCATAGATCTTCACGCCCGCACGGATGAGCGAGGCGTAATACGACCTCGTCAGACGGTAGACCATCTTTTTATCCGGTATTCCCGGGGTAATGAGCCGCACATCAACGCCGCGCTTTGCCGCCATGCACAGTGCGTTCTGCAGGCTGCTGTCAATGGCAAGGTACGGCGTCGTTATATAGACATAGTCGTTTGCACTGTAGAGTATATCGGTATATACGTTTTCGCTCGTATTCTCGTCATCGAGCGGACTGTCGGAAAAGCTGAGAACGAAGCCGTCCTGTGCGTTTCCGCTCTCGGTGTACTCCACGGGCACATAGTCGCTGTAGCTGCCCTCGTTTTCATTGAAGGCGTTCCACATTTCAAGGAACATGAGCGTAAGGTTCTCCACGCCCGGTCCTTTGAACATAAGCCCCGTGTCCTTCCAGTGGCCGAAGCGCTCTTTTTTGTTTATATACTCGTCGCTTATGTTTATGCCGCCTATAAATCCTACCTTGCCGTCGATGACGGTTATCTTTCGGTGGTCGCGGTTATTCATGACGATACTGACCAGCGGCACGAATTTATTGAACGCCACCGCCTTGATGCCATAGCTTCGCAGAGTCTGATAGTATTTTGCCGGCATATAGTCGGCACAGCCGACATCGTCGTATATGACGCGCACATCCACGCCGTGCGCGACCTTGTCGCGCAGTATCTCCAGTATCGAATCCCACATTTGCCCCTGATTTATGATGAAATATTCAAGGAAAATGAATTTTTCCGCTTTTTCAAGCTCCGGCAGGAGGCTTGCGTACATGTCCTCGCCGACGGGAAAATACTCCGTTTTCGTATCGCGGCAGGCTCTGTAGCCGCTGTATGATTCGAGGTACTTAAACAGTCCGCGCACTCCGTCGTCGTCTATCTCCTCGGTGAGCGATGGCCGCAGGCTGTAGTAGCGCTGAGTGTCCTCAAACTGAACGTTGAGCTTATCGCGCGCGATTTTTGTCGGACGCTTGTTGCCGAACAGGACATACATAAGTCCGCCGAACAGCGGCAAAAGCGCAATGAACAGCACCCAGCTCACCTTATAAGACGGATCCATGTCGTTTTTTATGACGTGCAGGATGGCGACAAGGCTCAGTATGCGCAGGATATAGTTAAGCATCGGCATTGCGTCGCCCAGACGCAGGAGCAGCGCCGCTATCCACGCGATCTGCACCAGAATGAGCAGCGCCGTTATCGCGGTTCGTGAAAGCAGTTTTTTCAGCACTCGTATGCTCTCCTTTCTCGCAAAGGTATGTTAATTATTATATTATGTCATGTTTGTCCGTGTTTTGCAAGCGCGGCATAAAAAACTCTGCTTTCGGCGCTTATTGACGCACCGGGCCGATTCTGATAAAATCTTATTGTTTAATATGCATCATCGGAGGTCAGCAGGTGGATACCGAAAACATGCTTTCAGCAGCCAAAAAGACGCAGATATACGATTTCATAAAGGTCGCGGTGGAAATACTTGTCGTGCTCCAGCACATAACAGTCATGTATTCCGATCATGCCGCCGTTCCTCAAATAACTTCCTCTCGTCTGCTCGCATCTGTGTACGCCGTGCTCGCCGTGGCAACGATGCCGATATTCATGTGCATCTGCGGCGCCGTTTACGATTACTGTATAAGTATAGGAAAATATCAGAACCGGCTGCGCTTTATCGGGAACAAATTCAAGCGTCTGATGATCCCATACTATGTTTTCAGTGCGTTCATCGTTGCGCCGGTGGTCATAAAAGTCGGAGTCGTTTCGTGGTCGTACCATGAGTTTCTCATCCGAGGCACACTGCTTGGCGGACTAACAAGACATTTGTGGTTCTGCATGTCTCTGTTTTGTATTTTCATTCTTTGCGCGCTGCTGCGCGATGTTACGGAAAAGTGCACTCCGTTCATCATTCTTCCCATAGCTGCCGTCATGTCGTACATCGGAACGCGCTGGAGCGCACCGTATTTCCAGCTTCATCAGACGCTGCACTACATTCTGTATTTCTACGCCGGCACGCTTATAAACAGCCATTGGGATAAATTCGCAGGGTTTATCAGAAAGCACCTTGTCATGTGTCTGATACTGTCTGCGGCAGCATGGCTCAGCATACTCGCCTCCGCGCATTTGAGATACCTTGCGGCGTTCGGCTCAATACTGTTTATATTCGCAGTTTCCATGCCCATCGGCATTCCGGGCCTCGAGGGGCATGCATCCTATGCTCTGCTGAAAAAAGACAGCTTCGGCATATACCTTCTTCATCCGATGATGATATATCTTATTTTCTACGCCTTCCGTGACAGCACGGTAAATCCCTATCTCATAAGCATCGTTACCTTCGTCGCGGTGTACTCCGTCTCGATAGTGATGACAGAAATAATCCGCAGGATGAATCTCGGCATCATAATCGGCGAAAAAAGCCTTAAAAGCTCACGGTAAGCGGCAAAAATGCTTGACAATTCAGGGCTGAAGTGATATGCTATTCGAGCCGCATTGAATGGGTCGAAGTCCGGCGTACGTCCGGCACCCATGAGAGCGAGACCTGAAGAAAGGATCGTTAATTTATGAAGCATGCTATCATCATGACCGGCGGAAAGCAGTACCGCGTAGCAGAAGGCGACGTTATCTTCGTTGAGAAGCTTGACGTTGAGGCCGGCGAGACCGTTAAGTTCGATAAGGTCCTCGCAGTTATCGACGGCGACAGCACCGTTTTCGGCGCTCCCGTTATCGAAGGCGCTACCGTTTCCGCAAACGTCGTAAAGAACGGCAAGGGCAAGAAGGTCCGCGTTTACAAGATGAAGCCCAAAAAGGGCTACCGCAGAACGCAGGGTCACAGACAGCCTTATACCAAGGTTCAGATCGAAACCATCAACGCATAATTTTCCCCGCTACTACTGATAATGGAGGTGTAACCTTAATGGCACATAAAAAAGGTATGGGTTCTACCAAGAACGGCCGCGACAGTGAGTCCAAGCGTCTTGGTGTTAAAAGAGCAGACGGTCAGTTCGTCCTGGCCGGCAATATCCTCGTCAGACAGCGCGGAACTAAGATCCATCCCGGCACCAACGTTGGTAAGGGTAAGGACGACACCCTGTTCGCCCTCGTAGACGGCAAGGTAAAGTTCGAGCGCAAGGATAAGGATCGCAAGCAGGTTTCTGTTTACGAAGAGATCGCTCAGTAAATTAACATGACGATGCCGGACGAATCCCGTCCGGCATTTCAGCTTGTCAAAAAAGTCCCTCGCGGGACTTTTTTGACTGCACTTTTCCGCCGAGCATTTTG